>JAFYEM010000055.1 GCA_017544265.1 Bacteroidales bacterium | reverse complement strand
CCATTATTGATACGGAGATTGATGGAGCAGTGGGTATGAACAGCGGCATCTTCAACAACCCCTTCATTATTTGGGGCCGATACCGTAAGAAGTGTTTTCGTTACTATCTGCCCATTTCTTTCCTATTCCATCATACCCAGATGGATGGCGCCCATGCCGGGAAGTTCCTGCAGCGCCTGCAGGATGTAATCCGCAAAGTGGGATAGCCCTTACGTTGTGCAAACGTTGTGCATTTTTTCAGTGACTCCAACAGGAATCTACAGTGCGGATGGGGGCTGAAGGCGGCAGCGGGAGAGTTTGTCACCGGATTCGGCAGAAAGTACACCGGCGGCGACGAGCCCTTCCACAGTACATTCTTCCGCCGGATGGTTATCCCTGTAGAGGATAATTCCCCGTGCAGTCCGGTAGGAACCAATGTAGGGATGGGCCTTCAGTTCTTCTTCGGAGGCACTCCACAGGGGAAAGGCTTTGCCCGGACCGACTTTGACAAGGTCTCCGATCTGATTCAGCTTATCTTTGTCAAAATGATAGATGTCAAGCAGTTGCTCCTTATATGAATAAGCCCCCAGGCGCTCGCGGTAAGAAATAATCTTCGATGCAAAGTAGCCGCCAATTCCAGGAAGGGTAACCAGCAGGGCGCTGTCGGCATAATTAAGGTCTATTTTAGGAATGTCTATGTAGAGCGCAAGCCGCTCATAGACAGAATCCGCTACGACATAGGATTTGGCGAAGTCCTCACGGCGGCGGAAACGACCGCCTTTGATACGGTAATTGTCTATGGACTGTGCTTGCTTTTCACTGAAGCCGAGGCGCTGCAGATCCTCTATGCTCACCGTATTCGGATCAAAGCGGAATGACTCCACCTTGCGGCGTACAGCCGGGGCCGATGCTATGGCCTTTGCCTCCCGGGAATGAGGGACGCTTTTACGGCCTATCACCTCACGGGGCGAATGAGTGCCGCCTCCGGGAGCGTCAACATGTCCGGAAGAGTCATCTCCGAGTATAGACCGCACGGTCTCAGGGTCGGCGACATAGACAGTGTCGGGGCTGTCGCGCCCTGCCACGACTTTCGACACGGCTGCCTTCTGAACGAAAAGTGCCGCTTCATAACCTATAATAAGAAAGACGAGCGCGATGGCTCCTTTGACGAAAGATGCCGAAATCCGCTTATCTTCCGGCTTCTTCTCCCCGTCCCTTCCCTTCATGTCTCTTGGCTTTTTCCGCCGGCGAACCGGCGACTACAATCACAATTTCTCCTTTTACTTCGTGCTCACTGTACCACTTGGCGACCTCGGAGAGTGGCCCCCGGCGGTGCTCTTCGTGGATTTTGGATATTTCCCGGGCGACTGAGCACTGGCGTTCGGGACCGAAATACTCTGCAAACTGCTCCAGAGTCTTTACAAGCCTGTAGGGCGATTCATAAAACACCATAGTCCTCGGTTCGGAACTCAGTTCACGCAGCCTTGTCTGGCGGCCTTTTTTCTGCGGCAGGAAGCCTTCAAAGGCAAATCTGTCACAAGGCAGGCCGGAAGAAACAATCGCAGGGATGCAGGCCGTGGGCCCCGGAAGCGTTTCTATTTCAATTCCTTCAGCCGCACAGGTCCGCACCAGCAGGAAGCCTGGGTCGGATATCCCCGGAGTGCCGGCATCGCATATAAGGGCGACGTTTGTACCCGAAAGAATCTTCTCCTTTATCACCGAAACCTTTTCGTGCTCGTTGAATTTATGGTGGGAGATAACCCGGCCGCGGATTTGATAGTGGGACAGCAGTACGGAACTGGTCCTGGTGTCTTCTGCAAGTATAAGGTCCGCTTCCTTCAGGATACGCAGGGCCCTGAGGGTGATATCTTCCAGATTTCCAACGGGAGTAGGAACTATGAAAAGCTTTCCGGGCATCAGCCAAGTTTCTTCCGCACAGACATCATGAAGCTGTAAACGGCATCGGAAGACAGATTCCAGTCCGGAAAATGGTCTTCCACATAGACCACTGCATCGTCGAAGTTTTCGAGGGCGTTGAGTTCGGCGATAGTCTTGTCATACAGCACCACATCCTGCTTGAAGAGGATGTTGATGAACAGCGCGCGGTCCATAAGGGAAATGGCGCTGCGGATATTCTTCACGCGTATTCCGACGGTATCCCGCTTCCAGGGCAGGCCTGGGGCCGATGAAGGCTGACGGCGAAGTACCGGCTCCTCAGAGGCCGGTTCAGGCTCAGGCTCTTCGACTGCGGGCTCCGGTTCAGGCAACAGATCTTCGGCAACAGGCTCTTCGGCAACAGGCTCTTCGGCGGCTAAAGGCTCCGCAACGGCATCGACATCGAATCCGCCGACCTCTTCCATAGACATATCCACAGGCTCGTCATCATCCGCCGTCGCCGGTTCTTCCATCATAGACACGACCCTTTCCTCGAGCTCTTTCAGACGAGAGGACAGCCGCTGAATCTCATTGAGAATTTCCTTCAAATTTTCCTTGTCAATCTTTGCCATAATCATTATATTTGCGAAGCAGTTACAAATATAGGAAATAATCTCAACCACCACAATAATATGTTTCTGGAAAGCACAAAAAAATCCGGCAGCATCGAAGTGATCTGCGGGTCCATGTTCTCGGGAAAAACTGAAGAACTCATCAGGAGGCTTAAAAGAGCCCAGTTTGCAAAACAAAAAATCGCTACTTTCAAGCCGACCGTGGACAAACGCTATTCAGAACTGGACGTGGTTTCACACGATTCGCACAGCATCTCCTGCACCCCCATTAAATCTCCCTCCCGGATGCTTCAGATTGACCCCGATGTGGAAGTAGTCGGAATTGACGAAGCCCAGTTCTTCGACGAGAGCATAGTGGAAGTTGTAACCGAACTGGCATCCAGAGGAATCAGGGTTATAATCGCAGGTCTGGATACAGACTATCTCGGCAAACCTTTCGGCCCCATGCCCGCCCTTCTCGCAATTGCGGAAGATGTCCAGAAGGTCCATGCCATCTGCGTCCGATGCGGCTCCCTGGCGAACCATTCACACAGGCTTTCCGAAAGCCGCAAGCTGGTTGTGCTCGGAGAAAAAGACACCTACGAGCCTCTTTGCCGTGACTGCTACAACAAGGCCCTGGCGGAGGATTAGGAGATATTACGCGGTGGCGGCCTGAACGTTGCCGTCCCGCTTTCCGTACTTGGACTCGACTACATTCTTGACATAGTCTCCGCACTTCTCACATTCGC
Source organism: Bacteroidales bacterium (assembly GCA_017544265.1). Classification (GTDB taxonomy): domain Bacteria; phylum Bacteroidota; class Bacteroidia; order Bacteroidales; family UBA932; genus Cryptobacteroides. The sequence continues at coordinate 15,598 of JAFYEM010000055.1, read as the reverse complement.
GGATAATGTCCATATAGATAGTTCCGACGGCGAATGAATAGACCCCGTTGTCTATGTCGAGAGTATTCTGCGCGCGAAGGTCGTTCCGGAGCGAGTCAATCTCATTCTCGATTGCGAATGAGACCTCGGGGTCACCGTCTCCGCTGAGAAGCGCAGTCATATTGTCCATAGCCTTTGAAAGCAGCTCGAACATCTTCGAGACACCTTCCTCCTGACGCGGGATGAACTCTGCCTTCTGGGCATACTTGCGCTCCAGGGTACGGGAGAGGTTGAAGCAGCTGTCGCCGATACTCTCCAGCTCGCTGATTCCACGCAGCATGGCCCTGACCTTCTGCTTGGTGTCATCACTCAGATGAGCATTGCCTACACTGGCCAGATAGCGGCCTATCTCACTTTCCAGATTGTCGCTCATTTCCTCCATGGAGCGTATCCTGTCAGCCTTTTTCTTGAATTCATCGGCATCTTTCAGAGAATAGAGTTCCTTTACCTCGCCGAACATCTGGCCCATTCTCTCGGAGAACAGCACGGTCTCTTTCTGGGCCTGGAACACGCCGATTTCCGGAGTCTTCATGATACCCACCTGTAGGTACTTCAGACGGAACTCGCCTTCGCTTTCCTTCTGAGGAATCAGCTTGCTCACCAGCTTCTCAATCTGCGGAATGAACCAGATGAGTATCATGGTGTTGGTCACATTGAAAAGCGTATGGAAGGTAGCCAGCACGAATGAGAGGCTCGCGGCATTCTCCACCCCGGCGGAAGGATCCACGCCCACCAGTCTGCAGGACATGTTCACGAAAGGCCTGAAGAGGCACAGTATCCAGAGCACGCCGAAAATATTGAAAACCATGTGGGCAAGAGCCGCACGGCGGGCCTGGGTATTTGCAGAGAGGGCGGCTATATTGGCGGTAACGGTAGTGCCTATGTTCTCACCCATGACCAGCGCTATACCCTGATAGATACTCAGCACCCCTGTAGTGCAAAGAACCATGGTGATAGCCATCAGCGCTGCCGAAGACTGCGCCGCCATAGTCAGGATCGTACCTATTATGACAAATATTATAGTGGTCAGGAAGAAATGCGAAGAGAAGAACGGATTCGAGAAGAAGGCGCTGACCGAGGGCTTGCCGGCAAGGTCGAGTTCCATGCCTGTGGCCTTGAGCATTCCCAGGGAAAAGAGCATGAAGGAAAGACCGAAGAGGAAGTCCCCCAGATAACGGTGCTTGGGAAACTGTATCAGAATGATAGCCACCAGGAAAACAGGCCATACGACATTCATCATGTCGAATGAAAAGCCGGCCGACATGATCCACGCGCTCAGGGTGGTGCCGATATTCGCGCCCATTATAACCGATATGGCCTGGGCCAGCGTGAGCAGGGCCGCGTTCACGAAAGAAACAGTCATCACAGTGGTAGCGGCTGAGGACTGTACCGCAACGCAGACCAGCATACCGGTCAGAACGCCTGTGAAACGGTTGGTTGTCATGGCCCCGAGAACGTGCCGGAGGCTGGGGCCAGCCATTTTCTGGAGAGCTTCGCTCATCACCTTCATGCCGTACATCAGCAGGGCGATGCAGCCGATAAGTTTCAATATTGTGAGAATCATGCTGTAAAATTACGCAATTTCGGGAAATCCACAAATTAATTTAAACACTTTCTTATGCCGGTTTGAAAGGCTGCCTGGCTGCGATGGAGCGGCCGAGGGTTATGGGATCCGCATACTCTATCCCGTCGCCGAAACTCAGTCCCCTGGCGAGAGTGGAAACCTTTACTCCGAAAGGAGAAATCTGCCGGTAGATATAGAATGAAGTAGTATCGCCGTCCACGTCGCCGCTGAGGGCAAGTACGACCTCGAGTGCGGAAGGATCCGGGCTGGAGGCGATCCTCGATACCAGTTCCTTGACGGTAACGTCCGAAGGGCCTATTCCGGCAATCGGAGAGATAATGCCGCCGAGGACATGATAGACTCCGTGGTACTGCCCTGTGGCCTCTATACTCATAACATCCCTTATGCTCTCCACCACGCAGATAAGATTATGGTCGCGGGAATGGTCGGCGCAGATGGAGCAGACCTCTCCGTCGGAGAGCATCATGCACTCCCGGCAGTAGCGGGCCTCGTCGCGCAGTCGTGCGATGGATTCTGTGAAATGATGGACCTTCACGGCGTCCTGCCTCAACAGATACAGCGCCAGACGCAGCGCACTCCGCTTCCCCACCCCGGGAAGCATACGTATTGATTCCACTGCGTCCTGAAGCAGCAGGGAAGGATATTTATCTCCAAAATCAGACATTTCTGTGATAGTTTACAAGTTCCTCTGAGGGAGAAGCAAGAATGGCGGAAATCCTTATTCCGAATTCTTTTGCAACGGCCTCTATACGAGCCGAAACGGCGGCGGCGAAAGAACCGCTTATACCCACTTCGAAGGCGCCGCAGTTATATTTGGACAAAGCGCGGGAGAAGAAATTCCGAAGATTCAGGTCTATCAGACCGGCGCTGTAATCGTAACGCGAGGCCGATTCGACAATGAAAGGAGCGAAGGAACCGAGATAGCGGGCCGGTGCTTCGCTGCGGTAAACGGCTTTCACTATGGACAGGTAATCCGAATCGAATTTTTCCGAGAACTCCCGGGCCAGAGCCTCCGGCATACAGCCTTTCAGAAAATCCGAAATGAAGAGTTTTCCGAGTACTGATGCACTCCCCTCGTCGCCCAGTATGAAGCCTCCGCTGCGGACTTTCTGGCTCACGGTACTTCCGTCGTAGAAACCGGTATTGGAACCTGTTCCAAGTATCGCTGCAATACCGGCGCCGCGGCCGAAAAGAGCGCGGGCGCTGGCCAGAAGATCGCTTCCGAACTCCACCTTCGCAGAAGGAAAGGCCGCGAGGATTTCCGGATTCGGCTCAAACAGGCCGGCGCCATAGACAAATACCTCCCCGACGGCCTGGAAATCCACTTTCCTGGACGCTTCCGAAAGCACTGAAGTCAGCACTTCGGACCCAGTGTGGGCGAAATTTACCCCGGGCGTGATAAAACGGCTTGACGCCGCGTCCCCGAGTAAGGTCCATTCGGTCTTGGTGGCCCCGGATTCAATTATCAGTTTCATTTATGTATTCTCCCAGTTTTTTCCAATGAAAAAGTCCATATACCGCCGAAGCGACATAGAAAAGATAAAGTACCGCCATGGCGTACATACCGCTCAGCAGGCAAAGCACGGCACTCATTACATCCACCACAATCCAAAGCATCCACTGCTCCAGATAGCATTTTGTCAGCCATAGAGTCGCTATTGCGCTCATCACTGCCACGGCGGCATCCAGCACCGTCATGCTGTCTCCGAGAAAGCGTAGCAACAGCGACAGCCCGGCCGTGCAGATAACCATCGCCACAGCACTCCGGACAATCACTCCGGAAGGGAGTTTCCTGAGATGTATTTTCGCTTCGGGCGCCTCGACGGCATCGCGGTGCCAGCGGTACAGGCCCAGGAAAGACACAGCGACATAGTAAATGTTCAGTCCCATTGACGCATAGAGGTTCTGCGTGGCAAAAGACCATGCACAGGCAGCTCCGGTGGCTATTCCAAGTATCCACATCAGCGGACGCTGCAGGATTTCCAGCACTGCGTAGGCCACTCCTGTCACCAGGGCGAACACTTCTATTACCTGTACAATTGACATACTCCGCAAAATTAACTATATTTGTCAGATTTATAGCAAAAAAAATGAAAAGGACTATTCTGATAATTGCCGCTCTTGCCGCGATTGGCTGCAACCGTCAGGTGCAGACCCGGCGCACTGATCCAGTGACCGTGAAGGTCACCAGGGTAGCCTCCTCGAGCGTGCTGACCTCGAGCTGCTATGTCGGGACCGTGGAATCGGCAAAGAGTTCGACCATAAATTCGCCCTTCCCTGGCACCGTTGAGAAGCTGATGATCCGTAAAGGGCATCGCATCAGCCTGAACGCACCGGTAGCCGTGGTCGCCTCCGAGAACGTGAGAGCCGCATATGATATCGCGGATGCAAATCTACGCCAGGCGCAGGACGGCTACGACAGGCTGCAGAAAATGCTCGCCTCCGGCTCCGGTTCAGTGTCCGAAGTGCAGCGCATAGACATCGAATCCACCCTTACAAAGGCGCAGGCGGCATACCGCGCCGCTGCGAAATCTTTGGAAGACTGCACTGTCCGCACTCCCCTTTCCGGCGTAGTGTCGGATGTCTATGTGATCGAAGGCTCTGCCCTGGGTGCGCTTGCGCCGATTGCGACAGTCATAGACCCCAAAGACCTGGAGGTGCGTTTTCCCGTGCCTGAAAAGGAAATCAGTTCAATCACCGCCGGAGCAGACGTAACCATAGACATTCCCGCGCTGGAGAAAGAGATCAGCGGCAAGATCACCGTGCGCGGCGTGGTCGCTTCACCGCTCTCGCATTCCTACGACTGCATAGCCGCGCGTTTTGACGACCAGGCCGGCCTTATGAGTGGAATGGTCTGCAAGGTAACCCTGGCATCCGAGGCCGCCCCGGCCATCGCCATTCCCTCCAGATGCCTCCAGAGCGACATGGACGGAAAATATGTCTGGTGTGTCGATGAAAACGGCACGGTCGAGAAGCGCCGTGTCGTCCCGGGCGATTTCGCCGCCGACAGGGTCGTAATCAAGGACGGGCTGAAGGAAGGTGACAGGGTTATTACGGATGGAAAACGCAAAGTTTCCACAGGGATGAAAGTGAATATAGCTGAGTGAGGAAGAAAAGAGGCATAGCATCTGTAGTGGAGTGGTCCATAAGCCACAAGGGAATACTGTATTTCCTCGTGGGGGTGCTTGCCGTGACCGGAGTTGTCGGTATCTACTTCATGAACAAGGACGAATTCCCGACCTTCGAGATAAAGCAGGGACTGATTGTGGGAATCTATCCGGGTGCGGACGCCGCCGAAGTGGAGCAGCAGCTGGCCATCCCGCTCGAGAAGGCCCTTTTCTCATTCAGTGAAATAGAGCGAAGCAACACCACGGTAGTGTGCCGTGACGGAGCCTGTTTCATCTATGCAGACCTTGGTATCAATATTCCCCAGAGCCAGAAGGACGAAATCTGGTCCAAGATAAAGCTGAAGCTCAACTCAATAAGGGCATTACTGCCGCCGGGAGTGCTCGGCGTCACCGTGGTTGACGATTTCGGCGATGTCTCCGCCACGCTTCTTGCCATCCGCTCCAGCGACAAGGGACCGGCGGAAGTGCTCGAACTTGCAGAAGAACTCTCCGATGAAATCAGGTCCCTGAACAAGACTGCGTCAGTGAGCATTGTCGGCGCCCTCGAAGAAGAAATGGCGGTTACCCTTGACCGCGACCGCATCAGTGCCTACGGAATAGACCCCACCGCGATAATGCTGAGTTTCCGGAGTTCTTCGCTGTCCGCCCCGTCAGGGATTTTCTCCACGGCCTATGCCAACTCTCCCGTACATATCGGCTCCGACATTTCCACGGAACAAGAACTTCTGGACAAGATAATTTACAGCGACCCTTCAGGTGCCGTGGTGCGTCTTCGCGACATAGCATCCGTCGAAAAACGGATACGCAAGGCCGATTACTCCGTCGCCATGGACGGGGAACCTTGCGTCATATTGTCGGTGGTCATGCGTCCGGACAACGACATTGTCTCCTACGGCCGGGAGATTGACCGGATCATTTCCAGATTCTCGGCTGAACTTCCGGAAAGCGTCTCAATATTCAAGGTCACCGACCAGCCTGACGTAGTATCGACTTCCGTCTTCTCATTCCTCAGGGATCTGGGCATATCGATGCTGGTGGTTATCCTGGTGATGCTGCTGCTGTTCCCTCTGCGCTCCGCATCCATCGCCAGCTCGGGACTTCCGATTATCACGGCGATAACGCTTGCGATAATGTTCGTGGCCGGCATAGACCTTAACACTGTCACCCTCGCCGCGCTGATTACCGTGCTGGGAATGATTGTGGACGACTCCATAATCACTATGGACGGCTACATGGACAAGCTCGGACGAGGTCTGGACCGTGTCGAAGCCGCCTGCGAGAGTGCTAAAGAACTATTTTTCCCCACCTTTATCGCCACGCTTGCGATTTCCACCATGTTCTTCCCCATCAAGGGCATACTGACTGGTTATCTGAAGGATTTCGTGAAGTTCTTCCCCTGGGTGATAGGCATCTCCCTGATGGTTTCGCTGGTCTATGCAGTTACGGTCGTGCCATCGCTGGAAGTCAGATTCATAAGCGGCCGGCAGGAAAGTCCCAACCTGATTACCCGGGCCCAGAACCTGCTTTTCACCTTCATCGAGAGAGCCTACTCAAAAGCCCTGCGATGGTGCTTCCGGCTTCCGGTGCTGACAGTTGCCGGCGGAATTGCGGTAGTAGCCCTCGGAATTTTCATGTTCACCCGCATCAACGTACAGATGATGCCTCTTGCCGCCAGGGATTACTTCATCGTGGAAATTGAGACCGAAGGCGGAAACGGCATTGCAAAGACTGCCCAGATTGCCGATTCCCTGAGCTCCATACTGAGGCAGGATTCCCGGGTGCGCTACGTAACCTCCTTCTCCGGGGCCCCGGTGCCAAGGTTCACCGGTACTTTCACGCCCCGGCTTCCCCTTCCCACTATGTCGCAGCTGGTAGTCAAAACCAGTTCCTACAAAGCTACCGAAGCCATGCTCCGGGAGTGCCAGCCGAAAATGGAACATCTCTTCCCTGAAGCCATAGTCCGCTTCAAGCAGATAGACTATCAGGCCGTACTTGCGCCTGTCGTGGTCACCCTGCGTGGTGACGACAGGGAGATGATGCTCCCCGCCGCAGACGCGATAAAGAAAGAAATGGCGTCTATGGATGACCTGCTTCAGTGGGTCCACAGCGACGCCGACGACTATGTTCCGGTCGTGGACATAGACCTCGACCCCGATGAAAGCGGCCGGCTGGGAGTGGACAAGACAATGCTGTCGCTCCAGCTCGCCGGAACGCTCGGCGGACTTGGCGCCGGAGAGGTTCAGTGCGACGGGAAGATGATTCCCGTACGCCTGTATTCCAGCGGAGTCACGGATGACATGTTCTATGACCAGCTTTCATCCCAGATGGTAGCCACGAGGATTCCGGGGGTGAGCGTGCCGCTGAGGCAGGTCGCCTCACTCAGGCCGGACGCCCGGGAAAGCCAGCTGACCAGAAATGGCGGAAAAGAGAGCATTTCCATCTCCGCGGACCTCAAGTGCGGGGCCAGCCAGCCGGAAGCTCTCCGCCGCATCAAAGCTTTCACGGACAATTCATTGATACTCCCTGACGGGGTAAGTATGAGCTTCGAAGGGCTCTCCATGATGAACAGGCAGATTGGCCCGAGGGTACTGATTTCCTTCATAGTCGCCGTCTCCATCCTCTTCCTTTTCCTGCTTTTCCACTTCCGGAAAGTGTCCATCGCAGTGCTTACGATGGTAATGAGTTCAGTATGCCTTTTCGGAGCATTCTTCGGGCTCTGGCTCTTCAAACTGGATTTCGGGCTCACGGCAGTCCTGGGACTTGTCTCACTGGTGGGAATCGTGGTCCGCAACGGAATACTCATGTATGAATATGCGGAGGACCGAAGGCTCAATCACGGTGCCGACAGCTTCACTGCCGCTCTGGAAGCCGGCAAACGCAGGGTAAGGCCGATATTCCTTACCTCATGCACCACCGCGCTGGGCGTGCTCCCCATGGTGCTCAGTAAAGATATCCTGTGGCAGCCGATGGGAGTGATTATCTGTTTCGGCACAATTCTTTCGATTGTTTTCATAGTGCTGCTTATGCCAGTATGCTATTGGTTAATATTCAAACACGCAAAATAAAATGGACAAAAAAAGTTATGCTTTCGGTATGAGCGTGGCGTCAAGCCTTTTTCAGAGCGGCGTCCACGGACTGAATTTCGAAGATTTCACAGCAGGGCTGCGCGCCATAATGATGGGTGAGAAACCGGCCGTGTCTATAGAGGATGCCGGAAAACTGCTGGAGGAATTCTATGCCGAGATGGAGGCGGAACAGAATGAAAGGGCTTCCGCCGCCGGCAAAGCCGCTAAAGAGGAAGGCGAGAAATTCCTTGCCGAAAACGCCGGCAAAGAGGGAGTCGTCGTACTTCCTTCCGGACTTCAGTACAAGGTGCTCAAAGAAGGTTCCGGCCGCAAGCCGTCCGCCACTTCAAGGGTACGCTGCCACTACGAGGGGACCCTCCCCAACGGGCAGATTTTCGACAGTTCCTACAAGAGGGGCGAGCCTGCTGTGTTCGGACTCAACCAGGTCATAAAGGGTTGGACAGAGGGACTGCAGCTGATGTCCGAGGGCTCCAAATGGGAACTCTTCCTGCCCTACAATCTCGCCTATGGAGAGAGCGGCGCCGGCGGTGCCATTCCCCCCTACTGCGCCCTTAAATTTGTTGTAGAATTACTTGAAGTACTGTAATGCAGTTAAAGATATCTGAACAACTTAACGAAATCTTCCGCTACGCCCGCGAAGAAGCCGTACGGACAGGCAATTACGGCATACTGCCGGACCACCTGTTCCTGGGGATCATACGTCACGGGGACAATGCCGCACTGAAAGCCATCACCGCGCTGGGAATAGATCCCCAGCAGATGAAAAACTTCATCGACGAACATATCTTCACAAAAGAGTCCATTCCCTACGACGAGCAGGGCAATATCAACCTTTCCCGTTATGCACAGAACGTGCTGAACATCACCCTGATGGAAGCGGCAAGGCTGAAAAGCAGCGAGGCCTGCCCCCAGCACCTTCTGCTTGCGCTCTGCCGTTCCACTGAGAGTTACGGCCTGTCCTGCCTCCGCCAAAGCGGAATAGACTATGGCCGCATACTCGCCTATCTCGAGGATGAAGGACTGCTGTTTGTCCGCAAGGATGGTGAAACTCCCCATGATGACGTGCGCATGGCCGGCAACGTCGCTCCTGAAGCCCCTAAAGAAAAGGCCGGGACAATAGACATCAGCGAATTCGGCTACGATCTGACCGAGGCCGCAAGGGAGGGAAAACTGGATCCCGTGGTGGGTCGCGACGTGGAGATTGCAAGGGTGATTGAAATACTTGGACGGCGCAAGAAGAACAACCCCATGCTGGTGGGTGAACCGGGTGTGGGAAAGTCTGCGATTGTGGAAGGAATCGCCCTCAGGATTGCTTCCGGGGACATTTCCGCGGCCCTGTCCAAAAAGCGCATAGTGTCCCTGGACATTGCCTCAGTAGTCGCCGGGACCAAGTATCGCGGAGATTTCGAGAAGAGGCTCAAGGATATCATCAAGGCTGCTTCCGAGGATGAGAATCTGATTCTTTTCATCGACGAATTCCATACAATAGTGGGCGCCGGCGGGGCCGCAGGAGGACTGGATGCTGCGAATATGCTCAAACCCGCCCTCGCTCGAGGCGAATTCCAGTGCATCGGAGCCACAACCCTGGACGAATTCACTAAAATTGTGGAGAAAGACGGCGCCCTGGACCGTCGCTTCCAGAGAATTCTCGTGGAGCCCACGGGAATTGCAGAATCCATTGAGATCCTCCGCCAGATCTCCCCTTCCTACGAGGAGTTCCACCATGTGAAATACACTCCCGAGGCCCTGGAGGCCTGCGTACGGTTGACGGACCGCTATATTACCGAGAAGTCGCTTCCGGACAAAGCCGTTGACGCGATGGACGAAGCCGGCTCCATGGTCCGGCTGAAATCGGCAAAACGCAAGGGCGGAGACAGCATGGTCACTGCCGATGACATCGCCACTGTCGTTTCCAAGATGAGCGGAATTCCCGTGAACAAGGTCGCCGAGTCAGAAGGCAAGCGCATCCTGATGATAGACAAGCGCCTGCACTCCCGGATAATCGGTCAGGACAGTGCCATAGACACGGTCGTACGCGCCATCAAGCGCAATCGCGCCGGTCTGAAATCTCCAGAAAGGCCCATCGGGACTTTCCTTTTCTTCGGCCCTACGGGAGTCGGAAAAACCCGCCTGGCGCGCACTCTGGCCGATTATATGTTCGACTCCGAGGACAATATAGTCCGCATAGACATGAGCGAATATATGGAGAAATTCTCGGTGTCTCGGCTGATCGGCGCCCCTCCGGGATATGTGGGCTATGATGAAGGCGGGCAGCTCTCCGAACCGGTTCGCCGCAAACCCTACTGCGTAGTCCTGCTGGACGAGATTGAGAAGGCGCATCCGGATATTTTCAATATACTGCTGCAGATAATGGACGAAGGACGCCTCACCGACAGCAACGGGCGGACGGTGAATTTCAAAAACACCATAGTCATAATGACATCCAACATAGGCAGCCGTGAAATTGAACAGTACGGCAGCGGCATCGGTTTCGCCACGGCCGGAAAGGATGTCGGCGCGTCCAGGAAATCGATTCTGGAGAAGGCAGTGAAGGCCGCTTTCCCGCCGGAATTCATCAACCGCGTGGACGAGAAGGTCTATTTCAACGCCCTCACCAGGGAGGACATAGAGAAAATAATCGACATCGAACTCAAGGACCTGCGAGCCAGGGCCGAAGAGGCCGGCTACCTGCTTCAGATCACTCCTTCGGCAAAACGGCTTGTGGCGGATACGGGTTACGATCCCAATTACGGCGCCAGGCCGCTCAAGAGGGCTATTTCCGCGCTTATCGAAGACCCTGTTTCAGATTTCATCATCAAGGACAGGATACTTCTTGGGAAACATCCCGGCTCCACGCCGAGGATGCTGAAGGTATCGCTTTCTCAAGACAGGGAGAGCACTGTGGTAGAACTGAAATAGCCCGCAGGCCATACATTCAGAGGCTACCCTTCCCAAAACAATTTGGGCCCCTCCATCTTATGATGCCGAGGGTGGCACAGGCGATGCAAGTGATGCAGGTAATTTTTTCGCCGGCACTATGACTACCTGTAAGGACGGAAGGCGATGCAGGCGTCGTGACCGCCGAAACCAAGTGAATCGGAAATACCTATCGTGAGCGGTGTCTTCACTGCCACGTTGGGCGTATAGTCGAGGTCGCATTCCGGGTCGGGCTCGTCGAGGTTTATGGTCGGAGGCACTATTCCGTCGCGAAGGGCAAGCACCGTGGCTATGGATTCGGCTGCTCCTGCGGCGCCGAACATATGCCCGGTCATGGACTTTGTGGAACTGATGTGCGCCTTGTAGGCGAAATCTCCGAGAGCGGCTTTGTACGCCAGTGTCTCAGCCACGTCGTTGAGCCTGGTGCCGGTGCCGTGGGCATTTATGTACAGATTGTCTTTGGAAGGGTCGAATCCGGCCTCCTGAAGGGCCAGGCGTATGGATTCGGCCTGTGTGGAACCGTCGGGACGGGGTGCCGTGGGATGATATGCGTCGCAGGTATTGCCGTAACCCACGACTTCACCGTAGATGGTGGCGCCGCGCCGTTTCGCATGTTCAAGTTCCTCGAGAACCAGCACAGCGGCGCCGTCGCTGATGACGAAGCCCTGGCGGTTCTTGTTGAACGGAAGAGAAGCATAGTTCGGGTCCTCGGAACGGGTAAGAGCCTTTGCGTTGGCAAATCCGGCGATGCCCAGAGGAATGGTCGCGTTCTCGCAGCCGCCTGCGATTATGGCGTCCGCATAGCCGTGACGTATGGCTCTGAATGCCTCGCCGACGCAGTGGGCGGAAGTCGCGCATGCCGTGACAATATCGAGGCAGGGGCCTTCCGCATGGAATTTAATGGCAATATGGCCGGCCGCGATATTGGAAATCATCGTGGGAATGAATAGCGGTGAAATCCACTGGCCGGAGGGTTCTTCGATAATCTTGCGGGTCTCGCGGATCATCACTTCAAAGCCGCCGATACCGCTGCCAACATAGACCCCCAGACGGAAAGGGTCGATATTGGCGCCGTCGCCTTCGCTGGAGAGACCGGAATCATTCATGGCCTGCCATGCGGCAGCCATTCCGTACTGCACAAACATATCCTGCTTGCGGATAAACGGCTTGTCCATTCCGTACTGCTCAGGATCGAAGCCGCGCACTTTCGCTGCGATTTTCACTGGCAGTCCGGCATCTTCAAATTCGCTGATAACCTCGATTCCGCTGACTCCTTCCCTAAGATTCTTCCAGAAAGTATCAACATCGTTTCCAACGGAAGAAATCACTCCCATCCCGGTTATTACTACTCTTTTATGCTCCATTTCCTGTCTGGTGTTTCATATTCAACCTACAAAGATAAAAAAAATTTCGCTATTTTTGCAGTCCGGATGAAGACCAGGAAATACATACCTGAATATCTGCGCGGGAAATCTGAACTTTTCGGCACGGTGGTGATTGCATCACTGTTCTCCGTGCTGTTCCTTGTGGGAACCATCCCCTTTTCCACCACCTCCTGGTTCCGGCTCGGCAGAAGTTTCTATTTTCCCTTCACTATCACCTTCATAGGAGTGAGCCTTTTCGCCGTAGCCGCTTCGAACGTAATAATGTACAAGACCCGCAATCTCATGAAACTGACCTGGTTCTGGTACATTGTATGGAAACTTGCCGAAATAATTCTGGTGACTTCGCTCTATACCACCTTCGCCGGCGTGCTTGCGCGGCCGGACAATATGGGCGTACACATGATTTTCCTGCGGGCCTTCTGCTTCGCCTTCGTGTGCATAGGCATTCCCTACATAGTTGCGGACATGTACCTTATCATCAGGGAGCAGCGCGAATTAATACGCGAACACGATTCCATAGACACTTCGCAGAGCGCAAACGACGGCGAACAGCAATTTGCGATTTACGATTCTTCAGGGTCGCTCAAGCTGTCGGTTTCCAGTTCCAACCTCTATTATATCGAGGCTGACGACAATTATGTCCGGATACGCTACGAAGACCATAAGGGCGAACTGAAGACTTTCATGGTACGCAACACCCTGCGCGCCATCGAGGATTCATTCAAGGAGTCTTCTCTCGTGCGCTGCCACCGGCGCTTCATCGTGAATATCAACAAGGTCAAGGTCCTTCGCCGCGAAAAGGACGGATATGAACTGGACCTGGACTATGAGGGCGTACCGCTCATTCCTGTCACAAAAACCTACGCCCAGGGCGTTCTGGAACGGTTCTCAAAAATTTAGTTATCCGGCTTACCACTTTTCGTAGTGGATGTTTCCGGGCTTCCACTTGTCTTTCGGCTTGTCATCTCCGAGGGGGTGTCCCACGGGAACGATGCAGTATGGCCGGACGTCGTCTGGAAGGCCAAGCGCATCGATTGCCGGATTCATGCGGTCCTCATAGGGATAGCACGCCGTCCAGACCGCGCCGAGCCCGAGGGCTTCAGCTGCGAGAAGAAGGTTCTCAGTGGCGGCGGCACAGTCCGCAGTCCAGTTGAGATTAGGTTCGCCGTCTTCCCTTATGACCTTGCCGCAGACCACTATTGCTAAGGGAGCCTTGGCTATCATCTTGTTAAAGCCTACTGCCAGTTTTTCCTTTGTGGTGGCCTCGGTAACTACCACGAAACGCCAGGGCTGCAGGTTCTTTGCTGAAGGCGCGGCCATCGCAGCTTTCAGAAGGGTCTCGACTTCCATGGGCGAAATGCTCTCGTCGGTATATGCCCTTACGCTTTTACGGGAAAAAATATTCTCCAGAACAGCTTCGGAATTGTTCTGAACTGGCTGTGTGCATCCTGTCATAAGAAACAAGGTAATGAGAATCAACAATAACATAGGACAAATATGATTTAGCTGCGGTTCAGCGGCGGGATTTACGGAGCCGCGAGGCGCTTTCGACAAGTAACTGATCCTGGAAGCAGCCTCTTGCCGCAAGGAAGTCCAGAATAGTTATTACAAGAGGAAAAATTGCCGTGAAACTGACGGCGGCGCCCCCGGGGAGTCCGAAATACATCACGACGAGCCATATCTGGATTCCCAGAGAGACCAGAGCGGCAAGCACCGAGAGCCTCATCTGCAGTATCCTCAGCTTGAAGGTGACAAGGGCCAGCAGGGAGATGGCCGCAAGTATGGACAGGATTATAGTGAAATAGGGTTTTGCTATCGCCAGATAGCGCACCGCCACCTGTCCGGCATCTCCGGGAAGAGTAAATGCATTGCTCAGGAACATGGCCAGCACAAGTCCGGCCGATATTGCGAGATAGAGAGTCTGAATTCGCTGCCACATATTTTTTGTCAATTTACTCTGCAAAAATAGGAATTTTGGCGATAAAAAACTATATTTGTTCTTTGACACTAAATACGAGCACTATGAGAATTCCAGAATCTGAACTCATCATCAACGCCGACGGCTCCGCGTTCCATATCCATATAAAACCGGAGGAACTTTCCGACAACATAATCATGGTCGGAGACCCCGGCCGCGTGGAGATGATTGCCGAGTATCTGAGTGATATCGAATGCCGCCATGCCTCGCGCGAATTCGTGTCTGTGACCGGCTATTACAATGGGAAACGCATCACCGCGCTGTCGCACGGCATAGGTCCGGACAATATAGACATAGTGATGACCGAACTGGACGCGCTTGCGAACGTGGACTTCAAGACACGCGAAATCCTTCCCGAGCACCGCTCGCTGAATATTCTTCGAATTGGCACTTCCGGCGCCCTTCATGCGGACATTCCTCTGGGCTCGTTCATTCTGTCGCATATTTCCATCGGCTTCGACGGAGTTCTGAACTGGTATGGCGGACGCGACAAAGTGTGCATGCTGGATGTGGAAGAAGCCTTCAAGAAGCACGCCCATTGGAATCCAGCCCTCCCCTCCCCGTATTTTGTCAGGGCCGGTCAGAAAATCATAGACCTTCTTTCCGACGTTACAATAAAGGGCGCGACAATATCGGCTCCGGGCTTCTACGGTCCTCAGGGCCGCGTGGTGCGCCTTCCGCTTGCGATGCCGGACATGCTTGAGAGAATCGAGAGCTTCCGTTTCGGCCCCGACGGACAGGAGCGGATTACCAACTTTGAAATGGAGAGCGCTCCCCTCGCGGGTCTCGCCGCCGCACTCGGGCACAATGCCTGCACAGTATGCTGCGCGATTGCGAACCGCTATCTCAAGAGCAGCAATCCGGACTACAAACCGCATATCCGCCGCCTGATCGAACTTTCACTGGAGCGGCTTTCCAGGCTATGAGCATAGGACGACACGCAGGAAATATCGGCACTCCCGTCATAAGGAGTGCCGAAACTATGTATAATGCAATAATAGAGAAGGGGCTTATTCCCTTTTTTGAAAATCATATACCCGGCTACTCCGTTGAAGAAATGACTCCGAAGGAGTACTGGTTCGACGGTGAAGAAGACGGGCTAGGCCCATGGGACTGGAAAATTGAATGCCTTCAGAGCGGGGATATCGTCTATGGAAAGTTTCTGCTCGGCGGAAAGGCGTCATTCGCCACGCCCAAGTGGTACCGTGAGCTGATGAACTGGCGCCGCTCTCAGGAAAAATATCAGCCCGACGAGGCCGGAAGGGCCATTCTGGACTATATTTCCGAAAACGGCAGCATTACAATACGCGAAGTCAGACGGCTTCTCGGAGTAAAAAAAAGCGCCGCCGACGCAGCTATAACCCGCCTTATGATGCAGTGCCGCGTCGTCACAGGCGACCTGACCCGTGTCTATCGCGGAGCGGACCTCCACTACAACGGCTGGCAGATATCCTCCTTCT
>JAFYEM010000054.1 GCA_017544265.1 Bacteroidales bacterium | reverse complement strand
CTTACAGACACAACGCCTCTTGAAGACCTCTTCAACAAATCTAACCTCAATATTGACAAAGAACTTGACGGGTTCTATGAACCCACGTTGTTTGATTTTTAACTTTTAACTACGTCCACAACTTTTAGTGGACAGCAATGTTACCATTTCATGATGCATTAATGGTCGTTCAATTTGGTCCAGACGGATACAAGGACATCCTCCGTTACGAGGAAATGCCCCTGCATCCATTCGGACAATTTATTAACAAAGCCCCTGACAGCCTTGTGCCAACAACCACGCCTTACGTCTCCGGATAGCAATCATTCCCTTTATTCTTCCAGAAAAAACAATTCGATCCGGCAGTTCCGGTTGGCAGACAGTGGCTCGTATAAGGTTGTCCCTCCCTGGGACAGAATCTCTATCCGGTCATCCTGCACTCCCCTATTCTTCATAAGTGACGCAACGTGTTCGGCACGGGCTTTCGCGAGGGCTTCGTTCTTCGCGGTGGATCCCGTCGCCGAATCAGCCGCACCGGTAATCCGGACGCGCAGGTTCTGGGCGATGGCCAAATCCGCCGCCTCGTTCACGTTGAGCAGTTGCGGCGAGTCCGTGATATAAGTCCCGGCGAGCCGGAAGAATACGAAGACCGGAGTTCCTATCGGAACTTCGCCCCTTTCCATCTGCTGCATAAACGGGGTCTGCACCTTGGCATTCTCTGTCATAGCGGTCTCGGAAGATGGCGTCGAATCAACCCGGTCTCGGCTTTCGGATTTCTTTGAAAGCGGGACTATTTTGCCATCCTCGACCTTCATACCAGTGCCTATCGAACGGAACAACTGTTCGCCCTTTCCGTCCCCAGAAGGGTTGGCAAGTCTCTGACGGAGCGAGTTCAGCCCGTCGTAGTCGTTTACCGGATGTTTGTGGCATCCGCAGTTGCAGGCCTCACGGATCTGGGAACCCGGGCAGACCGCATTCGTTTCCTGTGCCCGGAGCGTAATGGCGCCCAGGCTGAGGGTAAAAAGGATAATCAAGTATCGCTTCATTGTGATTCTTAGGTTTAATGGTTTGACTTGAATTCTATTTGAGGCGTGGCAGCTACCGCTTCAGCTTATGTCCCGGAGGGGTCATCATCTGTCGCGAGCGTGCCAAACAGCGCCGGATCCACTGACGGTCATCCTCGTCCTTGTCCCGGCCCCAGCCGCTCCCGCTGTGCCCGCCGCCACCGCCTTTGTTCTCGGCAAACGTCGTCGCCTGATCGACCATCCCCATAAAGAGAAGTGCCGCACAGGTCACGATGCTCACGCCCTGTCGGCTCATGTCCTGCAGGAGCGAGTCTATGGTGGAGAGTCGGTCGGATGGCAAGGTTTTCTTTAGTTCCTGATAATCCCTCAGGACGGTCCACAGGGCCTCTGTCCCCACCTTGTTCAGCGTGATCTCTGACACTTTCGACGTGGCATCCTTAATCTGTTTCTGGAGCTCTTCTTGCCGATCCTCAGAAGCGGCCACCTGGCGTTTGAGGTCGGCGAGTTTCCTCTCCGCCTCTTTCAGTTTTCCGCGCTTATCGGCGAGCATCACGAGGATTTCGTCCAGTTTCTTCTGGAGGGATTCTTCCTTCTGAAGAAGGGTGTCGCGCTTTTCCGTGCCAAGGTCGTCTTCGGAGAGACTCTTGTGTATGGCGTTGATTTCTGCTTCGACCTGAGCCCTCTTGGCTTCCTGGTTCGCGACCATCGTCGTCAGGCTCTTCATCGCCTTGGACGCCTGGGCGACCTGCTGGTTCAGGGTCTTGAGGGTGGCACTCTTCCGGGTCACTT
>JAFYEM010000053.1 GCA_017544265.1 Bacteroidales bacterium | reverse complement strand
TTCCCATTCCGAACAGAGAAGTTAAGCCCGCCTGCGCCGATGGTACTGACCCACCAGTTGGGAGAGTAGGAAGCCGCCGTTATTCGAAGGCCCTGGATGTCTGACGACACCCGGGGCCTTTTTGTATAATGACATAGTGTGTGACAGCGGCGCTGACGTTCCGGGGTGCATAGACCCCCTGAACAGCCCCACGGGGCGTCACCGGCGCGGAAAATGTGGCGGATTAATGACGGAGTTTGGTATAGGTGCCCTGGTAGATTGGATGCAGGAAAGTGCCGAAGCACTTCTTGAAGTCGTTCAGGCCCTTGTATTTACCCTTGCGAAGATGGACATAGGCACCTCCGGTCTCGAAATATCCAGTCTTTCCGAACGCTTCCCTCATCATGCAGATTATCTTGAACAGCAGGTACTTGTTCACTCCGACCTCGATCTCGTTCCTGGAATCGCCCCACCAGTAGTAAGCGGTATTCTTATAGATAAGAATCGCAACCGTGGCCAGCACCAGAGCGGAGTCCTTTTCCTTCAGGAAAAACACCCTTGCAATTCCGGCGGGAATCAATTTGAAGAATATGGTTTCGTGGTATGAGTCAGATTTGATGTCTCCGGTGTCGTTGGTGCGCGTATAAGTCTCCTTGTGCAGGTCGATGAAGGTCCGGCAGTCCTCTTCGCAGGAGCTTGCCTCCACGATTTCGTATTTCCCGGAAGCCTCGATCTTCCTTACAGCCTGGCGGGTTGTCTCCTCGCAGTCCGCAAGCATCTTGTCGTCCGGTTTGGACAGATCGACGACATAGGTGTATCGGATCCTCGGGGCAAAATTGAAGAAGATTGCAGGATTCACCCCGCTTTTGTCCTCGAGAGCCCACTGCGACATGGGAGCAAGGTCCATGGTGAATCTCTTTATGTGATGCTCCCTGATATAGCCGTCAATATAGTTCTCGTAGCATTCCTTAAGCTTGCGGAAGTGTTTTCGGGGCAGATTGTCCTTGACGACGAAGCCCCAGCGGGAAGTCAGTTTTTCCCTGCGCAGCCGCATTTTTGCGAGTATGGGATGGTTGTTTGTCTGGTGCAGCTGCTGGACGAACAGAATCTCGTCGTCGTTGTCCGTATCGACAATGGCAAACGAACGGTTTATATAGGAAACATATCTGTCCACGCCGATTTTTTCGTAGAGAAACTGTGCCCAGCCCATCGAGTTGGACAGCACGAATTCATTCCATTTTGCCGCGTCTGTTTCAGACTGTTGCCTGACTTCACATTTCATTATTCAAAGCCATTAGAATGCGTAAACAATAATTTCGTATAGCATTATTCCGGTGACTATGAGTTTCACTCCGGTCCCAGCGAGAAAGCCCGCGAGCGCCCCGAGTGCGGAGCGAATGGACCCTGAAGTATCCCTGCCCGCAAAAATCAGTTCCCCCGCAAAGGCACCCAGAAGCGCGCCCACAAAGATTCCCACAGGAGGAATGAAAAGACCCAGCAGCATACCTATGATGGCTCCTGTGCTGCCGTATTTGGAACCCCCGGTAACCTTTGTGAAATAACCTGGAATAACATAGTCCAGAACGGTCACGACGGTGGTTGCAAGCAGCCACCAGAGCAGGAAGGAAGTACTCATCGCATCCCCCGCGCCGTTGGTGCCGGAGCCCCATAGGTAAAGCACAAAGAGGCCTAGCCAGCTGATAGGCGGCCCGGGAATTCCCGGGACTATGCTGCCGATGATTCCGACAATGCCAAGTACTATGGCTATTATAATAATCACTGTTTCCATAATGCAGCCCAAAGTTAGTCAATTCCCGGAATAATTTGCTATCTTTGCGCCCGGAAAATGTGGAAAGATTTGCATTGCTTGCAACCACACGAAAAAATGCTAAAATTATGAATACTTATCTCTTTACTTCCGAATCCGTTTCGGAGGGCCATCCGGACAAGGTGGCCGACCAGATTTCAGATGCCATACTGGACGAATTCCTGCGCCGCGACAGCGAGTCGAAGGTGGCCTGCGAGACCTTCTGCTCCACCGGACTTGTGGTGGTCATGGGCGAAGTCCGTTCCGAGGCCTATGTGGACATCCAGACTACCGTACGTGAAACTATAAAAAGGATAGGCTACACCAAGGCGGAATATATGTTCGACGCTTCCTCCTGCGGAGTCCTGAGCGCCCTGCACGAGCAGAGTCCGGACATCCGCCAGGGCGTGGAACGAAGCAATCCGGAGGATCAGGGCGCCGGCGACCAGGGAATGATGTTCGGCTTCGCCACGGCAGAGACCCCGACATATATGCCCCTCCCGCTGTATCTGAGCCACCTGATGCTGAAACTGCTTGCGGACATCCGTCACAACGAGCTTAATCTGATGCCTTACCTCAGGCCCGATGCCAAGAGCCAGTTCACGCTTGAGTACGATGCCGCAACCCGCCGTCCGCTGCGTGTCCATACCATCGTTCTCTCCACCCAGCACGACGAGTTCGACACGGATGAGAATATGCTCCGGAAGATAGAGGCCGACGTCCGCGGAATACTTCTTCCGCGCCTGAAAGCCGCCCTGCCGGAGGAAACGGCCGCCCTCATAGACAACGACGTCATCCTTCATGTCAATCCGACCGGCAAATTCGTCATCGGCGGGCCGCATGGCGACACCGGCCTCACAGGGCGCAAGATAATTGTCGATACCTACGGCGGCCGCGGAGCCCATGGCGGCGGCGCCTTCTCCGGCTAAGATCCGTGCAAGGTGGACCGCAGCGCGGCTT
>JAFYEM010000052.1 GCA_017544265.1 Bacteroidales bacterium | reverse complement strand
GAAGCGCGCTTGCCAAGGCTGATGACCGCCATGACCTGCTCGTTGTCGGGGATGCCGAAAAGAGTCCTGAGGGCATCGGAGTCGCGCATGCCCATGATGAGCGTGTCAAAGCCCTGCTCACGAGCCTTCAGGATGAAGTAGGCGTTGCTGAGTCCGTTATCGTAGGCTCCCCAGCCGTCGCCGACTTCATTGGCCTGGTTACCGCGTCCGAACCCGGACTGGCCCTTCACGAATGTGGAAACGATCATGACGGGAGCGTTGGCGGTGTTGCGGGCGTTGCCCTGGCCGATGTATTCCTTGACTGCCGCCACCTTCTCTTCGCTCATGGCGACATAGTAGCGCGTGGTCTGGGTGTTGGCCCAGGTCGGCGCTTCCATGGCCGTGGCAATAAGGGTGCGCACCTGCGCCTCTGTGATTGTGGTTCCGGCTTCGTAGTCACGTACGCTGCGGCGCGAGGCTACGATGTCGTCGAAAGACTGGGCGGAAACATCCGCATTCTTGTTGCCGCCGCAGGCCGGCAGGAGGACTAAAGCGGCCAACGCCGCTGCAATGAATGAGATACCGTTTTTCATGGTTTCTGGGATATTGACTTGTCTGAAGCAAATATAGCGATTATTTTCTTTTGTGCTCTTTTTTTGCTAAATTGCAACGGGAATGGGCTTTATTTATTCCTGTATTGAAGACACTGAGACTATTAATCAATCCAATATAGCCTATTTATGAGAAACCTTTCTTTCATTGCAGTGGCGGCCTTGTCCGCCGCGGTGGCCTTGAGTGCGAATGCTCAGAGCTTGAAAATGAATGACCTCGATTATTTCGAGGCGAGGGGCACCAACGTGCTTGTGTACAACAACCTTTACAACGGCGGCTTCTATGACGAGAAATTCGCCGGCCTGGAGATTATCCAGCGCGGCGAACGCATCTGCACCGGCGGTGGCGTACGCCTTATGAACACTCCGGAGCAGTGGGACATCTTCGGCGAGATCACCGCCAGGGAGGTTGACAAGGCCAACAGCAGCGTCGAAGTCGAAATGACCTACAGGGACTACGACTTCGCTCCCAGGCTCAAGGTTACTCCCAAGGACAAGGGCGTCCTCATCCAGATCATCCTGAGCAAGCCTGTGCCTCAGACACTTGTGGGTAAAGCTGGTTTCAACCTCGAGTTCTTCCCCGCATCTTACTTCGGCAAGAACTACCTGGTGGACGGCAAGGCCAGGATTCTTCCCAAGTATCCCATGCATGATACCGAGGTCCATCCCGTTTCGGAGAAGATCACCCAGTATTTCGGCGAGTCCACATTCGACGACAGGGGTAGGGGAGACTTCCTCGTCCCGCTCGCGATGTCTACCGGACACCAGATCGTTCTGGCCCCGGAAGACGATGCCCTCAGGGTAGGTGTCACCTCCGAGAGCGAGGTCAGCATCTATGACGGACGTCATCTTGCCCAGAACGGCATGTTCGTCCTCCGTTCACTGCTGCCTGGTGGCAAGACCGGCGTCGTCCTCGAGTGGTATCTCGAGCCCAGCATCTCCAAGGACT
>JAFYEM010000002.1 GCA_017544265.1 Bacteroidales bacterium | reverse complement strand
TTGCCGATGCACCGCGCGCCGTTTACATCGACGGCATCTGGAATCAAGAGGACGCCGACAAGTGGCTCACCATCATCCAGGTGCCGGTGGAAAAGGCATAATGAAAAGATTCACCCTTGCTGAATAGCGGGCGAAAAGCGTAAAAAAATGCACAACGTTTGCACAACGTAAGGGCTATCCCACCTTGCGGATTACATCCTGCAGGCGCTGCAGGAACTTCCCGGCATGGGCGCCATCCATCTGGGTATGATGGAATTGGAAAGAAATGGGCAGATAGTAACGAAAACACTTCTTACGGTATCGGCCCCATATAATGAAGGGGTTGTTGAAGATGCCGCTGTTCATACCCACTGCTCCATCAATCTCCGTATCAATAATGGCGGAGGTGCCAATGACCATACAGTCCTCTGAAAGATCCCTGTCGGCACAAGTTTCTGCCACTTCTGCCGAGTATTTCAGATACTCTTGGTTGAAAGCCTCCATATCCTCGTTAAACCGGATATCACAGGAATTCACTTCTCCGTTCCTGTTCTTTACAATGGTATTCACGGCTAATGCATCATACTGGACCAGTTTGTCGCCAACAGGCAGTAGATAGAAATCTTTGATGTCAGCCGCTGCCTTGCCGATACACCAGTCCATCAGCATATTGAACTTCAGCCCTCTCCGGCTGCTGACTCTGACAAGCCGCGTTACATCGAGCATTTTGAAGAAGGTCACCATAGGATTGGGCGCCTTCATCCATAACTCAAATGCCTGGGCACGCGTGGTTTCTTTTGGGTCAACTTCTCTTTTCATCTTTCAAATCACGGGGTTTATCGTGCTGCAAATGTAGCAAAAACAGTGAACCAAGCAAAGTAAAGCGACATAATCCTTATATGCGTAATTCAGATTAACATTCAATTATCACATTTTCGACAGTAATAATTGGGCTAAAATCACATTTTCGATGGATAGATTTGCGTATGATTGAAAATTTTGGGAATTATTTGTTGAAAATCTTGGGAATTTCTATCTTTGCCTCCTCCAAGAATACGTTCCTTGGAGAAGAATACGCTGTCAATGTTTTGAGCTAGACTATAACCTTTTGTAAAAACAACTCGCATTCCCTCAAAGAAAATGGGGAGAGCTTCTGCCATTTGGTGTTAGAATGTCTGTCGTAGTCTTAAATCAACTGCAGGAAGACTGCCTCTGGAGGACGTGTCCACCCCCGGACACGGGCAGGGGGCGGGGCCCGTCGACAGCGAGTTATCGTGCAGTGATGACGAAGATGGCGATGGGAGGGGCCGGAGTGAGCGAAGCGAACGGAGTTCCGCCAGAGGCAGTCTTCCTGCAATTCATCTGGCACAGAGGCTGGATGAAAGATACGAAAAGAGGGTCACTGTTTATGTGACCCCCTTCGGTTTGAATGACTTGCGGCGAAGCGCTATTCGGCTTCGGCAGTCTTGGCAGGTTTCATAACAACTTCGATGCGGTTGCCTGAGGAAAGCATGTCCGCCACTGTTTTGCGGATGCTCTCGGGTGTGAGGGACTGGATCGCAGCCTCACGGGTAGCATCGTCATCCGTGCCGTAGATAATCCAGCTTTCAAGGCATTCCTTCCAGTAATTGTTGGTCACCCTTCTTTCAGGAATGTTCTTGGACAGGTTGAGAATCGCCTGGGAGGTTTCATCTGCGGTAGGACCGTTGGCGGCAAGGTCCTCGATACCCTGAACTGCAAGCTCGCGGAGACGGTCGCAGAGGGCGGGTTTGCTGTCGAAATAGACCTGGACGAGGGCTTCCTGCCTCGGGCGGCGCATCATCCTGGCTGCTACGCCGGCTCCGTAGGTACCGCCTTCATCCTCGCGCAGCGAGTTGGTGTAACGGATGTCGAGGATGTACTTGGCCGCATCCAGAGCAGCTTTGGTTTCGGGAGTCCATGGAGTGAGGGCGTGATAGAGCTGAATGGTCGTGCTCTTCGGAGTCTGCATGTCGGCAGTGAAAACATTCTGGACAGGGCCGTCCACGAAATACTCTTTGCGGTCGTTCCACTTCAGGGCTTTCTTTCCCTTAGGCAGCGAGCCGATGTATTTCTGGATGAGCGGCTTGATGGCTTCCAAGTCCACGTCGCCGACTATGGTCAGGGTAGCGCCGGCTGCGTCCTTGAAGAGATTGCGATAGACTTTTTCGAGGGTCTTCAGGGAGGCTTTGTCAAGTGTCTCCATGGAGACTACCTTGCGGCGAGGATTGTTGCCGTAAATAGTGGAGGTAAGCTGCTCGGAGAACTTGTAGTCGGGCAGGCTGATGTAGTTGGGCAGGTAGGCGCGGAGCTGCTCTATGCCGTTCGACCATTCCTTCTCGTCGAAACGAGGGGAGGTGAAGTACAGATAGACAAGCTGCAGGGCAGTCTCGAAATCGCGTACGGTGCTGTTTCCGCTGACTCCGTGCTCGAGGTTGGAAATGTAGGGATTGACCCTCAGGCTCTTTCCGGTGAGCATCTTGGAGACTTCGGTGCCGGAGAATCCTGCCACACCGGTATTATTGAGGTACAGGCCCCAGACGCTGTCATCGAAGGTGTCCAGGTCGGCAGTCTCGATGAGGCTGCGTCCGCCGTCCTTGAAGATATCGAAGAGAATCTGGTCCTTGGTGTGCTTGGTGGGAAGTACGAGTACACGCACTCCGTTAGCGAGAATCCATTCGGTGGAACCGTAAACTGCGGTGCCGATCTTCTTGATCTTGCTGCCTTTGAGCTTGGATGCGTCGAGGAACTCGGAAGCAACTGCGGCGGAAGCGTTGGGCTTGATTTCGGCCGCCTTGACTTTGTTCACTACGGCGAGCAGTTCTGCCTCGGAAGGAGTAGCGATGCCCTCTTTCTCAGGACCGTTGTAGAGGATGAGCAGGTTCTCGTCGGTGATGAGCTGGGCTGCAATCATATTGAGAATCTGGCTGTTGATATTCGGAAGCAGCTGCTTCATCAGCTCATAGTCGGTCTCAGGGTCAAGGATGGGATACTTGTCGAAGAAATTCGAGAGAATAGGACGCACGAATTCGGGATTCTTGCGGGTGGATGCCTTTTCTGCAGCGTTCTGGTAGCGGGTAAGGAGGTTGGTCTTGGCCCTGTCCACCTCGTCTTCGGAGAAGCCGAAGCGTTTCATCTTTTCGACCTCGGTGTAGAAAGCCTCAAGACCTCCGAGGATGTTGTCCTGCTTGAGGTTGACATCGGCCATGACGGCGTCTATATCTTCATAAATAAGAGAAGAGATGAAAAGCGAACCGCCGAGATAGGGTGACTGGGGATCCGAGGTGATGTCCTCGAAACGCTCTCTCATTATGCTTGCGACAAGTTGTTTGATGGTATTCTGCATCTTGCCCATTATGCTGGCGTTATAGGCCTCCGGGGCAGCTGCGCTGGTCCATGCAAGGCTGATCTCGGGATTGGTGAGCTCGGGGTCGGTGTAAATTCCCACGATGGGTTCGGAATTTCCGGGCAGGGAAAGGATATCCTTGGGTTTGGGGTTGGGTTCGGCTGGAATCTGGGAGAAAATCTCCTGGATTTTCTTCTCGGTGCGGTCCACGTCGATGTCGCCGACAACCACTACCGCCTGCATGTCAGGATGGTACCAGGTGCGGTAGAAACTCACGAGGCTCTCGGGCTTGAAAGTCTCCAGATGCTCCTGGGTGCCGATGAGGGTGACATTCGCCATCTTGGTGCCGCGGAAATAGTAGGGAAGGGCAGCCTCCATGCTTCTCCAGCTGGCATCCCTTCTCTGACGGCGCTCCTCGATGATGACGCCTCTTTCCTTATCAATTTCGGCGGGGTCGTTGACTACGAAGTGAGCATAGTCGCAAAGAATCATAAGGCAGGTATCCACAACGCTTTCACGCTCGACGGGAATATTGTTGAGCATGTACTGGGTCTCTTCAAAGCCTGTCGATGCGTTTATGTTCCTTCCGAACTCGGCGCCGATCGAGCGGAGATAATCGAGAATGCCCTTGTCCGGGAAGTGGACAGTTCCGTTGAAGCACATGTGCTCGAGGAAGTGGGCGAGACCGTCCTGGGAAGGCTGTTCTTCCTGAACGGCTCCGACATTGGTGGCAAGATAGAACTCGGCCCTCGAGGCGGGTTTGTCATTGTGGCGGATGTAGTATGTGAGCCCGTTGTCCAGATGTCCGATGCGTATGGCAGGATCATTGGGCAGGGGCATCATCATAGCTTCCTGCGGGGATTGAGCGAAAGCGCTGACTGCGAGCGCAAGCGCTGCAAGAAAGGTGTAGAATTTTTTCATCCTTTTATTTTGTTAATTGATGTATTTTGTCTATTCTTCAGTTACAAAACTGTCTATCCTGGATGTCATCCACTCCCTGGCTTCGTCCCAGTAATAGTAGGGACCGGACGCTGGGGGAACATTCCCGAGCAGGGCCTCTTCGCCGTTGACGAGGAATTTCACGAGGGTGACGCCCTCTCTGCCGCTTTTGGGAGTATAGAATACCATCTGTATGTTTGCGCCCATGACGGAACGGAAATTCTGGAACCACAGAGGGAGTTCATCCACAGTAGAGGGGAAGTGCCCGAAACCGTCCAGGTCCATAATCATCAGAAGGGGAAGCACCACATGGTCGTGGCCGAAACGCAGGTCCGCTCCGCGTGAGCCGCACTCGAGTCTTGCGTCAGCCTTTTCTATCATATCTTGCAGAACCGAGCTGCATGAAGTCAGATATGCGTAGTACTCACGGAAAGATTCCAGGTTGAAGACTTCCCAAAGCAGGGCAGCCTGCTCCGGAGTCAGCAGGTCATCCACGTCAATATGGATGTCATCCGGGAGACTCACTGTACCGCAGACCAGCAGGTAGTAGTAAAAAAGTGTTTTGTAGGTATCTCTTTCGCCGATTGCGGCAATAGGATCTTTGAACAGTGTCCCAAGCGAGGAAGCGCAGTCAGGATATTTGCGCATCAGGAATTCTTCATTGGACTCGGGATATGGGAAAGGAATGTCAGGGCCTTTGAAGCGGAAAGGATTTGGACCCAGGTTCGGCCTGGTCGCCTGCGTGTCCATTATGCTCTGGTGGGCATAGATTTCAGTCTTCGGAGCGACCCTCGAAAGACTTGTCAGAAATGCTGTCATGCTGACCATGGCCCGGTTTGCGGGGGAGGAGCAGGCATCTACCTTGCTGCCTTTGACAAAAGCAGCCGGAAAGGATTCGGCCATGGTGCGGGCAATTTCCACGTGTTGCTTCCAGCCCAGTGGCGTTAGATCCCCGACCTGGTACCGGCCTTCCTCCCATAGCTTCTGAAGCTGTCCGAGAAGAATCTCTCCGCGTGGAGTGATATTGTCCTCTTCCAGGGCTTCCTGAAGCATGTCGAGAATTACGGAATAGACTTTCGCCGAGTATGCGAAACGGGAACCGTGGCGGCCGTAATGGCTGATGTAGGTGGCCTCGTAACCTTTCGGGGCAGGAGTACTCTGCTTCGGAGAAAAGTCATAGAGATTGTCCTGCCCCCGTGCCTTCATCGGGTCGGAGAGAACTTCTTCCCAGACTGTCGTGCGTGGCTGGGGAATTCTTTGTTCAGCGGAGGATGAACCCCCGCCGGAGCAGGAGAAAAGAAGGAGGATGAGCCCCGGCAGCAAAAAATACGAAGTCTTGTTCATCATTATTCTTCTTCTTCAGTACATCATACAAATATATGAATAATGAGCAAAATATGCAAAAAAATGGCCGGGACCTTCAGGGTACCCGGCCAGGGAAATGCAGACAGCAGATATACTACTGCGCAGGAGTCTCTGCAGGAGCTGCTGCAGCCTCGGCTGCCTTCTTCTCCTTGCCCTTCTTGGCGAAGTACCATATCGCGGCGCCGGCCACGACAAGCAGGCAGATGGAAAGCAGAGGCCTGTAGAAGAGCCATGCGAGAGCGATGATCAGCAGTGACCACACGAAGGCGATCAGGCCGCAGACAAGGTTCACGCCCCAGCCGATGATATTCGCCAGGAACGGGAGCACCTTGAGCAGGGTCTCTATGAAGTTGAATACGTTCCTGAGGCCGAACATTACGAGCAGGAAGCCGAGCAGACGAAGGATCCAGGCGAGGAATTTGTTGGACTGGTGGTCGCTGGTGAAGACTTCGTCAGCGGAGAGGATGCCCATGTTGACGGTGGAATAAGTGTAGCCGTTCTTGGCAGTGAAGGCCTCGAAAGTGTTTCCCTTGACCTGTGAGATGACAGTGATGTCGGCAGGACGCACGCAGGAGAACCTGACGCGCACATCGCCGATTTCAGGAGCCTTTGTCTCGTCGCCGATATAGAAGGACTGGATGGGTTCGTCACCGCTGATGGACTGGATCTGGGATTTGTTGAGCTTGTATGCTCCGAAGGAGACCTCGGAAGCGTAGTGTTTCCAGGCTTCGACTTCCTTCTTGACGGAGTTGAGGCCGCGATAATCAGGATCCTTGAAGTCATTGGAATTGACAGGAGAGGAGACCCACTCTTTTTCATAGGTGTAGGTGGTCACGGTTTCCTGTGCGCCGCCGACCTTGTCTTTGGTCTCAGAATGGGCATGCTCCACCCACTGGTAGTACTCTACGTCGCGGCTGAGCTGGATGGCATTGACAGAAATGCCGTACTCAGGGTCTTCGAGAATTTCCTTTGTGTCGGCAAAGCCGGTGGCATGGACCAGTTTGCCGTTGAAGTCAGGATTCACAGAGGTGATGTCTTCCAACTCTACGCATTTGCTCTGCGCTTCTTTGAGCATCCTGGTGGTCTTGACAGTGCGGCCTTCATTCCACCAAAGGAGGACTGTACCTGCGAGGAACATAAGGATA
This sequence comes from Bacteroidales bacterium, assembly GCA_017544265.1. GTDB lineage: Bacteria > Bacteroidota > Bacteroidia > Bacteroidales > UBA932 > Cryptobacteroides. The sequence continues at coordinate 11,711 of JAFYEM010000002.1, read as the reverse complement.
CCTGCACCGATACCTTTAAACGAGTTCCCGACCCTCTGGCCGTAGCTCGTGCGGGTTGTTTCTGTGTAAGCCATAGTTTAGAAATAAATTAGGTTAGAATGGTTTGGGTTACAACCACAAATATAATAAAAATACTCTATTCGTGATTCTCGTAAAGCAAAATTTTATGCTGCATTACTTCCGCTATGTCCATTACCGGAGTATCGTCGCTGTAACGGCCGTAGGTGCTCTTGCACAGGGGGCAGGCCGTGACCACGGCGTCGGCTTCAGTGTCGGTCAGATTCCTCAGCGAGGCCAGGGTGATGTCCCGCCGCTTTTCGAAAGACAGAGAGAGGCTTCCCAGGGAGCCTCCGCAGCAGATGCTTTCGGCGCGGTTCTTCTTCGCTTCCACCAGTTCGCCTGCAGAAGCGAGAAGATGGCGGGGTTGGTCGTAGATTCCGCAGCCGCGTCCGAGTTCGCAGGGATCGTGATAGACATAGCATTCATAGCCGCGGTTGATCTTGAGCCGTCCTTCCCGCAGCAGCTCGTCCATATAGACGGAATGGTGGACCACGCGTATGCCGGGGAGGTCATAGCTGTCGCGGAAAACCCTGTAGCAGATGGGGCAGCTAAGCAGAAGCGTGTCGCAGCCGCTGCCAAGTATAAGTTCGCGGTTTTTCTCTATCAGTGCATCCGCGGCCTCTTTGCGCCCGGCCATCATGAGCGGCCTTCCGCAGCATATTCCGCCGTCGGGGTCCATGGTGCTGAACTCTACTCCGGCAGTTTCAAGGACAGAACTGAGCGCGCTTTTGACAGACGGAGTCAGATGCGTCATGCAGCCGGCGAAATAGAGGACTTTCGATCCGCCTTTCACCTCCGGGCGGACTGTCGAATAGTCCGGGTCTATGGCGTAGCGGCGGCGCTCCCTCTGAGCTACGCGCAGCTCAGGCCCTTCCACGCCGACCTGGCAGACGGCTGTGCACTTTCCGCAGAGCAGGCATTTGTCGCTGATCTCGGCGATGCGGCGTTCGTTGCCGCGGCGCAGCTGGCGGTTCAGATAGACAGTGCAGTCTTTCAGATTCTCCTTTTTGACGCTCATAGGGCAGGCGTCTATGCAGACGCCGCAGCCCGGGCAGGAATAGTATTCCAGCTTTGCGAAGCCCTTCCGGGGATGGCGGACGCGGATACCGGCGTTGCGCATGGGAATCAGAAGCATTTCCGCAGGGATGTGCATGTAGCGGGTGAACGGGAGTACGCACATGAAAACGCCGAGGGCTATGGAATAGGCCCACCAGGTCGGAAGAATATGGTATTCAGTGGTCAGGAACTGGTGGAAGAGCCAGTTCATTGGTATTGTCAGGAAACTGCCTCCGCTGATATGGGCAGTGAAGCTCTCGGCGAGCAGCCGCAGGGGGAAAATCGCCCAAAGGGAATACAGGCCTATGCTGTCCAGAAGGCTGAGTCTCGTGGTTCGCCTCATTCCGAACCAGCGGGAACGGATGCGCTTTACCATGGCCATTGCGATTCCGATGAGGATTATCAGCAGGAAAAAGTCCATCAGGAACATCATCACGGAGCCTTTGATGGTGGCATCGGCTTCGGCCACGAAAAAGTTGAAGAAAATAGGGTAGTAGAAGAAGCGGATGCGGTGGGGAAGGAAAAGGGCGACCTCTATATGCCCCAGCAGGATGATCATAAACCAGCCGAATGCAATGCTCGAATGCATGAATCCGAGGTTCTTGTTCCTCTTCCAGAGATTTACATGAATCAGGCAGTTTAGGAATATATCCTTTATATTCTTCCAGAGGGTTCGCGGGGTTATCAGAGAAAGCAGGAATCTGCGGCGGTCCTCCCTGGGGAGTTCCAGGGTGACCCTGACCATTCCCACAAGGCAGTAGCCCAGCACGAAAAGCATTCCGGCAAGGAAGGGAATGACGAAGGGATGGAATGCGCCCGGAATTCTCTCTGTCATTTCCCATCCTCCTTCGAGATTCTCATGGCCGCAAGTATAAGGTTGCGGGTATTTATGCCTCTGGGGCAAACCATGGTGCATTTGCCGCAGAGCATGCAGCCCCGCAGCATCGCGTCAACTTCCACGTCCCGTCCTCTCTGTAGCCCGAGTATGACTTTCCTCACGCTCATCCCGGTCCACGCCGAGCTCGTGCAGGTCGCAGAGCAGCTGCCGCAGCCGATACATGTCGCCGCGCCGGGCTCCAGGCGGAGCAGTTCGCGGTAACGCCTCGTATCGACCTTGTCCAGGTCGGTCACTGAACTCGGGGAAAGCGAGAAGCCGAAGGGAATCATAGGCCGCGCAGATAATTATGTATGTCTATTGCGGCGCTGCGGGCTTCCGCGAGGCTTTCGGGGATGGTCTTCGGGCCTGTGCATGTGCCGGCGTAGAAAATTCCGGGGCGCTGCGAACGGGTTATCCCGGTGATATTGTCGCGGCTCAGCAGGAATCCGTCGCTGTCCATCATTACGGACAAGTCCTCGGCGAGCGGCTGGATGTCGTTCCTTGATATGATTCCGGCCATCAGCACCAGAAGACTGAGTTTTATCTTAACCGGGCGGCCGTTCAGTGTATCTTCGGCCTTGACTATGACTTCGCCGTCTATGGCTTCGGAAACCTCGGAAACACGGCCGCGGATGAAATGGATTCCATAGTCTTTCTGCGCGGAGATATAGAAATCTTCATATTTTTTGCCGAAGAGGCGAAGGTCCATGTAGAAGCACCAGACCTCGGCATCCGGGAAGTGCTGCTTTATTTCTATGGCCTGTTTGACAGCAGTTATGCAGCATACTTTGGAGCACTGGGGATTTCCGGCTTTGATGTCACGGGAGCCTACGCAGTGTACGAAGCCCACTGAACTAATCTTCCTGTCATTTATGCGGGGGTCATTTCCTTCATTGAACCATTGCTCCAGGTCACTGTTTGTAATAACCTGGTTATAAACTCCGTATCCGTATTCCTCTTTTTTCTCGGCAGGGAAGAGGGAAAAACCGGTAGCAAGCAGAATGGCCTTGAAATACAGAGTCTCTCCTCCTGAAAGTACAACCGCGAAACCTTCTCCAAGCCGGTGCACTGAAAGAATCTCGGTGCTCAGCAGCAGCGTCGCCCCGGCTATGGAGGAAAGTAGTCCGGTTATGACGGAGGAAGCGTCAGTCCTGTCGGGGAACAGCTTGTGCCATGAAGCCACATGGCCCCCGGCGTAGGATGCCTTGTCTATTAGGGTGACCTTATAACCAAGAGAGAGCAGCTGGCTGGCGGCCTCCAGACCTGCGATTCCGGCTCCGACCACAAGCACGTTTTCCCACTTTGGAACTGGCATGGGGCCGGATGAAATATACTTTTTTCTCAGTTTCTTTGCCATATCAGCAGCATTTCAGAAATGTCGGGAGTCCCGGTTTCATTATATCTTTCCTGTCGAGTCCGAGGTACTTGGTTTCAGGGTCGTATGGCACTCCCATCTTGTTGAGAAGGGGTTCCACCGCGACCTGGTGAATCTGAAGCCCGAGGTCCCAGGGGTCGATTCCCAGTACGAGTCCGGCTAGTTCCTCATAAGTAAGCACGGGAATCCCGTAGCCGTTCTCCCCGTAGGTCTTGCCTGTCATCTCGGATATCACATACTGCCACCTGTCCAGGAAATACGGGCAGCCGGGGCAGTTGGTTATGATAAGGTCCGGGTGGAACGGCTCCATGGACTCGAACTTTTTATGGGTGTTGGAGACGCTGTAGCCGCGGTTGGCCTTAACCAGATACTGCCGGAATCCGAAGCCGCAGCAATGCCGTCTTTCAGGATAGTCTATGACCTTCCCGCCCCAGGCCTCGGCCATGCCGCTCAGAACGCAGGGGTACTCGGCTCCGCCGACGCCCTTGTGCGGGAACATTTTGGAATAGTGGCAGCCGATATGCTCCACCACCCGCAGGGGTTCGCCGCTTTCCCTGTCCACCAGCTGGTATTTAGCCCTTGCGGCAATTTCTCCGCGGAATTTGTAAATGAGATCACTTGCATGGGCGACATACCTGGGCTTCTTGAACTCCCTGCGGCATGCCTTCCAGAGATTCTCCCTTATACGCTCCTCGAGTTCGGGAAATTCGTGCCATGTCTCGAGCGTTTCGGTGTAGTTCCCGAAGGAGGTGATGCAGGATGCGACCAGGTTCTCGTATCCGGCCTCCGTCATGAGGGCGAACTGGCGGGCGACTATTGTCATGGCGGTTTCCTGGGGTATGGTGTCGCTGTGGTATGCGATGCCTCCGCAGGTAGTGTGGTGCTCGGTTTCATAGATGTCTTTTCCGAGCATGTCGCGGCAGATTCCCAGGAAATATTTTTCGCTGGCCGGGAAGAAATTCTGGCGTATGCAGCTGCGCACATAGAACCAGTGGTCATCCGGAATCTCTTTCTGGTAGTCGGACCAGATTTTCTGTTTACCCTGATAGATCATTGCTCTTCATTGTTGAAATGTCCTTTGGAGCAATGCTCAAAGGTATATTCGGTGTATTCCTCAATGCTCATGCCCATTTCTTCGGCTTTCATGCGCGAGAACTTCTCCACCGCCTCCAGCCTTTCGGTCCCTCCGGTAACATCGTATATGGCTTTAAGCTCGTCCAGGTCCTTCTGGGGAATCCTGCGGAGGATTCCGGGGCCCTCGCCGCCATAGTTGGCGCCGAGCCGGGAATAGACATCTTCCTTGTGGGCGAGCACCCATTCGAAAACGGGTCCTGATTCGGGGTGGTCCTTATGGGCGAAGGTGCTGGGATGGACGCAGTATCCAAGGTTCAGCACATTGTAATTCAGCGCTTTGGTCAGCGGCCACACCTGCCTGCCTTTCTCGGATTCGGTGAAATAGCCGAGTTTTATGGAAAGGTTGCGAAGGGCCATTATGACGAGGCCTGCTCCGTTTTTCCTGGGGCAGCGGGTGACGCAGGACATACATTCCCCGCAGTACCAGATGGTGTCGCTTTTCAGCAGGGCCTCGATTTCGTCGTCATTTCCCCTCTGCACTGTATCCACGATTTTCCTCGGGTCGTAGCGGTAGAATTCGGCGGCAGGGCAGATGGCAGTGCATGTCCCGCAGTTTATGCAGGTCTTGAGGCCTTCCCTGAGGCGGTAGTCCTCGCGGAGCATGTCATACAGTTTCCCCATAGCTGTCTATGCCATTGCGATGAGAATAAGAATCTGGGCCATGATCACCCGGAGGAACATCGACAGGGGATAGACCGTCGCGTAATAGACGGAAACGCTGTCGCTGGAATACATTCCCTGCGAGAACGAAAGCAGGGGCGGAGATGTCATGGAACCGGAAAGCAGGCCGCATATCTGGTAAAAATTCAGTTTTGCCGCGAGCCTCGCCACCAGGAAGGTAATTGCCGGAGGAATCATGGTGATAGCAGCACCGTAGAGTATCCACCAGTATCCGCCGTTGACTATGCTGCTGACAAAACTGCGTCCGGCTCCGAGGCCGACTGCCGCGAGGAAGAGCGATATGCCGATTTCGCGTATCATCAGATTTGCACTGGCAGTGGTGTAGGTGGTTATCTTGTGCTTCGGGCCGAAATGTCCGAGAAGTATTGCTATGATGAGCGGACCTCCGGCAAGGCCGAGCCGTACCGCCTGCGGGATGCCGGGGAAGCGGATCGGGATGGACCCGAAAATCACCCCAATGACTATTCCGAGGAAAATCGGCACCAGATTGGGCTTGTTGAGCTCTTCTGCAGAGTTTCCTACTACGCCGGCAAGGTGGTTGATATTCTTTTCCGGACCCACGCAGACCAGTCCGTCGCCCATCTGGATAAAGAGTTCAGGGGAGGCTACGAGTTCCACGCCGGCTCTTACGACGCGGGTCACATTGACTCCGTAGGCGCTTCGGAAAGACAGCTGGCGGAGGGTTTTTCCGGTCAGGGAAGACTTGGTGACAACTATTCTGCGGGTTGCCACGTTGTGGTCTTTTTCGACCCAGTCCTGCACGTGCATGGGGACCTCTTCTCCGAAGAGAATCCGGATTTTGTCCACTTCAGCGGGATAGGTGACAATAAGCAGCCGGTCGCCTTCGTAAAGCACCGTATCGGCCTCGGGGAAGGAGATCACACCATCGTGCATTATCCTCGAAACGACGAAATTATGCTTCCCGAAGTCCGACAGGACCTTGGTGATCTTCTGGCCGAATATCGCGGGATTCTCCACGGCGACGTGCATCCTGCGGGCGTTTTCCTTGTTCCCGGTATCCAGTATTTCAAGTTCTTTGCCGGGGTCTATTCTGAATACCGCCCTCATCAGCAGGACCACGGCGATGGCGCCGATGACGCCGATTGGATAGGCCACGGCGTAGCCGCTCGCAAGAGCGTGTGCCTCGGAGGAGGCTTCCTGGATCGACGAGCCGGTGGCGGTACAGACATCGACAAGGGTCTGCTGGGCGGAACCGAGTCCGGGCGTGTTGGTCACGGCGCCGGACATGACGCCGACCATGGTTTTCAGGTCGGTGGTCGTCAGTTTCGCGAGGAGTATGGTCAGCCCGCATGCGAGAAGGACGTTAAGCGCCGCGAGAAGGTTCATTTTCACGCCGCCTGCCCTGAGTGAGTGGAAGAAGCCGGGACCGACCTGCAGGCCAATGGAAAAAACGAAGAGAATCAGGCCGAATTCCTTTACGAAATGCAGTGTGGCGTCGTCGGCGGTGAAGCCGAAATGACTCACCAGTATGCCTGCAAAGATAATCCAGGTGGAGCCCAGGGATATACCTTTGACTTTGAAACGGCTGAGGTAAAGTCCGGTGCCTATCACAAAACACAGGACCAGGATGGTGTGGGCGACGCCCTGGGTAAAGAAGAGATCGTACATCAGAACTCGAATCTAAAGTCCGCGGGAATCCCTTCCAGACGGATTTCCCTCAGGTCTTCACGGAATGCGGCGCTCAGGTGGCCGTAGTCAGTTTCAAGTTTGCTTGCAGCCTCTATGTCTCCGGTGGCCTGGATGGTCAGTACCAGGGAAGCGAGTTTACGGATGCCTTCCTGCTCTTTGGCGTAGTCAATTACGTAGCGGCCGCTCTCCGTCCTGACGAATGCGCCTTCCGCGACCAGGTAATTGAAGAGTGCTATGTTGGCTTTGCCCAGAGCGGAGTTTTCACCGAAGCGTTCGCTTCTGGTCAGGGATGCGAAGAAAGTCGCCAGGGCGTCTTCTTTAGTGACTATTCCGCTGAGTTTATGGGCATCCAGAAGGTTGCAGCACAGATAAAGGCCGACAGCATAGCCCTTGATCTTTTCTATGAAAAGGGCCTTGTCGGAAAGGGCCTCGCTGACGCTGCCGCGGCCGTTCACGGTCTCTTTCACGCCGAGTCCGTGGGCTACTTCGCGGAAAACAGTGTTCCAGAAGAACGCGTCGCTGCTGAGGTGGGCGGCGCCGTCATTGGTGAGCAGTTTCCTTCCGGTGGGGAAGACTATACGGTTGAATTTCTCGTCTATGATATTGTGCAGCAGCACTGTCCTCGTGCCTTTTTCGGCCTGGACTCTTTCATCTGAGGGAAGATTGACGGCGATGACCTTGATTCCGGCGTTGTAGCAGCCGGCATAGTAGAGGGCGTCATAGGCATAGATGTCGGATTCTTCTCCGGGGGTGAATACTTTGTACTCTTCGGGGCAGGGCAGGGAAGCCTGAAGTTCCGGAATCATGTCGGTCAGACGGTCTATTTCCTCGGTCAGGGCAAGCTGCTTAAGCAGTACGAAAGCTCCGTAGGATTTCTTTACGCCCATAAGGTCGTCGTCCTTGGTGTCCACAGGGCCTATGATGAGGTCCATCTTGGAATCGACCATATCCATCCAGGCGAGGTCGCTCTCGTAGTATTCGTCGCTTCTCAGGGCTTCGATTCTCTTCAGGAGGTACTCCCTCACGGAGGGCTTGATTGTAAGGTTGGCGGCGCTCTCCAGATAGGAACATATCTTCTGGATGTTTTCTTCGAAATAGTTATGGTAAGGTACGGCTTTGAGGGAACCGTCCTCGCTGCGTACTATCATTGTGTAAGGGGAATTCTTGGCGGGGTCTTCCAGCGCCTGGAATTCTTCTTCAGTCATGTCTGAGGGATACAGGCCGGCTCCCCGGGGACGCTCTGAATAGCCTTCGATGAAGGGTTTGCCGTCGAAGCGGTCCCAGGGACCGTAGTTTATGGACGCATAGAGTTTTTCATCAGGGTCTTCAACTGCGTCGAGGAATTTGTCGCTTCCGGTCATCTGCTTCCAGTAGATTCGGTTTGCCTCATCTGCGGCCCAGCGGTACAGCCTGAGTACTTCCTGTCCGTTTTCAGATATTCCGGAGAGGTCCGGGGTAGCTATTTTTACGACCTGGTAGTCGTCGATTTTTTTGGACAATTCACTTTTTCCGGCACCGGTGCCGCAGGAGACGGCCGCGGCAAGAACAGCGATAACAGCAAGAATTTTCTTCATTTCGTTCAAGTTCTATACACGAATCCACAAAGATACAAAAAATAATTATAAGTTGCCCCTGAGAGTGGAGTGGGGAGTGATGAGGATGCCGAAGCGGAGCATTGCACGGGGCGGGACGGGTGTGCCGTAGAGGCATGGAACCTTACCGTCTTCTTCGATTACGGGGCCGTAGGAGTCCATGCATTCACGCAAGGCTTCGTCGTAGCCGTAGTGGAACTGGATGAAGACGTATGGATTGTTGTGCTTGCGGCCGATGCGGCGGGCAATTTCGGCATTGACATTGGCTATGCTTCTGTTCCAGAGCGGGGAAGCCGACACCACGAATTCCCAAGCTCTGGACGGGGTGGTGTAGGTGGCGCTCATCTGCAGGAGACCATAGTATTTAAGCGGAAGTTCCCAGTTCAGGACGTCTCCCCACCAGCCCGGGCCGATTCTGAGATTTGCCTGCAGGACTAGTCCGCTGCGATATGAACGCGAATACCCCACAAGGGCGTAGTTGAGACTTCTGGAATACGCATCGTCGCGGCCGTTGGAACGGTGCTCTGCGCCGGCTATGATAGTCCTCAGCGGAAAGCCGTCATCCTCACGCCATACCTTTCTCATATAGATACCGGGAATGTACGTGTTGTCGAAAAAGGGGCTGGAATGGGCATAGAAATTCCAGATGGAAATCTGAGTATAGGATACCAGAATGTCTATTCCGCTGCCTTTTATATCTCTCCAGAGGGGAATTTCGAAACTCAGCTGGAACTTTACGTCGGAGTTGTCCCAACTGGGCTTTTCCGTTAGCGGAAGACCGGTCGTAAGGTAAAGCGGCCGGAACATTTCTATAAAATGGTGCTTCTTTTCAGAGTAATTCTGCTCCTGTGCCTGAGCGAGGATGGGAAGCAGGCAAAGCACGATGCAAAGAATCTTTCTGTCCATACCGCGAAGATAGTTAAAAAAACATTATATTTGCTCCGTTATAGTCAGAATTGGAGCCATGGCCGAGAGTAATTTCATCGATTTTGTAAAGATTTTCTGTGCCAGCGGGCACGGAGGAGCTGGTTCGGCTCACCTGCACAGGGCTAAATATGTGCCCAAGGGCGGACCGGACGGCGGCGACGGGGGACGTGGCGGCCATATCATACTGCGTGCAGATCCGCAGAAATGGACGCTTATCCATCTTCGTTACCGCAAGGTCGTGAAGGCCGATGCCGGCGAGGCCGGAAGTTTCGGACTCAGGAAAGGGAAAAACGGGGCCGATATCATTCTGGACGTACCCGTGGGGACGGTTGTCAAAGATGCTGAAACGGGGGAGCAGATAACTGAACTGATTGAGCCTGCGCAGGAATATATCCTCTGCCGCGGCGGCCGCGGGGGCTATGGAAACAACCATTTCAAAAGCGCGACCCAGCAGACTCCGCGTTTCGCCCAGCCGGGTGAAGAAGGCGTCGAGGGCTGGTTCATACTGGAGCTGAAAGTGCTCGCTGACGTGGGCTTGGTGGGCTTTCCCAACGCGGGTAAATCGACATTACTTGCGTCTATAACTTCGGCTAAGCCGAAGATTGCCTCTTACGCATTCACGACGCTGGAACCGAATCTCGGCATTGTCCGCTACTATGACGACCGTTCGTTCGTGATGGCGGACATCCCCGGTATTATTGAGGGCGCGCATGAAGGGAAGGGTATCGGTACGCGTTTTTTGCGTCATATCGAGCGTAATTCCGTGCTTCTTTTCATGGTTTCCTGCGAGGAAAAGGATATTGCGAAGAGCTACCAGATTCTGCTGGATGAACTCAGGCTCTACAATCCTGAACTTATGGTAAAGGACAGGGTGCTTGCGGTGACCAAATGCGACCTTGCGGATTCACGCCGCCGCGCCCGGATAGAGAAGACTCTTCCTTCTGATATTCCCTGTGTCTTTATCTCCTCCGTGGCCGGTATAGGTCTTGAAGAACTGAAGGAGGCGCTGTGGAGGGCGCTGCAGGGATGAGTCTTGACGGATTGATTGAAATAGACCAGGCTCTTACGCTGTTTATCAACCAGTTCCACACCGCGGCCTCCGACCGGTTCTGGCTCTTTGTTTCGGAGAGTTCGGTCTGGTATCCGGCCTACGCCCTGATTGCCGGAATATTTATATGGCGGCTTGGCTGGAAGAGGGGACTGGTTGCCATACTGACCTGCGTCGTCATGGTCGTTTTCATGGACCAGACTTCCAATCTCATCAAACATACCATTGCCCGGCTCCGTCCCTGCTATACTACTTCTATGATCGAAGGGGGACTGCATTATCCTGAGCTCCGTGGCGGTTTCTTCGGCTTTTTCTCCGGCCACTCCTGCAACAGTTTCGGCTTTGCAATCTGCTCCTGGGCCTTGCTCAGGGCCGACACCCGGCTTAAGTGGAGGGGCTATCTCTGCGGCGCCCTTACCTGGGCTGCCCTCGTGGGTCTGTCCCGCATAATGATGGGAAAACACTACGCCGGCGATGTCCTCGTCGGCGCAGCCTATGGTCTGTTTTTCGGCTACCTTATCGCCCTCCTCGGCCGGGTTGTGATCAATAAGATTTCTCCTAAGCCGCTTTCTTCTGCAGAAGGACTTACAGCTCAGGAATAACTTTTTCCATGCGGATGCTGCGGGAGCCTTTTACGAGGATGGTGCAGCCGAGGATGGGGTGTTCGCGGAGGTGGGAGGCAAGGGCTTCGGAGGTGGGGAAGGCCAGAAGATTGGTTCCCGCTGAAGCCTTGGTGAATTCCTCTCCCACAAGACATATCCGCTTAAGGTCCATTCCAAGCAGTCTCTGAACTACTTTCCGATGTTCTTCTTCGGAGTATTCGCCAAGTTCCCTCATGTCTCCGAGAAGGGCGGCTTTAGGACCTTCGATAAGCGCAAGATTATCAAGCGCTACGCCCATGGAGGAAGGATTTGCGTTGTAGTAATCCTCAATCAGATAGTTCTTTTCGGTGCGTACGAATTGCGAACGGTTGTTCTTGGGGACGTAGGCGGAAACTGCATCTGCGGCAGCCTGAATGGGGACTCCGAAAAAGGCGGCTACCTTGAGGGCTGCGAGAACATTCACGGAGTTGTACGCTCCGACGAGATTTGTGTCTATTTCCACACTGCCCACAAGCATTCTCAGCCAAGGCTTTTCCGGGGACGTGGGGAGTACTTTTGCCTGCATTGTGGAAGCGCCGTATCCTATTCCTTCTCCGCCCCGGGAAGAAAGCATTTCAAGAAGGGTTTCGTCATCATCGTTGACGAAGATTTTTCCGCCTGTGTTGATGAGGTAATCATACAGCAGTCCCTTTGCATATTTGACTCCTTC
>JAFYEM010000051.1 GCA_017544265.1 Bacteroidales bacterium | reverse complement strand
CGGAATTGGTAGACGCGCTGGACTCAAAATCCAGTGTCCCTTAAAGACGTGCGGGTTCGAGCCCCGCTCTGGGCACGATGAAAAACACCACATCCGTTTGATTATCAAGCGACTGTGGTGTTTTATTCATCTATGAAAGGGAGGGTTTTGGCGAGAAAATGGCGAGATAGTAAAAAGCCCTCATTTTTTGAGGTTTCTATACTGAAAGCATCTGGGGAGGCGATTATCTACTGAGATTATGAGACTTTGAGACTTTCAGAATCCTATCTTCTTCGTCATTCTTTCAGAACCGTCAGACTGCTCTTCACAGTGCCGGGAGATCTGGTCCAGGGAGGGATTCTGGCCATTTATAATCTTTTCTAGAAGAGATATAGAAACCACGTTTTCAATCACGCCCCCGGACATGGGGAAGCGCTTGGCGAGGATGCCAACCTCGTCGGATGTGAGCCACGGGAGCTTGGACTGCCAGATGCGGGCAAGGGTCGGAATGTCAGGGACCGGGAACTCTGCCTTCAGGAGGAAACGTCGGTTCATGGCCGGATCAAGGTTCGCGATGTTGTTGGTAGCCGCAAGCAGAATGCCGTTGAAGGAGTTCAGTTCTTCCAGGATGATGTTTACGGCCGTATTCTCCTCCTTATCTATCGCCTTCTCTACCTGAACGCGCCGCCCGAAGAGTCCGTCCGCTTCGTCGACAAAGACGACGGGAACGGACAAGGATATGGCCGATACATACCGGGCAAGGCGGAAAAAGTCGCGCATGTTCCTCGGCTTCTCGCCATAATAGGTGGCATCCAGCTTGGCGCAGTCCACCTGCAGGATGTTCCGGCCTGTGGTCCGCGCCAGCTGGCGGACGAATTCCGTCTTTCCCGTGCCGGGCGGTCCGTACAGGAGAGCGGTCACGCCCCCGCGCAGGCCATTTTTCGTGAGTTCAGCAATCACCTGGTCGAACTTGTCCGCGGCGATGGCTCGCGAAATCAGCCGGAGCCGAGCCTGCAGGTCATCAGGGAAAATGAGCCCTTTTGTAGGGATACCCTTCCAAGGGATCAACGTCCCAAACTGGGCAATTACCGTAGGTCGAATGAGATCTTCGCGCCCATGGAACAGTTTGCCGCAGACTTCCGGAGAAAGCAGGTAGTTGTCCTTAGTCGCCTTGGAATCCTCCGCTGAGTTGACAGCCACGGCTATAACAAGGCCATTACCCACAAGCGCCTCGATGCCGTTCACGAAAGAGCTCTTGGCGTCAACAGAGCCGAAAGATGATGAGTCCACCGGCTCAAGCGGCAAGGTCAAAAATAGCTCGCAAAGACAATAGAATACAGCCCGAGAATCATCCGCGAGTGAAGATAGATCCAAAGAATGTATTCCCTTTGCGAATCCCGTATATGGGAACAAGCTCAGAAGCCCTCCGACCTGCTGAAGTAGCCAGGGCAGGGATTTCTCGCTGCCGATATAGGTATGCACACGGAATTGCCGGCAGCACCAGGAAAGCCTGACCAGCAACCGGTCTTCAGGAGGCAGGTTACGGTCAGGCCCT
>JAFYEM010000050.1 GCA_017544265.1 Bacteroidales bacterium | reverse complement strand
AGATTCCGACGCGCGGCCTGCTGGGACTGCGGTCCAACCTTTTGACCGCCACCCAGGGCGAGGCCGTCGTCGCCCACCGTTTCAAGGACTATCAGCCCTACAAGGGTGATATCGAGATGCGTACGAACGGGTCGCTCGTCTCCCTGGAAACCGGGGAAGCCGTGGCCTATTCGATGAACAAACTGCTGGACCGCGGCCGCTTCTTCGTGGAGCCGGGCGAGGAGATCTACTGCGGGATGGTCGTGGGCGAACACACCCGCGAGCGCGACCTGAACATCAACATCTGCAAGACCAAGAAGCTTACGAACATGCGTGCTTCCGGGTCCGACGACAAGGTCGCCCTGCCTCCGGCCGTCAAGTTCTCGCTGGAGGAGGCGCTGGAGTACATCCAGGAGGATGAACTGGTGGAGATTACCCCGACCCACATGCGGATGCGCAAGATTACGCTCGATCCGTTGTCCCGGAAGAGAAATTCCGGTTCGGAAGATTGATTTTTCCAGAATTATTTGTACCTTTGCATCCCTTAATCTGTTTTCAGGCGATGGAATACATCATACCGTTGAATGGATGGGCTGCAGGTGAGCGGGAATACCGCTGGCAGGCAGGAGTTAAGTTCTTTCAAAAGTTTGACAATGCAGAAATCCTCGACGCTGCAGTCGGGATCGATGCACGTGCCGTCAAGTCGGGGCACACGATCAGCCTGGACCTGGATATCCGGGGAAGCGTAACGGTCGCCTGCGACCGGTGTCTGGAAGACTTGACGTTGCCGGTGGAGGCCCATCCCGCTTTCCGGTTGGAATTCGGTGAGGCGGCCGCTCCCGAAGAGGAAACGCGGGAAGGTTCCCGCGAAATCCTGTATCTGGATCCATCGGAGACCGAATGGGATCTCAGTCAGGTGATATACGATTACATCTGCCTGTCGCTGCCCCTGCAGCGGGTCCATCCGGAAGGGGAATGCAATCCTGACACGGTCAGGTTTCTGAGTCAGGAGCCGGCGGACGAGGAGGCTGGAGATACGAACAGCCCGTTCGCTGCGCTGAAAGGACTTTTTGACGAAAAATAAACAAATATAGAATAAGTAATTATGGCACATCCGAAACACAAACTCTCCAAGCAGCGGAGAGACAAGAGAAGAACGCACGACCACGCTGCGGTTCCTACCCTCAGCGTCTGCCCGAACTGCGGCGCCACTGTGATTTATCACCGTGTCTGCCCTGAGTGCGGCTACTACCGCGGTCGTCAGATCATCGAAAAGAGCGCGGAGTAATCCAGCGCTTTTTTTGGGTCCGGCCCGGTAGTTCAACGGATAGAACGGAAGTTTCCTAAACTTTAAATAGAGGTTCGATTCCCCTCCGGGCTACGAAGAACCCGCCATTCGGCGGGTTTTTTCGTGTCCGGATGCGCATCGCCCATGCACACGTTACCCCATCGGCCAACTCCTTCTCTCCGATTGTGGGGCATCTCAAACACTTTTAGCCTTGACGCGTCGCCCACAGAGTGGGGAAGTCCAAAATGCGGGAGGCGTTTTCCGGACGAAACAGCAAGTACTTGAAGTCCTGTGCTTTGAGACGGAAATCCGTCCTTTCGCATACCTGTTTCATCCGGCGGCTCAGCTCCTCTCCGGTCGCAATGTCCTCCCGCTGTGAAAGATAGTTCATATCCGGTTCGCTTCTTGGGTGAAGAAACATGGCGTCGTAGAAATCCCGGCCCTTTCCGCGGTGGAGAATGGCGGAAAGTTTCATTGCATACAGCGTGGCGTCGGAAGGTGAAGGTATCCTGAAATAGAATCCGTCTCTGTTCACGGTGAACATCTCGAGCTGATAATCCACTCCCTGGTCCTGAGCCTCAATCTTCAACACGAACTTCTTCTCCCGGTATGGGGACAATCCCAGGTCGTAAAGCAACTGTGGGAACAGTATAGTCCTACGGAAAGCCGTCAGTGCGTCACTCTCTTTTTCCTTGGCGACGGCAGGAAGTCCGTTCCGCCTTAGAAAGCGGACGACATCGTCGGTGAGGCTTACGAACTCTTCCTGCGAGAGACTCTTGCAATCAAAGT
>JAFYEM010000049.1 GCA_017544265.1 Bacteroidales bacterium | reverse complement strand
GCGCCTTCTCCGGCAAGGATCCGTCCAAGGTCGATCGCAGCGCCGCCTATGCCGCCCGTCATATCGCGAAAAACATGGTGGCTGCCGGAGTCGCTGACGAGATGCTCGTGCAACTTTCCTATGCCATCGGCATCGCCCGCCCCGTGAGTGTCTATGTGGACACGCGCGGAACAGCCCGCCAGGGCCTCAGCGATGAACTGATAGCAGAGAGAATCCCGGAGATTTTCGACCTCCGTCCGGCCAAGATAGTGGAGCGCTTCGGCCTGAAGAACCCTATCTATGCCCCCACTGCCGCCTACGGCCACATGGGCCGCGAGCCGTATGTCCAGGAAGTGACGGTCTTCGACGGTGATACTCCCCGCCGGAAGAAAGTACAGTTCTTCGGATGGGAAAAACTTGATGTTGTGGAAGATATACGCCGTGCATTCGGTTTTTAATTTTCCAAATCCAAATAAAGATAGTATCTTCGCATTCGCAAAAACAACTAAACAGAAATGAAGTCTATTTTCAACCGCTTAATCCTCGCAACCATTACATTGTTTGCAGGAATCTCTCTTTATGCGCAGGTGACCACGGCTTCGCTTGACGGCAAGGTTACCGACATATATGGAGCACCCGTCCCGGGCGTGGCCATAGTGGCGACCCACGTTCCTTCAGGGACCTATTACGGGGTGGTCACAAATGCGGACGGCCATTATTTCATAACTGGACTCCGCGCCGGCGGCCCCTACAAGATCGAATATCTGTGCCTCGGGTACCAGCCGGTCACATATAACGACGTTACTCTCAGTCTGGGAGACCCTGTCAACTTCGACGTCAAACTCGCCGATAATGCCGAGCAGATCGAGGCGGTGGTCGTTACCGCGGACAAGGATTCGAAGTTCACCGGTACCAAGACCGGGGCATCGACCAATATCTCCAGGGATGAGATCATGTCAATTCCCAATACCACCCGCAGCATCGCCGACATCGCCCGTATTTCTCCTTACGGCGGCAACGGAATGAGTTTCGGCGGAAGCGACGGACGCAGCACCAACTTCACCGTTGACGGCTCGAATTTCAACAACAATTTCGGCCTGAACGAGGACCTTCCCGGCGGCGGAAATCCTATTTCAATAGACGCTATCGAGGAAATCCAGATTGTGGTTTCTCCCTTCGACGTAAGGCAGACGAACTTCATCGGCGGCGGCGTGAACGCCATCACCAAATCCGGTACCAATGAGTTCCACGGCAGCGCGTATGCCTATCATGCCAATGAGAATATGCACGGCAACCGTGTTGCCAACGAGGATCTGGGCGCCCGCCTTGTGGACCGCAACACCCTCTTCGGCCTAACCTTCGGCGGTCCCATCGTCAAGAACAAACTCTTCTTCTTCGTCAATGCCGAGTACAGCATCATTCCCACGGTGACCAACCGCTGGAGAGTTTCCACAGACGGCGTAGCCAACAAGAACCAGATGATTTCCAGGACCCTGGACAAGGATATGGACAAGGTCATAGAGCATCTCGACCAGTACAGCTTCAATCCGGGTTCCTACAAGAACTTCTCCTCCAACGAGAACAATCTCAAGCTCCTCGCCCGAATCGACTGGAACATAACCGACAAGCATCATCTGGCCTTGAGGTACAATTTTACCGGCAACAAGCAGGCGAACCCCGTCAGCGGCAACTCCACCGACGCCAAGCCGCGAATCTATATCAACCGCGCATCGGAGTCTTCGATGTATTTCAACGGTTCCGATTACTGGCAGCACAATGAAGTTCATTCCGCTTCCCTGGACCTGAACAGCCGTCTGAGCGACAACGTCTCCAACCAGCTGCTCGCCACCTACAGCAATATCCACGACTGGAGGGAAGCCAACTGCGACATCTTCCCCTTCGTGGACATCATGGACAGCAGCGCGGGTACCGGCTCGAAGATGACTCCCTACTTGTCGTTCGGCCATGAGTTGTTCTCATATAACAACGCGGTCCACAACCACGTCGTAACCGTCAAGGACGATGTGACCATGAATTTCGGCGCCCACAAGCTTACTGCCGGTCTTAGTTATGAATTCCAGTATGCGGACAACTCCTATATGCGAAGCGGAACCGGATATTACCGTTACGCCAGCCTCGATGATTTCCTCCAGCAGAAAGCTCCCGAATCAGTTGGTATCACCTATGGTTACGGCGGTCAGCTGAATCCTTCCGCAAAAGTGCGTTTCCATCAGCTTGCGGCCTACGCCCAGGATGAATGGAGCATCTCCGACAAGTTCAAACTCACAGCTGGTCTCCGTCTGGATACAATCATCTTCGACAACAATGACCTCATTGCAAATCCCAAGATTGCGGCGCTGGACTTTGACGGCAAGAAAATTGACGTCGGCCTGTGGCCGAAAACCAGGGTCCAGGTGTCTCCCCGCATAGGCTTCAACTGGGATGTACTCGGCGACGGTTCGCTGAAGGTACGTGGCGGTACAGGCCTCTTCCTCGGCCGTCTTCCCCTGGTGTTCCTGACCAATATGCCCACCAACTCCGGTATGATCCAGATGCAGGCCATGATTACCTCCGGTGACGAGGCCCTGAAGCAGTTTGCCGGCAAGATGATTACAAAACCCTCTGATTTGGTGGACAAGCTGAACGGAATATCCGCCGATAAATTTCCCAAGGACGCCCCCAAGGAAGGAGTCCTGCCTTACCAGATCAATGCGGTGGACCGTGAGTTCAAGATGCCCCAGGTCTGGAAGAGCACCATCGGAATCGACTATGATATTCCCGTGCCCTTCCCCTTCACCGTCAGTGGCGAATTCACTTTCAACAAAACCGTCAACGGCACCCTGCTGACAAACTACGACATCAAGGACGCGACCAAGTTTGAGAAGATGGAAGGCGGTGACAATCGTTACATCTATCCTTCCCACAAGAATGAAGCAAACAAGACGGTCAAGGATTATGTCCTCAATGGCAGTGACGCGTTCGTGCTCACCAATACGGACAAGGGCTACGGTTATCTCGCGACTGTCGGACTGGACATGTCCCCGCTTGAGAATCTGCGCCTGACCGCTTCCTACACCTACACTGCTTCGAAGGAACTGACCGGCATGCCCGGCAGCGCGGCATCTTCCGCCTATCAGGGAATCCCCACCGTCAACGGCCCCAATTACATGCAGCTCCACAATTCCCAGTATGTGATTCCCCACCGCGTGATGGCCTCCCTGACCTGGTCTCCAGGCAACAGCCACTTCTCCCTCTTCTATGAAGGTTATGTCCCCGGCGGCCTGAGCTACTGCTATCAGAACGATGTGAACGGCGACGGAATCGCCATGGACCTTGTCTATATTCCCAAGGACAAGAACGAACTTGCCTTCGTTTCCGAAGACCAGAGGGATCTCTTCTGGAGCTTCGTGGAGCAGGACAAGTACCTTTCTTCCCACAAGGGACAGTATGCCGAGGCCTATGCGGTCCATGCTCCGATGGTGCATCGTCTGGACTTCCGCTATGCCTATGACTTCAAGTTCAAGATCGGCCGCCAGCAGAACATCATCCGCCTCAGCGCGGACTTCTGGAACGCCCTCAACCTGGTAAACTCCCGCTGGGGCGTGGAAAAGACATTCTCGGACTATGTGACGACCGGCAACTACGGTACGGTAGGCCAGATTCTCGTACTCGACCACATGGACGGCAAAAAGCCTGTCTATACGACCAAATATAATTCGAACGGAAAGGTGGTGGATCTTTTCAATACATCCAAATCCCGCCGTACCTTCGACTACAATCATGCCTACGGCCAGTGCTGGTACCTCCAGCTGGGCATAAAGTACATGTTCTAAAAGCTTAGGCAGTAAAAAAGCGGCGGAATCATTGGAATTCCGCCGCTTTTTTGTTAATATTGTGGTTCATAGAACACTGATAACCAAAATAACTGCATAATGAGAAAACTACTTGTAATTATTTCCGCAGCCCTCGCCCTGGCTGCCTGCGGCAAGGCCCCCGAGGCGCTGCACCCCGAATGGACATACGACAGCGTAGTCTATGAGGTGAATATCCGCCAGTTCACTCCCGAAGGAACATTCAAGGCTTTCGAAGGCCAGCTGCCCCGCCTGAAAGAACTCGGCGTGGACGTGCTGTGGCTGATGCCGATGTATAAAATCGGCGTAGAAGGCCGTAAAGGCACTCTCGGTTCGTACTATGCGATTGCCGACTACAAGAAGGTCAATCCCGAATTCGGGACAATGGAGGATTTCGAGCATCTGGTTGCCGAGGCTCACAGGCTCGGCTTCAAGGTGATTCTCGACTGGGTTGCCAACCAGACGGCCCCGGACAATGTTTGGATGTACGAAAAGCCTGCCGAGTTCTACGAAAGGGATGAAAACGGGAACGCCATCTGGGAGTATGACTGGACGGATACCCGCAGCCTCAATTACGAGTGCAGGGAAGTATGGGCCGCCCAGGACGATGCAATGCGCTTCTGGCTCGGCAAGGGAGTGGACGGATTCCGCTGCGATGCTGCCGGCGACGTCCCGGCAGAGTTCTGGAAGGGCATCCTTCCCGGAATCAAGGCCGACTATCCTGACATCTATCTCCTCGCCGAGGCGGAACGCGACAATATCGCCGATCCGAGGGAAACCTTCGATGCGAACTATGCCTGGGAACTGCATCATCTGCTGAACGGCCTGGCCCAGGGCGGAAAGAGTGTCCAGGACCTGAAAGATTACGTTGCACGTGACGCCGCCCGCTTCAAAGAGCAGTTCCGCCTTATGTTCACGTCCAACCACGATGAGAATTCCTGGGCCGGAACTGAGTTCGAGAGGGAAGGTGCCGCGGCAAACGCCTGCGCCGTGCTCTGCTTCACTCTCCCCGCCGGCCAGCCGCTCATCTACACCGGCCAGGAAATAGGCCTGAGCCGCCGTCTCGCCTTCTTCGAGAAGGATTCCATAACGGACTGGAGCCCCAATGGGCAGACTGCTTTCTGGAAGGCCCTTGTGGACCTCAAGCACAATAATCCGGCTCTCGCGGCCGGTGAGAGGGGAGGCGAAATTGTCTGGTGGGAAGCTCCCGAAGGCTGGGTGGCATTCCATCGCGAGGTGAAGGGCAACAAGGTTATAGTCCTTGCTTCCTTCGGCTCCGCAGAGCCTCAGGAGGCTCCTGCCGTGCAGGCCGAGGCCAATGACAACCGCCCTCAGGGCGAGGTCAATGCCGCGCCTTTCCGCAATCTTCAGGCCGAGCCTGTCACCATGACTATAAAGCTTGACGGCAAGTACACCAATGTGTTTACGGGCGAAAAGCTCGAAGGAGACAGGCTGATCACCCTCGCCCCCGGCGACTATCTAGTACTTTCCAAATAATTTTCAGAGGTCACGTTACCAAAGCCCATACCTTTGAAAAATAGACAGGTGAATATGAAAAAGCTGACGATAGTGTTGCTGGTGTCTATGGCACTTTTCGGCTGCGGACAGAAGTTCGTGCCCGAAAGCGTGCCTGACGCCGCAGACCAGGTGCAGAGGGTCGAGCCCCTCAGCTGGTGGGCCGGGATGAGGACTCCGCTGCAGCTGCTGATTCAGGGCCCGGAAATAGCCGGACTGGAGCTCAGGGTGGAAGGTGGCGGCATGAAACTGACGAAGCTTACTCCGGCGGAAAACCCGAATTTCATCTTTGCCGACATGGAGGTCGATGCAAATGCCGCCGAAGGTATACGCTATCTGGTGTTTTCAAAGGAGGGGAAGGACCTTTTCAAGTATCCCTATCTGATCAGGCGGCGCAGGGAAGGAAGTTCCGCGAGGAAGAGTTTCTCCTCTGCGGACATGATCTATCTGCTGATGCCGGACCGCTTCTCCAACGGCAATCCCGCCAATGACGACCAGTACCCCGACAAGGTCTATGGCGACGGTTCCGCCAGGGCGTGGACTGTCCCTCAGATGAAGGAAACAAGCGACCGCAGTTCCGCCCTTTCGCGGCATGGCGGCGACCTGCAGGGCATCATAGACCATCTGGATTATATCGCTGAACTCGGCGCCACGGCAATTTGGAGCACTCCGCTGCTGCTGGACAACCAGAAGCGGGAATCCTACCATGGCTATGCCTGCAGCGACTATTACCATACGGATCCGCGCTTCGGCGACAACGCTCTTTACTGCGACTTCGTGGAAAAAGCCCACGGGAAGGGCCTCAAGGTCATCATGGACATAGTCACGAACCACTGCGGCACGGAGCACTGGTGGATGAAGGATATGCCTTTCCGGGACTGGATCCATACTTTCCCCGAGCATGTCCAGATGAACGCCCTGTTTTCGGTCTATATGGACCCCGCGGCAGCCCCCGACGACAGAATGAGGCAGGAGAGCGGCTGGTTCGTCCCGTCAATGCCGGATATGAATCTGGACAATCCCTATCTGCTGAAATATTTCCAGCAATGGGCTGTCTGGTGGGTCGAATATGCGGACCTGGACGGCCTCAGGGTGGATACCTATCCTTACAATGAGCCCGGCCCCATGTCTCAGTGGTGCAAGGCCCTGACAGACGAGTATCCGAATCTCAATATAGTCGGCGAGTGCTGGGACGCCGTGGTCCCTCAGCTGGCCTACTGGCAGAAAGACAATCCGAACAAGAACGGTTTCAACTCCAATCTGCCGTCCATAATGGACTTCCCCTTGAGAGACGCCATGATCACCGCCCTCTGCGAGGACGAAGTGTGGTGGAGCGAAGGCATGACCCGCATATACAGCATTCTGGCGCAGGATTTTGTCTATAAAGACCTCTCCAATATGATGATTTTCTTCGCCAACCACGACCATCCCCGTACCGGTGACATCTTCGGAGGTGACCCTCGTAAGATGAAGCTCGCGCTCACCATGCTCGCAACCCTGAGGGGCATTCCGCAGCTTTATTACGGCGATGAAATGATGTTCATGGAGTCCTCCCGCTCCTCGCATGACGGGAGCAAACGGATAGACTTCCCAGGGGGATGGGAAGGCGATGCTGAAGACCTCTTCACGGAGGAGGGCCGCGCCGGCAATCCTCAGGCGGCTGAACTTCACGACTACGCCGCGCGCCTTTTCAACTGGCGCAAAGAGTGTCCTGTCATCTGGAACGGCAGTACAATCCACTACCTTTCCCGCAGGAACGAAGGCGCCCGCAACATAACTGACAACACTTACGCTTACTATCGTTATGACGACAGCGACGCGGTTTTTGTCTATATAAACAATGCGACGTCGGAGCGGAAACTGGACTGGACCCGCTATTCCGGCTTCCTGTCCGGGGCTTCCGAAGGGACGGACGTACTGACAGGGGAAAGCGTTACGCTCTCCGATGCGACCGTAGTTCCGGCGAAAACGGCGCTGGTGGTTGAATTTAAAAGATAATGCATATCAATATGAAAAGAATTCTTCAACTTTTTTCCTTTGCGGCTATGGCAATCTCTGCCGTAACGGCCTGCAACAAGGATAAAGAAGCACAAGTCGAGGACGGGAAGATCTTCCCCGGCGACAAAGACAACATCCTGATTGAAGTGACGCTTCCATCATCGACATCTTCCACAGACGTCATCTATCTTGCCGGGGCAGTCACCGGCGGTCAGGAGAATGCTGCTGCGTTCAAGCTCGCCCGTTCTTCCAAGGGCGGAAATGTGCTTGCCGCTTATCTGGACCCCAATGACTTCATTGGCGGAAAAACCCTCGCGGACCCCTTCTGGTTCGTGTCGAAGGAAAAAGGCATAGAGGTCGATGCCTCCGGCAATCCCGCCACCCATACTATCGCTGACGCGAAAAAGGGCGGTGCCTATTCCATTGAAGTAAAGGCCTGGAAAGGCAAAAGCGGCGGCGACACCCCTGGCGGTGACACCCCTGGCGGTGACACCCCTGGCGGCGACACCCCTGGCGGTGACACACCCGGTGGAGACACCCCTGGCGGTGACACACCCGGTGGAGATACTCCTGGCGGTGACACTCCCGGCGGCGCGAAGCTGTATGTCTATGATACCCACGGCTGGGGTACTGGAATGCATCTCTGGGCATGGAACGAAACAGGGAACCTTACCGGCAGCGACTGGCCCGGAAACAAGAGCGCCAGCGGAACGGAAACGGTCAGCGGCAACGAGTTTTTAGTCTTCGAACTGGATGAGTCATTCTTCGGCAATATCTACATCATTTTCACCAACGGCTCAGGGGCGCAGACGGTGGACTACGGTCCGGTTGCAGTTGCCGACGGAAGCACTTTCTTCTACAATATACTGAGTTCTACTGACGGCAGCGGACATTATGAAGTCCAGGTAATCAGTCCGGACAGTTTCACTCCGGGAGACACCCCCGGAGGAGATACCCCGGGAGGTGATTACTGGTCGCTGATGGGCAACTTCGGCGGTTCAGACGAGTGGAGCTATGTGGAGAGTTCCGCTCACTATACGACAGAAGGTGAAGATACCTGGGAGTTCAAATTCAATTATACGACGGGCCTCCAGTTCAAGTTCCTGAAAAACCATGACTGGGCTCAGGGCGACTATGGCATGGGTTCGATGGATGCTGTTCCGCTGCCGTTTTCCTCCGATGTGGCTCTGACGGCCAGCGGACAGAATATTGAATTGTCAGGAGTAGATGACGGAGCCAGTCTTACCGTCTATCTGCACCTGCATAAAAACCCGGTCGATTTCTGGGTATCGGTCAACCAATGAGTGAGATAGAACTGATATTGCCGCAGCTGGGCGGAGTAAAACGCGTGGAAGAGGGCAGCAGCCTGATGTCCGTCGCGCCGAAGACCGTCACTGACGCCAAGACCGGGAAAGAGTATCCGGTCCTGGCGGCTCTGGTGGACCATAAGCTGAAACCTCTGGACTATGTGGCTTTCCGTTCCCACACCGTGGAATTCATAGGCTACAACAATCCGGAGGGGCGCCGGACATATATCCGTTCACTGAGTTTCCTCGCACAGTGCGCGGCCCGCAAGGTCCTGCCGGACCGTAAGTTCAAGATTAACCATTCCCTCCCCGCGGGTCTGTACTGCAAACTGCGCGGACTGCCGCGCATTACCGATGCGGAGATAAAACTCATCAAGGAGGAAATGCGCCGGCTTGTCGCGGAGGACCTGCCGTTTACCCACAGGAGCGTCGAAGCGAGTGAGGCGATAGAACTTTTCGAGAGGCAGAACCAGCCGCTGAAAGCGGACCTGCTGCGTTCGGTCGGGAATTACTACACTGATGTGTGGTATCTTGACGGAGTGGCGGATAATTTCTACGGCCCCATGGTCCCGTCCACGGGCTGTCTGGGAGTTTTCGGCCTGATGCCCTTCCACCACGGTTTCTGCCTGCAGTATCCTTCCGACGAGGATATCACCCGTACCATTTCCAGCCAGAAGCAGCTGAAACTCACGGCGATGCTGAAAGAGTACGGCTACTGGTGCAAGAGTACGGGAGTGGTCGGCGTCGGAGCTCTGAACAGGAATATCTCCTCCGGCAAGGCCAGGGAACTTATCAACCTCTGCGAGGCGCGCCAGGAAAGGGCTTTTGCCGCCCTGGCGGACAAAATCTGCGCCGAGCCTGGCAAGTACAAGATAGTGTTTCTCGCGGGGCCTTCCTCCAGCGGAAAGACTTCTTCCTCGCTGAGGGTGGCCCAGCAGTGCAAAATACTCGGCCTGGACCCCAAGGTCATAGAACTTGACAACTACTTTGTCTCAAGGGACCGCACGCCCCTGGACGAGGATGGCAACTATGATTTCGAGGCTCTCGAGGCCATGGACCTCGATCTTCTCGGGGAGCACCTGAACGCCCTGCTCCGCGGAGAGCAGGTCCAGTTGCCGCGTTATGATTTCAAGCAGGGAAAGCCGTTCTTCGACGGCCCCAGGATGTCGCTTGACGAGAATGACATACTTGTCATGGAGGGCATCCATGCCCTGGATCCCGCAATGGTCCCGTCCGTGGACCAGAGCCGGATTTACCGTATCTACGCCTCGGCCCTGACTTCCCTCAAGCTGGATGAAAACTGCTGCATTTCCACTACGGACAACCGGCTTCTGAGGCGTATGATAAGGGACAACCGGGTCCGGGGAATATCCCCCGAGGAGACCATCCTCCGCTGGCCGAGCGTCCGCCGTGGCGAATCGAAATACATTTTCCCCTTCCAGGAGAATGCGGACAGCCAGTTCAACACGGCGCTCCTGTACGAGCTGCCGCTGCTGCGTTACTACGCCGAGCCTCTCCTCAGGCGCATACACCCTTCTTCTCCGGCATATCCGGAGGCCAGGCGCCTGCTTAAATTCCTGGATTACATAGTAGCCCTTACCCCTGAGGAAATAGCTGCAATACCGCCCTCTTCGATTATGCGTGAATTCATCGGAGGGCAGATACTCACAAGTCCAAGCATATAGATTAAAGAATAGATACAAACGGCTATGAAAAAAATTCTTGCCATAATCGCGGTTGCCTTTGTCGCGTTTACATGTACCAAGGAGAAACAAGAAGACGTTACATTCTCCTCTGATGCAAAGGATGGAATAGTATCCCTTGCCGGAACTGCCGACGAGGCTTCGGTCAAAATTACTACAAATGCTTCCAACTGGACGGCTGAGCCCTCGGATGCGTGGATTACCGTCAAGCCTTCGAGCGGCAGCGGCACTACGGATGTAACAGTGTCGGTTGAGGCCAACACCGGGGAGAAGAGGTTCGGCAGAGTGTCATTCCGCGCCGGTACAGCTGTCTATAACCTCAGCATCCAGCAGGCAAAGGCAGGGCAGGTCAATCCGGATGATCCCTCGATAGACCCCACTGACGACACTCCCGACCCTAAGGGGACGGTCATTCCCCGCGAGGATTTCGCCCTTGTTACCGACTGGGGAGTAACTGGCAGCATAATGAACCTGAACTGGAGCCTGGCCGGAGAGGAGGATCTTCCGATGTTGGCTGAACCTACGGGCTGGATGGCGGCTTTCGATGTCGTGGTCGAGGCCGGGCAGGAGTTCAAATTCCGCAAGGAGCAGCAGTGGACCACCAATCTCGGTGCATCCAACTACCAGCCCTATCTCAACAAGAAGTATCCCCTGGTGGACAATGGCAATAACTTCAAGCTTGCCGCCGGGACCTACGACCTTTACGTGCATCCGACCTTCATGCTTCTGTATGTACTGACAGCAGGTGAAGAATTTGCCTACGGCGACGCTACCCAGGACCAGACTATAGGGGAGAATGTCAGGATTTTCATACTCAACAATTCCACATGGAAGACTCCTTTCCTCTATACTTACACCGGAAAGGGTGAACTGGAGCCCTACGGCCGCTGGCCGGGAATGTATGCAAACGGCACCAAGCAGATAGGCGACTACACCTGGACTTACTGGGAGGCCTCCGGTTTCAACGGCGTCAGCGGCATCAATATCATAATCAATGACGGCCAGGGTGACGAGAAGGACGAAGGGGGAACGCTGATAAAGCGCCACCAGTATCCTTCCGACGGCGAAGAAGAGCCGCTCTGGAAGGGCCTCACCATAATGAACACCCTCTATTTCGTCTGGGACGGCTCCAAGGTGACCAAGGTCGAGGATCCGCTGGAGCCGGGCGTCAGCGGCAAGGGCGTGGAACCCGAGCCGATTACCTTCGGCACCAGCGCATGGTCCATAGTGGGCGACGCTGTGGGCGGATGGAATTTTGTCGATGACGTTCCCATGGACACACAGGGATACTGGGAGGTCGCGAAAGATGTCAGCCTTGCCGCAGGAAAGGGCTTCAAGTTCCGCCAGGACCGCGCATGGGCATCTAATTTCGGCTGCGGCGAAAATGTCAATACGACTACTTCAGTGCCGGTCGGCAACAAGATAGTTCTGACCTCCGGAGGAAACAATATGGTCGTTTCCGCCACCGGCAGATATGATGTCTATCTATGTGTCGAGAACGCCATTGCCTATATTCTCCAGGCCGGGACGGCATGGACCCATGAGGCAGAGGGCAAGCCCGACTATACCTCCGCCGGCGGGGATTACAATATCCCTGTGACAAGCAAGGCGGGCGGCCTGACCTATCAGGTCAATGTGTTCAGTTTCAAGGACTCCAATAACGATGGAATCGGCGATTTCAACGGCCTGACCGAGTCTATGGACTATTTCGACAAGCTCGGAGTGACCGCCCTCTGGCTTTCTCCGATCCAGCCCGCTCAGAGCTATCACGGCTATGACGTGACAGACTATGAAAGCGTGAACCGCGAGTTCGGCACCATCGAGGACTTCCAGAATCTTGTCACCACGGCGCACGAGCACAACATCCGTATCTATATAGACTATGTGATGAACCATTCCGGCGACCAGAACAAGTGGTTCCTGGATATCAAGCAGAACGGGACAGCGAGCCCTTACTGGAACTATTATTCCCTGTCCAAGAATCCCCAGAGCGACTGCCAGAGCGGGAAAATAGCCCAGGTGGACGACCGCAATTACGACCGCTACAAATGGTATCCGGTCACCGTGGGCGGCGGCGGAAAGAAACGCTACAAGATAGACCTCGACTGGACGAACTCCTCCGCTCCGAAGATGACGGTGACGGAGACGACAGCGGAGCCCACCACCGGCGGAGCGAAGGACAATCCGGCCCGCTATCTCTACTGGGGCAACGGCACCTACACGCAGTTCGTGGACAACGGCACAGGCAAATACACCCTCACCCTGGACTACCAGTCCGAATGGGGCTGCCTGGTGCGTACCACCAATGAAGATGTCTGGACCGGAAAGACCAAGTGGGGCTTCAACACCACCGGCGACCAGATGAAACTCGGCGTCGCCCATACCCTGTATTCGGACAACAATCCGGTCAATGTCCAGTCCATAGTCATGCCCGGCGGCGAACTCTATTACTACTATACCGAGTTCGGCACCGGAATGTTCGTGGACTTCAACTACGGCGCTGCGGACAACTGCCAGAATTCCGCGGCCTTCAAGGCGATAGTCGAGAGTGCTGACAAGTGGCTCGCGATGGGCGTGGACGGCTTCCGCCTGGATGCCGTGAAGCATATCTATCATGTCGAGGCGGGGCGGAACAACATAATCTTCTGGAAGAAGTTCTATGATGCCTGCAACACCCTCTACAAGAAGTATTCTTCAAAGCGCAGCGGCCTTGTCAATCCAGATTCGGATATCTTCATGGTCGGAGAGGTGCTCTCCGGCGACGGCCACTGCACCAAGTTCTACGAAGGCCTGCCCGCCCTGTTCGAGTTCCAGTTCTGGTGGGATCTGCGCGAATGCATCAATAACGGCGACATCTACCGCGCCGGTTACAACATGAACTTCCCGCAGTCTCTGAAGGGACGCTGGGACGGTCACAGGGCAGTGCGCGGCAACGCCATTTCCACTCCCAAGCTCTCCAACCATGATGAGGACCGCACGGCCTCCTGGCTCGGCAACAACAAGAACAAGATTCGTCTTGCCGCCTGTGTGCTGCTGACATCTCCGGGCCGGCCGTATATCTATCAGGGCGAGGAACTCGGCTACTGGGGCACCAAGTCCGGAGGTGACGAGTATGTCCGCACCCCGATTCTGTGGACCCCGAACCTCTCCAGCGCTGCTTCAAAGAAACTCTCCGGAAAGGTGGACAAGGGTATGCTTACAGCATCCATCTCGGTGGAGCGCCAGAGTGCGGATGAAACCTCGCTGCTGAGCCTGTACCGCAACTTCGCGGCTGCCCGCAATACGCATCCGGCGCTTGCGAACGGCGAACCGGAAGTGGATGAGATTACGCAGAACAACTACGACGGGCATATTGCATGATGGTATATGCACGAGGTGGGGAACTGGAGCAATACTGTCCTGGTGCTTCATAACCTGAGTGGCTGGGACATTACCGTGGACCGTTCATCTCATCTGAACGACCTCAGTCATATTCTCGCTTCCAACGGCAAGGTCAGGGTCTCCGGCTCCAGCGTCACCCTCCCTGCCTACTCCTCCGTCGTTTTTGATTTGTAATGTTTAATAATCTGAAACAGACTGTTTTGTCCACCTTCGCCCCTTTGGGGCTCGTCCCTCCCAACCGTTGGTTGGGCCCCTCCCGTTCATGGACCACGGGCGGTCACGCTACCAAAACAGCCTGTTTCAGATAAAAATAATTAAGGAATGAAAAAAATAGTGTTTATGCTGCTGACGGCGGTGCTGGTGTTTGCCGCGGCCTGCCAGAGCGAGCCGAAACCGGAGGATAAAGCAGGGAAGGAGGAGGAGGGCGTGAGCTATCCCGAAGGTGCGACGTCGAGCCCCTGGAGCATAGCCGGAATCAATGGAGAAGATTCCTGGAACAGCAACAATGTCGCTCTCAAAATGAAAGGCGACTGGCATATCGCCCTCGGCGTCAAGGCCGCTGCAAATGCGGAATTCAAGTTCCGCAAGAACGGCAACTGGGACGTCAATTTCGGCGCATCCGGTGTTTCCTTCGCCCTTGACAAGGAGATTCCTCTCGCCCAGGGCGGCGGCAATTTCCGCATTTCAAAGGCAGGCAAATATGATTTCTATCTGGCTCCTGTAAACGGAATCATGGTTGTTCTGGAAAGCGGGGGGAACTTCTCCCATGCCCAGGCCGGCATTCCGCTTAAAGGCGGCATAATCGCCGGTGCTTCCGCAGCCGAGACCACAAGGCCCTCCGGCCTGACCTATCAGCTCAATGTCTATAGTTTCGCGGACTCCGACGGCGACGGCTGGGGTGACTTCCAAGGCATTATAGACCATCTGGATTATTTCGAATCCCTGGGTGTGTCCGCACTCTGGCTTTCCCCGATACAGCCGGCCCAGAGCTACCACAGCTACGATATCACCGATTATGCCTCTATCCGGGCCAAATTCGGCGGCAAAAATGCCACCGAGTCAAAGGCAGAGGAAAAGTTCCAGGAGCTGGTGAATGAGGCAAAGGCCAAGAATATAGACATATATCTGGACTATGTGCTCAACCACAGCGGTGACCAGTGCCCGTGGTTCCAGCAGGCAGTGGCGGACCCTGAAAGCGAGTATCGCAAGTATTATGTGTTCTCAGATGATTACAAGACCGATGTCGCAAACGGGAATGTGGACAATTTCGCCGGAGGAAAGGATCCCGTGATGGGCGGATGGCATGTCACTTCGACAGGGGGCGGCTACACCGGCCGTGTCCATTTCAAGGTGGACTGGAACGCAAAGACCGTCACCGTGTCCAAGGCAGACGGGCAGGACCTTTCCCCGACGGCCGGGAGCCCTAAAATATGGATTCATGTGAACAAGACGGTAGGAATGCAGGAAACATCCTCCGGTATCCACGAGATAACCGTTGATATGAACACTGACTGGGGTTTCCTGGTCCGGACTTCAAGTACTTCTTGGGACGGAGGTACAAAATGGGGCGGCGACGGCTCTGGAATAGAGTTCGACAAGCCGTTCAAGCTGAATAATACCACCGCCGCCAATATTACTTTCGGCGGGAAGGCCTCCTACTTCTTCGCTTCCTTCGACAAGTCCATGCCGGATCTGAACTACGGCAAATACTTCCAGTGCGAGAATTCTCCCGCTTTCATAGACCTTGCCGGGACGGCGGACAAATGGATTACCATGGGCGTGAACGGACTCAGGCTGGATGCAGTGATGTGGATATATCAGTGTAACACCGAGGCAAATGTGGAGTTCCTCTCCAAGTGGTATGACCACTGCAACACGACCTATCATAATCTCGGCCGCAGCGGCGACCTCTATATGGTCGCGGAAACCTGGGCGGATTCTGTGGAGCAGATGGCTCCTTACTACAAGGGCCTTCCTTCACATTTTAACTTCTACTATTGGTGGACGCTTTCAGACCGGATTAATTCAGGGAAGGGAAGTGATTTCGCCTCCACCGTGGTCGGTTTCAGAAATAAGATTGAAAGCAACTACAATCAGAGGAAGTATGCCCACTCCTCAGGTTATTATGATGCAATCAAGCTCTCCAACCATGATGAAAACCGCGCCGCATCGACCCTCGGAGAGAATGACCAGAAGGTCCGCCTCGCGGGGGCCGTGCTGCTGACCTCCGAGGGCAAGCCCTATATTTATCAGGGTGAGGAACTCGGCTACTGGGGAGTGAAGGATAACGGAGATGAATATGTCCGTACTCCTATGTACTGGACCGCCGGCGGCCGCCTGGCTTCGTCACCTCTCGGCTCCAAGGTCAATAATTCCATGCTCAAGGCCCTCGGCTCTGTCGAGGAGCAGGGCGCGGATGACAAGTCGCTACTCAGCCTCTACCGCCGTTTCGCCAGTGCCCGCAACCAGACGCCGGCCCTTTACAAGGGGCGTATGGAGCCGGTAAGTTCCGGAAGCAATGCGGTCGCCGCATGGTATATGAATGAAAAAGACGGCAGCGGCAAGTGTCTTGTACTGCACAATTTCTCAAGGGAGAAAGTGGATGTTACTCTTCCGGGAGGCATCAGCGTCCCTTCCGCAAATATGTCGCTTAGTGGAACTGCGGCTGAACTTAAGACCAAGGCAGGAGGAAATCCTTACCTCTTGATTTCCAACAGCTATTCGCCGCTTTCTGTCTCTTCAGACGGCAGGAAACTGGCTATGCCCGCCTTGTCTTCAGCTGTGATCGCATTGCAGTGACGTCGGGCTCTTCGCCGGTGAACAGAGAGTAGCCGGCGGCAGCCTGTCCGAGCAGCCATTCGAGTCCGGAGATATATCCTCCGGACTTTTCTTTTCCTGTGAAAAAGTCTTTAAGGCAGGGAGTCTTGTAATTCGCTTCCAGCACCCACTTCCCCTGGAAATCATATTTTTCCAGTCCCGCAAGCGGGCAGGGGAGAGTGTAGATTACAAGGTCTGCGCCGCGAATGCACTCCCGAAGGTCTTCCATGGGATTGACGCTGAACCATAGCTGCTCCATTTCCTCCGAGAGAGCTGTCGCCCTTTCGTATGTGCGGTTCACCAGAGTGACGTCCATTCCGGCGATGAAGGCCGCAGTTATGGCGGCACGGCCTGCCCCTCCGGCGCCGACCACCAAAGCCCGGGGCTTTTTTCCAGCCGTCCCTAAAGCATTGACGGCAGGAGTAATGGCGCTGAGTATTCCGTCCACGTCGCAGTTATGTCCATAGAGCCCTCCGGGAGTTTTCACCACAAGGTTCACCGCGCCGCTTATCTCGGCATTCGGAGAGACCTTTCCGGAGCGAAGTACCTCATGGAAAGCTCTTTCCTTGAACGGAGCCGTGACGTTTATCCCGTTGTAGTCTTTGAGAAATCTCCCCCAGACCAGGTCGAAATCCGGTGAATCTAACAAATCGTAACGGTACCGGCCATTATACGCCGCTTTCATCAAACATGGACTCAGCGAGCCAGAAAGGGGGGTGCCGATAAGAGCGAAAATTTTCATGTTATAAATTTATTAAAAAAATTTATGATTATAAAAAAAATTATTAAATTGCGAGCCGTTATGCAAAATGCAGCGCGTTAAAACTCAAAGAATTATGTCACTTAACAAAGTAATGCTAATCGGTAACGTTGGTAAGGACCCGGAAGTACGTTATCTTGACCAGGCTCCCCAAAGCGGAGGTGCAAATGCCAAAGTCGCTACATTCCCCCTCGCTACATCTGACCGCTACCGCGACCGCAGCGGTGAGGTGCACGAGAATACCGAATGGCACAACATCGTCGCGTGGAGAGGTAATGCTGATGTTATCGAAAGGTTTGTCAAGAAGGGAACCCAGCTTTATATAGAAGGCCGGCTCCGTACCCGTTCATGGACTGACCAGACCGGCGCAAAGCACTACACCACAGAAGTGATCGTGGAGAACTTCCAGCTTCTGGGGCGCCGCGACCGCGTCGAAGACGGTCAGGGTGGTTTCCAGCCTCAGGGAGGCTCCGCTCCGCAGCAGTCATTCACACCCGCAGCAGCTCCCGCTGCTTCCCCTGCACCTGAAGCAGCTTCTGCGCCGGAGGACGATCTTCCATTCTAGTAAGCAGCAAAAAAATACCGGCAGGCCTGAAAGCCCGCCGGTATTTTTTTGTCTCTTACGGTATTTTAGAATTTGAACTGGACTCCCACGAGAAGGTTTGCGGTGGTGACATCGAAACCGAAACGGGTCAGAACGCTCGGTGCTGCATTTGAACCCACGGTGGACATGGTGCCGAGCTGGAAGCCGGCGCCGCCGAGTTTTGCATAGAGGCGGATATGGTTGTCAATCTTGAACATCACGCCGGGGCGTGCCATAAGTCCCATGCCGAAAAAGACATTGGTCTCATCTCCACCGCCGCCGATGGGCAGTGCGCCACCGTCATCTTCATCGTCGTCATCGCCGCCACCGCCACCGCCGATATTGGGGAGGGGGGCACCAGCACCGCCCTTGAGGAAGGCGAGGCTGAAGGAGAGGCCGGGCTCTATGAAAAGGTCCACGACTTTACCTACCAGGAGATTGATGCGGGCATAAGGAGCGAAAGTCAAAGCATTGATGCTGTTGTCGGCAACATCCATGTAGGTGCCGATACCGGTAGCGGCGAGGGATTTGATGTCGGAAATGTCGAAACCGCCGAGCATGGCACCGCCGTGGCTGTAGCCCAGCTGTGCACCAACGCCGAAGCGGCTGTTGATCTGGTATCCGCCGTCAGCTGCCAGACTGAAGGACACACCGTTCTGGTTGTTGCCTCCGTTACCGACATTGGAGAAGGTGAAACCCAGGGTACCGCCGACGAAAATTCCATTTTCTTTGGCGGGAGCGGCTTTCTTTGGAGCAGCGAAAGCGGGAGCGGCGACAATCAGCGCCGATGCAAGGAGAACAAAGATCTTTTTCATATAGGGTCAGTTTGTTAATGATATCCGATTCGCAAAGATAATCAATTCATTGTAAAAAACAAGACCGGAGGTCTTCCCCAAGAACTCCGGTCCATATAAAACGAACTTAACAAATAGACAAGAAGAGACTTTCATTGTCCAACGCAAATGTAGGTATTTTGCTTTTAAAAATCAAATAAAAATCAAGGTAAAATTTTAAAAAATTTACATAAAGAGGCCTAAGTTGTTAATTATTATAATTTAACAAATTCCGAAATATTTGCTATATTTGCCATTGTATGGGGAAAAAATGTATTCTGGCATCAATTCTTCTTTTATGTGCCGCCGGACTGCTTCAGGCGCAGGGCTCGCTGACGCTTGAGCGTTGCCGTGCTGCCGCGAGGGAGGTCTCGCGCGCCGAGGAAGCAGTCGATCTTTCGGACAGCGATCTTGCGGAGCGTAAAAAACTTATCCGGACTCCCTATCTTCCCCAGGCCCATGGCTACGGCAGCGTATTCTACCAGTCAGACGCTCCTGACCCGGCATCCTTTACCGATCTCCCCTTTACGCTGTATCCGATGCCCAAGCTGCAGTTCCATGTCGGGGTCATGGTTTCCCAGACTATCTATGCCGGCGGCAGCCGGAAGGTGCGGACGGACCTTGCCGAGGTGGACTCGGAACTTGAAAAACAGTCGATTGAAGGTTCTCTCATAGAGGCGGACCGGGCAGTTGACGAGCTTTTTCTCGGAATTCTGCTCATGCAGAAGCAGGAGGACATATTGAAGGGCCAGAAAGAACTTCTTGAAAGGAAACTTGAAAGCGCCAGGGAAGCATTCGAGGCCGGGAAAATATACAGGACCGACGTGCTTCGCCTGGAAGCCGGTCTGTCGTCCCTCAACTCATCGATAGACGGGCTGGTGGCCGAAAGGGCCTCCGCCGAAGGAAACCTGGCCGCCCTCACCGGGCTGGAAATCGGCCCTGAAACCCGCTTGGAACTGCCTCAGCCGGAGCGTTTCAGCCCTGTCGACGATCCCAGCCTGAAAAGTCTGGAACTGCAGGAGCAGCGCGCCAACCTGAGTCTTCGGCTTTCCCTTGCGAGATGCCTTCCCAAGCTGTCTCTCTGGGGGACAATGGGCTTCGGACAGTGGTCGCTGGATTTCTTCCGCCACGATCCCGATGTTTTCGGAGTCGTCGGACTCGGGCTTTCCATTCCGCTGACCTCATGGCAGGACTATTTCTACAGCCGTAACCTCCGCAACAACGCGCTCGCGCGCATAGACATACAGAGAGAAAACCTTGAAAGACGCCGCAGCGCCGAGCTTTCCAGATACGACGGAGCTATCGCCCGCTATGACGCCATGCTCGACGGGGCGCGAGAGGCTGTCGCCAAGTACGAAGAGCTGGCATCTGAAATGGACCGCCTGTCCTCCGGCGGCGAGGCTTCTGTTTCCGAATATATAGACGCGCTTTCCGAACTCTCTTCGGCCAGGCTGGAGCAGCAGCGGCTTATCATCCTCAGAATCAAGGAACAACTTAAGAAAGGCCAGTACACGCTATGAGATTACGTCATTTTATTCTGCCTGTTTTGATACTTTCTGCCTGCGGCGGGGAGACCCCGGATGCCTACGGCCTGATAGACGCGAAAAGTATCATGGTCGCTTCTTCGGAGTCTGGCCAGATTATCCGTATGGACCTCAGGGAAGGGGACCGGGTCTTCAAGGATTCCCTTGCCCTTCAGATAGACACGGCCCAGCTCAGTCTTCGTCTGGTCGCCGTTGAGGCGCAGATACAGGCTCTGCTTCCGACTCTCCCGAATGCCGGCAAGCAGCTGGATGTTCTGGAAAGCGAGAAAAAGGCCCTCCTGAGCGAAAGGGAGAGGGTAGAACCCCTGGTCCAGAGCGGGACTGCATCACGCAAACAGCTGGACGCTATAGATGACAAGGTCCATGCAGCGGACAGCCGGATAGCGGCCGCAAAATCATCTCTCTCCAGGGAGAAAGCTGCCGTAATGGCCCAGATCTCCTCCCTCCGCAGCGAGCAGGACATACTTCGCGACAAGATAAGGCGCTGCACGGTCCTCTGCCCGGAGAACGGACTCGTGTCCGAGATTTATTCCTCCCGTCATGAATTCGTCGCTGCCGGGATGCCGATTTTCCGCCTCTCGGATTTTGACCATCTCTATGTCGATGCCTGGTTCGACGGCGCCAGCCTCGCCGGCCTCGCCCCCGGGGACCAGGTGAAAGTGAAAGTTGACAATGCTTTCGGAAAGCTGCGTGAGGTCCCGGGGACCGTCAGTTTCATTTCCGACGAGGCCGAATTCACTCCCAACCGCGTACTTACCCGCGACACCCGCCTGACCATGGTCTATCACGTCCGCATAGACCTTTCCGACGCAAGCGGAATGCGCCCCGGCATGCCCGCTGAAATATATAAATGATTTCGGTCAGGGACATACACAAGAGTTTCGGAAAGCGGGAAGTACTCAAAGGCGTTACTTTCGAGATGGGCCGGGGCGAGACGGTGGCGCTTATGGGAGCCAACGGTGCCGGCAAATCCACTCTTTTCGACATACTCTCATCCCTGGACCCGCGCTTCAGCGGCTCTGCAGTGGTGGGAGGATTCGACGTGCGTACACAGCCTATGGATGTGAAGGGCGCCGTGGGCTATGTCCCGGGGCGTTTCTCCCTGTATGAAGATCTGAGCGTAAAGGAGAACCTGGTGTTTTTCGCCAAGGCCTTCGGCTGCAATCCGGATGATATCCACAGCCTTTCTCCCTATCTCTGGAAAAGCCTGGAACCCTTCTCTGACATACGTGCAGGCCATCTTTCCGGAGGAATGAAGCAGAAGCTCGCAATCTGCTGCGCGATGGTACACAATCCTTCCGTGCTGCTTCTGGACGAACCTACGGTGGGAGTTGACCCGGTTTCCCGTTCGGATATGTGGAAGGAAATAGCGGCCCTGCGAAAAACCGGGGTGTCGGTACTGGTTAGCACCCACTATCTGGATGAGGCGGGCAAGGCGGACCGCATTCTCTTCCTGCATCAGGGCGTGATGATGCTTTACGACTCTCCTGAGGGTATTTTGCGCAGCTACAGGCACAATCTCTACAGCCTTCCCTGCGAGAGCACCCGCTTTCCCGAGGTCGAGGCCGAACTGTCCGCCCGCCGCGGCGTCATAGACCTGTATCTCTATGGCGACAAGGTCCATGTCATCACTGATGAATCATTTGAGCCTCTGCCGGTAACCGGCCGCGAACTGACACGGATCCAGCCGGAAATGGAGGATATTTTCATCGAAACGCTTTCGTCCCGTCTATGAACCTTGCCGAAATCAACAACGTCAGCAAGACCTTCCCGCCAGTGAAGGCAGTCCGGGGCGTCTCTTTCTCGCTCGGAGAGGGTGAGGTTATGGGGCTTCTGGGCGCCAACGGGGCAGGCAAGACCACCCTGATACGCATGATATGCTCGCTGATTCCGCCGGACAGCGGCACGGTATGGACAGCGGGCCGTCCAGGCTATATGTGCCAGTCCTTTTCGCTTGTTGAGGAACTTTCGGTCCATGAGAATATCCGCTACTACGGCACTCTGATGGGACTGTCCCGCAATGAACTCGCCCGCAGGGAGGAGGAGATCACTGAAAGGCTCAATCTCGTCCAGTACCGCGGGACTCCGGTCAGGGCGCTATCGTCGGGCTATCGCCAGGGCCTGTCGTTCTCGGTCGCCGTGATTGCTGACCCGAAAGTGCTGATACTGGATGAACCCACCAGCGGACTGGATGCAGTCGCGCGGCGGAAAATGTGGAAAATGATTCATGAGAGGGCGTCTATGGGGACGGGTATAATAGTGAGTACCCACTACCTTGACGAAGCCTATTACTGCAGCAGCCTGTCGCTTCTCAGGGAGGGACAGCTTATAGCACGCGGCACCCCCAAAGAGGTGGCGCCGGATGAACAGTCACTTCTCAGGTATTTCAGGTGATGCAGGGGAAGTTTTATATGACAGGGGCGGTGATATGGAAAGAATTCCGCCATATTTTCAGGGACAGGGTGTCGTGTCTGATACTGTTCCTGATGCCCGTGGCCATTCTTTTCATCCTTGGTTATGCCCTTTCCTTCGAAGTCCGGCACCTGAACATCGCGGTGTGCAATCCCCTCCACAGCCAGAGGGCCGAGTCGCTTTTCGTGCGTCTGGATGCCAACAACAGGGTCAAGGTAACCGGCCGGATAGACACGACGGCGGATATAGACAAGGCCTTTGCGCGCGACAACAACCGCGCTGTACTGGTCTGGGGCGAGAAGGAGATAGAAATATTTGTGGACGGGACCAGTGCGCTGCTTGGCGACAATGTCTATAATTGCGTAGGCGCGATAGTCGCGGATTTCATCACTGACGGCATGCCTCCGTCCGTACGGAAGCCGGCAATCACCACCCGGTTCCTGTATAATCCCGCGCTGAAGAAAGAATATATGCCCATACCGGGGCTTGTGATGATGATTTTCATCATTGTTTCCGCCATCGTTTTCGGAACGGCGGTGAACCGGGAAAAGATCCAGGGCTCGTACAAACTCCTGCGGATGACGAAGCTGTCACCGCTGGAACTGATAGCCGGGAAGGCGCTGCCGTATTTCCTCATTTCCCTTGTACATGTATTCGCGGTATGGCTTTCCTGCCTCTGGTTCGGAATACAGATTGTGGGAAATCTTGCCCTTTTCCTTTCTATAACTGCCCTGTTTTCAATCAGTTGCATGTCTCTGGGCCTTATGCTGGCCGCCTGGCTCGACCGTCCGGTGGATCTGCTGATACTGAGTTTCATTCTGATTTTCCTTCCGAATATGCTGCTTTCCGGATTCCTTTTCCCTGTGAGTTCAATCACCGGTTTTTTCGGAGCGGTTATCCATTCTTTCCCCGGGACTGCCTATATGAGTGTTTTCAGGGATGTCGCCTATAAGGGACTCGGAGTCTATGATGCGTGGCCCAGCATAGCTGTGCTCTTCGGAAATATCGTTGCGGGTGTGCTTATAGCGCTTCCCGGTCTTAATAAGAGAGTTGCACTGCGCTGATGAGACGTTTTTTCTGCATATTGAGAAAGGAATTCCTGCAGATGATTGCTACACCGTCCTTCCTGCTGGTTTTGCTGGTGTGTCCGTCAGTTGCGGTGGGAGTACTGCCGTTCGGACTCGGAAATCTCACCAAGATGAAGGTGGACGTCGTGGACGAGTCATTTACTCCCCGTGCGAGGGAAATGGTCACTTCCCTGATGCGTTCCCCTCATGTGGTTGCCGTCAACTGGTCTCCTTCAAGGGAAATATCCCTGCGTAAGATGGACAAGGGGAAAATAGAGGCTATCGTGGTGGTGCGGCCGGAAGGCGAGCAGCCGGTGATCCTCGTGGACGGGTCGCACATACTCCAGGCAAGGGATATATCCTCGTACCTGATGCGTCTGGTACTCGGAGATCCTATGGAGGGTCTGCCGCTTCACCCGCATTTGCGCTATGTCAGCGGCGACGGCAACATGCATTATTACATGTGCACCATCCTCGCCATACTGATTGCAATCATCGGATGTTTCCTTGCGGTTGTCTCGGTCGTGGACGAGAGACAGAAAAAGATGCTGGAGCACCTTCGGAGCATAGGTATGAAAGCGGGGGAGTATGTGCTCACCAAGGTGGTGTTTTTCATTGCCGTGGCGCTTCTGGAACTTGGAGTCGGCCTCGTGATAGCCAGAGTTGTCTATGATTTCTCCTGCGCCGGCTCTCTAGTGACCTATTTCGCCCTCGGAGCCTGCTTCCTGCTGTGTATGGTGAACCTTGGAATTTTTATCGCCTCGGTCAGCGACTCGCAGGTCAGGGCGATATTCATAATGGTGTTTTCCTTCTTTGTGCTGATTCTGCTTTCGACAATGTTCGCGCCCCTGGACAATATGTCGGAAGGATGGGCCGCGACGCGATTTGTCAATCCCTTCTTCTGGATGGCCGACGGTTCATGGAAAGTGCTCCTGAAGAACGTCGGGGCGGCTGAGCTGTGGCCGAACTATGTGATGCTGCTGCTCTGGGGCAGCTTGCTCATGTTGCTGAATATTCGCAATCTTACCTACAGGCTTACTCCCTGACGAGCCTGATTCTGGTTTCAACGCCGTTCAGCGAATCCGTAATCACTTCCATCACGCCGTCTTTCAGGCGTTTTATTTCGACAGTATAGACCCGCTTTTCGCTTTTGTTCCTGGAGGTCACTGTGACGATGAAACCTTCCTCCCTGTGCATGCTGTTGCCGTTGCCGGTGAACTTCTGCTCCGTGGACGCGTCCCACCAGGTGAAATCCCAGCCTTTTTCCACATACAGCCACGAGCCCCTGTAGGCTTCCCCCAGGTCCGGTTCAGAACAGTCGTAGTTCCACAGACCTTCGTAGGAATACGGCTCCCTCCTGCAGGAGAAAACCACCATGAGCATCAGTGCTATGCAGAGGAAACGTTTCATTTATCGCATACGTCCCTGAATATTTTCACAAGTTCGTCTATGGAACGGTGGATGTCAAAGCTCTTGGAGAATTCTATATACTTGTCGCTCATCTCCTTCATCTCCTTGGGATGGTCCAGCCACCAGTCGATTTTCCGGGCCAGCTGCCGGGCGTTCTTCGGGCCGCGGTAGATGCTCCTGTCGTCGAGGGCGAACTGTGTGGTTCCGGAACGGTGTGCATCCGCGATAATCGGCACCACGCCCTGGCGAAGCGCCTCTATGCAGCTGAGTCCCTCGACCTCCACCGTGGCGCAGTGGATATACAGGTCGGAGCGGGAAGCCAGGTCTTTCAGGCCTTCTTTGTCAAGGAATTCAAACACGGGCCTGTATTTCAGCGTGCCTTTCCTGTAGGCCCTTTCGGCCATACGGAAGTAGCGCTCGTTCCTCGGTCCTCGTCCGGCAAAGTGAAGTTCGATCCGGTCTGCGTATTTGCTGTATTTCATGGCCCGGATAAGAGTCTTCTGGTTCCTTTCGACGGCGAGGCGCCCGATGCAGCAGATTATGAAAGGGTCCGCTTCCCCATGTCCGGTATGGATGCCTTTTTCAGGCTCGACGCCGTTGGAAATCACCTTCATCTTAGCTCTAAGATGGAAACGGCGAAGCCGCTTCATACAGTTCTCGGTCGGGAAGGTGACAACCTTGCAGTGGTTGAAGATGCACTTTACCCAGAGATGCAGGCAAAGGTGATTTATGAAATGCCAGTTATGCAGATGGACGGATGCAAACATGTTCTCCGGGTGCAGGTGATACGTCCCGGTGATGGGCTTGCCCATCTTTTCTGCATATTTGATAAGCCGGTACTGGATGCCGAAAGGCTCCTCCAGATGCACTACGTCGCACCAGGAGAGCGCCTCCTGGAATACTTTCACGTCACTCTGGGCGAAGTGGTAGCCGTGAGATAAAATAAGCGGGTTGAAAACAGGGAAATAATAATCCGGCAAGACGTATTCGGGCTGGGGCCCGCCTTCTTCCCAGTTCCTTCCGGAGAGTACCCTCACATCCATCCCTGCATCTTTCAAGTATCTTACTGTTCTCCTCGCTGAAGCCGAAAGGCCGTTTGCCGTTGCATAAAGATTATTAACTACGAACAGTATCTTCATGTTATCAGTTATGTGTTGCGCGTCTTTATAAATAAAAATATGTGTCAGTTTCTAGATATATCAGTACTTGAAGTTGAATTCATCTACATACAGTATCGAGCCGTTGCCGCCGGTGAAATCGCCCCCATAGCGGCTTGAGCAGGCCAGGACCACGACCCACTTCGGCGTGCGGTCGTTGCGGTACTCTATCGGCAGGTTGAAATGGACATAGCCGTCAGTGCCTTTTTTGATGTGTATGAAGCCGCGGCCGATAATGTGCGGGTCTTTCTCCACATCCACGAACTTGCCCTCCTTGGTGTTTATCACCTGCGGCTCGTCCCAGTCAGCAAGAATGACCTCAACGGAGCCCTCGTCGCCTTTGCCCTTGAGATGAGTATAGGGCTTCTGGGCGAAGTCTATGGTCTTGGGAAGGTAGTAATAGTACCCGGAGAGGGATTTGGGACGGGAGTGGAAGGGAACACCCCAGCTGAGTTCAGCGCCGGAAGTGCCGAGCACTTTGTTGAATTTGCCGTTGTACAGATTCCCGGCGGCGAAGGCCCAGAGGACTTTTTCGCTGTGCAGTTTGCAGGCCCTCTTTCCGGGGCCTTTCACCGCGACGATTTCGTCTTCCGGCTCGGTGCAGTTCTTTCCGAGTATGGAAAGGCCGCGGTTTGCGGTGCCCCATACTTTCTTTGCGGAGCCTGCACCTTCGCTCCAGAGGCACCATTCGCCTTTGACTTTCGACCAGTTGTCGAAACTCATGTTATAGAGTTGTTCGCCTCCCTGGGCGGCGGCAGAAAGGGCCGCGAGCGCCATTAGCAGAATTGTTGCGATTTTTTTCATGTCCATTTTGCCGCGCCATTGAGCGGGAGGGCAAAGATAGCAATATTTTTTGTAAATTTGCGGAATTGGAAAAGTTAGACTATGGCAAACATTGAATTGAACGAACAGGAACTCGGAAGGAGAGAGTCGCTCGGAAAGCTCAGGGAACTGGGTATCAATCCTTATCCCGCAGCGGAGTATAAGGTAAATGCAACCGCAGCGCAGATAGCCGCTGAATATGACCCGGAGAAAGGCAATCTTCAGGATGTGACCATCGCAGGACGCATCATGTCGCGCCGGATAATGGGGGCGGCGTCTTTCATCGAGCTGCAGGACTCCACGGGCCGCATCCAGGTCTATATCAAGCGCGATGAAATATGCCCCGGCGAGGACAAGACGCTCTATAACACCGTTTTCAAGAAACTGCTCGACATCGGCGACATCATAGGCATAAGGGGTTTTGCGTTCTTTACCCAGACCGGCCAGCTGTCGGTGCATGCGAAAGAACTCACCGTGCTTTCCAAGTCGCTCCGGGTGCTTCCCATCGTAAAGACCGACGCGGACGGCACCGTCCACGACGGATTCTCGGACCCCGAGCTCCGCTACCGCCAGAGGTATGTGGATCTGATAGTGAATCCCTCCGTCAAGGACGTGTTCGTCAAGAGGGCGAAGATTATCGCCGCGATGAAGGAAGTTTTCAATTCTGCCGGCTGCCTGGAGGTGGAAACGCCAATCCTTCAGCCCATCCCCGGCGGCGCGACCGCAAGGCCTTTCATCACCCACCACAATGCGTTGGACGTGGACATGTATCTGCGTATCGCCAATGAACTGTACCTGAAGCGCCTGATTGTCGGCGGCTTCGACGGGGTCTATGAGTTCGCGAAGAATTTCCGCAACGAAGGTATGGACAAGACGCACAATCCGGAGTTCACCTGCGTGGAGATGTATATCGCCTACAAGGATTATCTCTGGATGATGCAGTTCACCGAGAATATGCTGGAAAAGGTGTCAATTGCGGCAAACGGCACGACCGAGGCCGATGTTATGGGCCACAAGATAGACTTCAGGGCGCCGTACCGCCGGCTCCGCATCCTTGACGCGATTAAGGAATATGCCGGTGTAGATGTGGCCGGCATGGACGAGGCGGCCCTCCGCG
This sequence comes from Bacteroidales bacterium, assembly GCA_017544265.1. Classification (GTDB taxonomy): domain Bacteria; phylum Bacteroidota; class Bacteroidia; order Bacteroidales; family UBA932; genus Cryptobacteroides. The sequence goes on along the minus strand of JAFYEM010000049.1, from coordinate 14,254 downwards.
CCACCTGCGCGAAACTGGGGGTCGAGACGGATCCGACCATGGGCGCGGGCAAGCTTATAGACGCGATTTTCGGCGATTATTGCGAGAAGAATCTCATCCAGCCGACATTTATAATTGACTATCCGGTGGAGATGTCTCCTCTGACCAAGCGCTGCCGCTACGATGATTCCCTTACCGAGCGTTTCGAACTGTTTGTCGCAGGCAAGGAACTCGCGAATGCCTATTCCGAACTGAACGATCCTGTGGACCAGCTTTCCCGTTTCGAGGAACAGGCTGCGCTCAAGTCCAAGGGAGATGACGAGGCGATGTATATTGACTACGATTTTGTACGCGCCCTGGAGTTCGGCATGCCGCCGACTTCCGGCATCGGCATCGGAATAGACCGTCTTACCATGTTCCTTACCGGCGCTGAAACTATCCAGGACGTGCTCTTCTTCCCCACGATGAGACCTGAAAAATTCTAAGCTTGTCATTTCGACCAAGCGAAGCGCAGGGAGAAATCTCAAAAGAAAAGAAAATGAAACGTTTAGTATTGGACCGACAGAACAGGAAAATCGCCGGTGTGTGTGCAGGCATTGCAAATTATCTCGATGTTGACGTCACCGTCGTCAGGATACTGTTTCTGATTGCCCTGATAGGCGGCGGATTCGGATTTTGGGCCTATCTGATTGTCTGGGCCGTAGCACCTGTCGATTAATGAGGCTCGAGCGGATAACCTCGGCGCAGAACCCGAAGATAAAGCATCTTCTCGCCCTGCAGGAAAAGTCTTCCCTGCGGCGGGAGGAAGGGCTTTTCGTCGTTGAGGGGCGCCGGGAGTTCTCCCACGCCCTCGAGGCCGGCTTTGTTCCCCATACTATTTTTTATTGTCCTGAGATGGCCGATCAGGTCGGCCATGACGTCTTGGCGCAGGCCGTTAATGCTGCGGGCGTCATGCCCGGCTCCGACCGGGCATCCCTCCTTGTCGAAGTTCCCCCGGCCCTGTACGCCAAAATCGCACTCCGCGGCACCACCGAGGGCCTCGTCGCCGAAATGCATCAGCGAAGCCTCAGCCTTAACGACCTCACCCTTTCCGAGAACCCCCTTATCGTGGTCCTCGAATCCGTCGAGAAACCCGGCAACCTCGGCGCCATACTCCGAAGCGCCGATGCCGCCGGTGCCGATGCCGTAATAGTCGCAGACCCCCTGACGGACCTTTACAACCCCAACCTCATCCGCGCCTCCATAGGCGCAGTCTTCACCGTACCCACCGTGGCCTGCAGTGGGGCCGAAGCCATAGACTTTCTTAAAAAATCCGGCGTTCAGATTCTCACCGCCCAGCTTCAGGATTCCGCCCCTTATTATGATGTGGACATGACCCGCGGCACCGCAATTGTCATGGGCACAGAATCCACCGGTCTCTCCGACCTCTGGCGACTCTCCGCCACCTCCCACATCCTCATTCCCATGCTAGGCCGCCTCGACTCCCTGAACGTCTCAGTCTCCGCCGCCATCCTCCTCTACGAAGCCGTCCGCCAGCGCCGACAGTAATATTTCTCGTGAGATAACTTGGTCATACCTACAACTTGTGGGTATGGAGTATTGTGCTTATATATAGAGCGTTACAAATGTATCGTCTATCCAAGAGGAAGGCTATACGGCCACATATTTCTGGTTTATAGATGTGGCTTTGCCGGGGATGGTCTTGGAAAGCAGGCTCATAGCAACCAGACGGGTGATGTAGCGGCGGCGATTTCCGTTGATGTTTTTAAGGCCAAGTTTGTTCATGATTTCCTCTGCGCTGCGGGGTTTCTTGCAGAAGCGGATGACCGTCTTGTCCTTTTCAGTCAGCGTATCATCTGAGAGAATCTTCCTCTTCTTTCTCCCGGGCAGGAGCTTACGTGCAGCGATTTCGCTTTCAATCTCTGCGATGGTGGGCATGGCGCTGTGGAAATCGGCAGGATAGGCCTTCGAAAGCTCATACTCGGATATTCCGATAGGAAGAGAGCTGGACTCCAGCGCGTATTGGGCCAGGACGTTGTCTTTTGTCTTGCAAATGAGCAGGCCGATAGTTGGGTTGTCGCCTTCTTTCCTAAGGAGGTGGTTTGCTGCTGCCACATAAGTACCGAGCTGACCGATATCGGCCGGTTTGAACTTGTCCGTCTTGACCTCGACAACCACGTAACTATGGATGTCCGTGTTGTAAAAGAGCAGGTCGATGAGCTGGTCGGTGTTCCCAACCTTGATACGGTGTTCCTTTCCTCTCAGGCAGAAACCTTTCCCCATCTCCAAAAGGAACTGGATGACATTTTCCATCAGCGCCTGTTTGAGCTGATATTCATTGTAACGCTCTGTGATGGCGATGAAATCGAAGGTATAAGGATCCTTTGTAACCTCCTGGGCAAGGTCTCCCTGCGGTACGGGCAGTGTGCTTTGGAAATTGGTGATGGCTTTTCCTTCCGGCTCTTTCAGGTCAAGGTCTATGGCGTTGAGGAGCATAGCGCGGGACCAGCCGTTAGCGAGGGTGAGCTGTACGTAATAGAAAGCGCGTTTGGGATTCTCCAGGAACTTGTCAATAATGTAGTGATGGTGGCCCCAGGGAACCAGGAAGATGGCCTCCTTCAGCTTCTCATACTTGGTATTGCCCACAAGTTGTGGGTAAAACTTATCCAATTGAGAATAAAGCTCATAGAAGCGTTTGATATATCCAAGATTCGTGACGGAAAACCCACCGGTATCCGGAACGCGGTCTGACAAGTCCCGGCTCATAGTCGCAATGATACCGTCCCCCCACTTGGATACAGCCTTCTTCTTTACAATATCTTCCCCGACGCTCCAGTAGAAACGGAGAAGTTGTTCGTTTGCCTTTGAGGAAGCAATGATGCGTCTGAGTTCATAGCGGCTAACGATTTCGTCAATCCACTTGCTGTATTCTTTATCGATGGTTATCAAATTGCTCATGGTGCAATATCCTTGTTAACCTAAGAAGAAAGTTTCCGCAGATTGTGCAGTGCTGCGTTGATGTGATTCTCAACAGTTTTTTTGGATATACCGAGAGCCTCGGCTATTTCGTCATTAGATTTTCCTTCAATACGGGACATTGTAATGACCTGACGTCGTTTTTCTGGCATTGAAGCAATTTGACGATACATTATTTGCTGAATCTCCCGGGCGATATAGTCCTCGTCCAACGCATTAGTCTGCTCTTCAGGATAAGTCTCATCCAGGTCGAAGAATATCTTATGCCTCTTGCAGTAATCCAGGGCCGCGTTCCGGCACATCTTGAAAAGGTAGGCGTCAAAGGAGCGGATATCCGAAAGCGATTTCCTATTGGTCCAAAGCTTTACGAAAACATTTTGGGCCAGATCTTCGGCGTCAGCCCGGCGCCTGGCGTAGTTGCACATTAATGAAAGCACCTTCGGATAGAAGTACTCGAATACCTGGCGGAAAGCTTTGGTATCGCCATCCGCTATACGTTTCAATATGCTGTCATCCAAACGCATGCGAATGCAAAAATAAAGAAAAAATTTGATTTTAGAATGGGTGCAATATGCCGGAGAATCGTCTATATAACAAAAGGTATGCCTATGAAAAAGTTCCCCGGATGGGATAAGACAGATGGAGTATCTGTTTCTCCCCAGGAAATGAATTCCGCTTTTGATGCGGTTATGAAAAAGTCTATGGATGTGGCTGTTCAGCGTCGCAGAATACCGCTGTTTGCAGTGATAGGGATTGCGGCAGCGGCTATTATTGCTATTCTTTCCCCGCTTTCAGCGTGGCTGTGGGTATCCCGTCACCAGACACCACAGCCGGTGATGTGCCAGGCTACTACTGCCCGTGGGGAGATACGTGAAATTGTCCTTTCCGACGGGACAAAAGCTATACTTAATTCCGAATCAGTTTTGGTGTATCCCGAGACTTTCGGCCGGCAGAGGAGCGTATTCCTTTCCGGAGAAGCATCTTTTGACGTCACTTCCGATGACAAGCATCCTTTTTTTGTCAAGACTACGGATGTTACCATCAAGGTCCACGGTACCCGCTTCAACATAGACGCTTATTATGACGATTCTTCCGTGAGCGCGACACTTCTTCGTGGAGTCATCACTGCCTGGCCTGAAAAAGAGCCTGACAGAACCTATACTTTGGAGCCCAACCAGTGTTTTCTCTTTGAAAAGTCAAGTGGCAAGGTTAGCGTCTCGCCTGTGAACGCATTGGAATCAGTTGCCTGGGAACAGAATAACCTATGTTTCCGTTCCGAATCCATCCAATCAGTTATCCGGACTTTGGAACGCTGCTACAATGTGGACATTATTCTTATGACAGACCGTTACGACAAAGCCATTCTTACTGCCAGCTTTATCCACGGTGAGACGCTTGATGAGTTGATGGACGCTATCTGTATGATTGTTCCGGGAATGCGTTACACCCGGGACGGTGAAAAGATATATCTTAAGTAACAACATATGCGTAAGACCTTATTGAAGATTCTTGGCCTTGCTATCCTGCTTTTTATCCCTTTAGGGGTAAATGCGCAGGGAACGGTTAATTTTCCATCTGCGAAAATGACCGTCGGTGAGGCTCTTGGGGTGATTGAGTCGCAAAGCGGAATGTCTATAGCCTATAACGAGACTATTACAGATCTTTCCAAAATTGTCTCCACTCCAAGCGGCAAGCCACTTGCCGAAGCCCTGAGTATCATCCTCGAAGGGACGGGTACAGAGGCTGTTATCAAGGGAAAAATGATTTTGATTGTCAAGAAAAAAGCGGCCGAAAAACCTGCCCACGTGCCGGTTTCCGGTACTGTTCGAGACAAGATTGGACCCTTGGCTGGGGCTGTGGTAATGATTGATGGTACCCAGAAGGCGGAAATGACCGCGGAAGACGGTACTTTTACCATTCAAGCCGCAAAGGGAGATGTCATCCGCTTCAGTATGCTGGGCTATAAAGATGCTCTATATACTGTTGGAACTATGACATCCGGAATCGAGATTTCTCTTGTGGATGATTCACAGTTGTTGCAAGAGTCTGTGGTTGTAGGTTATGGTACCATGCAGAGGCGCGACATCACCTCTTCTATTTCCACTTACAAGCCCGCGGATGAGGGAGAGCGAGAGTTTATCAGTCCGGATGCGATGCTTCAGGGCCGTGTGGCGGGTGTCAATGTCGCAGCCGCTTCCGGTACTCCCGGCGGCAGAAGCAGGGTGAGTGTCCGCGGTATCGGTTCCATCACCGCCGGCAACGAGCCGCTCTATGTCGTGGACGGCGTCCCTATGTCAAACACCTCCGGCGACACCGGCGCATACGCTGGAGAGTCGCTCAGTGGACTGTCGGATATCAATCCGGCTGATATAGAATCTATCCAGATTCTCAAGGATGCTGCTTCTGCTGCGATTTACGGCTCCCGTGGAACCAATGGCGTCATAATAATCACCACTAAGAAAGGCGCCAAAGGCAAACCGAAGCTTTCGGCCAATGCAAATTACGGCCTCAGTTATCTTCAGAACCTGGATAAACTTCGCGTGGCTGATGCTGACCTATATCTGGAAGTCCAGAATGAAGCCATAGACAATTATAATAAGCAGACAGACAGCGCGATCCCCCGCCTGGAAAACCCCTATCCCGGCAAGCCCCAGTTCAGCTGGATTGATATGGTATTCCGTCTGGCTCAGAGCTGGCAGGCGGACCTTTCTGTTGCGGGAGGCGGCGAAAAATCGGACTATTACATCGCCGGCCATGCAAAATGGAACCAGGGCGTGGGTATAGGCTCCCTCTACCAGAAGTATGGAGTAAAGTCCAATGTCAACAGCCAGGTTACCCCATGGCTCAAGATAGGCGCAACAATTAATCTGAGTTATACCGACGCGAACCGCGTTCCGGACGGAGCAATAGGCACGTCTATGCTTACCCACGGTCTGGAGCACAGGCCCTGGGATACTCCGTTCAAGGGAGACGGCAGCTACACCATCATTAACGCGGATTTGCTGCACTATAATCTGGTTCAGGCAATTAACGAGCAGAAGGTCTATAACAAGACCTACCGTGTCTATGGCACCGCGTACGCCCAAATAGACTTTTTCAAGGACCTTAATTTCCGGACCACCTTCGGCGGCGACTATATGTCTGCCGAGGATCACGTCTATTTCAGTAAAGACCATATGTACGGAAATTCTGCCGGTGTGCTGACCGATTCGCGCCGTAACTTCGCTTCTATTGTGGTGGACAACATTCTCAGTTATAATCACAGTTTTGGAGGCCTTACCCTTAACGCGATGCTCGGCCACTCATTCCAGATGGACAATAATTCCACGGCGATGCAGAAGGGACAAGGTTTCCCCAGCAGCGATTTCGATGTCAATTCAGTAGCTGCCGAGATTACCGACTATTCCACTGGCCTTTCGACCTGGGCGCTTCAGTCATTTATGTTGCGTACTACGCTGAATTATAAGGATCGTTATCTTATGACGGTAAATGCCCGTCTGGACGGTTCATCCAAGTTCGCATCCGACTTCAAGCACCGTTACGGCTTTTTTCCGTCGGTTTCTCTGGGTTGGAATCTCTCGGAGGAGCCTTTCTGGAAGTGGGACGGAATCAATGCCAAGATTCGTGCGAGTTACGGAGCTACCGGCAATCAGGGCGGTATAGGAAGCTATGCCTGGATGACTCTGGTTAACGCCGGATACAATTATAACGGGAAAAACGGCTATGCGGTTATGCAGCCCGGTAATTCTGACCTGCAATGGGAAACCGCACATCAATGGGATGTGGGTGTGGACCTGAGTTTCTTCAGGGGAGCCCTGACATTCACGGCGGATGCCTTCCTCAAAGATACTGAAAACTTGCTCTATGATATGCCCATTTCTGCCACCAAGGGTTACACCCAGTACACCTGCAACATCGGTTCTATGAGAAACCGCGGTTTGGAATTCGCCTTGGGTGGAAATCTTGGTAAGGGCGATTTTCATTGGAAGGGCGATCTGAATATCTCATTTGTCAAGAACCGCCTGACATCCCTTATCGGAGATAACGAGGTCCTTATGACTGACGACTATCACGCCATCAAGGTGGGTGAGGAAATTGGCAGTTTCTATATGATCAAGATGCTTGGTATCTATCAATACGACGAGGATGTACCAACCTATCAGTATGAACACTATGGCGTTCGTGCCGGTGATGTAATCTATGAAGACGTCAATGGTGACGGTGATATCACAGTGGAAGATGACGCCCAGTTCGTAGGCTCGGCAAATCCAATTTTTACCGGCGGTTTCAGCAACACCTTCACATGGAAAGGCCTTGATGCAAACATATTTTTCACCTACTCCTACGGAGCGAAAATCTACGAGTACTGGACTGGTGGACTTCGTCTTGGAAACGGCAACTGGCCTGCCCAGGAAAGCGAGGCACTTGCCCGCTGGACGGGACCAGGCACTTCCAACACCGTTCCCCGCGCTATCTACGGTTACACTTGGAACTCCACGATGTTCAAGAGTACTCGTTACCTGCACGATGCTTCTTATATCCGCCTGAAGACTGTCCAGATAGGCTATACCCTGCCTAAGAGATGGACCGAGAGAATCGGTATTGAGAAACTCCGTGTCTATGTTCAGGGCGACAATCTCTGGCATTACAGTCCGTTCCGTTTCCTTGATCCGGAAGTCAATACATCAATGACCGCCACCAAGATGGGATTAGACTGTATGTGGATTCCGCAGCCTACGACCTTCACCTTCGGTGTAAATATTAAACTGTAGAGCTATGAAAAAGTCAATCATATTGTTGATATCGGTCATCGTCCTGACTGTTTCGTGCGACAAACTGCTTACCCAGTATCCGCATAACGCCAAGTCAGTTGATAATCTCACTGAGGATGATGTTGAAATGCTTATGGTGGGCGCCTACAACATCGCTCAGTACAAGCCAACATTCAATGGATATGCGTTGTTCGATATTATCGGCGGAGACCTTATACGCCCCGGTGCGACATCGACAAACACCCCTGCTCTCGTCGTCCAGGGAGCAATCGCTCCAGGCTTGAGCATTGTGGGCGGCCCTTGGAACGGCTATTACGCAGGTCTGTATCAGATTAATAACTTCATTAACGCTGCAGAATCTCTTCCGGATTCGCCCCGAAAGAAGGAAATGTGCGGCACTGGGTACTTCTTCCGCGGTCTTTATTATTACTACCTTGTGACCCGCTGGCGCGATGTCCCTATTGTTACCGGACCGGTGGATTATGATGTTCCCCAGACAGAAGAGGCCGAGGCCTGGAAATTCGTTGAGGGGGAATTCAAGAAAGCCATTGAGATGGCGCCTGATTTTTCGGACAAGAATTACGTGTCCAAGGATGCCGCAAAGGCTCTTCTTGCACGTACTTACCTTGCGATGGGCAAAAAGAAAGAAGCTGCTGATCTGGCTGAAGAATTGATTACCTGCGGGCGTTTTGCTCTTGCCGATTTCTCTTCTATCTTCCGCGGAAAGGTCAACAAGGAGGAAATCTTCACTTTCCCCAATTTGCAGAACGAAGGTTCTTTCAATATCGGCTCCTATTATTACACCAAAGAGTCCACTGTCGGCGGCAGTTACACTTTCTGCCCGACTCAGGAAGCGATGGATATGTTCGTTCATAATGATAAGCGTACTCCTTACTCCGTGGACATTCAGGGCAGCAATAATGTTGTGAACAAGTATTATCAGGGTGATGCGGGACACGACCCCATCTACATTGCCCGTCTGGCGGAAATGTATTTGATAAGCGCTGAATGCAAGGGCCTTGCCCTGGGTATCGACCGCCATAATCAGTTGAGGACTTTCCGCGGTTTGGAAGCAGTACATCCCGCTTCCGAGGCGGCTTTCCTGAATGCTGTCATCAATGAGCGCCGCCTGGAACTCTTCGGAGAGGGCTTTCGCTGGTATGATTTGGTCCGTACTGGAAAATACGAACAGACAGTCGGTGTGGAATCCAAGTACACAGTGCTCCCTATTCCTTCAAGGGAACTTACTCTTAACAAAGCTCTTCACCAGCATTCTCTGTGGATTGCTTCCGATGATTCTGAAACGAATGAATAAGTGCCTATGAAAAAGATATTACTTACCGTGATTGCGATGGCGACGCTGCTTGGCGCCTGCCAGAAGCTCCCCACCGGCCCGGGCGATATACCCGACACAACTTACAGTCCTCGGACAGAACTGGGGAAGATGGTCTCAGAGGCAAAAAGTGTCGCGCATATTTATGCGGATACTACCTTTATTATAGCTCGAGGTGTGGATGAAACAGATATCCATCTCCAGACTACGGATTATAAGGTTGAGCACGTGTTCATACTACGGGTAAACCTTGCCGAGCCCAGCCTTAAGATGAAAGTTGTCCTGCCGGACAATAAGGACGCTTACGTCGTCGGCGCCCGCCAGACTCCGACTGATATGATAGAATTTGTCGACAAACCCGGCGCGCGTGTGGTCGCGGCTGTAAACGGCGACTTCTGGGATACTTCCAACGGCAAGACCCGCGGTCCTCTGCATAAGGATGGCTCAGTGTTGAAGGATGATTTCTTTTATTCACCCACCCTTACCGACCAAGCCATCAGCTTTTTCGGGCTTAATTTTGACAATGTGCCTTATATACGGCCGGCGGAAGATTATCTTGATTTGCAGGGAGATATGCGCGATTTGACCGGAAGCGGTGTTATCGTAGTCCGCGACGGGGTCGTACCGACTGATTTCTCCGGATACTCAACCAACCGGCATCCTCGCAATGTAGTTGGGTACACCGCCGACGGAAAGACTCTCTATTTTATGATTGTGGACGGTCGTCAGGCGACATGGTCTGACGGAATGCTTTACTGGGAGGAGGGTGAAATAATGACGGCCCTTGGCTGCGACTGGGCATCCAACCTGGACGGCGGCGGCAGTGCGATGCTTGTTATCAGGCATCCGACCGTGAATACTTTCCAGCTTCGTAACCGTGCTTGCGACAACCCAGGTGTCGGAGCCGAAAGGGCTGTAGTCAACTGCTGGATGGTAACCGTTAATGAACCGTAATGCGTATGAAAAGAATACTTTATATACTGTTCGCGATTGTACTTTCTGCCGGATGTGCTGAAAAGAGCCTTCCGGAAGGACCGCACGATCCTAAAGTACTATCCATTATTCCCAAAGCCGGTTATCCCGGAACGGAAGCTGTCATTTCAGGATGGTACTTCGACGGGAGTAGTGTCTCGGTGACCGTAGGCGATACTCCGGCTGAGGTAAAGGCTTCTACTATGGACCGCATTACCGTCGTGATGCCGGATAAGCCGCTGGGAACATACGAAATAGTCGTCGATGTGGACGGCCGTAGCAATGGTGGCGTTTCTTTCCGTTATTCAGAGCATCCTGAAGAGGAAAAACTCTCAATATACTCCTATACCCCAGATCACGGCTATGTAGGGGAAGAAGTTACTATTGGAGGTCAGTTGTTTTCGCCCAAGAAAGAGCGGAACAGCGTGAAAATAGGAGGCTTGGAATGTACTGTGCTCTCTGCGTCAATGAGCCGTATTGTCGTAAGGATTCCTGATTTGGATCCGGGGAAATATCCCTTTGTCGTCACAGTAGGAGAAGAGAGTGTGACCGGCCCGGACTTCACATACGATCCGAGACCTTCACTTTCCGTTGAATCCATTTCTCCCAATGTGGGAAGTGTTGGGACTGAAATTACGGTTACAGGTCTCTGCTTTGGTGAAACTGCATCAGAGAATATTGTAACCTTGAACGGCGTGCGTGCAGAGGTGCTCTCCGCCTCTTCCCGTGAACTTAAGATTGTAGCTCCTGATAATCCTAATGGCTCATATCCTGTCGTGGTAACCGTGGGAGACAAAACTGTGGAGGGCCCAGTGTTCATGTACATAGACAAGCAGTTCACGTACCGCGTAAGGACTGTTTCAGGACTCGACAGGGCGGCGGATGCAAATACTGTAATCGACGGTGATCCAACCCAGGCGAAGTACCGCCAGCCTCGTGGCCTTGCTTTCCTGCCCGATGGCAGAATGGTCATCTTCGACAACGGAAATAACGCTGTGCGCTTTATGGATCTATCCACTTATACCGTTATCTCAAGCGTGGCTGCTAAAGCGCAGCTTAATGCCGCCTGGAGAGGTTCTGTACATGGTGACTGGATTTATATCGCCAGTAAGGGAAATAATAAACTTGTCCGTTACAATTATAAGACAGATGAAAGCGAGGTCGTCACAGCCGGTTTCACCGGGACATCTCCTATGGATGTCTGTTTCGACGCGGCCGGTAACGGTTACGTGCTGGTCCGCGACGGTTCAAAGGCTATTTTCAAGGCAGCAGGTTCCGATTTTACCACAATGGAGACGTTTACGACTTTCATCGACGGGCCTCTAGCCATGGAATTTGCGCCTGACGGAAATTTGATTGTGGCCACAAATGGCGGTCAGGTAATTGCGGTCGCACCAGACGGAGCACAGACAGTCATCGCTGGTGTTCAGGGAGCAAAGGCTGATTATAACGGAGAACCGGGGCAGCCGCTTACGGCAAAATTCGGCTCCAATCTATTTGGACTTACTCTGGATTCAGACGGTAATATTTATCTTGCCGATGACAGTTTCAAAGTAATCAAGTTTATTAAGAAAGGTGATAATGGCTATACAGATGCCACCGTTATGACGGTTGCCGGAACTTCCGGAAAGGCCGAGGCGTGGGATGGCGACGGTACCGCCGCATGTTTCGGGTCTCCTGGTGAAATCAGGATGGCCCCGGATGGCAAACATCTCTATGTGTCTGAATACAATCACTTCGTTATAAGGGAGATAACGCTTATATGAAAAAAGTAATAATAATCGCACTTGCCGCGCTCGCGCTTGTGGGCTGCGAGGAGAAATATGTAGCCCGTGTCACGGACGTACGTCTGGTATCCGTGGAACCGCGAAACGGCTATCCTGGTGACATTGTGACCGTATTCGGCAATAATTTCTCGCCTGATCCCGCAGCTGACGAGGTGACGGTGGGTGGTGTCCCCGCTATCGTCATCGAAGCTGCGTCAGGTCGTCTCCAGATAGTTCTTCCCGAGCGCGAACCCGGGCAGTGGCCTATAGCTGTCAAGGCACCGGCCGGTGAAGCTGAAGGCATAATGGTCAATTATCTGAAGGTCCCGGACCATACCTATCTGGTATCGACCATAGTCGGCCAGCAGGGACAGCGCAAATGTGAGGATGGTGTTGGGGTTGAGGCCCTGACATATATGCCCACCGGTATAAACAAGGCTCCGGACGGAACTATGTGGTTCACAGACCGTGGCGGTAATAAAATCCGCAGGATTGCCAAGGATATGACTGTACAGACGCTCGCAGAAGTTTCCACCGCCGGCTCGGCCGTATGGCAGGGCTGCTTCGATGCCGAGGGAAATTACTGGTACAATGACAAAGCGAAAGGTAATCTTTACTGCCTGAGTGCCGATGGAAGCAAGAATGTCCAGAAGGCAAGCGGCCTTGACAATCCAATGAATGTAGCAATCGGCTCAGGCGGCTACATCTATGTTCCATGCCGCAATGCTAAAGTTGTTTACAAATTCGATCCTGCAACTATGGCAAAAAGCGAATTTGCTACAATTCCAGATGACGGCCCGGCCTTTATCGCGTTCGACCATTCAGGTAATATGATAGTGTCTGTTCAGCATGGCTACAGACTAATCTCTATTGCTCCAGACGGAATTCAATCCGTTATCTTCGGAACCGGTGAAAAATCCGACAAAATGTATGATGATCCTGACGGGGACCCATTAAAAACCACAATGCGCTCCTGCCAGGGCCTTGACATTGCGCCTGACGGTACTATGTATATCTGTGACGTTTCGTACAACTGTATCCGGAAACTCACTCCCGACAAGAATGGAAACTATGCCAAAGGCAAGGTCGAGACCGTCCTTGGGGGCACCAAAGGTTTTTCCGACGGCAAAGGCCTTAACGCAAAATTCAATGAGCCGGACGGAATACTTATCTATGACAATGAGACGCTGTATATATGTGATGCCCAGAATTGCCTTATCCGTAAAGTGAATATCAAATGAGACATCTGTATTTCATAGCGTTGCTTTGTATGAGTCTTGCCGGCTGTACCCGTTCGGTTTCTGACGAGACTACCAGTTTCCGCCTTCTGTACTGGAATATCCAGAACGGTATGTGGGACGGACAGGGTGACAATTATGACCGTTTCGTCTCCTGGGTAAAAGCAAAGAATCCAGATGTCTGTGTCTGGTGCGAAGCCCGCAGTATTTATTACACTGGAACAAAGGATAAGCTGCCGGTTGAGGAAAAATATCTGGTTGAGCACTGGCCTGAACTCGCGGCACGTTACGGTCATCTTTATGTCTATGTAGGCGGCATGAGGGATAATTATCCGCAAGTTATCACATCCCGTATACCTATTCATGGGATGGCAAAGATAACAGGGGAAAGCAGCGATACAGTGGTTGCGCATGGAGCAGGTTGGGCACAGGTCACGGTTGGAGAAAGGACCCTGAATCTTGTGTCTATCCACACATGGCCGCACCCATACGCCTATAATGCTGAGGACCAGGAGGTTTCCAAAGCCGAGAATGGCGGAGATGCCTACAGGGCGATGGAAGTGGAATACGTTTGCCGTCACACTATAGGTTCCGCCACTGAGGGAAACTGGCTTATGATGGGAGATTTTAATTCCATTTCCCGCACCGATAATGCCCTGTATGGACTTCCTGCTGATTCTCCTAAATTCCAGGCGCAGGATTATATGCACGATAAGACCCCATACCTGGATATTATTAAACAGAAGTACCCGGAGCAGGTAATTGTCTCAACATGGATAGACACACGTTATGACTATGTGTTCTGCACTCCGGATCTTCTTCCTTGCATAACAAATGCAGAGATAGTCAAAGATGAATATACTACGCCGGTGAAGGATGAGATAATAAGCAGTTTTGCCCATCCGTCCGACCACCTGCCAATAATTGTAGACTTTAATTTCTAATATATTATGAAGAGATTATTATTCCTTATTACGGCAGTTTTAATCTTCTCTTGTACTCCGGATGTTGCAGAGCAGAATCAAGACAAAGATCAGGACCAAAAGCAACAGCAGGAGCAAAAGGAAGATGAGGAACCTGAAAATCCTGAGGATCCTGAACAGCCCGGTGATGATGACCCACAGGAACCGCAGAAGACTCCATTGACGGTTACCACCCTTTTTGGCTCTGGTGCCATGCAGAACGCGGTAGCCAATAAGAAGGGCGGCGACAAGTCTC
>JAFYEM010000008.1 GCA_017544265.1 Bacteroidales bacterium | reverse complement strand
CCTTCAAATCAAGGTGAGTATGTTGACGGGGTGGCTTATACCATCGACGGCACTGCCGGCTACTGGGAGTGTGATCTTTCCAAGGATGCGGCCGAGTATGTCACGCTTGACTGGAGCAGCGCCTCGGAGTATCAGGGAAAGATCGTTCCCGGGACCCTCAGGCTCGAACGCTTCGAAGCGGCTTCGCTTACCCTCCAATTCGTGGCCTATATGTCCAGCGGCACGCAGCTGAATTTCTACACCTCCGTCGTGGGCGCAGACCGCGGCAAGATCAAAACCACCATAGGCAGTGACGGCAATGCAGGCATGGTCGTCACCACAATGGTCAGGTTGAATTAACACTTCGGGTCTATGAAAAAGATACTTATTGCAATTCTATCTGTCCTCTGCCTCTCGGCCCCCAGGGCATCGGCCCAGCTGGGTTTCGATTTCGGAATGAACTTCGAAATGCTGAACCGCAAGGTTCCCGAGGGGTTCAAATCCACCGGTTTCGGCATGGGACCGTACGTCGGCGTCATCTACGGCATTCCCGTGAGCATGTCCGGCATGGTCAATGTCGGCCTCAACTACAAATTCGATATTCTCTGGGGCGCGATGGGTGCCTGGTACGACGAAAGCAAACTGGATGTCATCACCCTTGGAAACTACGACACGAGCATCCGGGAACATCACCTGCAGCTTCCCGTTACCTTCAACTACGGCATCTCGAAGGGATGGAGCTTCTTTGCCGGGCCCGTCTTTGACTACTGCCTGGCATCCACCACCAGCAGCACCCACAAGGACTGGCCTTTTAAGGATGAGGAGGGCAGGTATCAGAAGATGAACACAATCAAAGATCTCGGCATCAAACCTTTCAATGTCTATCTCAAGGCCGGATTCGGGGTCGGGACGAAAGGATTCTCCTTCAAACTTACGGCCGCCTACGGTTTCCTCAACCTGTCGCCGGACAAAGACTCTCCGCTGCATCGCTGGACCGTCGGTATGGACTTCCACATCAATCTTTAGTACTCTATGCGCAATTTTGTACTGGCCATATCACTTGTCGTTTTCTGCAGCCTCTCCATGGCTGCCCAGGAAGTGATTGTGAGCGGAAGCGGGGACTTCAAACGCCTATGCGAAGGAAACACCCTCCCTTCCGAGGAGGGATGGACGGTCGTGAAAAAGAATGTTGCCGCTGGAGGCCTCACGCCCGAAATATGGTGCGGAATCGCCCGGATAAGGAAAGCTGAAAAGGACTATATCGCCACGCTCGCCTACGGCCCGATTCGCTGCGACGACATGTGGCGGCTCTCCGAAGGACTGGTCATATTCAACAAAGGGAACAAGTATTCAGCCCTGTGCCTGGTGGACGGAAAATGGAAACAGACCATGAACGGCTACAACTGCCGCATCATTGCCTGCGGGCATGCCGACGGCGCCCGGGCCCAGATGCTGGTGCGGGACAAAAAAGGTTTCTTCAGCTGGATAGACCAGAGCGGAAAGCACCTCGAAGGCACGCCGGAGCATTATGACGACGCTGTAATCTACCGGGCCCGCGGCGATGTGGTCGCAGTCAACACGGCGGGGAAATGGGGCGCACTGGCTTCAGACGCCAGCGTCGTGGTCCCCATCCAGTACGACACTCTTTTCCTGACCGCGTCACTGCGCAAGTGGGGTGGGAAATGGGCCGATGCCAACTGGTTCTACGTCCGCGAGGACGACCTCTGGGGCGTACGCGGGGACAATGGTGTGGAAGCCTTGCCGGCGCGCTACGGAGACCTGTCTTACTGGCCCACTGCACCGGATACCTGGTGCTACCGCATGCCCGGGGGCAAGTGGGGAATGATGGACAGCAGCGGCACAAAAGTCCTCCCGGAAGCATTTGACGGCCTTTCGCCCTACAGTTTCAACGCATACGTCAGCGGAAACCTGCGGCTGCCGGTCGCCATTGTCGCAGGACGCGGGAAAGAACGGGCCCTGCTCAACCACAAGGGCAAGGAACTCCTTCCTTATATGGAAGACCGGAATATGTTCGACATGCTTGTGATGTTCTATCCCCAGAACTCATTTTCGGTTTTCACATGGAACCGCTATAAGTTATGGGCCAAGGGAGAATTCGAATCCACGGCGGATTTCGAGGCCAGGAAGAAGAATCCTTCCCTGAATGAAGGCTACATAGCATCGCTGATACCGGCAGCCGAAAAGGCTTTCGTGTCAGCCATTATCGGTGATGACGCCCGGCTTATCCTGAGCCGCTACGACGCGGACAGCGAGACCTTCGTCTTCTCCGTAAACAAGATATTCCAGGACACCTACAAGATTACGGTTCCCCGCTCCGACGCGGCCTTGTTCCGGGAGGAATTCAGCAGTTTCGCCGCCGATGCCCTCAAAACGGCGAAATACTTTGTGCGCAATGACATGCTCTCGCTCAGGAGCATTACTTTCACCACGCCGGAAGGGAAGACTTTCAGTTTTGACAATCCCGCTGCCGAAGGCTATTCCCGGCCTTGGCTCAGGGACCTTGACCTGATACGATAATGAAAAAGATAATCGCCACAGCGCTTCTCGCCTGTCTTTGCCTGGCAGCGGGAGCACAGTCCAAATTCGACACCGGAACGCATGCCACCTCGGCCCTCGGCCAGCTGGAAGAAATAAGCGGGCATAAGTTTTCAAAACCGAGCGGGGACCATCGCATTGTGATTCCGGCAGCCCGCGCCGTAAGCAGCGCAGCCAGTTCCGTGTCCAGAGGCAGCAGCGGCGGCAGCGCCCTGGGCCTTGCCGTAGGAATCCTTACCCCGCTGCTGTTCAGCGCCATTGACTATCTGGAGGACAGCCGTTCCAATACGCCGACCCCGGTCGGAACCTATACTGAACCCGCCAATCCGGTGGCACCCGACGTCTATGATGAGTGCGATTCAGACATAGTGAACAAATTCCCTTCCGGATGCAAGTTCGAACGCCATTATCCCGTCCCCGGTGACAAAGACTGGTATCTGGAACTGGACATGACAAACGAAAGTTCCGTGGACCACGATTTCACCATCATCTTCTGGGAAAAGGAAGGACGGAACGGCACCCCGAGGCTGAAGGTGCTCCGCAGCGGACTCCCCGGAAACCGCATCCACGATCCCCTCCTCGGAATCAGCGTCAACGGCCATTACGACAGCGGCACCCTCTCCACCCGCTACAAGATAGAAAAGATTATCTATAACGACTGAGCTGTCAACACCTGTCATCTAGACCGAGCGGCCCGCTCCATGCACGGCCGTTGCCAACGGCATCGACACACTATTAAGCCGCCGGGGACGCCGTCAGCTGGCAGGGTTCCGTGGGGCATAGACCCTCTGAAAAGCCCCTCGGGGCGTCACCGGCGCGGAAACGGTAAAGAAGCATGGCGTCACCTGTGCGGAAACAGATGCGAAGCGGGGCGTCACCGACGCGAAGAATGACCGCAGCTGGCTGGAGAGTTACTTCACAGGGCGGACTTTGTAGGGATTCCGGACGGCGGCGTGGGCGGATTTCTGGCAGATTTCGGCGGTAGCGGCAGATATCGAATCGGGGTGATAGGGATTCCCTACGACACTTTTGCCGGAAATTGCCTCGAACCAGGTGCAGGCAGCCGTGTAGCGGCCGAACGTGAGTTCAAGGTGATAGCCGTCGCGGTTGAAGACATCACCCATGGAAGTGCCGCGGGCATTCTGGATGGCTGTTCCGGAAGGAATGATAATGGGGAACCCATGGCATTCCATTACCTTTCTGGATGCATTGACGATGGAATTGTACATCCTTTTCTGGTCGCGTCCATAGCGCGGAAACTCACTGTGAGAGGCATCGGCAGAATAGGCCCAGGTCTGGTGCCACATGAACTTCGCCGTGGCAGGTACGCGCCGGCGGACATAGGCACGCAGGGCACGCAGATACGGTTCGAAAGTCTCGTATTCCCCCGACACCCCGCTCGCCTGCTGGAAACTCACATAGTCCCACGGCTCATCCCCAAGGCCATAGTCCAGAGGCACATGAGGCGTTTCTGTCTTCACGCCGCCAGTCACCTTGCGGTACGCATAGTCCGGCTTTCCGGTAACAGAGTTGTTGAAATGACGCTCAAGCGTGCAGCCCCCAATGTACATATTGCCAATGACAACCGGAATGCCGGCGGCATCGAACAGCTCCCACAGATACTGCTCCACGGAATCCTGCGAGAAACTGTTGCCTACAGCGAGAATACGAAGGGTGTCCTGCTGCGCAATGGCTGGAAACAACACCGCCGCAAGCAGCAGAACCAGGCAGATAAAACGCTTCATAACAATCCGGATCAATCGTAGTACTCCGGCCAGTAATTAATCTGCCTGGAGTTTTTGACGGAAGAATCCTCCGGGAAAAGTTTCTGATCTATACGTATGTGCTCCAGGCGGGTATTGCCGGAGTTCCACTCCCAGGTGAATTTCTCCGCCTCGTTACGGTAGGTCGTGTTTGCGTAGGAAACCAGTTTCTTTATGCCCGAACCAAGAGGGAGCGGGTAGCCGCCACCTATGACCGAGGAAACGACAGCATAAGTAGCAAGATCCAGCGGCGAACCGAAAAGGGGATTGTCTTTTTCTGTGTAGAAGTAGTTGCGGGTCTCATCCTCTTCGGGGTCCTGCATGCTGCGAGGATCACTCTCCACTATACGGGAAACAGTGGTATTGCTGCTCCAGGTGAATTCGAAAGGATATCTTTTGCCGGAAGAAACCGGATACTCCACTTTCGAGAGGTAGATCTCTTTGGTGTCGCTTCCCAGTGACTGGTAACTGTATTTTGTCGTTCCGCTTACCTTCCAGCTGCTGCCGTCCATATAGCCGTTCTCAATCGTTACGACATTCCCGTCCGAATTCAACACACAGCGGGATTTAGTATCTTTTTCTGAATTTGAAGGGAACCGGAGTTCCAGCGTGCCGTTGCCATAGACATAATAAATCGAGCTGTGACGCACATCACCGTCCTGTCCGCCGCCTTCTTTGTAATACGTGTCAGACTCGTCTATCCTCGCGATCCGGCCTTTCGAGTCATAGGTAACTTGATATTTGGATACCATATACTGATACATTCCGGGAGAGAGGGTGCGGTCCACCCAGAGATCTTGTGTCCATTCCTTGATGGCACCCGAAGGCTGCGTAACAGGCTTGTCGTCCCCACCTTCTTCACCGCCTCCCGGCTGCCCGCCCTGCGAATTCTGTCCGCCCGGAGCCTTGCCGCTTACTGAATTATTGTCCAGTTTGTCGCATCCCGCCAGAGGCAGCAACGCTATCATCAGTATCAGTGCAATACGCTTCATATTATTTTTTATTGTGAAAAATTTACCTTCATTACTTTCATCGCCTGTGCCACCCACGGCATCATAAGTGGGAGGGGCCCAACAAAGTTGGGAGGGGTCGCCCGGAGGGCGACGGCAGGGAAAGTGATGCAGGTAATTTTTTCATTATTACTTCACAGTTATGATATTCGGAACAATACGCTGACCATAATGGTCGAAGCGGTGGTTGTCGTAGGGATGCGACAGCACCCCCGTCTCTGCAGTCCATAGTGCGCAGGAGCCCCCTCCATCAAGATTTATGGCATCCTTGAGCTCCAGCATCTGGCATATCTCCACGGCCTCGGCGATGGGACTGCCCTCGCCCTTGCCGGCGAAGCGGCCGTCTATGACGATGAGATAGGCCCAGCCCTTGCCGTCAGTGCCCACGATGGTGCGCGGATGATACTTCGTGTAGAAGCTTGTGTTGGGCCAGCTGTCCTTTACTTTTTTACCATCCTTCAGGAGCACGGGGCCGGAGGCGATGGCGCTTTTGTAGCGCCGGCAGGCATTGTCATAGTCCGCTGTGTCGCAGGGAAATATGTCTATCCGGCGGCCGTTTGTCGCAAGGATGCCGTCCACGCGGTACAATTCGCTCTCTCTCGTGCCTGCCACCCGTTCCCCGTCCACCTTGAGATAGGTGGTCGGAACGAGTGTCGTCACATTGAAGTAGCTGCCGTTGAGCCCTGCAATGGCGCTGTCACGGAGCGCCAGGGCGCTGGTGCTGTCCGAAAGTTCCGCGGGAGCATGGACTATCTTCGTGGTGTGCCGCCACATCTTGTAGCGGAATACGCTTATGGAGCGCATCCTGCCGCCTATGCGGGTCTGGACGTAGCAGGTTTCGGCATCCTTGCCGGCGCTTTTCCATTCCACGAAGGGCGGGTCATGTTTTCCCGCTTTCGGCCCCGCCGTGAGGACGAGGACCAGAAGAGCAACTTTCAGCAGCATAAAATTATCTTACAGATAGAATATCGGTCGTGTAGCGTATTTCGAACTGCGGGCTTTGTCCTTTATCGAAAAACTGCCATTGTCATTGACAAGCAGGTCTGCGCGTACATCCAGGGCAGGATAGTTACAGGTCCAGTAATAGTTGCCCAGGGGAGTAAAGCCATATCCGCTCATCTTGAGCCTGTTGTCATTGCATATCTTGTAATAGGTTTCCAACAGACGGACCTCCCTGTAATTGATGAGCAGCCATCCGCTGGCACCGGATTCGTGCATGGTCGCCACCTTAATAGGATGATTTTCAGCATAATCATCGATACTGTACATCGCCTTGACTTTGTTCGTGGCGCTGACATAATTATTGTACTTAAGCCAGCCCAGATTCTGTTCGAAAGTCGTGAAGGCCCTGTCATCCGTGTTTCCTTCCACCGGAGCCTTGCAATAGGATATCGCCCCGCTCGCGTCCCAGTCCTCGGCAATCTTCTGGACGCTGCTGCTGCCGTCACTCCACTGATATTCCTTCCCGTCGGACACCGAAACCACGCGGAAGTGCTTTCCATTATAGCCGGCGAGTTTTACGGTGAAAGGGGTCTGATCCACGTTAATGTCGAATATGACACCGACTATGGTCTCAGACTTGGACGGATTCGGAGCAATCTTTTCATCCCGGAACTGCCCTTCGTCGAAAACACGCAGACCGCCGTCGGATACGCGGAAGGATTGGGCTGCGGTATTGTAATAGACCCAGTCGCCGGGCTTGATGTCGGCGGCGGTATAGTCGTCAATCTTGATGGAAACAGAATTGCTCTTGCCCTGCTTGGTCTTCACTGTGATTCTTTCTCCGTTGAGAGAGCTCTTGATGCACTGGACTTTGATTTTGTACCCGGAGCGGCTGACTTCTTTGAAATAATTCGTATTGAACTCCCAGTCGAACTCCTGCCTTGCCGTGGCCGGCTGTATTACCGCCTGGAACTCATAAGACTGCCCGACACGGTAGGGGGCGTCCGGAGATGCGGACAGGGTAAGTATATCCACGCTTTCCACCTTGTCGTAAATGACGATGGGGAATTTGCCAAGGGGAACTTTTTCTCCCTCCTGAAGCGCCGCAACATAGAATTTTATCGGCGCTTTGCTGACGGTGTTCGCGACAGCCTTCAGAACGCCATCATCACTTAATTCGACGCATTTTACATCCGAGGGGGCGAGGTTGTCGCCCGATAATTCACAGAACTTCAGGGAAACTTTCGGTTCCCCCTGTTTCAGCGGCCCGGTGGTGAGTATTTCGGGCTTGAGATTTATCTCGTCACCTGTGGTTATGTTTAGGCCGAGTTCCTTTCCCATCATCTCCACGCCGGGCTTTCCTTCCTGCACGCCCATGAATTCGGCGCCATAGACATGGCCGAAGACATCGACCGTGAGGACCAGAGGTTTGGCGGTGCCGCGCTTGGCATTGACATAGATATGGAATTTTCCGGTGACGCTCTCCTTGTCTTCTAGGTTGGGTTCGGATTCAATGCGGAGGCGATTTTGATTGTTGTACCGCGTCAGATTTAGGATTTCCGGGCGGTCAGTATAGATTTCGGTGGCATTGAGATTCGCATCCGAGGGCTCAAGGATAATTTGCACGTCCACGCGGTCACCCTGCATGGCGCCGCCTGAAGAAGGCTTGTCGGAGAGTTCGAATTCCGTCTGTTCGGCGGAGATGGAAGTAAGCTCCGGAGTATCGTAAACCGCCTGCTCCAGCACTTCCACGGTGCAGGTCTTTTCGCTCGCTTTGCCGGCAGTTGTCCTCACGGTTATCGTTGCCGTGCCGACTCCTTCCGGGAAAACCCTGAAACCATAGGGATCCCTCTTGATTGAGACTATGCCTTCTTTATCCACCGAGCATTCCAGCAGGGACATCGGCGAATTCCTGGGGGAGATGTCCTCAACCTGCAGCACTATGCCTTCGGTCATACTGGGAGCCAGCTGAAGATATGAGCTGTGCAGGCTGAAAGAAGAAATCTCGACAAACTCCTGCTCATCCGCGGGTTCAGTGTCTTCATCTTTAGGTTTGGATTCTTTGCTGCAGGAATAAAAAACGGTCACTGCAAGCGATAGGAAAAGCAATAATTTTTTCATGTCTATAATATTGTAACCCACAAAAATACTAAAATATTTGTTATTTCACCTCTGTCGCAAAAATTTCGTGAAGCACCCCGAGCGAGCGTATGTTGATTGCAGACTCGGTGTGGTACTCCAGATAGCGAAGAATTGACGAGGCGATTGCCGTCCTTTCGGCGCCGCTCATCGGGAGCATCAAAGCCTCGGCAAGAGGCAGGCGCAGGAAAGACGTGATCTTCGAAAGGTTCTCTTCCGCAAATGGCGAGAGTGAGACTTCGTCCGGGCTGAAGCCCAGCTGCACTGCAAGTTCCAGAAGGAAGCGGATGTGGTAAGAGGCGTATTCGCCCTCCAGGGCATCCAGAGTCAGTACTGCGGAAAGGCACCAGTCGTAGAAGGCAGGGTCCGCGGCACCTTCACGTACGGTGCGGAACAGCACTTCGCTGATAAAGACGGCAATCGCATTTTTGGACATGCTGGTCCTGAGGCCGGTAAGATGATATTCGGGGTCTATGGCGCCGAGCCGCCAGAGGGCGGATTTGCTGTTCACCGAAGCCTCGCCCTGAATCACGCTCAGCGGCTGCAGCTTCGACTTCGCACCCCCCTTCCCGACATTTACCAGAAAGCCCCGGCGGCCATATTCACGGCAAATGGTGTGCACCACCGCAGACTTCTCCCCGAAAGGAGTAGTCGCAAGCACTATCATATTTACCGTTTCCTTCATTCTTTTATTTCTTCACGGAAAACTACTGGCAGGTATTTCCATGACATCCTTTGAGAAAGTCGGCGAGCTCGCGAAGGGCCTTGCCGCGGTGGGAGATGGCGTTTTTCTCTTCTTCGGAAAGTTCCGCCGCCGTGCGGCCGTCGGCCTCGTCGGGGATGAAGATGGGATCGTAGCCGAAACCGCCGCGACCGGAGCGCCCGAGGGCGATACGCCCCGGCATTATGCCTTCGAATACATGGACCTCAGGGCCGGGCAGTATCAGCGTCGCAAAGGTATGGAAGCGGGCGGTGCGCGGCGCATCCGGACCGGCAAGTTCCAGCTCGCGGAGAAGCTTGTCCATATTGGCGTCCGCACTGCGGCTCTCGCCGGCATAACGGGCCGTGTGCACGCCGGGAGCGCCGCCGAGAGCATCGACCTCAAGCCCGGAATCATCTGAAAAACAAGCCTCTTTGGTGCGCTCGTAAATATACATCGCCTTCTGGAGGGAGTTTTCCTCAAGGGTGTCTCCCGTCTCGGGGATATCCTCCGTAATCCCCAGGTCCGCCGGGACCACCAGCTCGAAGCCCGGCCCCAGAATCTCCGAGGCCTCACGGACCTTCGACCGGTTCTGCGTAGCAAATACTATTTTCATAGGCACAAAATTAGCATTATTTTGCGAGTTTTGTTATTTTTGTAGGTTATGAGATTATTCAAGGTTATAATATTATCGGCGGCCGTCGTTCTCGGCACTTTCACTGCCGCTGCGCAGGGCACGGGGAAGGCACAGGCCGGGCAGACGCCGAAAAACGAGTCAAGGGATTTCTCCCTTGGAAAGTGGATCGAAGTCAACAACGCGATACTTAAGGAACTCAGCAGGAGTTATGTGGATTCCCTGCCGCTCGGGCGCATGCAGAGGGCCGGAATAGACGCAATGCTCGAAAGCCTGGACCCCTACACGGACTATGTCCCAGAAGAAGAGCAGGAGACCTTCCAGATGGCCGTTAACAACACCTACGGCGGCATCGGCGCGATTATCTATAAACCCGACAAGAACGGCAACGTAATAATCAACGAACCCTATGAGGACGCCCCCTGTGTCCGTGCAGGGCTGCAGTGCGGCGATGAAATAGTCGAAATCGACGGGGTCAGCACCCACGGACTCAGTTCCGGGGAAGCCAGCGAAAAAATGAGGGGCAAGCCCGGAACCGTAGCGCATTTCAAGGTCAAAAAAGTGCGCGGAGGCGCCTCATGGAAGGCCGGAGACGTAATCCCCGTGGACGTAACCCGCGAGAGAATAGTACTTCCCGCCCTGGAATACGTGGGCATGCTGGACAGCGAAACGGGCTACATGGTCCAGTCCAAATTCGCCGACGGAGTGTCGGGAGCGGTACGCGATGCCGTCCATGCGCTCAAGGCTCAGGGCATGAAAAGACTTGTCTATGACCTCCGCGGCAACGGCGGCGGCCTGCTCGGCGAAGCAGTGAAGATAGTGTCACTGTTCGTTCCGAAAGGCTCCACGGTGGTGTCCGCAAAGGGACGTGCGGCCGGAGCCGACGTGACCTACACTACAATCGGCGAGCCCGTGGACCTGGAAATCCCCATAACGGTGCTGGTGGACAGCGGCTCGGCTTCCGCCTCGGAAATCGTCGCCGGAGCCCTGCAGGACCTGGACAGGGCCACCATCATAGGCACCCGCACCTTCGGGAAAGGCCTCGTGCAGAGCATCCGTCCGCTTCCCTACGGCGGACAGCTGAAAGTCACCACAGCGAAATACTACACCCCCTCGGGCCGCTGCGTGCAGGCCATAGATTACGCGAAGCGCCGCGAAGACGGTTCCGTGGAACATATTCCGGACTCCCTTACCCACGAATTCCGCACCCTCAAGGGCCGGATTGTCCGCGACGGCGGCGGAATCACCCCCGATATAGAAATCAAAGGCAAGAAATACTCCCGCCTGACCTACTCACTGGTGCTCGGCGGCATCATTGAAGAATATACCCTCAAATTCGTCCGCGAGCACGAGTCCATAGGCCCCATAGACAGTTTTCATTTCAATGACTATGATGATTTCGTAGCCTTCGCCGCAGACAAGAATTTCGACTACCGCAGCGAGGCCCGCGCATGGTTCGACGAGATGAAGCGCACAATGGAGGAAGACGGCATCGCGGAGGGGGTTGCACCGCAGCTGGAAACCCTCGAGAAGCACCTAGACATGGATAAGGAGACTTTCCTCAGGCTGAAGAAGGATGAAATCATCCCCTTCATCGAAGAGGAAATCGCCATCCGCTATTACTACCAGAGGGCCGGTGTCCGCATCCACATCCGCTACGACACTCAATTGCATGAGGCCCTCCGTCATCTCGACCAAGCGAAGCGCGTGGAGAGATCTTAATGACAGAAAAATATTATTGAGAGAAAATAAAGGATAGATAAAAAACGATATGAAAAGAGCACTGGCTGTACTATTAACCGCAGCGGCAACCGCCACCCTTTACGCACAGACACCATGGTGGCAGGACACGCAGACCACAAGCATCGGCGCCGAAACGCAGCGCACTGAAATCATATTCCATCCAACGAAGGAAGACGCCCTCGGTAAGGGATTCCGCGCAAGCGTGAACTACCAGGACCTCAACGGCACCTGGGATTTCAAATATTTTGACGACTACAGAAACATACCGGCCGAGAGTTTTTCAGACGGCGAGGCAATGGAGCGTTTCACCTCGAAGCTCAGCTGGGACAGCATACGCGTCCCCGGCAACTGGGAAGTCCAGGGCTTCGGCGTGCCGATATATACCAACCACGCCTATGATTTCTGTCCCCGCAACCCCGAGCCGCCGCAGCTCCCGGAAGCCTTCCCCGCCGGCATATACCATAAAAAATTCACTCTTCCCGAGGCATGGAAAGACCGGCAGGTCTATCTGAACCTCTGCGGCA
The DNA here is from genome assembly GCA_017544265.1 of Bacteroidales bacterium. Lineage (GTDB taxonomy): Bacteria > Bacteroidota > Bacteroidia > Bacteroidales > UBA932 > Cryptobacteroides. The sequence continues at coordinate 71,615 of JAFYEM010000008.1, read as the reverse complement.
CCAAATCCGGAACATACGTCTATGTGAACGGCGCCCTGGCCGGATATCACGAAGACTCGAAAGACCTCGCCCGCTACAATATCAGCGGACTGGTCAGGGACGGGGAGAACGAGCTCACCCTGATGATGATGCGCTACAGCACCGGTTCGTATCTCGAATGCCAGGACTTCTGGAGAATCAGCGGAATAGAAAGGGATGTCTATCTCTCCAGCGAAAAGACCGACACCGGCTTTGACTTCAGCGTCATCTCCACCCTGGATGAAAATCTCGAAAAGGGCCTATTCAAACTGAGGATGAAATCCGACGCCCCCACGGAGGTCTATTACGAACTCATAGACAAGGACGGCTCGGTGCTGTCCGATGCGGTCTTCGAGTTCAACGGCCGCATGGCCACCACCATAGACACGATTCCTTCGCCGCGGAAATGGTCCGCCGAGACGCCCGAGCTCTATACTCTGCTGCTTCGCGTCAACGGGGAATTCGCCCGCTTCCACGTGGGATTCCGCCGCTTTGAGATAAAGGAAGTACCCGGCAGCGACGGCCGCCCGGTTAAGGTCTATATGGTCAACGGTCAACCCGTGAAATTCAAGGGAGTGAACCTCCACGAGCACAACCCCCTGACAGGCCACTATGTGGACAAGGCCATGATGCTGAAGGATCTGACCCTCATGAAGGAAGCCAATATCAACGCCGTACGCACCAGCCACTATCCCCAGCCGCGCGAATTCTACGAACTCTGCGACAGCGTGGGCATCTATGTCTGGGACGAGGCCAATATCGAGAGCCACGGCATGTACTACGGCGAGCGCTCGCTGGCAAAGAAGGCCGAATGGCAGAAAAAGCACATAGACAGGACTCTGAACATGTACCGCCGCACGTCGAACTATCCCTGCGTGACCATGCTTTCGCTCGGCAACGAGGCCGGCAACGGGGTCAATTTCCACGAGACCTACCGCATTCTGAAAGCCCTGGAGAAGAACGGGATGAACCGTGCGGTGACCTATGAAAGGGCCGAGGACGAATGGAACTCCGATTTCCGCTGCCCGATGTATGTGAGCGCCGGATGGTTCCGCAACCAGGGAGAGAAGTATTCCCGCCGTCCGGTGGTTCCGGTAGAGTACGCCCACGCCATGGGCAATTCCACCGGCGCCTTCGACCTTATGTGGGATGAAATCAATTCCTATGTGAACACCCAGGGCGGGTTCATCTGGGACTGGGTGGACCAGGGCCTCAAGGATGAAAGAGGCTGGACCTACGGCGGAGACTACGGCGAAAATGCTCCCTCCGACGGCAATTTCAACCTCAACGGGATAGTGGATCCGGACCGCAGGCCGCACCCCGGCTATTTCGCGGTCAAGAAGGCCCATCAGGACATAGCCGTCAGCCCCGTGGAGCCCCTGAAAGGCTGTTTCAGCGTTTTCAACCGCTTCTACTTCAAGAGCCTGGAAAACTATATTCTGCGCTACCGGGTGGAACGCGACGGCAAGATCGTCAAAAAGGGCAAAGCCGCCCTCTCGGCAGCCCCGCAGAGTTCGGAGCAGGTGAAAGTCCGCATCCCCTGGATGTTCAAAAAGGGCGAATACCGCATCATATTCGAGACCGTCACGGCGAGAGCACTGCCGCTTCTGGCAAAGGGCAGCGTTGTCGCAGAGGATGATTTCCTCCTGAAAGACAGCAGCAGGAAGAAGGTCTATAAAGACAAGGGCGTGGTTTCCATGAGCGAAAATGACTCCACGATAGTACTCTCCTCCAAAAAGGCCACGCTGGTATATGACAAGACCGAAGGCGTGATCGTTTCCTACAAGGTCCGCGGCCGCGACGTCGTGGAAGAGGGATTCGGCATCCGTCCCGTGTTCCACAGGGCCCCGACCGACAATGACTATGGCAACGGCGAACCTGCGCGTACGCTTGCGTGGAAACGCGCTTCGGCTTCTCACCCCGCCCGGGCGGAAGTCCGCTCCACAGGCGACAGGGGCGTCCTTGCCGTAACTCTCACCCTCCCTGCCGGCGCATCGATGGAGTCTGTCTATACCCTCTATCCCTCCGGCGTGCTGCATATTGAAAACCAGTTCCGCGGAAGCAGCGGCAAAAGCCGTTACGACAATTACTTCAACCGCCGGGGAAATGTCACCGAAATCCCCCGCCTGGGATTCCGGATGAGGCTGCCGGGAGAGAAATTCTCCTACTTCGGCCGCGGCCCTGTGGAGAATTACTGGGACCGCAAGGGCGGCTCCGTGAGGAGCCTCTGGCACAGCAATGCTTCCGCCGAGCTCTTCCCCTACGCACGTCCCCAGGAAACCGGCCACCACACCGAAGTATCCTGGCTGGAAGTCGGCAAACTTTCCGCAGTCTCCGACTCACTCTTCGAATTCTCGGTGCTGCATCAGAGAATAGAGGACCTGGACGGTGAAGAATGTGCCGCTCGCGACTATCAGTGGAACAACTTCGACACACCCGTTGTGCACGACACTCTCTCTGCCGTCAACCGGATGCGCCGCCAGACTCATATATCCGACGTACCCGCGAGAGAAGATGTCGAATTGGTAATCGACTACAAGATGACCGGAGTGGGCGGATACGACTCCTGGGGCTGGATGCCGGAACCCTCACAGAGCCTCTGGGCCAATGGAAATTACTCCTGGGGATTTACGCTCATCCCCAAAAACGCCCTTTCGTCGCGGAAATCCACACGATTCATCTTCTAAATCGGGAGTTTTAGAGAAAGTGAAATCAATAAATATGTAAATTTGCGAACTTGCACATAAAACCTGAACGAAAGACACAAACAATAACTTAATTCAAAAACACTATGAAAAAATTCATGTTGGCCCTTATGGCCGTAGCAGCAATCCTCGCAGTGAGCTGCAACAAAGATGACAAAGCCAAGAAAAGCAAAACCGATCCCGGCGATGGTGGTGAGCCCCAGGTAACTCTCAGCGCTGATCTTTATGTATCCGGTGTTCCTGAAGATTGGGGTGAGCCCTCAGTATGGGCATGGGGTAATGATGCTCTTGGCAAGAAATTTACCGGCTGGGTAGATAAAAACGCTATTCCTTCAGCACTCCGTGCAAAAGAGATTGTGACCATCAACGCTAAACAATATCACCATTATGAACTTGATAAGGACTTCATAGGTTCCGGTATTGGTATCCTTCTTCTTGACGCTGGTGAAGTTCCTGACAAACACCCTCAGACCAACGATGCAGGGAATCTTACCATTAACAATGGTGACAAACTTTACTATGCTATTTCTTTTGAAGAGGATAAGTTCGTTCTCGCAGCTGAGGAATAATTACTTGCTTAAACATAAAAACGGAGACGGCAACAGCCGCCTCCGTTTTTTATTTCACCAACCCCGTTACTCCACCATATTCCCCCGTGCGTTTGCGATGCGGGGCAGCTACCTGAAAATTTATCTTAAGTGGAAATCTGCACTGGAGGGCTGTCCAGCACTCAAGGTGACGCAAAATTGTCTGACCTTAAGTGGTAGAGGCATCTCTATCGGCGTTTTTTACTCAAGGTGATTTTTCGGTAGAGGGCGCGGAAGCGGCGGTGACGTTCCGGGGGGCATAGACCCCCTGAACAGCCCCACGGGGCGTCACCGACGCGGAAGACGACGGCAGCTGGCAGGGTTCCGGCGGCATCGCCCCCCTATTAAGCCGCCGGGGCCCTGTCAGATGACGGCGGAGGAAGGGCAGAAATAAAAAAAAAGAGCCGAAACTCTCCTTAAGAATTTGAACAAATAGTAAGTCCCAGCTATTTTAGCCAGAACTCAGTTTTTAATCAGGTCCTTTAACTCTTCCTCCGAAAGACCGGAACTGGCAGATATCAATCGAATATCAACACCCAGTTCAAGAAGGCCTCTGGCAACTGCTTTCCTGCCCTCGATCTCACCTTGCGCCCTGCCTTCAGCTCTCCCTTCCTCGCGGCCTTCCTCGCGTCCCTCGATGCGGCCGCGCTCAAGGTACGCCGTGGCTATGTCGTTCTTTTCGTAGTCTGTAAGCATCGCTCTCAAGTATTGTTGTTTCTCCCTGGTCTGCAACTCTATCGTCCGTGCGTCCTTGAACCACTGCGTGTAGCGAGGGTCCAGGTCCTCCGGAACTGACGCGAAGATATGAATATTTCTGATTATAAACAATGTTTGCTCCAACGAACTCATCTCCGACAACCTGTTTTTCTTTATCCGAGGCAGCTCGCACATGTATATCGACAGCAGATTCCCGTACAACTCTCCGCTCTCCTTCTCGCGCATCTGGTACACATACACCAGCTTGTCCGCCTGGTGGATTGTCGTGAAATTCATCAGGCAGATGATATACACCGGATGAAGAAGGTGATATGACTCGCTACCCGACAGCTGATTCCGGATATGTGCCGCACCGTAATAGAACATCCTGTTCTTGAACGCAGTCTTGTCCTGACGCTGCATCTCCACGATGAATGTCCGAGACGGATCTTCCTTCGAATGGCACAGAACATCCATTATCACGTTCTTGTCTTCAGGGCTCATCCGGATAAGCTCGTTCGGGTCATACTCTATCTCACCTACCTCCTCCGGAAGGATGTCGTTCAGCAGCAAACGGAGGTTCTCCGGCCGGGACATCAGGTGCTTGAACGCCCAGTCGCACGTCAGGTCCATGAATGGACGCGACATAATCGCCGTAATCATGTTCTCCTTCTCCTCGAGAGTCAGTGTACGGAGTTTCTCCATCTCGTCCACGATTCCCCTGTACTCCCGCAACTGCTCCGGTGTCAATGCGTTTTCATTCTTCTGCATAATCTTTTCTTTTTTGTGAAACATTGACGCCGGAACTATCTCCCGCGCCAGCTCCCACAACGGAAGCCGACAGCAATAGTATGCAAATAGTTTCTGAAAAACCAATGACTTTGCCCAACGAACTGCAGAAATATATGTTTTGATTAAAAAAATATGTGTTTTAATCAATTTTTACGTGTTTTCGTATGTCGTACGAATTCTTCAATTTACGTTTAGGCAATAATTTTGGATTCTTGACATGAGGCACCGCAGCCGCGCGGGAACGATGCGCGGCAGCTACGGCCAGGACGCTCCGCCGAGCTCGATAAAGCGGCTTGCTCCGCTCCTGACCGTTGCCGTCAACAACGACGGCGGTGACGTTCCGGGGGGCATAGACCCCCTGAACAGCCCCACGGGGCGTCACCGACGCGGAGGACGACGGCAGCTGACAGGGTTCCGGGGGGCATAGACACACTATTAAGCCGACGGGGCCATGCCAGCTGGCGGCGGAGGAATCTCTCGTTACAGGATTTCAAGCAGGACCGGACAGTGGTCCGAGCCGTAAATGTCGTTAAGGATGTCAGTACTGCACACCCGGGCGGCAAGAGCCTCGCTGACAAGGAAATAATCAATCCTCCAGCCGGCATTCCTCGCGCGGGCATTCATGCGGTACGACCACCAGGAATACTTCGCCTCTGAAGGATGCTGCGATCGCCAGGTATCCACGAATCCGGCGGCAAGCAGCTCCCCGAACTTACCCCTTTCCTCATCCGTAAAACCAGCATTGAAGTGATTCGTCGAGGGATTTTTAAGGTCTATCTCCTCGTGCGCCACATTCATGTCGCCGGTGACTATCACCGGCTTTGACGCCTCAAGCGAGGACAGATAGGCGCGGAAATCATCCTCCCAGCGCATCCTGTAGTCAAGCCTGCGCAGGCCGTCCTGCGAGTTGGGGACATAGACACAAACGAAGAAAAACTCTTCGAATTCAAGGGTGATTGCGCGCCCCTCGTGGTCATGCTCGTCCACTCCTATGCCATAGCGCACCGAAAGCGGTTCCACCCGGGTATAGACAGCCGTACCGGAATAACCCTTCTTTTCGGCATAGTTCCAGTAGCTCGTGTATCCGGGAAATTCAAGGTCTATCTGCCCCTGCTGGAGCTTGGTCTCCTGAAGGCAGAACACATCCGCGTCCAGTTCCACGAAAATATCCGCGAAACCCTTACCGGCCACCGCCCTGAGGCCGTTTACATTCCATGAAATAAACTTCATACCGGTATTGCTATTCAAGGTTCCAGACAGGACCTTCCTTGGTGTCTTTTACAGTGATTCCCACAGAGGCGAGAATGTCACGTATCCTGTCACTTTCCGCCCAGTCCTTCGCCTCACGGGCCTTGCGGCGCGATTCCAGCACCAGGTCCATAGCTCCCGAAAGCGCCTTTTCCGCCTTGTCGGTGCCCCCTCCGGCATTCTCATCCCGGAGACCGAGTACGCCGAAGACCACTTCACTGAAGAGTTCCTTGAGAGCCTCCCGGTCCGCCGCAGTGAGCCCTCCGCCATTGACAAGTTTCACTGCGTCGAAGAGTTTTGCGATGGCGACAGGGGTGTTAAGGTCGTCGCACAGCGCCTCCCAGACGGAGTCCGCGAGGGAGGAGATTTCTCGACTACGGCCCTCCGGGCCTCCGCTCGAAATGACAGAGGAATGGTCCGCTCGAGAGGACAGGGGGGCGGAGTCGGGTGCCGACAGGGTTAAGTCGGCATCGACACTCTTTAAAGCCGACACGGCCCTGTCGGCAGCCGCAGGGGCGGCGGAAGCGCCGAGGTCGCGGGCGGCCTGCATCAGGCGGCGGTAACCCTTTTCGGCAGCAGTCAGAGCCTCGTTGGAAAAGTCAAGAGTGGAACGATAATGGGCCTGAAGAATGAAAAAGCGCACAGCCATAGGGCTGTAGGCACGCTCAAGCTTGGGGTGATCCCCGGCGAAAAGCTGCGGAAGAGTAATGAAATTCCCCAGCGACTTCCCCATCTTCTGACCGTTGATTGTAATCATATTGTTGTGCACCCAGTAATGCACCCCCTGGGTACCCCTGGAAGCCTGATTCTGCGCTATCTCACACTCATGATGGGGAAACATGAGGTCCATGCCCCCGCCATGGATGTCAAACTCATGGCCGAGGTATTTCTCCCCCATGACCGAGCATTCCAGATGCCAGCCCGGAAAGCCCTCACCCCAGGGAGAAGGCCAGCGCATGATATGCTCCGGTTCAGCCTTTTTCCAAAGCGCAAAATCATACGGAGCCTTTTTGTCGCCCTGACCGTCCAGATTGCGCGTACCCTCCAGAGTGTCGTCCAGACTGCGGCCCGAAAGCACCCCGTAATGGAAATCACGGTTGTATTTCTCCACGTCGAAATAGACGCTGCCGTTGCTGATATAGGCATAGCCCGCGGCAAGAATCTTCTTTATGGCCTCGATCTGCTCGATAATATGGCCCGAGGCGCGCGGCTCTATGGACGGAGATTCCACGTTCAGCGCCCGCATGGCCTCGTGATAGCGCTCCGTATAGGTCTGGACCACCTCCATGGGCTCCAGCTCTTCGAGCCTGGCCTTCTTCGCAATCTTGTCCTCGCCCTCGTCCGCGTCATGCTCCAGATGCCCTACGTCGGTGATGTTGCGCACATAGCGGACCTTGTAGCCCAGATGCTTGAGAAGGCGGAAAAGAACATCGTATGTCACTCCCGGGCGGGCGTGGCCGAGGTGTGCGTCCCCATAGACAGTCGGTCCGCAGACGTACATGCCCACGTGGCCGGGGTTGATGGGTGTGAAGAGTTCCTTTGTCCGCGTTAGGGTATTTGTAAGATAAAGAGGTCTCATGGTTTGAAAATGTTTATTGCGCCGAAAACGCCGAGCGAGGCCGCGAGCATTATGCATCCGGCCAGTACGACTCCTGCCAGCACCACGGCCACGCTTTTCCGGAATCCCATATTCAGAAGGCTGGCGGCGAGGGTGCCGGTCCATGCGCCGGTGCCGGGGAGCGGAATTCCGACAAACAGCAGCAGGGCCACATAGAGACCCCTGCCGGCCTTCGACTGAAGTTTTTCGCTGGCCTTCTCACCCTTTGCGAGGCACCATCGGCAGAAGCCCCCGACCACCTTCTTGTCCTTGCCCCAGCTCAGGAAACGTCGGCCGAAGATGTAAATCAGCGGCACCGGGACCATGTTCCCGAGAATGGAAATGATATAGGAAGGAATCAGCGGAAGGTCCACTGCAACCGCGTATGGTATGGCCCCGCGAAGCTCGATAAGCGGAACCATCGATATGAGGAACAGAATTATGTATTTCTTGATCATTGTATCTTCTCCAGCAGCGAGAAAACCGTCTTCAGGGCGGCGGCTTCACTCACGATTTTGCCTTCAGGGTCTGCGACCACGAGGTCGTATGTGTTCCCGGGAAGCTGCGCCCGGCCCACTTTGAAGCGGGCCCTGGAGGATTTCGCCAGATATTCCATTGCGAATCCGCCGTTGCGCATCAGCGAAAGGAAAAGGTCCGGAGCCTCTTCCGGGAGCATGAGGTCGAGTTTCTCCTTCGACGGGCGGCCGTACCAGAGCATATCCTTTTTCAGTATCGTATTGGTGATGCTGGTAATAAGCCGCTCCCCCTCGTCCAGTTTCCGGAAGTCGAAAAAGAAGAGTTCGGCACGGATACCGCGGTCGCGGAAATAGCGGACAAGCATATTCTTGGCCTCTTCCCAGGAAGTGTCCTCGACGTCTATGAAAACCGCGGCGCTGTGAATGTCGGAGAGCTTCAGCAGGGAAGTCTCCACCTTCGACGCGTTCTTTTTCAGCGCCCTGGCGCGGAAAATCTGTTTAATCGCTTCAAGCATTCTTTGCAATCAGTTCACGAATTTCAGCCTTTGCGTCTTTCCACCGCGGAATGTCTATCTTGGTGCCTATGACCTCGACCACCTTCGCGGCGATAATGGACCCGACCTCGCCGCAGACGCGGAGCGGCATGCCCAGGCTGTGTGCATAGAGGAAGCCGGCGGCGTAGGTGTCCCCGGCGCCGGTAGCGTCTATCGTGGCGGCCGGCCATGCGGGAATGTAATGATATTCGTCGCCCCGCTGGACCATAGACCCGTCCTTGCCTATCTTGACGACCGCGATGTCGCAGTGGTTCGCCAGTTCTGCGCACGCATCGCGCGGCTCCATCTTGGTGAAGGCCCTCGCTTCCGTCTCGTTGGCAAAGACTATATCCACGTAATTGTCCACCAGATTGTGGAAGAAGGCGTCGTTGGATTCCACGACATTGTAGGAGGCCATGTCTATGGAGATGATGCAGCCGGCGGCCTTTGCGAGTTTCGCGGCTCTGGAGATAAGTTCCTGGTTCTGCACCAGATAGCCCTCGATGTGGAAATAGTCGTAGCCCTCGAAATACTCCGGCTTCAGGTCGTCCGGGCCGAGTTCCAGGGTGGCGCCCATATAGTCGGCGAAAGTGCGCTCGGCATTGGCTCCGGTGATGAAGACCATGCAGCGCCCGCTGGACTTGGTGCTCAGCAGCATGTTCGCCCGCACTCCGTACTGCTCCATGGTGCTTTTGAAAAGATGACCCAGATCGTCGTTTCCTATCTTGCCTATAAAGCCCGAAGGCATGCCGAAAATTGAGGTGCAAGTTATTGTGTTGGCGGCACTTCCGCCGGGTACATACTTGACTCCGACCTCCTTCAGGGCATCCCATATACGGTCACCTGTTTCCATGTCCACATGCTGCATGCTGCCCTTCGGCAGATGGTATTTCTTCAGCAGGGTGTCGTCAGGCAACACCGCCAGAATGTCCGTCAGAGCATTTCCGATAGCAAGAATTGATTTCATACAGTCAAATTTTCATAAGTCACAAATATACTTTATATTTGCGTATTATGAAAAAATATTTGTCCCTTCTTTGCATTTTAGCACTCGCCGCATGCCAGAAAGACGACGGCCGGGACAACTATTCTTCAGGGGACGCGCCCAAGACCGAAGAGCTTGAAATACTTAGTTTTGAGGAGAATGTCAAGTTCATGGACGACAGTATAGCGGATGCTGCGGAGAAGGTTGACGCGGACGAGACGAAGGCGGCATTCACCGCTGTCCTCAGCATTCTGGACAAAGACAAGAGGGGGGAGGGAAAGTATGATATAGAACTGGACGGAAGCGACGCTCCGCTGGTCTTCGAAGGGGAAAGGCTCGGGCGGCTGGAACTTTGGGAGCACACCGAAGTATCGGCTTCCGACGATGGCAGGGAGGTGATTTCCGCGCAACTGGACTTTAGAATAAGGGACGGGCAGAAATACTTCGATTTCAGCAAAGGAGCGGCGACGGTAACAGGCAGCGTCACATTCGGAAAGCAGAAAGTGAAAATAGGCAGCATTACCCTTGTCAGGAACAACAGTCTTTTGAAAAAAGAGTTCCAGTTCTATTTGAACGATGTCGAGATCTTTGTCGATGGCGTCGAAGAGCCCCTCGTCATAATAGACGGGGAGGCGGAGGGCGACGTAGCCTGGGATTATCCCCTGCCGAAGAAATTGAAACTGAAAACGGAACGGCCAGGAGTGATAATGGCGTTATTTTCATACAGCGACCTGCTGAAGAACGATCACAATTTTTCAATTTACTATGACGGAAAGCCACGTGTCAGGGCAAAGATTCATTTCAATCACCTGCTGCGCTTCCTTCTGAGTTATATCGCTCCCGAGCAGCTGGGCTTTCTGACCGACCCCGGAAAAGATGGAATCGGATACATGGCTCTCTCGGATGAGAATTTCCGGGAAAGGGATCTGGAAAAAACTGTGACGAAGGAAAATTTCCCGCGTACCTTCGCGGTGGGAGACAGTTTCGGTCTGGTGCTATGAAGAAAAAAATAATAGACATACTCAAATATGCTGCGGCTTTTGCAGCAGCGGCCGCGCTGCTGTATTTTTCCTTCCGTGGCATTGCCTGGGAGGATTTCGCCGCCGCCCTTCTTGGGTGCCGTCTGGAATGGGTGGCCGTTTCCATGACCGCCGGTCTTTCGATCCTGTTCGTAAGGGGCCTTCGCTGGAAGATGCTCCTCGAGCCCATAGACCCGTCCACCCGGGTGAGGACGACTTTCAATGCAATCAACATCTGCATGGGCGTGAATCTGGCGCTGCCGCGCGTGGGCGAACTCGTCAGGATAGGCTTCATAACCCGCCGCAGCGCCCGCGGGGAAGACGGAAAGCCGCTTGCGAGCTACGACAAGGTGCTCGGCAGCGTGGTCGGGGAAAGAGTGTGGGATGTCGCTTCGGTAGCGATACTCTCGCTGGTGATAATCCCTCTTATGTGGGGAAAGGCCGGGGCATTTTTCCGCGACAGCATATTCAGCGGGAATTCCCGGCTCGGCGGACTTTGGGTGCTGGTACTTGCCCTGGGCGCGCTTGCAGGGACGCTGCTGCTTGTGCGCCGCTGTCGCAGCAACCGCATCTGCGGCAAAATCTGGGGCTTCTGCGCCGGTATATGGAATGGCCTGAAAGAGAGCCTGAAACTTCGGCGCGGTGGCCTTTTCGTTGTCTATACGGTCCTTATCTGGCTGCTCTACTGGATAACCAGCTGGACAATACTGCTTGCCCTCCAGGGCATGGACCCGGCGGGGCTCAGTCCTGAAATGGCGGAAACGGTCGCCAGAATCCAGACGATGAACGGCTGGGACGCGCTGTTTCTGATGCTGGCCGGGGCACTGAGTTCCATTATTCCGGTCCCGGGAGGTTTCGGAGCATTCCACAGCATAGTCGCGCTTGCCCTTCTGACGGTCTATGGCGTGCCGTTCAGCTTCGGGCTTATTTTCGCCACCCTCTCACACGAAAGCGAAGCCCTCATATACCTGGGGACTTCGCTCCTGAGTTTTCTTGACGAGACTATTCGCCGCCCGGCGGATCCTCCCCTTCGGGAGGATTGTCCGAAGGCGGAATAACCTTCTTGATGGTGTGATAGTAGTGATATGTGGCCTCCGCACCGACGGAATCTTCCGAAAGGAAATATACGTCAATCCGGAGTTCGTCGCGGTCTAATTCCTCGGGAATGCTTAGTTCGTAGTGACCTTTCCAGGAGGCTTTGCCGACGGTTATGACGCCGTCCTCCCTGCGGCCCCGCATCTCGTCCGAGGTGGTCACCGTCACGCTTTTGACCGTACCTTTGAGGCTCCAGGTAACTATTTCATAGTCAACCTTGCTGCCCGGAAGAAGATCCCCGGAGGGAGTAGTGACGAGTATCACCACCGGATCCGCGTCGTCCTTGCACGAAGTCAAGGCTGCGGCCGTCATGACGACGGCCGCGGCAAGACTTGCTGTTCTGAAGAATTTCACTTGAACTTATAGGCTTTGACTACTGCACAGGTCTCGATTTCGCTGCCGAGGACGAGAACGGTCTTTTTGGAAAGCTGTTTGGTGACCACGAAGTAGTCCGCATCCGGGAATTTCTCATAGACAAGATAACTTGCCCTGCCGAGTTTGCGGCCGAGACGGAACAGTCCGGTCTTTGCGTTGGACAGTCCGGCTCTCTTGACCACACCTGGATCGAAATCGGCACCGTTGATGGAGCGGATTCTGGAGAAGATGAACAGATAGGTGTCGTACGTGATGGATATCTCGGTCTCTCCGAGATACTCCAGGTCGTCCATTCCGAGTTGAAGCTCCACCGACGACGGGGCGTACGAAGACCTGGAGACCACGCTGCACGAAACAGCGCCTGCAAGGGCCACCGCCAGGGCTATGTATTTAAAAATTTTCATCGTCGGAAAGGATTATTTGAAGTAGTATGAAAGGGTCAGACGGAAGAAGTGGTCCAAAGTTGCGCGGGCTACGGCCAGATTGGCGAATTTGTCGGCAGCGGCAAGGTTAAGCGCGTACACATCCTCCATGGGATCATACTGCATCGCTCCTGCCTGGACATAATAAGTGGCCTTATTGTCCCCCGCGACCGAAACGACTTTGTATTTGTTCCCTAAATCCGCCTGAAGGCCGATACCATATTCAAAACCGACCGCAAGGGGAAGATTTCCGATGAAAGCCTGGAGGCCGATTACCCCGTTGAGGCCAATGTGGAAAGGAGAGGATGTGACCTCCAGAGAGGCCTCACCTCCCGGAGCATTGTCGCCGGACACGATGTCCCTGCTCGAATAAGTACGAACGCCCAGGGGCAGTTCGGCACCCACATAAACATCCAGGATGTTGCTATTGGAGAAGTGATAGGCAAAACCGGGGGAAATGGTAAAGTGATTCTCCAGGGGTACGAATTCGCTGCCACCGCCTTTTTGGGTGTAGAGTTTTTTGTCATCATCGTAAACATCGGCGCCGATTCTCTTGCCGCTGAACGAGAAGGAAGAGGAATAGATGTCAAGGCCGGCCCTCAGTTCGAGCCTGTCCGATAAGAAATACTTGAGGTTAATGACCGGAAGAAGGTACGGCTCATCCCCGTGAAGGAGGACTTCAGCTCCGCCATAGAGTCCGAAAGTCCCGGCCTGGGGACGGTTTCCGGTTTTGATTTTGGTCGCCGTGGGATCGCCGGTGGATATCTGGGCGAAGGATAGGGATGCCGTCACGAAGGCGAGCATCACTGCAAGGAAGACTTTTTTCATGTCGTTATTTTAGTTAATAAACAAGGTTTCGAAAGGCAAAACTACTTAAAAATATGTATATTTGCAACCATTATGGATATTTTGTTCGTTCACTGGAATGTTGACCCCGCCATTTTCCGTATCGGGGGATTTGAATTAAGGTGGTATTCGCTTCTTTTCGTGTCGGGCTTCATCCTCGGCTGGTACATAGTACGCTGGATGTTCCGCCGCGAAGGTGTCAGCGAGAAATTGCTGGACCCGCTGCTGTACATGCTGCTCATCTGCACCATAGTCGGCGCACGCCTGGGGCACTGCATTTTCTATCAGCCGGACTACTACTTCGGCTCGTGGAGCGGATTCTGGGAGATTTTCATGCCCTGGAAGGGCGGTCTTGCCAGTCACGGCGGCACCGTGGCGCTGGTAATCGGTGTCTATTGGTTCGGCCGGAAATACGGCCCGAAAAACAATTTCGACCCCTGGTGGATTTATGACCGGATAGTCATTCCCATCTGCTTCGCCGGCGCGATGATACGCTTTGGAAATCTTTTCAATTCGGAAATCTACGGAGACGTCACCTCCCTCCCCTGGGGCTTTGTCTTCGAGCGCAGGGGCGAAACCGAGCCAAAGCATCCCACCCAGCTGTACGAAGCCCTGAGCTATATCCTGCTCGGACTCGGCCTTGTCTGGGCCTATGTCAAACGCCTTGACAAGCTCCGCCGCGGAGAAATCTTCGGCATCTTCTTCACCATCCTCTTCGGCGTCCGCTTCCTGATAGAGTTCATCAAGGAGCCCCAGGTCGGTTTCGAGGAGGGCATGCTGCTGAACATGGGCCAGCTGCTGAGCATTCCATTCATCATCGGCGGCATCGCCGTCATCGTATGGGCCCGGCTCCACAACGGTCCTGCCGCAATAGTCCGCCCTGCCCCCGCGAAGAAGGAACCCACACACCATGCACACGCTATCAACTAATGGATAAAAAGAGATTTGATTTTTGGAACAGGATAGTCGCGGCGGCTGTGACAGTCGTGGCGGCTGTGACATACCTGTGCACGATAGAGCCTACAGCGTCGTTCTGGGACTGCGGCGAATTCATAGCCTCGTCTTATAAACTGGAAGTCGGCCACCCCCCGGGAAACCCCGTATTCCAGCTCTTCGCCCGCTTCTTCACCATGTTCGCCGACTCCGCGCACGCGGCCATGGCCGTCAACGCCATGAACGCAGTGCTCTCCGCCCTGACGATATTTTTCCTGTACCTGACGATTGTCTTCTTCGCCAAACGCCTCCGCAGGCCCCGGCCGGACGGCAGTTACCGCAGTGCGGACGCAGTGGCAATATTCGGCAGCGCCGCCGTCGGGGCCCTTGTCTATACCTTCTCGGACACTTTCTGGTTCTCCGCGGTGGAAGGCGAGGTCTATGCCATGTCTTCGCTTTTCACGGCCCTGGTATTCTGGGCGATGTGCCGATGGTACGAAACAGCCGACGAACCCCATTCCGGCCGCTGGATAGTGCTGATTGCCTTTTTGATGGGCCTTTCCATAGGCGTGCACCTACTGAACCTGCTGACTATTCCGGCCTTCGTCTTCATGTACTACTACCGCAAGAACGAAGATAAGCAGTTAAACTTCAAGCAGCTGCTCGGGATATTCGCGATAGGCGTGGTCATAGAGGCGCTGCTGGTGTTCATCTACATACCCTATCTGCCGAAAATCGCGGCATTTTTCGACCGCATCTTCGTGAACGGCTTCCACCTGCCGTACAACAGCGGCGCGACTTTCTTCCTGCTGGCCCTTCTCGCGCTGTGCTTCTGGGGGCTTTACCAGACAGTCAAATCGCAGAAAGTCTTCCTCAACACGGTGCTTCTCTGCGTCACCACTCTGACGATAGGCTTTTCGCTATTCGCGATAGTCATTATCCGTTCGGCGGTGAAAACCCCAACCAACGAATACCAGCCTGACAATCCCTACACCCTGGTGCGCTATCTGAGCCGCGAGCAGTACGGCAAGGTGCCGCTTCTCTACGGCCAGTACTTCGATGCGCCATACGATGTGGTCACCACGAAATACTGGGCCCCGCTGAACGGCCGCTATGTCAATGTGGACGGCCCCGTGGACGCCAAATACCGCGCCGAGGGCAAGATGCTCTTCCCCCGCATGTGGAGCAACCAGGACGAAAGGCACATAGACTTCTACGAGGGCTACATGAACGGCAAGGGCACCCGCGTCCGGGGCTCCACGCACCGCAAACCCACATTCGGAGCCAACCTGCTGTTCTTCTTCGACTACCAGCTCAACTGGATGTACTGGCGCTATTTCATGTGGAATTTCGCCGGACGCCAGAACGAAATCCACAGCCCGTCCCCGGGAAGCATATTCTACGGCAACTGGGAAAGCGGTATCGGCCTGCTGGACGAGTGGAGGCTCGGGGACCAGAGCGACGCCCCGGCGGTGCTCCGGGAAAACAAGGGCAAGAACCACTACTACATGCTGCCCCTGCTGCTGGGCATAATCGGCCTTCTGTATCAGTTCGGAAAGGACAAGAGAGGCTCATGGATAATCTTCCTGATGTTCTTCATGACCGGCATCGCGATTGTCCTCTACCTCAACCAGCCGCCGCTCCAGGTGCGCGAGAGGGACTATGCCTATGCCGGTTCCTTCTACACTTTCGCCATCTGGGTGGGCTTCGGCGTGCTGGGCCTGTATGAATGGGCAATGGACAAGCTGAAAAACAGATTCGCTCTTCCAGCGGCTGCCGGAATCACCGTCCTCGGGCTCTTCGTCCCGGCCATAATGGCCGCCGAAAACTGGGACGACCATGACCGTTCCAACCGCCGCACCGCGGTGGAGATGGCCACTAACTATCTCAATTCCGTGGGCGAAAACGGCATCCTGATTACCCACGGGGACAACGACACCTTCCCCCTGTGGTACGCGCAGGAGGTCGAGGGCGTGCGCACCGACGTCAGGATAGTCAATACTTCCCTGCTCGGCACGGACTGGCACATAGACCAGATGAAATACGCCGTGAACAACTCGGCTCCGCTCTATCTCCAGGTCGGGCCCGAACAGTACCTCTACGGCACCAACGAGTTCATCCCGATCATCTATGACGACGGAACTCCGATGCTGCTTTCGGACGTGATGAAGATTTTCCGCGACCCTTCTTTCCGCACTGACCTCAAAAGCGGCCGCAAGGTGGACTTCATCTGCGCCCGCAAGCTGGTAATCCCTGTGGACAAGGAAGCGGTGCTGCGCAGCGGAATCCTCGACGAAAGCTTTGCGGACAAGATTCCGGACAGCATAATGCTCGAAATACCGAAGGAGAAGGATTATCTCTCCAAACCGGAACTCTTCCTGCTGGACCTTCTGAGCGGTTACAAGTGGGACCGCCCGCTGAGCATGCTGAACATGGGCGGGGACCTGAAGGTCGGAATCCGCAACTACCTTATGTACGACGGCTTCTCCTACCGTTTCACTCCGATAAAGAACAAAGTCACGTCTTCGGACCCCGGCACCCTGAACGCCCTCGCCCTGTATGACAAGATGAAGAATGTCTATAAATGGGACGCGCTGAAGCGCACAGACTGGTTCGTGGACTACCAGAACTGCTACACCTTCCTCGGAGTGCTCTCCCAGAGGGCGATTTTTGCCAATACCGCCTTCGCCCTGATAAAGGCCGGCGAGTACGAAAAGGCGGAAGAGATACTGGACATGTGCCAGGAGTGCGTTCCCGCAGAGGTTATGCCGCTGGAATCCATTCCGCTCGGCTTCACCACCAACGACTACATGGTGATGGACATAATCTCGGACTACTATCTGCTGGGCGCAAAGGAAAAGGCTCGCAAACTGGCCCTGCAGATGTCCGCGCTGCTGCTGGAGGGCGCCCGCTTCTGGCTGGAGTTCTATGACTTCGCGGACGACGAATTCGACGTGACCGGCAAGTATGTCTATTTCCTTGCGGACGAGATGCGCCGCGGCGGCGACGAAGAACTTGCGGGCAAACTGGAGGACAGTTTCTCGGCCATGCTCAAGATAGCCGCCGGGGAAGATTCGGACACGGAGGACGAAGAATGACGGTACAGTACCCGGACATAAGGTGGAAGGACTATGAACTTCTGGACAGCGGCCGCGGCGAAAAGCTCGAACGCTTCGGGAAATATGTGCTGCGCCGCCCCGAGCCAAAGGCCCTCTGGGACCCGTCCATGTCCCAGGCCGAATGGAAACGCCTCACCCACACCGTTTTCTCGCCCGGAGCCGGCTTCGGCAAGGCCGGAAAGGAAGACAGCGGCACCTGGGAGCGGCTCCGCCCGATGGAAGACCAGTGGTATATCCGTTACAGCGGCGAACCGGACCCTGAGACCCACGCCGCCTCGGACCTGTCCATATCGCTCCGCCTCGGACTGACCTCGTTCAAGCACGTCGGTGTATTCCCGGAGCAGGCACCCAACTGGGAATATATTTTCCGGGAGACTTCGAGGCTTTCCCGCATCCACCGCGCGAACGGCCTTCCCTCGCCGAAAGTCCTGAATCTGTTTGCCTATACCGGAGCCGCCTCCATCGCCGCGAAATGCGCCGGAGCGGACGTCACGCATCTGGACTCGGTGCGCCAGGTGGTGTCATGGGCACGTGAAAACATGGAGCGCAGTGGCCTGGACGGCATACGCTGGGTGGTCGAGGACGCGCTGAAATTCGCCCGCAGGGAAAGCCGCAGGGGGAATGTCTATCAGGGAATAATCATGGACCCTCCCGCCTACGGACACGGCCCCGACGGGGAAAAATGGAAACTGGACGAACTGCTTTTCGATATGCTGAAAACCGTATCGTCCATACTTTCCCCGCGGGAAGGCTTCGTCGTGCTGAACCTGTATTCCAACGGCTATTCGGCCCTTCTCGGAGAGACGCTTGTTCGCGAAGCCTTCGGTTCAGGTGCCGGATCCATGGAATCGGGCGAACTGGCCCTTAAAGACTCCTTCGGCAAAATATTGCCGCTGAGTATATTTGTCAGACTTAAACGATAGATACATGAAACGACTTATTCCCCTTATCTTGCTGGCCATTGCATTTGGCTGCAAACCGGAACAGAAGCCGGCCAATCCCGGCAATGGCGACAATAATAACAACGACCCGGAAGAGACCGCCATTGTCAGCCTCAATTCCATAATCGTGGAAGGCTCCTACGATTTTGCCGAAGATGCTGGAGAAAAAAAGATTCCCGTCAGCCTGCAGCCTTCCATAGGCAAGGTCTCACGCGATGTGGAAGTCAGCTGCCAGCAGAATGGAAATCTGGATTACTCCCTTCTGGACGACGGCATTATGGTAACTCCCAGGAAAAAAGGGAAGGCTGTTTTCTCCCTCATGCCAAGGGCCGGTAAAGCAAGTGAGAAGACAATAACTGTCAATATTCTTGAAAAAGAACCTGAACTGATGGATGTCTGGATCAATACCAATCTCGATAATTATTCCGACGGAGTTCTCATCGTCTCATATCCCGGGAAAGGTCAGCTGGAAGCTTGCGTAATGAATGAGTTTGAGAATCTGGCAGTCGTGGAGCTGAACTGGGAGGTCACTTCCGGAAAGGATGTCATAAGCGTGGATGCCTCAAGCGGCGAGGTCACTGCCCTGAAGCCCGGGAATGCCGAGGTCAAGGTAACAGTGGTTTCCAAGCCTGAACTCACCGCGACCGGAAAGGTCAAGGTTGTTCCCAAGCCCACGGCGGTTTATATCGACGGGCACGGCGAGAGCGGCGAATTCACCGAAGAACTGAAACCCGGCGGCACCATGTCCCTCAACGTCAGGATATATCCAGTGGAAGCTTTTCAGGATTTCGATGTCGTTGTCACCGCCGAATCCGGCGCGAATCCCGCCTGTGAACTGACACACTCGACAAGCCCCAACGGCCAGTACACCACCCTCACGCTCAAGTTCAACGGAACGCCGGATATCAAATACAGGGCTGTGAAAATAATATCCAAAGCGGAACACTCCGTCAGCAGGACCTGCAAGTTCTACTGCTTCGACTATTTCTCCGACGAAATAAAAATCGGGGACTATGTCTATTGCAAATCTTCCGACAAGACGGTATTCCGCGCCGAAGACTGCGGCCGCCGCACCAAAGACGGACAGTATCTGGACGGGAAAGCCAAGACTCCGCCCTCTGTTTCCGGCTATGAGTACATAGGTGTCATTGCTTCCTTTGACCTGCCTTTGGATGATGACTTCCTGAAAGCTTCCATGCTTTCGGACGTCAGCGATCCAAAACACAAAAACATATCCGGCTTCCGGAAAAGCAATCTGTCCGGATTCGAGAATTTCCCCGGCAGACACGCCCTCGTGATATCCAAGAACCACTCCTCCCCCATGAAATGGCAGTCTTCCCCCGTCGCCATAGTCAGTGACAAGAGCGTGAACGCTTATCACCTCAACCCTCTCAACGGTGTGCTGGCTTTTTCGCAGGAGGAAAAAGACGCCGGTCTTGGGACCACATACATCAAATACGGCTTCCTTTCAAGCCGGATTATCATACGCTACACCGGGCTCCAGAATACCGAAAACAAGAAAGTGCTGCCGGCGGATTACGTTTACAATCTGGAGACTTCCTTCGATCCGACGACCAGTGACTCGGGCAAGTCATCCACCGGCTGGTTCATCCCCGGAAAAGGCGAGTTTGAACTGCTCGGCGCCGACCTTGGCTGGCTCGAATCCCTGAACAGCAGCGGCTCCGACCCGTGGGATGTAAGCGGGTTGCATTACTACTGGCTTATAGAAGAAGCCGGCGCCGGAAAGGCGAAAACAATGGTTTTGAGCCTGAGTAACCTTACCGGCGAGATCAGCAAGATTGTCGGGAATTCTATCAAGAATCCAAGTTCAGACCAGCCGCGCGTACGCCCGGTACTGTACCTGTAGATGTTCGAGAAGATTGTATCCATAGTCAACGACATCGTCTGGAGTCCTGCGCTGGTGGTGCTGCTGGTCGGGGCCGGGCTGTACTTTTCCATACGCACCGGCTTCGTGCAGGTGCGGCGCTTCGGCCTTATGCTGCGCTCTCTCTTCGCCCCGGCAGAGAAGTCTCCGGACGGCAAGAAGAAGGGCATATCCTCATTCGAGGCCTTCAGCGTGGCCCTTTCCGGCCGTGTTGGGACAGGGAACATAGTCGGCGTCGCCACCGCCATAGCAATGGGCGGGCCGGGAGCCGTGTTCTGGATGTGGATAATAGCCTTTCTGGGGGCATCGACAGCTTTCGTGGAAGCGACTCTCGCCCAGATCTACAAGTTTCCGCATAAAAGCGGACTTCGCGGCGGTCCTTTCTGCTACATCGAACAGGGCCTCAAAAGCCGCCCTCTCGCCATCGCTTTCGCAGTGCTTTCCATTGTGGGCTACGGTCTGCTGCTGGTTACGGTCCAGTCCAACGGAGTGGCTTCGGCGCTAAGCAATACTTTCAGCATCTCTCCCCTGGTCTCCGGAATCGGCCTGATGGCCCTGCTCGCGCTTGTGATTATAGGCGGAATCAAGAGCATCGCGAGGGTGGCGTCCATACTCACGCCTTTTATGGCACTGGGCTATATCGTACTCACGGTGCTTGTAATCGCCAGCCATCTGGACGCCGTGCCCGGGGTGTTCCGAGCGATAGTGACAGGGGCCTTCGGAATTGAACCGGTCGCCGGCGGGATACTCGGCTCCACCATAATGATGGGCGTGAAGCGGGGCATCTTCTCCAACGAAGCCGGCCAGGGCGGCGGAGCCATCGTGTCCGCATCGGCCTCGGTGTCGCATCCGGCGAAACAGGGCCTTGCGCAGGCGTTTTCGGTCTATGTGGACACGCTCCTTATCTGCACCGGCACCGCGCTGATGATACTTTGCTCGGGCACCTACAATATCTTTGACGCTTCCAGCGGAGAAATGCTCCAGGCGGTGTCACCGGAACTCGGCAATAATTATGTGGGCTTTACCCAGGCCGCCGTGGATTCCGTCATGGCGGGCTTCGGCGGGGCCTTCGTAAGCATCGCCCTGGTCTTTTTCGTGTTCACCACCGTCATGGCCTATTACTTCTACGGAGAGTCCAGCATAATGTATATTTTCCGCGGGCGCGACGGAAACGGGAAGGCGGAGAAAATCGCCATCTGGCTCTTCCGCACCGGACTGCTGATGATGGTGATCCTGGGCGCGCTGAAGCAGGCCAACGTTATCTGGCAGCTCGGCGACATAGGCGTGGGAATCACCGCGTGGATCAATGTCATAGCCCTGCTGCTGCTCTGCCCCCAGGCAATCCGCTCGCTCAGAGATTTTGAAAAGAAGAAAATATGAGCCTTATCATACCTGAAAACTACCACGACATACTCGGCGGGGTGGAAGCCACGGAAAAAGCCATCAAGGTAGTCAAGGACATGTTCCAGAACAACCTCTCGGCGCAGCTTGTGCTGCTGAGGGTGACTGCACCCATGATGGTGCTTTCCGGAACCGGTATCAACGACGATCTGAACGGAACGGAACAACCGGTTAGTTTCTCTGTCCGGGACATGGACGGTGCGAAGGCCGAAGTGGTCCATTCGCTGGCGAAATGGAAAAGACTCAAGCTCGCAGAGATGGGAGTGCCGCCCGGAAGGGGAATCTATACGGACATGAACGCACTGCGGCCTGAAGAAGAACTGGACAATATCCATTCCATCTATGTGGACCAGTGGGACTGGGAGGCCACCATCGCTCCCGGAGACAGGAACCTGGATTTTCTGAAAAAGCTGGTGCGCAGAATCTACGAGGCCATCAAGGTCACTGAAAACAAGCTCTATGTGGAATTTCCCGCACTCGTGCCCTGCCTCCCCGAAAATGTGTATTTCATCCATTCCGAGCAACTCCTGCAGCGATATCCAGGGTTTTCTCCCAAAGAGAGGGAGGATGCGATTGCCCGCGAACACGGGGCGGTTTTCATTATCGGCATAGGCGGAAAACTATCGGACGGAAACACTCATGACGGGCGGGCCGCGGACTACGACGACTGGAGCACGCCCAACAGCGACGGCTACAGCGGCCTCAACGGGGATTTGCTGCTTTGGAATCCGGTTCTCGGACACGCCTTCGAGATTTCCAGCATGGGAATACGGGTGGACAGGGAGGCCCTCGAACGCCAGCTCACCGAACGCGGGCAGGAGTGGAAAAAGCAGCTCTATTATCACCGCATGCTTCTGCAGGACCGCCTGCCTCTCACAATCGGAGGAGGAATAGGCCAGTCACGGCTCTGCATGTACCTGCTGAGGAAGGCGCACATAGGGGAAATCCAGTGCGGACTGTGGGGCGAGGATATGCGCCGGCGCTGCCTGGAGGGCGGGATAGTCCTGCTGTAGTAAGGTCTAGAAATACTTCTTCTCCTGCCTGTACAGGGCCAGGAATATGAATATCAGTATGGTGAAGGCCCAGAGCGAGGAGCCTCCGTAACTCAGCAGCGGCAGCGGAATGCCGATTACAGGCATCAGCCCGACAGTCATCCCGATATTTATGAAAAGGTGCATGAATATGCAGGAAGCCACGCAGTAACCATAAATCCTGGTGAAGTGTTCCCTGCTCCTTTCGGCATCCGAAAGAATCCGGAATATCAGAAAAGCATACAGGCCTATCACAAGCAAACTGCCCAGGAAGCCCCATTCCTCACCCACCGTGCAGAAAATGAAGTCAGTGCTCTGCTCGGGGACAAAGCCGTAGGTTGTCTGCGTACCGCCCAGGAAGCCTTTTCCAAACATGCCGCCGGAGCCTATGGCGATTTTGGACTGGGCCACGTTATAACCCACCCCGGAAGGATCCTCCTTCATTCCCAGAAGCACTTCAATCCTGCGCCTCTGATGTTCCTGAAGCACATTGTCGAAGATAAAATCCGTGGAGAACACCAGCGCGAGCCCTATCAGGAAGGCCCCCAGTGAAATGCCGAGAAAATTGTCCCTGGTGCGGAAAGAACGAAAGCCCAGGTACGGAAGGGCCAGCAGCGTGCTTCCGAGAAGGAACCATATAGGCTTTACCTTCGGGATGAAGGCCCAGAAATAGCGTGTGCTCTGCCCGGGGGCAGGGACATTGAAGGTCAGCAGCCTGCGCTTCGCCTCCAGTTCCACTGCCGAGGTAATAAGGTTCCATATAGCCGGCACGAAGGCCATCAGCAGCACGAATCCTCCGCCGATGTAAAGCCACAGCTTGAAATCCTTTTTGGAATACATGGCATTGACGGCAATCAGCGCGGCGGCGAGAAACAGTATGGACCAGTACGGGCTGAGGGTAAGGGTGCTAATGAAAAGTATCACCACAAGGCCCAGAAGGGCAATCCACCAGCCGGAAAGACCTTCGCGGTAGAGAACCAGAATGAAGCCCAGATACACCAGCGCCGAACCAGTCTCGCTCTCTGCGAGAATAGTCAGCATCGGCAGGGCTATTACCACCGCCATCAGAAGGAAATCCCTCAGCCTGGTCATTTTGAAGCCCTGTTTTGACAGCAGCCCCGCCAGCAGTATCGATGTCGATATTTTCGACACCTCGGCAGGCTGGAAACGCACCGGCCCAAACTCGAACCACGATCGCGAGCCCTTGACTTCTATGCCCAGGAATATTACCGCAACCAGCAGCAGCATGACGCCTATCCACAGCGGCAGCGACACCGCCTCCCACAGTCTCGGAGGGATGACGAACAGAATCAGGGCGGCAAGCCCCATAGCCGTCAGTATCCAGATAAACTGCTTGCCGCTGCGGGAGCCCCAGTCCAGTATCGAGGCTGAATCGGGGGTATGAGTAGAGGCATAGATGTTTATCCAGCCTATGAACACAAGCAGCAGATAGCAGCCGACTATCTTCCAGTCGACGCTCTGGCGCAGCCCGCGCTCATGTGAGAAAACATCCATCATTACTTTTTCACCCTGTAAAGCAGGTCTCCTTCTTTGATTCTCCTTTCAAGATCCTTGCGCCGGACTTCCCCGGTAAGGTACTGCTCCACCATAAGGGAAGCAATAGGGGCCGCCCAGGTGGCTCCGAAGCCGCCGTTCTCTACGTATGCGGCCACGGCAATCTGAGGGTTTTCCCTCGGGGCGAAGCACATGAAAACAGAATTGTCCGCCCCGCGTGGATTCTGTGCGGTACCGGTCTTGCCGCAGATTTCGAGCCCGCTCACTGCTGCAATCGCCGCGGTCCCGCCGGAGCCCGGCGGTTCGTTCACGGCCCGGTACATTCCATTGATGACCTTCTTGAACTGAGAGGGATCAACCTTGGTGTAATGCCGCTCGGAAAACTTGCTGTCCGCATTGGACTTTATGATATGCGGAATGTAGTAGTATCCACGGTTTGCAAGCGTCGCGGAAAGGTTGGCTATCTGCAATGGGGTTACGAGGATTTCACCCTGGCCGATGGAAAGGGATATGACCGTCAGGGAGTTCCAGTGGCCCTTTCCGTAAGCCCTGTTGTAGGTCCGCGCGGAAGGGATGTTTCCCCCGAGTTCGGAGGGGAAATCGCTCCCGAGTTTGTGTCCGAAGCCGAAACTGCACACATAGTCGTGCCAGGCGTCCATCGCCGCGTCAATGCCGGGATACTTCCTGTTGTCCAGGATGTTGCGCAGCACGTAGCAGTAATAGGCGTTGCAGGACATCATTATGGACTCTTCCATATTTATCGGGGAACGGTGGTTATGGCAGCCGAGCTTGTGGTCCGCGCCGAAATGATAACCCTGGGCGCAGCGGTACATGTTCTGCGGGGTCAGCACTCCCTCCTCAAGGCCGATAAGTCCGTTCACCAGCTTGAACACCGAGCCCGGCGGATAGGACGCCTGGACAGCCCTGTTGTACATGGGCTTGTAAGGGCTTTTCGCGATTTCCTCATAGTGGCGGCCGATGTCGGCGAGCTGGCTCACGTCTATGCCCGGCGATGAAACCATTGCGAGAATCTCTCCGGTGGACGGTTCTATTGCCACAATCGCCCCGACCTTGTTCTGCATCAGCTGCTGTCCGTACTGCTGCAGATGCGCGTCTATCGTGGTGACAACGTCCTTGCCCGGCACAGCCTCCTTGTCCATCGCGCCGTCCATATAGCGCGACTCAATCTGGTTGCGCGAATTGCGCAGGTATATGTGGCAGCCTTTTTCCCCGCGCAGCGTCTCCTCCATGGCCGCCTCTATGCCCGTCTTCCCGGCATAGTCGCCGATTTTATAGACCCCGCCGTGCCGCTCTATATAATTCCTGTCCACCTCCGAAACGTAGCCGAGGAGGTTTCCGCCCGCGTTGAAGGGATAGTCGCGTATGCTGCGCACCTGGCCCTTGAAGCCCGGGAATTTGTAATGGACCTCGGCGAAACGCATATATACCTCCGCCGGAAGCTGTTTTATCATCACGACCGAGGTGTAGCCGATGCGCCGGTTATTGCGCCTGTACTCATCCATCTTGCCGCGGATGAACTCTTCGCTCACGTCCAGCACGGAAGCGAGGGCGGCGGTGTCGAAAGGCTGGACCTCGCTGGGGGTCACAAGTATGTCGTATGCCACTTTATTGCCCACCAGGACCTCGCCGTTGCGGTCGTAGATAACTCCGCGGGTGGGATAGATAGTCTCTTCCACCATGGAATTGCGCACCGCGCTCTCCTTGTAGGACGGGTCTATTATCTGGATGAAGAAGATACGGCCAAGCAGTATGGCCACGGCTACACCGAGGCCGATAAGAAGCCGTATGAAGCGGTCGCGGCCTTCCATATCACAGCCGGTTGTTTTCTCCAAGAAGGGTATCCGCGGCGACCAGACAAAGTATGAAACTGGTCAGCGTGGAAAGCATCACCCGGCCGAAGTTGAATAAGAAAGTCCTGGTGCCGGCGCCGTCCGCGATTGTGTAGAGTATGAAAAACACCAGTTCCGCGAAGACAATGGCTATAGAGACGGGCAGCAGGCCGTTGCGCCGGATGGTAATGTCCTCACCGCGGGAGAACAGTTCCGTGCCAAATACAAGGCGCAGTATGGGACGCCTCAGGGCTGCCACCGCAACCAGGGCGAACACGTTCAGGCCTATCACCCCGTCCGCTAAGAAGTCCACGGTAAAACCGGCGCCGAAAGCGATGAAAAGGGCAGGCACCGTACCGACCGAAAGCGGCAGGCAGAGAATCATCGCGGGGAGGATGCTCAGCGTGACTATCGGGGTAAACTGGAAATAGTTGCACAGAAACATCTGCACAACGAGGAGAATAATCCAGGTCAATATGAACTGCCGCCTTCTCATCTCTCGAATTCCTCCATCTCGTCAAGGCTGGTGTTGTGGGCTATGGTGACATAGCGAAGCGCGGTGAAATTCCGGAACAGTTTTATCCGGATTTCATTGGTGGAGCCGTTTATGATTTTTGCATCCTGGGCGACTCCGAGCGGAATGTCCGGGGGAAAAATTGCTGAATAACCGCTGGTATAGACGGTATCTCCAGGGGAATAGCGGTACTGGAGGGGTATTTCCCGCAGCACGGCCCCGTCAGAAGAATGGCCGTCCCAGACCATGGGCCCCACGGCACCCTCCTTTCCGAGCCGGGCGGAAATGGATATCTCGCTGTTCTGGAAAGAATAGGCGTAACTGAAATGGGCCGAGACTGCGTCGATTATGCCGATGGCCCCGTCGCTTGTGATTATCGCCGATTTCTCCTTGATGCCGTCATCATAGCCCTTGGAAAGGATTATGTAATTGTGCTGACGGTTGCGGCTCATCTTGACGATTTCCGCAGGGGTATATTCGAAGCCCTTTATGACTTTTGCGGGTGCATCTTCAGTAATTTCCGACTCCAGGAGTTTCTGCCTCAGAAGGAAGTTCTCTTCGGCGAGGGCCCGGTTCTGCTTCTCAAGCGAGAAATATCCCCCGATTTTCTGTCCGGTTCCCCAGAATACTGCGCTGAAGCCCTGGGATATGGAGCCCACCCAGGAACGCTGGAGTTCGCTGCTGCGGCTCATCATATTCAGCGCAGCAACCTCCATCGCGATGAAGATTGCTGCTGTAATAACTGTCCCGATGAACCGTCTCTCCCTCGGCATAGACTATCGCATGAGGAAGGAATAGTTGTCCGTGTTCTTAAGCGCAAGACAGGTTCCGCGTGCCACCGCACGGAGCGGGTCCTCGGCCACGTGGAAGGGAATGTTCACCTTTTCCGCAAGCCTCTTGTCCAGGCCGCGCAACAGGGCGCCGCCGCCGGATAGGAAGATGCCGTTCTTGACTATGTCGGAATAAAGTTCCGGAGGGGTCTGCTCCAGTACATGGAGTACCGAGGCCTCGATTCTGGAGATGCTCTTGTCCAGGCAGTGGGCAATCTCCGGATAGGAGATGGTCGCCTCGACTGGATGGGCGGTCATAAGGTTCGGACCGGTCACCACATAGGGTTCGGGTTCATTGTCAAGCTGCGGCAGGACCGCTCCCACTGCAATCTTTATCTTCTCGGCCGTGGTCTCGCCCACACGCAGGTTGTGCTGCTGGCGCAGATAGGCCTGAATATCCGAGGAGAACACGTCGCCCGCAACCCGGATACTGTCGCTCTGGACTATGCCGCCAAGGGAAATCACCGCAATTTCTGTGGTTCCGCCGCCTATATCGACCACCATGTTGCCCTTCGGCGCTTCCACGTCGAGGCCGATACCGAGAGCCGCGGCCATAGGCTCGAAAATAAGGAAGACGTCACGTCCGCCGGCGTGCTCGGAGGAGTCGCGGACGGCCCTGATTTCCACCTCGGTACTGCCGGAAGGAATACCGACAACTATCTTGAGGTTCGGAGGGAAGATGGTGTGGCGCTTGCTGTTGACCTGGCGGATGAAACCGCGGATCATCATCTCGGCGGCGTTGAAGTCCGCGATGACGCCGTCGCGAAGCGGCCTCACGGTCTTGATGCCCGGATTCTCCCTTCCGTCCATGAGCTTTGCCTTCTGGCCGAGCGCGATGCACTTTTTGGTCGCCACGTCTATCGCGACGATGCTGGGCTCGTCAAGGGCAATCTGGTCATTCTGGAAAATGACGGTATTGGCAGTTCCGAGGTCTATTGCGAGTTCTTGTGTAAGAAAAGAAAAAACCATACAAAAAAACATATTTATTCGGGGTGGTCAAAATTACAAAATATTTCTTACATTAGCGGTATGGAAAGGAAAAAATTTTTGCTTATTTCCGCAGGTGGCAGCGGGCAGCGGATGGGGTCCGATATTCCCAAACAATTTCTCTCCCTCGGAGGGAAGGCCATACTTCAACTGAGCATCGAGAGATTTCTCGCGGCGGAGAGCGGTCTGAAGATTGTCACCGTGCTCCCGAAGGCGTCCATGCAGTGGTGGAGAGACTACTGCCAGGTGCGCAGTTTCAATGTACCGCAGATTCTGGTGGAGGGAGGATTCACCCGCTTCCATTCGGTCAAGAACGCCCTGGAGAAGATTCCCGACGGAGCCGTGGTAGCAGTCCACGACGGCGTGCGCCCCTTTGTGGGCGTGCCGCTTATCCGGGAAATGTTTTCGCGCATGGAAAACTGCAGGGCCCTGATTCCCGTGGTTCCCGCCACCGATACCCTGAAAGTCCTGGACCTCAGGGACGGAACTCTGGAAGAGTCGCTTCCGGCCCCTGACCGCAGCCGTATCTGGTGCGCCCAGACCCCCCAGATGTTCCTTTCCGAAGAACTCCGCGCCGCCTATTCCCAGGCCTATGACACGGCCTTTACCGACGATGCTTCCGTGGCCTCAGCATACGGAATACCGCTGTCCTTCATTCAGGGACAGCGGTACAACATCAAGATTACCACGCCGGAAGACCTTCCGGTCGCGGAAGCCCTACTGGGCGTTCTGTAGCCTCTTGTAATCCTTCACCCAGACCTGGCGTTCTATGGCCTCGTCCAGCGAAATCATTGTTTCGGTGGACTGGACATAGGGTATCTTCTGGATGGTGGTCAGCAGTATCTCCATCAGGTGGTCGTTGTCGAAGCAATAGACCTTGGTCAGGATTGCGTACTTTCCGGTCACGAAATGGCATTCCACGATTTCCGGAATCCGCTTCAGGCTCGCTATGACTTCGGGATACTTATTGGCCTCCGACAGCGAGATGCTGATGAAAGCACAGACATTCAGTCCAAGGGCCTGCGGCTTCACCAGAAGCCTGGAACCGGTGATTACGCCACGCGCTTCCAGCCTCTTGACCCTCTGGTGGATCGCTGCTCCCGAAACTCCGCACTCGCGGGCGATTTCAAGGAACGGCATCCTTGCATTTTTCACCAGGAAAGACAGTATCATCCTGTCTATTCTGTCGATTTCATACTTGGCCATAGCTTAATTGTTTCTTTTGAAACGACTCTTTTTCGGGGAAGTCGGTCCGGAAGATGCGATTATCTCCCGGCATGCGGCCTCGCTGAGGCCGGCGACATCGGTCCCCCTGGGGATACGGTAATTGGCGTCCCCTTGCTTTATATAGGGCCCGTAGCGGCCGTTTATTACCTGGATTCCGTCACCGAATTCAGCGAGCACTGCGTTCAGGGGAGTCTTTGAAGACGCCTCGTCAACAAGTTTCCGGCACTCATCCAGGGTGATGGTAAGCGGATCTTTTCCTTTGGGGATGGAAACATTTGTCTCCCCGAACTTTATATATGGGCCATAGCGGCCCTTCATGGCAACGACTGGTATTCCGTCTATTTCACCCACCGTCCTGGGCAGGGAGAAGAGTTTCAGGGCATCTTCCAGAGTAAGAGTTTCTATCAGCTGCTCCTTTCCAAGACTCGCAAACTGGCGGTTTTCGCCATCGCCTTTCTGGACATAAGGACCATACTGGCCGAATTTCGCCACAAGCTGCTCCCCTGTCGCCGGATCAGTGCCGATTACCCGGCTGATGCGGTTGCTGTACTCCTTTGTCCCGAGCACCTCGCCGACATGCGCGTGGAACGGCGTATAGAAAGAGGAAATCGCGCTGACCCAGGGCATTTCCCCTTCGGCAATAGCATCAAAATCCTTCTCCACGCTCGCCGTGAAGTCATAGTCCACTATCTTGGGAAAATTCTTTATGAGAAAGTCCGTCACCATCATTCCTATTTCCTGGGGCAGCAGACGGCCTTTTTCGGCCCCCACGACTTCCACCTTCCGGGATGTCGATACGCCTCCCCCCCTTAGCGTGAGATTCTCCACTTCCACTTTTTCTCCGTCCTTGTCCCCCTTCACGACATAGCCGCGGCCTGTGGTGAGGGTAGCGATGGTGGGACCGTAAGTGGACGGACGGCCTATTTCAAGATCCTCGAGTTTCTTCACCAGGGTACCTTCGGTAAAACGTGCGGGCGGCGCAGTGAATTTGCACAGCGCGTCAATTCGGTCGGCAGCCATGACGGTGCCGGGATTCAGTTCGGGAATAATCATTCCTTCACCATCTTCAGCGTCGTCGTGTCCATACAGACGCATGAATCCGTCAAACAGAAGTTCCGAGCCCTGGATGGTGAATTTCTCTTCCCGTACCGGGGTACCGACTTTGACGGTCGTGTTCATAAGCCTGGCGGAAGCCATCTGGGAGGCAAGCGTGCGGCGCCATATAAGTCCATAGAGCCGCTGCTCCTGCGCGGTGCCCTCGATGGTGGGAGAGAAAATATTGGTCGGACGGATGGCCTCATGGGCCTGCTGCGCGCCCTTTGACTGGGTCTTGTACTGGGTTGGGCTGGAATACTCCGCGCCGAAGTTGGACTCGATGTATTTCTTCGCTGCGCCGAGCGCTACATTTGAAAGGTTCACCGAATCGGTTCTCATATAAGTTATGAGACCCCTCTCATAAAGCGCCTGGGCTATTCTCATGGTGGAGGAAACCGGGAAATGGAGCTTGCGGGAAGCCTCCTGCTGGAGAGTCGATGTGGTGAAAGGAGGTGCAGGATGGCGGGAAGTTTCCTTCTTTTCCGCGCTCACGACCGAAAATTCAGCCCCGAGAAGCGACTCCAGGAAAGACCTGGCCTCAGCCTCAGTGGAAAAGCGGCTGTCCAGCACGGCCTTGAGGGCTTTTTTATGCCCCGCCGGAATAAACTCCGCCTCGACCCTGTAGAAGGATTCTTTCCGGAATGCCATGATTTCCTTTTCGCGGTCCACGATAAGGCGCAGAGCCACGCTCTGCACCCTTCCGGCGGAAAGTTTCGGCTGAATTTTCCTCCAAAGCACGGGTGACAGTTCAAAGCCCACCAGGCGGTCCAGCACCCTTCGGGCCTGCTGGGCGTCCACAAGGTTCATGTCCACCGCCCTGGGATGCTCCACGGCATAGAGAATCGCATCTTTTGTTATTTCATGGAAGACTATGCGCTTTGCCTTGGAAGCGGGTATTCCGAGTGTCTGTGTAAGGTGCCAGGATATGGCTTCTCCTTCGCGGTCCTCATCGGATGCGAGCCAGACCACGTCAGCCGCTTCGGAGAGTTTACGGAGTTCTGCGACTATCTTTTTCTTGTCAGAGGGGATTACGTACTGAGGGCTGAATCCATGCTCCACATCCACGCTCAAACTCTTTTCGTCCAAATCGCGGATATGTCCGCGGCTGGACTTGACGATGAAATCACCGCCCAAGTAGCCCTGAATTTTGCCGGCCTTGGTCGGCGACTCTACTATAACCAGATTTTTACCCGCCATATCTTCACAAATTTTTTGCAAAGTAAATGACAATCCGGGTAATTTTCCAAATTTATCGTTAATTTTGTGAACTGATTTTTGGACAAGACCATAGGTCTTGAAAAATTTGCACGAATGAAGGACAAGATAATCAAATGGTTTTGGATTCTTTTCGCCTCCGGAATCGGGCTTCTGGTACTGCTTTTCCTGCTTGTCTGGGCGATTGCCGACATACCCTCCCTGGAAGAACTGGAGAATCCGGAAAACAAGCTCGCCACCCAGGTGATAGCCGAAGAGGGAGAAATCCTGACCACATATCATATAGAGAACCGCACCTTCGTCCCCTATGACGAACTGCCCCTGAATCTTGTCCAGGCCACCGTCGCCACCGAGGACGCCCGTTTCTACCGCCACAGCGGAATAGACTTCCAGAGTCTGGGCCGCGTGCTAGTGAAAACACTTATGCTGAACCGCTCCTCACAGGGAGGCGGCTCCACCATCACCCAGCAGCTTGCCAAGACACTCTATCCGCGAGGCGAGGTTCGCTCCAAGTTCGGGATGG
Source organism: Bacteroidales bacterium (assembly GCA_017544265.1). Classification (GTDB taxonomy): domain Bacteria; phylum Bacteroidota; class Bacteroidia; order Bacteroidales; family UBA932; genus Cryptobacteroides. Next base: position 39,155 of record JAFYEM010000008.1, on the reverse strand, counting down.
TCTGGATAAAGCTTCGCGAATGGATCACCGCGATAAAACTCGAGCGCAACTACACCAAGGAAGAAATAGTGGACATGTACCTGAACGCGGTGTTTTTCGGCAGCAACTCCTACGGCATCCAGTCCGCGGCCTCCCAGTTCTTCGACAAGAAGCCCATAGACCTCAAGACAGAGGAGAGCGCCGTACTGGTGGGCATGGTCAACAAGCCCACCCGTTACAATCCCGCGCTCAACCCGGACAAGGCCCTTGTCCGCCGCAATTTCGTGATTTCCCAGATGGAGAAGTCCGGCTACCTGACCAAGGCCGAGCGCGACTCCATCCAGGCCATACCCATTACCCTGCACCAGAGGACCGGCGACCGCACTACCGGAATCGCCCCGTACTTCCGCGACATGCTCCGTCGCACCATGAGCGCCAAAAAGCCCCGCCGCAATGCGTATTCCTCCCAGGAGGACTACTCCGTGGATTCCCTGCTCTGGGCCGAAGACCCTCTCTACGGCTGGCTGAACAAGAACAGCAAGAGCGACGGAACGCCCTATGACCTGGACGTGGACGGACTCCGTATCTATACCACTATCAACTATAAGATGCAGCGCTATGCCGAAGAGGCCGTACGCGAGCATCTCTCGAAAGACTTGCAGAAAGCCTTCGACAGGGAACTGTCCAACCGCAAGAACGCCCCATTCACGGCCGACGTGGACAAGAAAATCGTGGACATAACCATGAGGCAGTCCCGCGCCTGGAGCGACCGTACCCGGATGATGAAGCAGAGGGGCGCCTCCGAATCGGAGATTGCCGCAAGCTTCTCCAAACCCGTACAGATGAGGGTTTTCAGCTGGGACGCTCCCGGATACCGCGACACGACCATGACCCCGGACGACTCCATACGCTACTACAAGGGTTTCCTCCGCGCAGCGTTCATGGCCATAGAGCCGCTTTCCGGCCATATCAAGGCCTATGTGGGCGGCCCCGACTACCGCTATTTCAAATATGACAACGTCCGTCAGGGCAAGCGCCAGGTCGGGTCCACCGTGAAACCCTTCCTCTATACCCTCGCTATGGAATCCGGCATTTCGCCCTGCGACCAGGTGCTGAACATGCCTCAGGTAATAGTGGTGAACGGAGACAAGACATGGACCCCTCAGGACCACCATGCGGACGGCAGCATAGTGAACATAAAATGGGGCCTCGCGAACTCCTCCAACTCGGTCGCCGCCTATCTGATGAAGCAGCTCGGGCCCGAAGCCATGGTCCGCATGATGCACAAAATGGGCATCGGCAGCCATCTGGACCCCGTCGCGTCGCTCTGCGTCGGTTCAGCCGACCTCTCTGTCTATGAAATGGTGACGGCCTATAACACCTTTCCCTCCGGCGGTGTCTATGCCACCCCCATGTTCGTCACGCGCATCGAAGACAGTGACGGCAACATACTCACCCGTATGACCGAACGCACCCACGCCGCCGTGACCCGCGAGGCCGCCGGCAAGATGATAGACATGATGAAAGCTGTGGTCGATGCCGGTACGGGCATGCGCATCCGCTTCCGCTACGGTCTCAAGGGACAGCTCGCCGGCAAGACCGGAACCACCAATGACAACTCGGACGGCTGGTTCATAGGCTATTCCCCGCGAATCACCGCCGGAGCCTGGGTAGGCGCGGAGGACCGCTACGTACACTTTGTGAACAACGCCCTCGGGCAGGGCGCCAACATGGGCCTCCCGATATGGGCGATCTGGATGAAAAAAGTGGTCGCCGACCCGACTCTCGGCATCAGCGAAGAGGATGTTTTCCCGGACATGGGCGTCGGAGTGCCGTGCGGCTCGCTCCATGGCGAGAGCGTGGACGTGCAGGAAGATGATTATTTCGATTAGTTTTTCCTTAGGATATGAAGAAGATTGCTGTTGTCTATGGAGGTGATTCCTCCGAATGGGAAGTGTCGTGCCGAAGCGGCGAATTCACCGCGTCGCGCCTGGACGAACTCCGCTATGATGTCTATGAGATTTTCGCCCGCCACGGACACTGGGAACTGGTGGCGATGCGCCTCAGCAACTCCATGAGGGTACCCTTCCCGGAAGGCGCCCGCCCGGAAGTGGACAAGACTGATTTTTCTGTCAGGCTTCCCGAAGGGAAAGTCACGTTTGACTATATATATATTATGCAGCACGGGGCGCCGGGCGAGAACGGCCTGCTCCAGGGCTATCTGGAAATGCTCGGCATTCCCTTCTCGACATGCAGCGCTTTCGTCACGACTGTCGCCTTCGACAAGTATTCCTGCAAGCGCTACCTTGATGGTACCGGAATTGTCGGACTGGCCCCTGACGCGTTTATCCGCAAGGGTATGGACATAGATGCTTTCTGTTCCAAGGCTGCCGCCAGACTCAAATTCCCGGTGTTCGTCAAACCCACCAACGGCGGTTCGAGCTTTGGCATAAGCAAAATCTCAGAGCCGGACCAGCTGAGTGCGGCTATCCGCTTTGCTTTCACTGAAGGCGACACCGTAATAGTGGAGCAGGGGGTTACCGGTCACGAACTGACCTGCGCCGTCTATCGCGACGGGGAAACCGTCAAGGCCCTTCCGGTCATAGAAATAATCACCGACAATGCGTATTTCGATTACGACGCCAAGTACAACGGCAGTTCCCGGGAGATATGCCCGGCCGAGATTCCGGTGAAACTTTCAAACAAGATTCAGGAGACTTCCAGGAAGATTTATGAGTATCTGGGCTGCCGCGGGGTCGTAAGGATGGATTATATCGCCGACGACGAAAATGTCTGGTTCCTGGAGATAAACATCATCCCCGGAATGACCAATGCCTCGCTGGTCCCGAAGATGATACGCGCCGCCGGTCTCACCATCACCGGCTTCCTCACTACTATCATCGAAAACACCAACTAAGGAACAATAAATAATTAGCAGCATCACTTTCATCGCCTGTGCCACCCTCGGCACCATAAGAGGGAGGGGCCCAACGAAGTTGGGAGGGGTCGCCTGGAAGGCGACGGTTAGATGAAAGTGATGCTGCTAATTATTTTACCATAACTACACATTGTTTTTGGCGGATTACATAAACAGCAGTACGGAGTCTCTTACGGGAATTTACGGCCCTGAGGAGGCGAGGAGCATCGTGCTGATGGTGACTGGGGATATCCTCGGAACTCGGCGCTGGACCCATATTACGGAACCATCAAGCGAAATTCCGGCGGAAAAACTGCCGATGCTTGAAAGCGCCCTGGAAAGGCTTCAGAGCGGAGAGCCGGTGCAGTATGTACTTGGAAAGGCCGAGTTTGCGGGAAGGACTTTCAAAGTTGGGGCCGGAGTGCTTATTCCGAGACCCGAGACCGAGTATATGGCAATTGAAGCGCTGCGGCTTGTCGAAAGCCGTAAATCGGTGCGGGTGCTGGATCTCTACACCGGCTCGGGATGCCTTGCATGGACCCTGGCGCTTGGTCATCCGGGCGCCGAAGTAATCGGCGTGGATATTTCTGAAAAGGCACTGGAGATAGCCCGGGGACAGGATTTCGGCACTGAGATGGAAGCTTCGGGTGCTGTCGCCCCGACTTTTGTACGCTCCGACCTTCTGGATTTAGACTCCTCCTTCGCAGATGGACAGTTCGACCTGATACTGAGCAATCCACCCTACATCATGGAGCAGGAAAAGCCTCAGATGCGCATAAATGTACTCGGATTCGAGCCACATGAGGCGCTATTCGTACCGGACGGCGACCCGCTGCTGCATTACCGCGCCGTAGCCGCGTGGTCCCGCCGGCTGCTCGCACCGCAGGGAGCCGGGCTAAGCGAGATAAATGACCGCCTCGGAAAAGAAACGCTGGCTGTATTCCGTTCCGCAGGCTTCAAAAATGCGGAATTCCTGCTCGATTCCGAGTACCAATTCCGGCACATTTTATATTAATTCCTGCCTCCGGGCACATTCAGTTGCCTTTTTGCGGGGGAAAATCCATGGACACCCCCATTACATGGATTTTCCCCCTTACATTTGCCGCAACAAAAAAATGTGCTATGAAAAGACTCGAATTATTTTTTCTGCTTTCCTTCGCGCTGCTATCCTGCGAACACCTCGACGACGACATGGACAGACATGGTGGCGGCGATGAACCCTTTGTCTATATAGACCTCGGCGAAGTTGCGCAGCTGCTCGCCGCCTCCGGCTTTGAAAAAGCCCAGGCGGACGAGGTTTTCACCGCCGTGAGTTCTTCTTCCGGCAACGGCTACGACGAGGAATATACCCTGCAGGACTTGTTTTCGTCGCCGGGAGCCGGAGTGGGAGAAGATGTGTCCAAAGCCGGCGGGAGTGACTATGAAAAGCCTCTCCGCTCGCTTCTGGAGGCTGCAATCAGGGAAAAATACGGAAGCAAGGCGGAGGGCGGAATTGACGCAGATATGTACCTCGAAGCGCTCCGGAGCTCGGACGTACAGATTTACTGGCCGTTTTCAGAATGCTGGGACGGCACATCCATGCCGATAGTCGCGGCCGCACCCGAAGATATGTCTGAAATCGTATGGGGCTGGGACAGCAGGGGAGAGAAGGTGGCCCTGGACGAAGAAACGGCCTCGGAACAGCCCGTTTGGGTTATCAACCGTAACAATGACGCCGGTTTCACTTCGCTTGAATTACTGCGGCGACGGGATCCTTCCTGGGGTGAAGGGGGCGGAGACATACTGGTCCGGGGGGCCAGGGGAACAGCCTCCAAAGCTGTCCGAACGCTTGTGCTTCGCTCCTTCAGGGCCTACCGCAATTACGACCCCTGGTATCTGGGAGGGAGTGAATTCTTCATCAAATGCGGCTCTGTGGATGAGTTTTATGCCAGTACCGAGGCGGAAATGGCCCTGTACTCACCTTCCATTACGGACTTCATGATTGTAATGAAACGCTCGGAGGTAAACACCGAACTCCCCTTCAACGCCATCCTGGTCTCAGACTGGACGGAAAAACTCCACAGCTGCGCATTCCTGGTCACGGAAGACGACGGAGGTACGGTCACCAAATGGGACTGCTCGGCGATAGTTAAAATAAACTCCAAGGGCTACGGCATAGAGATGTCAATTCCCGTAAAAACCAAAGACGACATAGTCTGGAGGGGGCAGCTGACTGCCGGCTACATAGAAAAATACTCCGGCACCACCGCCCGCTTCGGCGATGTGGACCTGGTTCTGGAACTCATTTAATCCTTTATGATTCCGTCGATGCCCCATGGAGGGATGACAGCACTGTCATTTCGCAGCGGGAGCAGTCGAAGTGAAGGCGGAGGGGACGCCGGGTGATGACATCCCGCAGTATGAGGTCTCCGGCGGGCGCATTATTGCCGGCATCCGGCATCCTGGCCGGTCGGGACTGCCTTGGACACAGGCCGAGCTCGCGGCGGATGCAGTAGGCGCTGCGCATCAGGGGAATTCCGGCTGAACGGGAGATTTCATAGGCCCTTTCTATGGAAGTGGCGCCGGCATCCGAATAGACTTTTTCCGCAAGGTGATTGGCGATGTTTTCGGCTGCGCTTACGGGGCCTTCCCAACGGGGCCTGCCTACGCTTCCCTGCTGCATGGGACGGCTATGTACGGGCTGTGCGTCCAGCAGGCCTGCAAGGCTGCGGCGAAGAGCGTTCAGGGACGATGCGGATAGCAGCGGAAGGGGAGATTGCGGCACCTGGTCGAAATGACAGGAAAAGGAGTATATCCCGCTGCGTTTAGAGAGCTGGCCGCTGATTATCGAAAGCATGCGTTCCGTATCCCGGGCCGGCTCTTCACCGGCAAGCTGCAGAGTGGCCCTGCGTCCGTCTTCTGAAACCGCTTCCACTTCGATGGCAGGACCGCAGACGCGGACATTCAGCGAAACGTCAATAAGCCGCTCCGGGCTGGCAGCCTGGATTTCTTTTTCAAAAGCCGCAGAGATATTCCGCATCAGTTCCATGCCCGCACCAAGTCCGGGGACCGGCCTGGACACTATGACATCCCCGCGGCAGATATCGGCGCGGAACCCTTCCACGGCACCTCCCGGGGCACTGAAGCAGAAGCCGTCGCCATTGGAAAGGCTGACTCCGGGAAGCAGGTCCACGACAATTTCAACATTTCTCCCGGCCTCACGCACGGCCCGTACCTTTCCGACTCTTTCGCCGGAAGATTTTGGAATGTCCATGGAAGACCATCCACGGCGTTCTGGAGAGAAAAACAGCGAGGTGTAGCCTCTGTTGAAGGTCTTTTCCAAAGAAGGCATGAATCCGCCCCGCACCTTGCCGAAGGATGAGCGGGAGAACTTCTCCGGACGGGAGGCAACAATCTTGTCAAGGGCCTCAGAATAGGCTTTTGTGACATTTGAGACGTATGAAGTGCCTTTCAGCCGGCCCTCGATTTTGAAAGAGCATATTCCCTCATCTGCAAGCTCTTCCATGTGGGCGAGCAGATTGTAGTCCTTAAGTGAAAGCAGGGCCTTTCCGCGGAAGAGTTTTTCCCCGGACGGAGTCTCGAGGTCATAGACGCGGCGGCAGGCCTGCACGCAGGCTCCCCGGTTGGCGCTCCGGCCAGTAAGATATTCAGACAGGTAGCACTGCCCGCTGTAACATACGCAGAGGGCGCCGTGGACGAAAAATTCCAGTTCACAGCCCACTGCTGCGCGGATTTCCCGAATCACTTCCAAAGGCAGCTCCCTCTCCAGCACAAGGCGGGAAAAGCCGAGGGCCTCGTAGAAGCGGGCCCGTTCCGGCGTGCGTATGGCACACTGTGTCGATGCATGTAGAGGAATGCCGAGCCCGAGCGAACGGCAAAGCGAAGCAATCCCGAGATCCTGGACTATGAAGGCGTCCGCCCCGGCCTCTGCAAGTTCTTTCAAAAGCGCCGCCGCGGCGGGTAATTCATCGTCATAGACTATAGTGTTGACCGTCACAAACACCCTTGCACCGAAGCGGTGCGCATAGTCCGAGAGCCGGCGGATTTCACTGACGGGATTCCCCGCCCCCTGCCTTGCCCCGAAAGACGGGCCGGCTATATACACGGCATCGGCACCGCAGTCAATCGCTGCGATGCCGACGGATGCATTTCTCGCGGGGGAGAGTAATTCCAGGTCCAATTATTTCTTCAGCTGGGTGATGATTTCCTTTACAGTCGCCGCATCGGCTGCATCAGGAGCAGCTTCAAGGTATTTTTCATAGGCGGCAATTGCATCCGCGTTCTTGTTGAGATTGCGGTTGGCATTGCCGATGAGTTTATAGACCTGGGCATTGGGAGTATAATCATTGACCTTGGAGAGGGCGTCGATGGCTTCCTGGGACTTGCCGGCCTTAAGCGCCGCACTGCCCTGCTTGAGGTAAATGTTGCCGAGCTGCTTGTTGGCATTGGCCTCCTGACCGAACTGCGCAGCTTTCTGGAAAGCCTCGACAGCCTCGTCGGTCTTCTTCAGCGCGTTCTTTACCTGACCGAGGCGGAACCATGCCATTCCGTCGTCTGCCTTGAGCTCGACGGCCTTGGCGAAAGGCTCCTCGGCGGATACGAAATCTTTTGCCTGAAGGGCCACAAGGCCTTTGCTGAACCAGGCACGCTGGATATTGGCATCGGCTTCCTTCTTGTCATCCGGACGACCGAACTCGTCGGCGAGAGCTTTAAGCTGCTCGAAAGCGGCAATGGCGCCGTCGAACTCCTTGTCGTTGAACTGGGTCTTGGCGATGGTTTCCTGTGCGGAGAGTATGCCGGCCTTGGCGTTTTCGACAATTGCGGCACCCTCTTCACCGAGAGCCTGGGCCTGGGGTATGACTGCACGGAGGGCAGTTATGGATTGGGTTTTGTCTTCAAGCTGGATGGCAGAGTTGAACGCGGCTGCCACGGTGTTGAAATCCTGTGCGGAAAGAATGCTCGCAGATACTGCAACTGATGCGAGGATGGAAACTAATCTTTTCATACGCTCATATTTTGTTTTACTTGTTTGCACACAATTTGCAAAAATAGTGATAATTTTGCAGAGTGTAATGCCAATGGAGAGAAGAATTTTCATTTTTTCAGTCCTGGCCGAGCTGTTATTTTCAATAATAGTGCCAGCACGGGAACTGCCCACCCTCAGCGCCGACAAAAAAATAACGCTGGGGACTCTTCCATCTGGTATATCGTACTATATTGTAAACAATCCCACCGACAAGGGCTATGCGGATATGGCGCTTGTCCGGCGAGGTGAAATTCCCGACGCACAACTCCGCTCCGAGACTGCCGACGTGGCCGAATTTTTCTCCCGCCGAGGTGTCGGCTTCCGCAGGGAAGGCATGTTCTCCGGCTATGACGGCGGCACCGTATTCCGTTTCGACAGGACTCCGGTCTCCGATCTGGATTCCGCACTGCTTTACACTTTCACCCTTGCCGGACGCAGCCGCAGCGCCCAGGCGGTAGTCGTTTCCGGCAACATAGACCCCAAAACCGTGCTTCAGCGGATGGAGGTCTTTTCCCTGATGGTCCCCAAGGTCCATAAGACTCCGCTGTCCACGGAAGGCTATGTCTGGGAAGGCTCGCCCGCCGCCCTCGCACGCAAGGACACGGCCGCCAGACACGGCTTCCTGCGACTCGAATACAGCGCCCCGAGGGTTCCCGCAGCCCAGATGAACACGGCCCAGGCGCTTGTGAACGATATTTTTGCCCGCGAACTGCTGACCATAGTCAGGGGCCGCCTGGAGAGGAATCTCCGGAAGGCGGGACTCCCCTACGGAAGCCTTGTCACCGATCATGTAGGCAGCGACGAGACCGCTTTTGACGAGCGCTATGTGGTGCGGGTTGAAACGGACCGGGTCGAAGAAGCGCTGGGGGTCTGTTCCTCAACCATTTCAGCCCTGAACGAATCAGGTGCCATGTACGAGGAATTCAGGGACGCCAAAAGAATTATGCTTCACGAAATGCTCCTGCTGGGGAAAAACGCAGTCAGCAATTCCGAATATGTGGACCGCTGCGTATCAGCCTTCCTCTTCGGCGGCTCCCTCGCCCCCTTCAGCGAAGAAGTGAAGCTCTTTGCAATGAAAAACGTCTCGGACACCACTGAACTGCGTCTTTTCAACCACTTTACCAGGGCGATACTGTCCGACCGCAGGAATCTCAGGATAGAATACGGCGGCTGCCCGATAGGACCCGACAAGGCCCTTGACGTCTATCTGAACACCCCCTCAGTGGAGGAGAATGGCTCCGGCTTCATTTTCTCCAGCGCCGATACGCTTGGACTGCCCAGCCGCTTTCCCAGGGTAAAAATCAAGGACGAGAAGCCGGACGCCCTCACCGGCGGAGTGGCATGGACCTTCTCCAACGGAATGAGGGTGCTTTACAAGCGCATCAGGGGCAGCGGAATGTTCGACTACGCCTTCTATCTTGGAGGCGGCTACGGCTCCGTCAAGGGCCTTCGGGAGGGGGAAGGCGGATGGTTCGCCCCTCTGGCATCGCTCATGGAAACAGGCGGCCTTAGCGCCGGGCAGCTGCGCAACATGCTTCAATCCAACGGAATAGAAATGGATTTCAACGTGTCTGCAACGGGAATGGACATCCGGGGCAGCGCTCCATATTACAAGCTTCCGCTGCTGCTGCGTTCGCTGATTTCGCTTTCCATGCAGCACAGCGTCAATATGGACGATTTTGAATATTTCCGTTCCTGCCGGAGGATTTCCTCCGCCGCGGAAGATATAGACGCCACTCTGTATAAAGTTCTATGCCCGGGCTTTGCGCTTTCGCCCCATCAGTCCGTCGATGTTCTGGACGAAACCACACTCTCCCATGCCCTGGACTATTTCAACGAGCGTTTTTCCCACTGCGCTGACGGGGTGCTGGTACTGGTCGGTGACCTGGACGAAACCCTTCTCCGGAAGGCCCTGTGCAAACATCTTGGCGGATTTTCAACTGAGCGCGGCACTTCTTCCAGGCAAAGCGTCAGCTATAAGCCCCGCTCGGGCAAATCGATCTACATGAAAGAAGGCGAGCCGCAGCGCGTGGAACTCCTGCTGACGGCCGACTATCCGTTTACCTCCGCCGGTTATTTCGCTTCGCTGATTGCCGGAGACAAACTTCGCAGGGCCCTTGTACAGGCGCTCTATCCCGAAGGCGTGAGCGTGGATGTCTCGATGGAATTCACCACCTATCCAGAGGAGCGGCTGTGGTGCCGGATCAGCGTGCTTTCTTCCGACCCCGCCGGCCTTCCTGACGGCTGCGGCCCCGCGGACATGACAAGCGTAATCACAATTGTCCGCAAAACCCTGTCCTCGCTCTCGTCCAGGGGAATAAGCGAGAGCGAACTGAAGGCGGGAAAAGACAATCTGCTGCTCCGTTTCCGCCAGAACGGCACGGCCGAAGAGGCCATCAGCAATGTTCTGACGCGCTACGCCCTGGGCAAGAATATAATGTCCGGTTATTCCGCTACCATAGGCACAATCAACGCCGCACGCATCCGTGAGATTCTTTCCTCTCTCGAAAACGGCGGCAGGATAGAATACATTGTCCGATGAAAAATATCCACGGGGACATAATAGCAATCGGGGACATACTGGTCTCGGAGGAGGTCGTCACGGAGTATTTCGCCTGCGACTATCCCGTCTGCAGGGGCGTCTGCTGCATTGAAGGCGACAGCGGAGCGCCACTTTCGGAAGAAGAGACCGAGCTGCTGGAAAGGGACTATCCGCACTATTCCGCCTTTATGAGCTCCTCCGGCCGCGCCGCCGCAGAAGACTCCGGCTTCTTTGCCATCGACCGCGAAGGCGACCTGGTAACCCCCGTCGTGCCAGGAAGCGAGGAATGTGCCTATATCCATACCGCCGCGGACGGCTCGGTGCTTTGCGCCATAGAAAAATGCCATGCCGAGGGCCTGTGCGGCTTCTGCAAGCCCATTTCATGCCGCCTGTATCCCATCCGTGTGGTACGACTCGGCGGCGACAGCATAGGCCTTAACCTGCATCGCTGGAAAATCTGCGCTCCGGCTTTCGAAAAGGGGCGCCGCGAAGGTATCCGTGTCTATCAGTTCCTACGCACTCCGCTGACCGCCGCCTTCGGCGAAGAATTCTATTCCGCCCTGTGCGCCGCAGCAGCGTATTGCCTTCGCTCCTAAACGTGTGCCACCTGCTTTTTTACGGCAGGAGGAGTACAGTTTCCCGGGGATTTTGACACTTACCTGCGCTTTTTCAGCAGGTGGCGCACGGTAATCATTTTTTCAATTTTTTTATTATTTTTGTAGTTGGAACAAAAGAATTTGAATAATTATGGAAAGAGAAGATCCTCTTGAGAGAATTGCCAGGGAAGAAGCTGAGCGAAAGGCCGGAAAGGGGCTGGGCACGATGACAATCGTCCTGCTGGTAATTGCGATTGCGCTGGCTGCGGCCCTCGGATATATTTGGTACCAGAAATCCAGCCTCGTGAATGAGCTTGAAGACGAAAAAGTAGAACTGGAGAACCAGATGCTGGCCCTGCAGAATGACTTTGCGACCCTAAGCTCGGACTATGACAAAATCAACAGCCAGCTGGATACATCCCGCGAACAGGTCGCCCTTCTGATAGACAAACTCCAGAAGACAGAGGCCACCAACCGCGCCAAGATACGCCAGTACGAGAAGGAACTCGGCACCCTGCGCTCGATAATGAAGGGATACATAGTGCAGATAGACTCTCTCAATACCGCCAACAAACGACTCAGAAGCGAACTCTCGGCATCCCGCAGAGAATCTGAAGACCGGCAGCGCCAGAACGAAGACCTCACCCGCGCCGTGGAGAATCTCTCCGAGCAGGTTGCCGCAGGCTCCGCCATCAAGGGACGCGGCGTATCGCTCCTCGCCTACAACAGCCACGACAAGGTCACGGACCGCTCCAGCAGGACCGTCTATCTGGTCACGAACCTGTCGCTGCTTGAGAACGACCTCGCCGAACACGGCCCCGTGACTGTCTATGTCCGGGTGAAAGACCCTGAAGGAATCGTCCTGACGAACACCAGCAGCCGCGAATTCTCCAGCGGCGGCGCCGTGATGATGGCGTCGGCCTCCAGGACGGTGGACTACGAGGGAGCCGAGGTGGACATGAGCATTTACGTGAAGGACACCGGCGAATTCATAAAGGGAATGTATTCAGTCGAGGTCTATACTTCCAAATCCATGATAGGGAAAGCTGAACTTCTGCTGCGATGATTTATCTGCACATACCATTCTGCAAGTCTTTCTGTACTTATTGCGGCTTCTACTCGGAAATAGAAACTCCGGGCTGCTACGCCAAGTATGCTGATGAGATATGTGCTGAAATCAAAACCCGCAGAAGCGAATTCAGGGGCTCCCTCAAAACTCTCTACTGCGGCGGCGGCACTCCTTCGCTGCTGCCTCTGAACGCGCTCGCAAAGATACTTCTCGCCCTCGGGGAAATAGGCCAGGGCGGTCCCTACGAGGAGTTCACCATGGAAGTCAACCCTGACGACATCGTGGAAAAGGGAGTGGATTACGTAAAGGGACTTATCAGTCTGGGGGTCAACCGGATCAGCATAGGAGTCCAGTCGTTCGACGACGACCTGCTGAAGTTCATGAACCGGCGCCACGATGCGGCAAAGGCCGAAAAAGCCGTGGACATAGTCCGCGAAGCCGGTATCACCAATCTCAGCCTGGACCTTATTTTCGGAGTCGGCGGCATGACTGCCGATTCCTGGAAAGACACGGTAAAAAAAGCCCTGGACCTGCATCCGGAGCACATTTCCTGCTATCAGCTCTCCATAGACGAAGGCAGCCACCTCGCACAGCTTATATCCGACGGGCTCTATACCGAAGCCTCCGAGGAAGACTGCCGGGAGCAGTATGACCTGCTCTGCGAGCTGTGCCGGGAAAGAGGCTTCCACCATTACGAAATCTCAAACTTCGCACTTCCTGGAAAGGAAGCCCTTCACAACAGCGGATACTGGAGCCGGGAACCCTATGTGGGGCTCGGGCCCGGAGCTCATTCCCTCTCGGGTGCGACCAGGTCCTGGAACACCCGGACACTGAATGAATACAGCCCGGAATTCGAATACCTCGGCGAAGAAGAAGTCCGGCTCGAATCCATAATGCTCTCCCTGCGCACAGACAGGGGCATTTCCGCGGAGGTCCTCCGGAAGCAATGCGACCCGGAGACCATCGAACGGCTCGTTTCCGAGGGGGCCCTATCCCTCAGCGGCGGCCGTTACCGCATTCCAGAAGACCACTTCTTTGTCTCCGACGAAATAATACGGGAACTGATATGAGATACCTTGTACGAGCATTGAAATACTTCCTCCAGATGACTGTTCTGGTGACTCTTATAGTCGGTGCGCTGATGCTCGCCGGCCTGGTGAGCAAGGATATCGGCGTGGCATTCAAAGACGGCTGGAAATCCGTCGGCTACATAGCCCTGATGCTGGCTGCAGTATCTGCCGTCTATCCCCGCTTCGGCTACGGGAAACGCGAAATCCCCTTCGCCGGAGAGTTTTCCGAAATCAAGGACGAAGTGATCCGGCGCATGTCCCTGAGGGGCTATATTCCGGAAAAAATCGACGGCGAAAACATCAGTTTCCGCCTCTCTTCGACCTATGGACGCATCACCCGGCTTTTCGAAGACCGCATCAGTTTCGAGCGCAGTCTTGGCGGTTTCACGGCCGAAGGCCTTTCCCGCGACCTCGCAAGAGTAGCGAACGCATTCAGAGATGTTTAAAAAAGAGAATATGTATAAGAGAGTATTACTGAAACTCAGCGGCGAGAGCCTCGGCGGAAACGCAGGAAAAGGCCTCGATACCGAAAGCCTGAAAAAGACCGCCGCCCAGGTCGCCCAGGCTGCGAAAGCCGGCCTCCAGATTGCCATCGTAAACGGCGGCGGCAACATCTTCCGCGGCCTGCAGGGCGTGGGAAAAGGCTTCGACAGGGTGGACGGCGACAAGATGGGAATGCTTGCCACCATAATCAACGCCCTCGCCCTCAAGATGTTCATCGAAGCTGAGGGAGTACGCGCAAAAGTCTTCACCTCCACCCCGATGGAGCCATACGCCGAGTACTATATGAGGGACCGGGCGGTAGAGTGGCTCGAATGCGGCGGAGTCGCGCTGATTGCCGGCGGCACCGGAAATCCCTTCTTCACCACCGACTCGGGAGCCGCGCTGCGGGCGCTTGAAATCAAGGCCGACGCCCTGCTGAAGGGCACCCGCGTGGACGGAGTCTATACCGCCGACCCCGAAAAGGACCCCAACGCTGTGAAATACGACAGCCTGAGCTTCGACGAAGCCATCTCCAAAAACCTGAAGGTCATGGATCAGACCGCCTTCTCGCTTTGCCGTGAAGGCAATATGCCCATACTGGTGTTCGACATGACCGCACCGGGGAATCTGCTCAGGATTCTCGGCGGCGAAAAGGTGGGCACCGTGGTCTGCGCAAATGCATAGACAGGAAATACTGCGCGCCGTCAGGTCTATGATGGATGCACGCGGATGGGATGCCGTCATAATAGGCGGCAGCGACCCCCATTCCAGCGAATATCCCGCCGAAAGATGGCAGCAGGTACGCTTCGTCTCGGACTTTACCGGCGAGGCCGGCGATATTGTCATAACCCGCGAACACGCCGGACTGTGGACGGATACCCGATACTTTATCCAGGCCGCATCGCAGCTTTCAGGAAGCGAAATCCAGCTGCACAAACTGAGGATACCCGAAGCGGTCCCCATCCCCCGCTGGCTTGCGGAAGAGGCTTTTCCCGTGGAGGAAGACATTATCATCGCCGTGGACGGTCTCTGCCAGAGCGTCGGCGCGGTTGAAGAACTTCGCTGCGCATTCGGAGGCCGCAGGGTGGAAATCGTGAGCGTTCCGGACATGCTGTCCCCCCTCTGGCCGGACCGGCCCGCAATACCGGAAACCCCGATAATCACGCTTGGGGAGGAACTCACCGGACTTTCCCGCGACCATAAACTCCGCGAACTGCGCAAGTTCCTGATGGAAAAGGACTGCGATGCGATAGTGCTCTCCGCACTGGACGAGATTGCCTGGACGCTCAACATACGCGCATCTGACATAGAATACAATCCCTACGCGATTTCCTATCTTGTCGTTTCCATGGACAAGGCGGACTGGTATGTCCGCAAAGACACCTTCGCCGAACCCGACGAAGAGACCGCAAGCTCGTTTTACGAACTTCGCTCGGACGGGGTGCAGGAACAGCCCTATGACGACATAGACTTCGCCCTGGGCGAACTCGGCGGCCGCGTGTTCATAGACACGAAAACGCTGAATTATCATGTCTATAACGCCCTGAGCGGAGCGCAGAAGGTCTGCGGAACCTCGCCCGTCGGGCTTTGGAAAGCCGTCAAGACGCAAACCGAGATAGACCTCATGCGGGAAACTCACGTCGAGGACGGGCTTGCGATGGAGAAGTTCCTGTTCTGGCTGGAGACGGCTCTGCGGAGCGGTGAGCCAGTAACGGAGCGCTCCGCGGCTCTGAAACTCGGTGAACAGCGAAGCCTCATAGACGGTTATCGAGGAGACAGTTTCGAGACTATTTCGGCCTTCGGGGAGAATGCCGCCCTGCCCCATTATGTCACGCCTGCCGAGGGGGCGCCGTACCTGGAGCCCCGGGGACTGTATCTGGTGGATTCCGGCGGACAATTCCTCTCCGGGACCACGGACATAACGAGAACTATTCCTCTCGGGCCCTGCACCCCGCTGGAGAGAGAGGACTATACCCTTGTCCTCAAAGGGCATATAGCCCTTGCGATGGCGGTTTTCCCACTCGGTACGGCCGGATGCCAGATTGATGCCCTGGCGAGAGCTCCGCTATGGAATTCGAAGCGGAATTTCGGACATGGGACCGGACACGGCGTCGGATTTTTCCTCGGAGTACACGAAGGCCCGCAGGACATTCGCCAGAATTTCAATCCCCAGCCGCTGCTTCCGGGAATGGTTTCTTCCGACGAACCGGGTATTTACCGCGAAGGGATGCACGGCGTAAGGCATGAGAACCTGCTGCTGACCGTCGATGCCGGGGAGAATGAATTCGGCCGCTGGGCTGCTTTCGATACGCTTACCCTCTGCCATTTCGACACTTCGATAATAGTCCCCGGAATTCTTTCCCGGGACGAGAGCGCCTGGCTCAATGCCTATAACGAGCGGGTGTTCCGCACCCTCTCCCCCAGGCTGGACGCCGAAACGGCCGCCTGGCTTAGGAAAAAGACTCTTCCGTACTTGCTGTAAGTGCTGGTAAAAATTACCGCAGGATTTTCTTGATGCGGTTTGCTTCGAGGATGAGGTCGCGGATCTTGTCCTCGTCGAAGGAGTCAATCGCGCTGCGGAATTCATTCATTTTCTCCAGATAGGTATCCAGCACGTGGAGGACATTGTCGCGGTTCTGCGTCAGTATAGGGACCCACATGTCCGGATTGGATTTCGCGAGCCTTACGGTCGATGAGAAACCGCCGGAAGCGAGGTCGAAGATGTGTTTTTCGTCCTTTTCCTTGTCCAGAACGGTGAGCGCAAGGGCGAAGGACGTGATGTGGGAAATATGTGAGACGTAAGCGGTGTGCACGTCGTGGGCCGAGGCGTTCATATACAGCGGCCGCATATTCAGCACCCCGTACATCTGCTCGATGGTCTTCAGGGCCTTGGGCGAGGATTCCTCGCTGTTGCAGAAGATACAGGCGCGGCCGTCGAAAAGACCTGGCTGGGCAGCCCAGGGGCCGGAATACTCAGTACCCGCCATGGGATGCGTAGACACAAAACGGGCGCGGCGGGGATGGTACTGCACTGCCTGGTTGATCTGCTCCTTTGTGGAGCATACGTCAATCACTATCTGCTCATCAGCAATTTTATCCATAATATCGCCGACCATCTTGACGGCGGTGCCGACCGGGACGGCGACAACGATGATGTCCGATTCCCCTATGCAGGCATCGTAGTCCACAACCTTATCGACAAGGCCCATGGTTTCGGCTGCGGAGGCGCTCACGGGGTCGTTTTCGACGCCAACGACGCGGTCGGCAAAACCGCGGCGGCGAAGGTCTATGGCCATAGACCCGCCGATAAGTCCAAGTCCGATTACGCCGACTGTCATTTCCCGAGAAGGTTTTTGATGCGTGAAAGGGCCTCCTCGAGCGTGGGTACGGTTGCACAGAGCGAGGCGCGTATGTATCCGCGTCCGTTGCGGCCGAAGATAAAGCCCGGAGTAATGAAAACGCCGCAGCCGTAGAGGAATTTGTCCGAAATTCTCTCTCCCGGAGTTTTTTCAGGAATCTCGCAGGGGCCGCAGAGCGCGTCCATAGCCTCGGGAGAAGGACATTTGCCCCATACGAAGAGTCCGGTGCTGTCCGGATTATAGCTCGCACCCAGAAGGTCGAAAATCTTCTGGACCACGGAACGGCGGCGGCGGTATTCTGCATTCAGCTCCGAGAACCAGTCTTCTCCGGCGGCCAGGGCCTCGACCGCAGCCATCTGAAGCGGGCGGAACATACCCGAATCCATCTGGCTCTTGACCTTCAGAAGTTCGCGTATGTAGGGAGCCTCTCCGGCTATCATTCCTATACGCCAGCCGGCCATGTTATGCGCCTTGGAGAGGGAATTCATCTCCAGGCAGCACTCCCGCGCCCCTTCCTCGGCAAGTATGGAAAGGTGCTCGTCGGTAAGTATGAAACTATAGGGATTATCGTTAATGATAAGTATCTTATGCTTGCGGCCGAACTCCACCAGGCGGCGGTAAAGTTCCCGCGTCGCCCTGGCGCCGGTGGGCATGTTGGGATAATTGGTCCACATCATCTTGACACCGCTCAGGTCCATTGCTTCAAGAGCGTCGAAATCCGGCAGCCAGCCATTCCCGGCGACCAGGTCGTAGCGCACTATCTCCGCTCCCACGAGTTCGGCGGAAGAAGTGTAGGTGGGATATCCCGGGTCCGGAATAAGCACTTTGTCTCCCGGATTGAGGAAAGTCAGGGAAGCTATCAGAATCCCCTCTTTCGAGCCCATCAGCGGCTGGATCTCGGTGGCCGGATCAAGAGTGACGCCATAGTAACGCTTGTACCAGGCAGCGAAGGCGCCGCGGAGTTCCGGGGTGCCGGTGTAGCTCTGATAGGCATGCACTCCCGGCATCTGGGCAACTTCGATGAGTTTGTCTATGGCGGGACGCGGAGGAATTCCGTTGGGCGAGCCTATGCCGAGATTGATGACCGCGCTCTCGCCGCGGGAGGCGCGTTCTGCGTTAAGTTTTGCTATTTCCTTGTTCTTGACCGAGAAGTAATACTCTTTTACGCTTTCGGTCCTGTGTGCAGGAGGGATGATCATAGTTTCTTATATTCTCCGAGGATGGAAAGGTCCTCGATAAGTGGTCTTACGGCCGAAAGGGCCTGAGTGTAGCGTTCATAACTGTCGAAAGTTATGTCCGCGTAGAAAAAATACTGCCATTCGCGGCCCGGAATGGGCAGTGACTGGATTCTGGTGAGATTCATGTCGTAGAAGGACAGGATGGTGAGAATCTGAGCCAGGGATCCGGGTTTGTGCGGAAGGGTAAAGCAAAGGCTGCTCTTGTCCGGAGCCTCAACCTTATAGCTTTCGTCGAAGAAGATGAAACGGGTGAAATTCTGTTTGTAAGTTTCTATTCCGGGGGCGAGAATCTCGAGGCCGTTGAGGCGGGCGGCCAGCGTGGAGGCCACTGCGCCGACGCCATAGACCTTGTCGCGGGCTATTTCCATCGCGCTTTTCGCGGTGTCTTCGGACTCTGTCAGGCGTATCCACGGGCATTCTTTCTCAAAGAAGGCGCGGGTCTGGTTTATCGCCATGTAATGGGTCCGGACTTCGCGGATGTCCTCGAGTTTCTGTCCGGGCAGTGCCATAAGATTCTGGCAGATTCTCAGATAGACCTCGCCGACAATCTTCCGGCCGCTTTCACGGAGCAGCTCGAAATTGCGGATAAGACCGCCTGAAACGGTATTTTCTATCGCCATTACCGCGGCATCGGCCGCCCCGGAATCCAGCGCCTTGAAAATATCTTCAAAACTGTCACATTCCACGCAGGCGATATCGTCTCCGTAGAATGAGCGGGCCGCTTCCTCGTGAAAACAGCCCTTGTAACCTTGAATCGCTACGCGTTTCACCTATACAGTCAGGATTTCTTTTTCCTTGGCGGCAATCAGGGCATCCACGTCCTTCACCTTCTTGTCGGTGACTTTCTGGAGTTCTTCCTCGCCTTCTTTTTCGCCGTCTTCGGAAAGGCCTTCGTTCTTCTGGGCCTTCTTCAGCAGGTCGATTCCGTCGCGGCGGCAGTTCCTGATGCCCACTTTAGCGGTCTCGCCTTCAGCTTTTGCCTTCTTGATAAGTTCGCGGCGGCGCTCCTCGGTGAGGGCGGGCACCACGCAGCGGATGAGTTCTCCGTTGTTGGAAGGCGTCAGGCCGAGGTTTGCGTCGAGTATGGCTTTCTCGATTTTGCCGATAAGGCTGCGCTCCCAGGGCTGTATCGCGATGGTCTTCGCGTCGGGAGTGGTAATGGAAGCAACCTGGTTCAGGGGAGTGGGGCTGCCGTAATAGTCCACAACCACGCCGTTGAAAATTGAAGGATTGGCTTTGCCTACGCGGTAGGTCTTGAGATCTTCCTCAAGGAAGTCCACGATGTCCTGCATCTTGGCTTCGGCTGCATCGACGATTTCTTTTGCTTTCGGTAACATATTGTCTTAATTGGTTCAGCTTGCAAATATAACTAAAAATTTGGTACTGCTTCAGCGTGAAACAGTACCGGATTTTTTCTTATTAAACAACGTAATCAAAAGACTGCCTAATATGCCGGAGGCGATAGAGCCCAGCAGGACGGCGATTTTACCCGCACCCCGAAGATGTTCCATAACCTCGAGCGGAGCGTTCCCGAAGGAAAGGGTATCCACGAAGATGGACATGGTAAAACCGATACCGCCGAGACACGCCACTGCGAAAAGCATCTTCCAGGAGGCCCCGGATGGCATTTCGCCGACTTTCAGCTTGATGGCGATGAAACTTGCGAGGGTAATGCCGACAGGCTTTCCGATCAGCAGTCCGAGGAAAATGCCCATTCCGGCTCCTCCGACGGCGGGGTCGTATGCAAAGACATTGAAATATGACGGATCGGTAATCTGGACACCCGCGTTCGCCAGGGCGAATATCGGCATTATGAGGAAATTGACCCAGGGGGACAGCAGGTGCTCCAGGCGGTAACTGGGGGCGATGGAGCGCTTGCTCAGGCCGCTGAGGTGCCTCAGATAGTGCCTCTGCGGCCCGTTGGGGAAGTCTTCGTCCGGAATATTTTTCTCGCTCTCCACGAGGGCGCTGTAGAGAATTTCATGGCGGCGGTGGAACTTCGCCCTGTTGTAACGGGCCTCCATGGGAATCATCATTGCCATCACCACGCCCGACATGGTGGCGTGTATTCCGGAATAATAGAAAAGGCACCAGACGATGATGGTCGGGATAATGTAGAAAACCAGCCTTTTTTCTCCGAGGCGCTTCAGCATGAAGGTGAAGAGCACTACCAGAATCGCTATACCCAGAAGCAGGAAATTGATTTTTCCCCCATAGAAAAGGGCCACTACGAGAATCGCGATAAGGTCGTCAGCTATTGCCAGGGCGGTCAGGAACACCTTCAGCGAAATCGGAACACGGTCTCCGAGAATAGACAGGATTCCCACTGCGAAGGCGATGTCGGTCGCGGTCGGAATTCCCCAGCCGGAGGCCGAGAGAGTGCCATGGTTTACAATAGAGAAAATCAGCGCGGGCATCACCACGCCGCCGAAAGCGGCAATCACCGGAAGCATAGCTTTCTTCGCCGAAGAAAGTTCACCGCAGACTATCTCCCGCTTGATTTCAAGGCCCACTGTGAAGAAGAAAACGACCATGAGTATGTCGTTTATGAATTTCTCCACGGTCAGTCCGCGCGGGAAGAAAATGTCCACGGAGCCGTCCGGGCTGACTATATGGTGGGAAATGTAGGTATGGAGTACCTGATGGTAGGCGTAACTGGTACACGGAAGGTTCGCCAGCAGCATTGCCACGGCGACGCAGATCAGCAGTACTACGCCGTTAGCCCAAGGTTGTTTGCTGAAATTGTCCTGCGAAATCCGGAAATTGCGGATTTCCTTGTTCCACCAGTATATAGGTATTAGTCTCATGCGTCGATAAAGTCGGTAATTGGTTTGCAAAGATACTGAAAAGTAGTTACTTTTGTGCTCTGAAATTAAAAATTATGGGACTGCTTGAAGGAAAGACTGCCATCATCACCGGAGCCGCGAGGGGAATCGGCAAGGCTATAGCGCTGAAATTCGCTTCCGAAGGCGCCGACATCGCTTTCACAGACATCGCAATAGACGAAATTGCGGAAAAAACCGTCAGCGAAATTGCTGTCTATGGCCATAAGGTGCGCGCCTATGCTTCCGACGCCGCGGATTTCGCCGCAACCGGCGCAGTGGTCGAAGAGATAGTCCGCGAGTTCGGGTCCATAGACATTCTTGTCAATAACGCCGGCATCACCCGGGACGGCCTTGCGATGCGGATGAGCGAAGCCCAGTGGGACGATGTGCTCCGGGTAAACCTGAAATCCGCCTTCAACTTCATCCATGCCGTCCTGCCGCAGATGGTCCGCCGGAAGTCCGGATCCATAATCAACATGGCCTCCATCGCAGGCCAGATGGGCAATGCCGGACAGGCGAACTACTCGGCTTCGAAAGCCGGTCTTATAGCCCTTGCAAAGTCTATAGCCCAGGAAATGGGCCCGAGGGGAATACGCGCCAATGCGATAGCCCCCGGATATATTATTTCGGATATGACCAACGCCCTGCGGGAAGCCGTCCGCGAGGAGTTCGTGAAGCGAATCCCCATGCGCCGCGGGGGCACGCCGGAAGAAGTCGCTTCGGTAGCGCTCTTTCTCGCAAGCGACCTCTCATCCTTCGTCAGCGGCCAGGTCATCCCCGTTAACGGCGCAATGTATTGTTAAAATAAGCAGAATCGGTTTGGGCACATCGACACCCTGTTAAGTGCACAAATTGATGCTGCTTATTATTGAATAATGAATAAAATGGAAAAACTGAATCATCCTGCAATTCTGGTCGTTGACATGCTTAACGACTTTGTAACCGGCGCCATCGGATGCGACCGTGCACGTGCAATCGTTCCTGCCACTGCCGCCCTGCTTGACGCAGCCCGCGCAAAAGGCGTTCCCGTCATTTACTGCAATGACTGCCACCTTCCCGGAATCGACCGCGAACTCCAGATCTGGGGCGACCATGCCATCAAGGGCACTCCGGGCGCCGAGGTCATTCCCGAGCTGAAACCTCAGGAAAAGGACTATGTGGTCCCGAAACGCCGCTACAGCGGATTCTTCCAGACGGACCTTGACATCCTTCTGAAGGAACTTGGTGTAAAGACCGTTGTCATGACCGGCCTTCACGCGCACATGTGCGTCCGCCACACTTCGGCCGATGCCTACTGCCTCGGCTACGATGTGGTCGCCGCCTCCGAGTGCACCGATTCCTTCACGGAGGAAGACTACAAGATCGGGCTTGCCTATCTGAAGACCTGCTACGGAGCTCCCGCACTCACCAACGCCGAACTCATTCCGCTGCTGTAACCATTCTTCAGCTGACACAAGTTTTGTAACGTGGTCGCCCGTGACGGACACCCCAAAAATTAAAAATTTTCGGGGACCCCGCAATGAACGGGAGGGGCCCAAAACTTGTTTTGGGAGGAACGAGTTGTGTCACGAAATCACTGTCAGGCCGTTGAGATGTATTTCATGACAATTTCTTAGTATGGAGGCGTTGAGATTGGTGCTGGACTTGTTCCTGCCGCGGACCTGCATTGTCTGCGGCAGAACTTTAGGCCGCCACGAAGACTTTTTATGCATCCGGTGCGAGGCAGATTTGCCGCGTACCGGTTTTTCGTCCCGTCCCCGCAATCCCATGGCGGACCGCTTCAACGAACATCTGGAAACCGGCCCCTACGCTTATGCAACAGCCCTTTTCAATTATGACGGGAACTATGAGAACCTGACGAAAGAGCTGAAATACAAGGGTGACATCCCCGCAGGGCGGCACCTCGGGAAGATGCTGGCGGAGGACATTGCCGCCGCACCGCACTTTTCAGATGTCGAGGCCGTAATCCCGGTACCCCTGCACTGGACAAGGCGACTTTCCCGGGGCTACAACCAGGCTGAAATAATAGCCCGGGAAGTTGCATCGGTCCTCCGCGTTCCATGCCTTTCCGGGGCACTCGTCAGAGTCCGCCGCACCAGGACACAGACAAAACTCAAAGGGGAAGAGAAAGCGCGTAATGTTTCATCTGCCTTCCGGGCGGATGGAACGCTGCTGTCAGGAGCTCTGGAAAGCGTGAATCAGGGGCATCTGCTGCTTATAGACGATGTTTTTACTACCGGTTCCACTCTGGCGGCCTGCGCCGGCGCAATACGCGCGGCCATAGACCCCGGAGACAGCTTTGCCTCCACCGGCCGCGGGCTGCGTATAAGCGCCGCGACTCTTGCGGTAGTTCCTTCATGGCGATAGTTCGGGTGATGAAATACGCCGGAGCTGTGCGCCCCGCTACAGATGTATCAGCGACTTGACGGGCGCGACAGCCTCCAGGGAAGCACGCCCGGAAAGGCCTCCGACTTCGGCGACGAACACGAAATCCTTCACCCTGACCGGAAGCACCCTGCCGTCAGGAATCTTCACCGAACACTCTTCCAATGCCTTTGCCACGCCGAGAGCCGTGCCTCCAGTGGCGAGGACGTCGTCGAAGAAGGTGACCTCGACAGCATCTTCTGAAGCCGTGCCTGCGGCAATGTCGGAAAGGCGGAAGAAAAGCTTGTCAGCGCCGTATTCCTTGATGACGGACACTTCCTTCAGGTCTCCGTCGGCGGCGGGGAGCTTGCCTTTCTTGCGCACCGGTATTATATTGTCCACATTGTCGCATACCGTCAGAAGAGGCGAGGCGAAAAGGAAGCCTCTGGCCTCGGGCGCGGCGATATTGGGACTTGCACAAAGTTTTCCGAGATCCGCTATGAGGCTTCGGAAAACCTTTTTATCATGCATCAGGGGAATGATATCGATAAAGTTGACTCCCTTGATAGGGAATCCGGGGTAATACTTCAACTTTTCTTTGTACATCGTCACTCGTATTGAGTTCCGAAGTTACACACAAAGCGAGAAAAAAACAAATTTTTTGTACCCTGACCGCCTCTACATATAAGCGTGCATACCCCCGAGGAAATAGCTCACCCCAAGCCAGGTCACCAGCACCGAAAGCAGGGCGGCGACGGTATAGATATGGAAGAAGAGCGGCTTGCGGAAAATCTTCAGGGAACTGCCGTGCAGGGTAAGCGAATAGACCATCAGGGTAATCAGGGCCCATGTCTCCTTGGGGTCCCAGCCCCAGTATCCGCCCCAGGACACATTGGCCCACACGGCGCCGATGAAGATTCCGAAAGTAAGGAAGAATATGCCCGGATACAGGACTGCAAGGCTTATGTTCCCGAGCTTTTCCCTTACTGGATCTTTGCATATCACAATCCCGGCCAGAGAAGTCAGGGCAGCACCGCCGAGAATGGTGTAGGAAATGACCATACTGCCCACATGTACCGGAAGCAGATATGTCCTGAGCACAGGAGGCAGGGACGACTGCTTGAGGATATAACCTCGTATTACAAAGAATGTTGCTGCACAGGCAATCAGCACTATTGCAAGCATTATTGCCTTCGCCCAGCCTTCACTCTCCCCGAATGCACGGCGGAAACCGCTCTTCTTCTCGAAGAAAAAGCCTGTCAGCGATACCAGAAGCAGCATGTAGCCGGCATAAGTAATCGCATTGCCCCATGGATCCCGGCTTGCATAGAGCGTGGACGTGGATTGTTCCAGATCATAATCGGCCTGATAAAAACGCCACTGCCGCCACTTCAGGATATGGTTCATGGAAATGGCATATTCCGTTTCACCTCCGTCTATGACGGTGACATCGCTGCGGAAATCCGCC
The DNA here is from genome assembly GCA_017544265.1 of Bacteroidales bacterium. GTDB lineage: Bacteria > Bacteroidota > Bacteroidia > Bacteroidales > UBA932 > Cryptobacteroides. Next base: position 14,219 of record JAFYEM010000008.1, on the reverse strand, counting down.
GGTGAGCCGGAGACCGGGTCCGCTACCACGGTGAATTTGTTCAGCCTCAGCTCAAAGGGCAGAGACAAAGCCGTACCGTCTTTCTGCGAAATGACGGCGGCAGTTTCACCTTCGCGGATGGTCATCTCGCCTTCACGGGAGAAAATGTGGGTTACCAGCGCTCCCGCAAGTATTATTGCGAATGACAGGTGTATCCCGAAGGTGAAAGGCCGTTTCTGAAGACGCTGAAACAACAGCAGGGCTCCTCCTGCAATCAACAGCACCGCCCAAAAGAGAAAGAAAAGCGGATTGTGGTAGATGTATTCAAGGGCGGCGTCGCTGCCGTGGAAACGCTCCACGAAAGTAGCTGCGACCATCGCAAGCGTTACCGCGCCCAGGGCACTCCACGCCGTAATTCTCAGTGTCTTCTCAGTCATATTCCTTTAACAATTAAGAAATTATATTGAATTAATAAATTCTACAACGGCGTCGCGGTCCTCTTTCGGAAGGTTGTAGAACTTCTCGGTGGAGGTGTAGGCGTCGCTCTGTTTTGAATAGGCATGCCACATGATTGCCTCGACGGTATTGCGTGCGCGGCAGTCGTGCAGGCGGTCTTCGGCGCCGGTGTTCTTGAGCGAAAGCCCGCGGCCCCAGAGCGGCGTGGTACGGCACCAGGAACCGTGGATGTCGTTTTTCATGTAAAGCCTGTGCTGGACAAAGTCTGAATAAGGCCAGATGGTCTGGTTCTGGTAGCGGGGCAGTTTCTTCCCCTTGTTCAGGGCCGGGGACCAGTAATTGTCCTCCTTAGTCTTCCAGGAAGGACGGTGGCAGCTGGCGCAGCCCATTTCGGCAAACAGCTTTTTACCCCGCTGGACGCTTTCTTTCTGGAGATTTCTGGCGCGCGGAACAGCCAGCCCGCGGTGCCAGACCATGAAGTCATAGAACTCGTCGGCACTCATTTCCGGAGTGAAATTATGCCACTGGTTGTCAAACTGGTTGGTCGATGGAAGCAGCAGATTATAGACCGCCTCGCGGATTTCTTCTTTCGTTACGGTGCCGTCTTTGTCTATATCGACGCGGTAGGGCGACGTCTCATCGTTATAGATTGCGTCAATTACCGATTGAGTCTCAGACATTTTCTTCGCCCACGCGGCAGTTGTGTAGAGGAACGGACGGTCGGGACGGGAGACGTTGGTGATGTTCCAGATAGCATTTGCGCCTGCTCCGTCCTGCAGGCTGCCGCGGGTCATGGCGTAGGTGAATTTCTTCACCAGCCGGCCGTTGCGATAGGTCCCGCGCTTGATTTTTGCGCCGTCGGCGTCATAGCCGTCGCCTATCATGTCGCCGCTCTCGTCGCCCCAGATCGGGACAGTGCCGCTCTGCCAGTTGCCGTAGAATGCGCCGGGAGCGAAATCACTGCCGTTCCAGAAGGCCGGATTGATTGCGTCCGCCTTCCCGGCGGCGGCGAGATAGTCATATTCCGCCTTGTACTGGGCTTTGATGTCCTCATCGTCAATTGCGTCTATAAGGCCGCTGCCGGGTACTCCGATGGTGGATTCGAGACGGAACTCAAGATATGGATAAGTCACATTGTTCGCGTCTGTATAGGGAAGCTGGTCGTAGGGATTGGGGTCCGTGTTGAATGCGCTCCTGTCTATCTTTATGGTCGGGTACTGGAGGGAATATTTCTCCCCGTCCTCAAATTCCATGGGAAGACCGCTTTCCATGGCTCCGACCTCCTGCCAGGTGATATGGATTCCGTTTTCATCAATCGGCGGAAGGAAGGGCCTGGAGGCCATTGTCTGGGGCATTCCGGTGACATTGGCGATATAGGGGCCGTCGTTGCTGTTTTCAGTCCTGGCCCAGTAGCACACCAGCAGATAGCCGTTGCCGAAGGAACGGCTGTCGTTGGCCACATACTCGTTCTGCCATTTGCCGTGACCGTAGCCCGGATGGCAGTCCAGGCAGGATTTTCTCACGGCGCCGGGGCCGAAACCACTGAAGGGCGGCTCCTTCTCCGTAACATTCCTTTCGAAGAACATTTCGCCGTGGTTGAAGGCGGCGCTGAGCCCGGCCTCGGTGGTTGAGGGAGTCTCATCCTGATAACTGCTCCTGCCCACGTTCATAGTCGTCCCCTTCAAGCCTCCGGGATACCACTCCTCGGCCGTGAAATTCCCGACGGCCTTACCGACATACTCCGCGTCGGTCCCGAAGTTCACCTCATCTTCACTTTTCTTACCATCTCTGACACAAGACGAAAAAACCAGAGACGCAACAGTCAATATTGCTATGTACTTGTTCATTTCAACTAATATTAAAATTTGGCGAACCAGTCGGCAGCCTCGCCGAGCGCATCGTTGAACTCATTGATTTTGTCTATCGCAGCCTTGGCGTCGGCACTCTTAGGCTCGTCCACAAAAGCCTTATGATCTTCGGCGCAGCACACGTCCAGGGCCGAGAGAGCCGCCTTCAGCGTTTTTTCCAGCTTCTCAGCCTCGGCCTTGCCGCCATTGCCGCGCATAAACGTCATGACGGAATGATCCTTGGGAGCAGCTGCACCATAGGCCCCGTACAGGGAATACTGGCAGCTCAGTATATTGTCCCTGAAATCCTGATATGATTTCTTCGAATAGGGCGATTCGATATAGTTCGGATCATCCCCGGTATAGGCCTTGGCCATCTTGGTGTTGGCGACTTCGTTGGCTATGTTTCCGCAGCCGGCATCGCCGATGATGTCCACAAACACCTCCTGGAGTGTCGTATATGTGCTTCCCTTTTCACCGGCGCGGGACATGTCGACGCCGTAGGTGTTGCCGTTGCGAAGGCCTATGGGTTTCTCCATCTCATCTTCTACCACTGCCAGGTGCTCCCCGGGGGCATCCGCGTCCCAGTCGCACTCGAGCCACCAGGTGTAATTCCTAAGGTCTTTAGCCACGGCGGCCGCATAAATCAGTTCATTGGTGCCGCTGACCTTTGCACTGCCGAAATCCGGATCGTCGTCATCGGCCTCGAACGCGGCCACGCTGCGGTTTTTCCCGCCACGGAAAAGGATAAACTCGATTGCATGGAAGCCCAGATTCTTTTCTCCGATAATACTGGCATCCTCATCCTCGTCCAGCGTCTTGATATCTTCAGCCTTTGCAAGTTGCTGGCAAAGAGTCGATTTTTCCAGTGGCCATGTGTCTATGTGAGGATCTATTCCGTGATCCGACGCGCTGCCATAGAGAAACGCTTCGGAAACCTCCCAGAAATGGCGGGCGTCAAGGAAGGTCGCGCAGGCTTCGTCGATTTTTTCCTGCGAGAGTTTTCCCTCCTTTGCGGATGCTTTGAGCGCGGTCAGCTGCTCATAGAGCCGCCCTGTCCCATTGGCCAGATTACCATAGATGTCATAGACGACATCGTCGAGATAATTGTCTATGATGACTTTCATTTCTTTCTCCGCGGCTGTGGCTTCACTGCCGTCGGGAGTCCTTGACTTGTTGTCGCAAGCGGCTACGACAAGCAGTCCAACCGCTGCAATTAATACTGGAAATACCTTTTTCATACTATTCTAATGATTAAAGAATGCCATATACACAATACCTATATTAAGGGATGGTTCCGGGTTGTAAGGCGAAGGGAACATCCTGCGGGAGTACTCTGCCTTGATTGCAATCTGGGGAATGGGCAGCCAGTTGATTCCGGCTGCTATCCTGGTGCGTCTGGTGTAATTGTACTCCGGCTGTTTGTCATCAGGGATGTAGGAATTATAATACTCGCCGCGGGCAAAAAGATAGAGTTTATGGCCGCTTTCGCGTACTTTCGGGAAAAGATTGAAGATATCATAGCCGATTTCTCCGCCGAAGGCCATGGCGCCCTTGCCCACCAGGGTTCCGTGGTAGGGAGCGCGCTTTGCAAGCGGTGCCTTTATCTGGCTTATCATATATGCGTCAGAAAGGGAGCCGTAGTCGAAATTTCCCCTTGCAATGAGCCCGTGACCCTTGTATTCGAAGTCGAAGGAACCAATGAGGGTACGCCCTTTTATGGAAGCGTACTTGTTCTCGGAGACCACCCATTCACCGCTTTCTTCATCCTGCTTGACGGAGGTCTTCAGGTCGTTGGGATTACCGTTGTGGAAGCTGTTCCCGGCATATCCGCTGAGACTTGTCCGGAGCCCCTTCACAGGATAGAAATCCAGCCTGAGGGCCCCTCCGTAGGTATTTGCCACCTTGAATTCAAAGGGCGACCCGGCCCCGGCCTTGATGAAATTGTCTCGGTCGAACATATAGGCGTCCAGACCGGCCACCACCATAGCCTCATATTCGAACCATCCGCCGACTTTACCCCAGAGTCCGATTCCGGTGTCATGCCAGGTGGAAGGCAGGATAGTGTATTCGCCTTCGGGGCGATAGACGGTGAAATAGTTAAGGGGCTCGTGGGCGTTGTTCAGCGCACCCACGGGAACCACCATGTGTCCTATCCTGAGATTGAGTTCGGGGAAGAAGCTTTTCTGTATCCAAAACTGCTCCAGCGCCACTTCACCGCCCTTTTCTATCTCGCTCTCCCACTCTCCCGCTTCGTCGAATTCCTGCTCCGAGGAGCTTCCGGTTCCGCTGTGTTCAAATTCTATCTCCCCCTGCAGCGACCAGCCCTTTCCGAACTCATAGCCGATGTAAAACACGGCGTGAGGTATGTCGAAACGGCCGTGACTGGGATCTGACGCATATTTCGAGGGCTGTGAATATCGATAGACATTGTCGCTGTGGAAATGCCTCGACAGGGCGACTTCCCCGTATCCTCCGACGGTAAGGCGGTTATTCTTCTGGGCCGTGGCGGCAAGCGTCGTAAATACCGCCAGGAGCGTGATGAGTACATGTTTCATTTGCAGCAGGACTTATTCCGGCCGCAAAGTTACCGCACGCGCATACGATGCGCAATCCTATGTTTTTGGGATTTTTCCGCACCGCATCCCCATTTATGGTTAGCGGCGCGGCGCAGTGTCAGCAGAGTTTCAGGAAGACCTCGATGGCCTGGTATTCGGCCATGCCGAGCCCGTCGTACAGCCTCGCGGTGTTCTGGGTACGCTCTTCGGCCCTCTGCCAGAACTCGCGCGGATCGTCGCCCGGGAAGGGGACTATGTCCTTCTGGCTGAGATGGCGGAAAATAGCATGGCGTTTGAGAATCATCTCCGCCGGAGAAAGCGGCACCGCCATATCCACGCGGCCGAGTTCCCATTCCATCCAAGCGCCCCTGTAGAGCCATACGTGGGTGTCCTCGAGCCAGGTCTCGCCCTCTGCCTTCAACTGCTCCAGGGCCTCCATCGCCGCCTCGGTGCACACCCTGTGGGTGCCGTGGGGGTCCGCAAGGTCGCCGGCCATGAACACCATGTGCGGATGCAGCTCCTTGAGCAGGGCCTTTATTATGTCCACATCCACCTGGGTGCGGGGCAGTTTCTTGATGCCGCCGGACTCGTAGAACGGAAGATTGAGGAAATGGGCGTTGTGGTCTGCGTCCAGGCCGAAGGAACGGACCGCCCCCCGGGCTTCGCTGCGGCGGATTGCCGCCTTCATTTCCAGAAGTTCCCTGGGCTCCGGTTCGCCGGGCCGCTTGCTGTCCACGATCGCCTTTACGCGGGCGAACTCGTCTGCATAGCCGAGCTGGAAGGTGCAGTCCATGTGCTGCAGCACCACATCGTCGTGGACGGCAGCATCGCCTGAGGTCTCGTATGCCACATGGACGTTATGTCCCTGGGAAACCAGGCGGATGAAGGTGCCGCCCATGGAAATGACGTCGTCGTCCGGATGGGGAGAGAAAATCAGCACGGTCTTGGGATAAGGCGCCGCGGAGACGGGGCGGGTCGAATCGTCCGCGCCTGGCTTTCCGCCGGGCCAGCCGGTGATGGTATGCTGCAGGTCGTTGAAAACATCTATGTTTATCTTGTCGAAGGGACCGTACTTGTCCAGCAGTTCCCCGAGAGAATTGTCCAGATAGTCCTTTTCAGTGAGTTTCAGAATTGGCTTCCCGACGGTGCCGCAAAGCCATACGACAGCCTTCCGGATGAATTTCTTGGTCCAGTCGCAGGGGCCTACGAGCCAGGGAGCGACCACTCTGGTCAAAAGCTCGCCTGCGGTCTCATCGACATAGAAACTCACGTTGTCATGGACCTGGAGAAGGGTGGCGGGGATGGCTTTGTCTATCTCGCCTTCGGCGATTGCCTTGACGGCTTCAGCCTTTGCCTCGCCCCAGGCCATCAGGATTATACGTTTCGCCGAAAGCATGGTGCTGATGCCTATGGTGAGGGCATTTGCGGGCGTTGCAGAGACGTCTCCGCCGAAACCTTTCGCCTGGCGCTTGCGCGATTTATAGGAAAGGCGCACGAGGCGGGTGCGGCTCTTCTCCGTGCTGCCGGCTTCGTTGAAACCGACCTGGCCCTGCTCGCCGATGCCGATGACCAGGAGGTCCATGTCACGGGCGATGACGTCATATTCGGCACAATAATCCGAAATCCTGTCCTGCGGAACACTGCCGTCGGGAATATGGACATTCTCCTTCAGCACGTCCACTTTGTTTATGAGCGCCTCGTGAAGTTTATAATTACGGCTCTGCATTTCATCTCCGTGGGCGGGATAATACTCGTCTATGGATACTATCGACACGTTCTTGAACGACACTTTCCCGGCGGCGCAGCGGCGGGCGAGTTCATTGTACAGCGAAACCGGGGTCCGGCCGGTGGTGACTCCGAGCTTGAACAGCCTGTCGGCAGGAGCGGAGTTGATGGAGTCCACAATTATGTCAGCAATCGCCTGACTCGCGGGGCGTGATTCAGGAAATATCTCAGTAACAATCTTTTCATAGCTGTGGAGAATGCCGGAAGGCAATCCTTTTTCAATCAGGCCGCCGTCATAGGGAAGTGTAAAATGCTTGCTCATAGAGATTCTGGTTTGTTTTAGCATTTTCAAATTTAATTTTTTTTGCCCAGTATCACAAATTTTTCTAATTTTGTGTCCGCTGGAGACCGCCGTGTCTCCGAATACGTTAAACTACAATTTTATCAAACAAATGAAAGTTATCATTCGTCCTGATTCTGCTTCCGCCTCCGTGTGGACAGCCCGCTACATTGCCAAAAGAATCAATGAGAAGGCCGCCGTGTCTTCCAAACCTTTCGTCATCGGTCTCTGCACCGGTTCCACCCCCATCGAAACTTACGCCGAACTCATCCGTATGGTCAAGGCTGGCGAAGTTTCCTTCAAAAATGTCATTTCCTTCAACATGGACGAGTATGTGGGCCTTCCCGAGAGCCATCCCGAGAGCTACCATTCATTCATGCACAAATACCTTTTCGACCACATAGACGAACCCGCGGAAAATATCCACATCCTCAACGGCAACGCTCCCGATCCGGAGAAAGAATGTGCCGACTATGAGAAAGCCATCGTCGAGGCCGGCGGTTTCGACCTCTTCCTCGGCGGTATCGGAGAAGACGGGCATATCGCCTTCAACGAGCCCTTCTCCTCGCTTGAGTCCCGCACCAGGGTCGTAACCCTCACCCAGGACACCCGCGAAGTAAATTCCCGCTTCTTCGACAACGACTTTAACAAGGTTCCCAAGCAGGCTATGTCCGTGGGCGTCGCTACCGTACTGAGCGCCAAGGAAGTCATCATCATGGCCTATGGTTCCAAGAAAGCCCGCGCCATCCGCGACGCTGTCGAAGGCCCTATGTCACACTACTGCACTGTCAGCGCCCTGCAGGCCCACCCGGCCGGTTTCATCGTCTGCGACGAAAATGCAGTCGGCGAACTCAAGGTCAACTCCTACCGCTATTTCAAAGCCGTCGAGGCTGCTGAAAATCTGTAGAAGAGGGTATCAATACAAACGCCCCGGCCGTGAGAAAACGGCCGGGGCATTTTTTGTGAGGATTAGCAGACTTGAACTGCTGACCTCTTGCCTGTCAAGCAAGCGCTCTAAACCAACTGAGCTAAACCCTCAAAGGGACCGCAAAGTTATAAAAACTTTTTTAACCTGCAAAAATTCTGTAAAGGAAAATAAATTACCCGTACCACTTTCCCTGCCGCCCCGCCGGACCACACTTACATTCGCAAGCAGCACGGACCTAGAACTGGAAATAGATGAAGGACTGGAGGTCGGCGGTGATGAACTGATAGAAGAAGGCTATTATCAGTACGACCGCAAGGGCCATTACCGGGAGGGGAAGAGACGCGAAGGCGAGTCGGTAGCGACGCTTGAAGCGTTCAGGGATCCAGTGTATCAGCATACCGGCGGCAAAGAGTATCAGCACCGGAGCATGCTGGCGAATCATCGCCCCGAGCAGGGAAAGGTCCCAGGCCGAGCCGATTTGATGGACCATGCCGGTAGCCGTCTGCCAGGCTTCCTCATTGGCCTGTGCGGGGTCGAGGTTGGAGCCGCTGCGGAAAAACAGTCGGGTGAAGGTTATGAAAATGAAGGTCTGGAGCACCGCCCATGCATTGTCCAGCCACTTCAGGAATGCCGGTGCGGAGCTGGAGAGGATGGCGACGATTATCATGCGGATGAAGGCGCCGGCGAGGATTATCAGCATCCAGACATAGAACAGATTCCACGCAGGCGCCGGCGCAAGCCGCGTGAGAGCAAAAAGCACAAGGGCAAGCGACGCGCAGACAGCGACGCGGACATAGACATTCCAGCCCTTCCAGATTTTATAGACAATCATTCCGAGCCCGTTCAGCCCGCCCCAGATGACGAAATTCCAGCTTGCGCCATGCCACAGACCCCCGAGCAGCATAGTGTTCATGGAGTTCACGTTGGTGACTATCTTGCGCCGCGCAGAAGGCTGGAAAAGAGCCCAGAGAGCTATTCCGGCCGCCACCACGCCGAGCACCAGCGCCACCACCCAGGAGCCCGAAAGGAAAACCGCTATGAGCGCCATGCCGAAAATCACTATCCAGGTGCCCGGGGTGCCGTTTCGATTGCCACCGAGAGGTATATAGAGGTAATCTTTCAGCCAGTTGGAAAGCGTCATGTGCCAGCGCTTCCAGAACTCTCCGGCGTTGCGGGCCTTGTACGGCGAATTGAAGTTCTTCGGCAGGTAGAACCCCATCAGCAGCGCCACGCCTATCGCTATGTCAGTGTAGCCCGAAAAGTCAGCATAGACCTGCAGGGAATAGCAGAACAGGGCCGCGAGATTTTCGAAACCGGAATACATCATAGGCGCCGCGAAAACCCTGTCGCAGAGGTTCACTGCGAGATAGTCGCTAAGTATTATCTTCTTCACCAAACCGTTCATTATCCAGAAAACCGCGATTCCGAACCAGCGGCGGCTCAGCTTGAAAGGCTTATGGAGCTGGCCTGCAAATTCGGTGGCGCGCACGATGGGGCCGGCGACCAGCTGCGGGAAAAAAGACAGGTAGAAGCCGAAATCCAGATAATTTTTCACCGGGTCTATGCGGCCGCGTTTGACATCGACGACATAGCTTATGGCCTGGAAGGTGAAGAAAGAGATGCCCACGGGAAGGATTATGGCGTCCATCCCGAAAATATCCCGCACGACAATTTCAGTACCGAGAAGGTTGCCGATGACATCTGCAAGGAAATAGGCATATTTGAAGTACGCTAATATAGACAGGTCTATGACAACGCTCAGGACCATCCAGATGGCCGCTGCCGCGCGGCGGCGGGCACGGTGCACGGCCTTGGCCGAGAAGAAATTGAAGGTGATTACAAATATCAGCAGGAAGACAAAGATTCCGCTGGTCTTGTAATAGAAGAAGATGCTGGCGATGAAAAGCCAGGTATTCCGGAGCAGAATCCTGTTCCCGATCAGAGAAAATCCCGCGAAAACCAGCAGCAGGAAGGCCCAGAAGTAGAATTGTGTGAAAAGCAGCGGATGCGCCTGGTCAAAGGAGAACAGGTTCCTCAGGAAGTCCGATATGACAGTCCACAGGTTCATTTCCCGTGCTCGGCCCAATCCCCGCGCAAAGCCTTGAACATCATGTCCCCGATGAGATAGTAACCGCTGCGGTTGAAATGCACAAGGTCGCCGCTCGCGAGAGTCGCCTCGTTCCATTTTTCTATAGACCCGAGACCGCCCATAACCTCAAAGAGATCCCAGAAGGGCGCCTTGTACTCTGCGGCGAGGTCGCGGCAGGCCTTCACTGCTTCAGGACAGAGGGTGTTCGGATAACGGCGGCGGTAGTAACTGTCAGTGGGTGAAACAAAGAGAAGGGCGCAGTCCGGATTGGCCCGGCGGATACGCTTAATCAGTTCCCTGTGGTTGCGCATGAAGCGTTCGCGCTGGAATTCCGTTCCCTGAAGGTCGTTGATCCCTATGCAGAAAATCACCAGATCCGGCCGAAGCAGTTTCATCTCGCTCTCGAAATTGGTGCAACTGGCCCAGGAGTTGGTGCTGGCACCGTTTACTCCCAGCCCGTTGTAGGTCAGGCCGCCGCCCGGACGGTCCAGATAGAAACCCCGTATGGAGAATTCCTTGCCGGGCCCGGCGAAAACGACTTTGAACCAGGAGGCATAGTGCGGAAACTCATAGTGGCGTATTCCGCTTTTGGCATCGAAAGAATCCGCATAGAGCGTATCCCGGCCGACCACCAGCAGCGGCTCCATAGACCCCGTGCCTATAAGGTCAACGCTGCGGAAAGTGAAAGACGGCTCCCACGGATCGCGTTTTTCCCTGTCCAGGTCTATCAGAACCGTCGCGGTCGTGTCCGCGGTGCTGGCGACGAGACCGCTCGCGCCGACCCCTTCGCCGCTTTCCAGACAGCGGGTCCATGTCCATACTCCTGTCACTTCGCTGCGATAGGAGAAAGGCGTGTTGGTCGCAGCCGCGGCGAACGGGAAAACCAGTCCCCGGCCGCCGTCCAGCCCATAGCGGAGTGAAAGCAGCCGGTTGCGCATTCGTCCCGACCAGGAGCCCGCCTGAATATGCGATCCGCCAATCTGGACTATGGACACATCCCCCTCGCCATAGTTGGCGAGACGGTCGAGTTTTTCATAGAATCCTGCCGTACGCCCATCCTCGCCGCCGGGATACTCGAACGGAAGAGGCCTGATGAACGGATAGCGCTGGGCACCTGCGCACAGACATACCACCCCGAGCAAAAACGTCAGAAAGCCTCTTTTCATCGCTTCATCGCTTCCTTGACGCGGGAAGGCGGCACGGTTTTTCTCAAATCATAGAAATCGTAGCATGTCATAAGGCTCCTGGCCAGGGTCTCACCCACCACCTTCGCACCGGCAGGCGTAAAGTGGATATAGTCCGACCCGGCGTACGGCGGATTGTGCTTGACCCAGCGCACCATGGAATTCTCCCCTCCCATCATGGAGAAGATATCCCAGAAAGCCGCGTCATTTTCAAGCGCGGTCACCCTGAGGGCATCGACCAGCTGCGGCAGGCGAGGCCAGGTGACTATCTTGCCGCCGTAGGATTTACCCATGTCGGAAGGCCCGACAAACAGAATTTTTGCCTTGGGGGCCACCCTGTGAAAATACTGTATCTGGGCTGCTATCTTTTCGCAGTATTCGGCTATTACCCTGTCGTTTCTGATAACGGGCATATAATTGCCGCCGAACTGCAGGATAATCAGGCGGGTGTCCAGCAAGTCGAAGGACTCCGTCATCAGAGGCTCGCTTATTCTGGTGAAAATCGTTCCCGAACAGCCCCTGAGAGGAACATTGTCCACGGCAATGCCAGCGGAAGAATCAGTGGCCACTCCGTAAAGCTCTGCGCTGCCGGTGAAACGGACGCCTGCGCGGACGACTTCCCTCGGGAAGGTCCATACCGACCAGGTCGTACCGCTCTCCCCGGAAAGGGTGCGGACGGCGGGCTTGAGCGTATCGGAACTTACTTTTATCGAGAAATTCTGCGAGGCCCGGCCATAGAGCACAGCCACGCTGGAGAAACTTTTAACCAGCGGACGGGCGGTCTTCGAGGTGGTGGCACGGATGGACATGCTGCCTCCTCCGGAAACGGTGACCACCTGCGCCATCGGACCGTAGCGGTTGTGCCCCGCACGGACTGTAGTGCTGTCGCCGTACATGGTGTACTGCACGAAGGCTCCTGAAGCCGATTTGGTAACGGAGGCCGAGGGAACGTTCGAAAGGGCGGGAAAAAGACCTGTTCCGGAGCCGCCGAAACGCTCCTGAAGTGTCTGGCGCAAATCCGAAGAAATCCTGTCGAGTTCAATCTGGGAATCGCCGTAATGCATCACCCTGACGGTGCGGCCTTCACGGACGGCGCCTTCCGCCTCACGGAAAAAGTCGTCAAAGAAAGTATAATCGTCGCCCGGAAGGTAAATCCGGTCCGGATTTTCATACAGGAAGCGGCGGTAGAATGCCAGGGTGTCGTTTTCCATCCGGAAACGGCTGTTCACTCCAGCTATTACGGAGTCCACGTTCACCTTGACCTCGGAAGCGTCCTTAAGGGCCCCTGCATAGGACGGGAAGCGCAGGTTAAGCCCTGCGACGTTCACGCCCTCCGCGGGGAAAACTCCCCAGAGGACACCCATCAGGGCGAAAACCCCTGCAATAAATCCTAATACCCGACTTTGCTTCATCGTTTAATCGAAGCGGTCACGTTCCAAAACGCTGGCAGGTTATTTTTGTTTCTACTACTGCACTTATGGCATATCCATCAGTGCAGCATGACTGTCAGGCCTGCCATGACTATGGAGACCATGGACATAAGCTTGATGAGAATGTTGAGCGAAGGGCCGGAGGTGTCTTTGAAAGGATCGCCTACGGTATCACCCACGACGGTGGCGTGGTGGCTGGCAGAGTTCTTGCCGCCGAAATTACCTTCCTCAACATACTTCTTGGCATTGTCCCAGGCGCCGCCTGAATTGGCGAGGAATATAGCCAGGACGAAACCGGCGCCAAGTCCTCCGGCCAGAAGGCCTATGACTCCGGCAGGGCCGAGAATGATACCCACGAGCATAGGAACCACTATCGCAAGCAGCGAAGGGAATATCATCTCATGCTGGGCGGCCTTGGTGGAAATGCGCACGCAGGAGGTGTAGTCAGGCCTCTGTTTGCCTTCAAGGATTCCTGCGATCTCGCGGAACTGGCGGCGCACTTCGATGACCATCTTCTGGGCTGCACGGCCGACAGCGTTCATGGTGAGGCCGCAGAAGAGGAAGGCCATCATCGCGCCGATGAAAATACCCACCAGAACCATAGGGTTCATAAGGGTTATGTCATAGTACTCGACTATATCGGTGATTGAACCCTGGGCGAGACGGGCGAATTCCGCCGCCATTTCCCCACCCTTTGCAGCCATGTGGCTGAAGCCAATCTTGATTTCCTCGATGTAGGAAGCCAGCAGGGCGAGCGCCGTGAGCGCCGCGGAACCAATCGCAAAGCCCTTTCCGGTAGCTGCAGTGGTGTTTCCGAGGGAGTCCAGGATATCGGTTTTCTCGCGAACCGAAGGGTCGAGTTCAGACATCTGGGCATTGCCGCCGGCATTGTCCGCGATAGGGCCGTAGGCATCGGTGGCAAGGGTGATTCCAAGGGTCGAAAGCATACCGACCGCCGCGATGGAAATACCATATAGACCTAAACTGAGGGTTTCAGTCGAGAAGTGGAAACCTGTAGCGAAGCCGTATGCAAGGAGAATCGCGACGGCGATGGTAAGCACCGGCACCGCGGTGGAGATCATGCCGAGGCCGACGCCGTTGATGATGACGGTCGCGGGACCTGTCTGCGCGCTCTCCGCAAGCTTCTGCGTGGGCTTGTACGAGTGAGACGTGTAATATTCCGTGATTTTGCCTATGATGACGCCGGCGAGAAGGCCGCTCAGGACCGACAGCGAAAGCTGCCACCACTGGGGAAGGCCGTTCTTGCCGTCGAAGCCGAGAATGTAGAACACTCCGAAAGTCAGCAATCCGATAAGTATTGCGCTGAGGTTTGTGCCCACGCTGAGCGAGCCGAGAAGGTCTTTCAGCGAAGCGCCTTCCCTGGTGCGTACTGCGAAGATTCCGATAATCGAAAGCACCACGCCGATGGCTGCGATCATCATCGGGGCCATGATGGCCTTCATCTGGATGGCAGTGCCTTCGGAGAAGAAAGCGGACGCACCCAGGGCCATGGTCGCGAGGATGGACCCGCAATAGGACTCGTAGAGGTCTGCGCCCATGCCGGCGACATCGCCCACGTTGTCACCCACGTTGTCGGCGATGGTGGCGGGGTTGCGGGGGTCGTCTTCGGGGATGTCCTGCTCTACCTTGCCCACGATATCGGCGCCGACGTCAGCGGCCTTG
>JAFYEM010000048.1 GCA_017544265.1 Bacteroidales bacterium | reverse complement strand
CTCGCAATGAAAGTCAAGACATCCATCAAGAAGCGCAGCGAAGATTGCAAGATTGTCCGCCGCAAGGGCCGTCTCTATGTGATCTGCAAAAAGAACCCCAAGTTCAAAATGCGCCAGGGATAAAATTTTGTGCAACAAATTAAGTTTATCATAGAATTATGGCAAGAATAGCCGGTGTTGATTTACCGAAAAACAAACGTGGAGAAATAGGCCTGACCTATATCTTCGGTATCGGCCGCAGCAGCGCGAAGAAGATTCTCGAGAGCTGCGGAATCGATCGCGACATCAAGGTAGGTGACTGGAACGACGACCAGGTCGCAGCCATCCGTACCCTTATCAACAACGAGTACAAGATCGAGGGTGAACTCCGCTCATCTGTCCAGATGGACATCAAGCGCCTGATGGACATCGGTTGCTACCGTGGCATCCGTCACCGCGCGGGTCTGCCCGTGCGTGGCCAGTCCACCAAGAACAACGCCCGTACCCGTAAAGGAAAGAAGAAGACCGTTGCCAACAAGAAGAAGGCGACCAAATAAAGTCAGATGAATTATGGCAAAGAAAACTACAACAACAAAAAAGAGAGTTGTCAAGGTTGAAGCTTATGGGCAAGCTCATATTTCATCGACCTTCAACAACGTCATTGTCTCTCTTACCAACGCACAGGGCCAGGTTATCAGCTGGTCTTCCGCTGGCAAGTGCGGTTTCCGCGGTTCCAAGAAGAACACTCCTTACGCCGCCCAGATGGCTGCCGAGGATGCTGCAAAGACCGCTTTCGACGCAGGCCTCCGCAAGGTGAAGGTCTATGTCAAAGGCCCCGGCGCAGGCCGTGAGTCCGCTATCCGCACCATCAACCAGGCCGGTATCGCCGTCACCGAGATCATCGACGTGACCCCCATGCCCCACAATGGTTGCCGCCCCAAAGGCCGTCGTAAAGTTTAATTCCTAAAAGTAAGAAGACTATGGCAAGATATACAGGTCCCAAGACCAGAATCGCCCGCAAATTCGGCGAGCCTATCTACGGTGCAGACAAAGTTTTCGAAAGGCGTAACACCCCTCCGGGACAGCATGGTCTGGCCGCCAAGCGCAAAAAACAGAAAGAGTACGGCACCCAGCTCAAGGAGAAGCAGAAAGTCAAATACATGTACGGAGTTCTGGAGCGTCAGTTCCGCAACACCTACGACAAGGCTTCCCGTATGAAAGGACAGAAAGGTGAGAACTTGATCCTCCTGCTCGAGACCCGTCTGGACAACCTCGTGTACAGGCTCGGTTTCGCCCCTTCACGTCCCGCTGCCCGTCAGCTCGTGCTTCACCGCCACATCACCCTCGACGGAGATGTGTGCAACATCCCTTCAGCTCAGGTAAAACCCGGGCAGGTAATCGCCGTCCGCGAACGTTCCAAGAGCCTTGAGGTTATCCAGGCCGCGGTTGCTTCCGCTTCGAAGTATTCCTGGCTGGAGCTCGACGCCCAGGCCCTCTCGGGTAAACTGCTCAATGTTCCCGCCCGCGCCGAGGTGCCCGAGAACATCAACGAACAGCTCATCGTCGACCTCTATTCCAAATAATAGTATTACCACCTAAAAAAAGGAATCATTATGGCAATCTTAGCATTTCAAAAACCGGACAAGGTCATTATGCTGGAAGGCACCGACACCGTCGGCCGCTTCGAATTCCGTCCTTTGGAGCCCGGATACGGCCAGACTATCGGCAATGCCCTCCGTCGCATTCTGCTCGCGTCCCTTGAAGGTTTTGCCATTTCCTCGATCCGCATAAATGGTGTCCTTCAGGAATTTGACACCATTCCCGGCGTGATTGAAGGAATGCAGGACATCATTCTCAACCTCAAGCAGGTCCGCTTCAAGAGGATGGTGGAGACTGTGGACTCCGAGGTGGCTACAATCACCGTGAGCGGCAAGCAGGAATTCACTGCAGCCGATATCTCCGACGCCCTTTCTTCTTTCAAAGTGCTCAATCCCGAGCTTCACATCTGCTCCATGGAGCCTTCCGTGAAAATCGAGATGACCCTCACCATCACCAAAGGCCGCGGATTCGTTCCTGCGGAAGAGATGAGGGACGGCAACAATCCTATCGGCACAATTCCCGTCGATGCCATATACACCCCTATCAAGAAGGTGAACTGGAGCGTCGAGAACTACCGTGTGGAGCAGAAGACGGACTATGAGAAGCTGAATCTGGAAATCGTCACCGACGGTTCCATTTCTCCTTCTTCGGCCCTTCAGGACGCCGCCAACATCCTTATCTATCACTTCAAGCTGTTCACCGACGACAAGAAACTCTCCCTTGAGAGCGTGGTGGAGACCGACAGTTCCCAGCTGGACGAAGAGTCCCTGAGGATGCGTCACCTCCTTCTTACGAAGCTCTCCGACATGGGGCTTTCCGTCCGTGCGTTCAACTGTCTGAAGGCTGCTGATATCGACACTTTCGCCGACCTCGTTTCCTACTCCCGTCCCGAGCTTATGAAATTCCGTAACTTCGGCCGCAAGTCCCTTAACGAGATCGACCTCCTTGTCGAGAAGATGAAGCTCTCTTTCGGAATGGATGTCACCAAGTATAATATCGAACCCAAGAAAAAGAACGTTTAGCAATGAGACACAATAAGAAAGTCAATCATCTCGGTCGCAAGAGCGCTCATCGCAAGGCTATGCTTTCCAATATGGCTTGCTCGCTGATTCTCCACAAGAGGATTCAGACCACCGAGGCCAAGGCGAAAGCCCTCAAGCCCTACCTCGAACCCCTCGTGACCAAATCCAAAGAGGATACGACCCACTCACGCCGCGTGGTGTTCAGCTACCTCAAGGATAAGTATGCGACCGCAGAGCTTTTCCGCACTATCGCGCCCAAGGTCGCTGACCGTCCGGGCGGATATCTGAGGATTCTGCACACCGGTTTCCGTGCCGGCGACGCCGCTGAAATGGTGCTTGTCGAGTTTGTGGACTTCAACGAGGCCGCCCTTGCTTCAACTGCGAAGAAAGAGGCCAAGAAGACCACCCGCCGCTCCCGTGCGAAGAAGTCCGACGCCGCTCCGGCAGAGGAGGCACCCGCAGCTGAGGCTCCCGCAGCAGAAGCGCCTGCCGCTGAGGCCCCTGCCGCCGAGTAATGCAGTCAAACCATGGTAAAGACAGCGTTTCCTTCGGGGCGCTGTTTTTTTTGTGCATTTATATTATTATATTTGCTGACCGAATGCAATTAACTAAACTCATACGCTTATGAAAAAATTTTTAATTCTCGCGTCATTGGCGCTCCTTGCTCTCTGGTCATGCCAGAGGGTTGAGCCCACGACAATCAACTACAAGTACAAGGCTACACTTAACGGTACGGTCAAATTTCATAATGGTAATCTCGTCAATCCCGGCACAGAGGTCACTATCGGAATTTTGGTCGGTAAAGATGAGTCTAATAAAGACATTATTGAAGATTACATAGTCAAGACCAACTCCGTTGGTCAATATACTTTCTCCCTCAACTGTAAATCTAAGGATGGAATCGCGGTGAAATATGTAAAACTTGAGGCAGAATATAAGGACGGCGAAGATACTTACTATGCTTATGCAGATGGAAAGGTGATTAAACCGGACGAGACGGTTGTGATTGATGTTCAGTATCAAAAAAAGTAAGAATTATGAAAAAGATAATAGTTTCCCTGGCAGTTTTAGCCCTTGCCATCCTTTCTGCTGCGGCCCAGGATTCTGAACGCAAGACCACTGTCCGCAAGGGTGATTTCTCCTTCGGTGTGAATATCAATCCCGTGACGCTCTTCCAGAAGAGCAATTGGAAGCCCGAGGACGGAGCTTTCTCCGGTGCTTTCGTCGATGGTGTCGGCAAGACCCCCAAGCAGATGTACATCCTTTCCCAGGACCCGGTCGCTTCCTTCAAGATTCGCTATCATATGACTGATGCCGTTGCCCTGCGTGCCCAGTTCGGTTTCACCGGCAGCGTTATCAACCAGAAAGATTATGTGCAGGACGACCATGCGGTTTATCTCAATCCGGATTCCCAGAACCAGGTTGTGGATCAGGTTACTTCCCGCCTCAATGCGGCATCCTTCGGACTCGCCCTCGAGTTCATCAAAGGTAACGGCCCCCTGAAGTTCAACGGTTCCATCGGTCTGCTCTATGCAATCGCCGGCGGCGAGATGACATTCTCCTACGGCAACCCCTTCAACAAGGACTGGAACGGCAATGTCCCTACCAGCACAGCCTACACCCAGGAGGTCGGCGAAACAGGCAAGAAGCCTTACGACCTTAATGAAGGTGGCGGAATCGGCAAGCTTGGTATTACCTATTCCCGTCCGAGCAAGCGTTTCAACGCTGGTTACACCAATGCTATCGGACTTACTCTCGACATGGGTATTGAATGGCTCTTCGCCAGCAGGATGTCTCTCGGCGCAGCCCTCACCTTCACTCCCATCATGGTCATGTTCCAGCCTCAGACCTACACCCAGTACGAAGCCTACACGACCATTCCGGTTGTCGGCGGTACAGATGACGGCGGCGTAATCAACTACAACAAGATGGTGAGCCCCGGTTCCACCGGTCTTATCTACGGCACCGACAACCTCGGCTTCCGTCTCAGCCTGAACTACTACCTGTAGCAGTTCACTTGCACCCCTTCTAAATGCCCGGCCCGTCCGGGCATTTCCCGTTATGCCCCTTCCCCCCGCTCCGTCATCTGTCAGGGCCCCTGCGGCTTAATGGGGGGTCTATGCCCCCCGGAACGTCACCGGCGCTTTTTCTTTTTATTACGAGGACAAGTGTACGTAAAAATTAGCTATATTTGCAGAAGTACGAATGGAGATTAAGAGTATGTTCGAAAAAGAAGTTTACATCCGCCGCAGAAAGGTTCTGAAGGAGAAAATGGCGGCTGCGGGGCAGAGTGGAATCGCGATATTCATTGGCAATGTCGAGGCGCCCGCACAGTATAAGGACAATGGCTATAAATTCCGTCAGGACAGCACCTGGCTCTATTATTTCGGCATCGACGAACCCCGCTATGCCGCGATAATAGACATAGACAGCGGAGATGAATCGGTCTGGGCCGATGACGTCGATATCGACGATATTATCTGGATGGGGCCGCAGCCGTCCGTGGCGTCCCGTGCAGCGGGCACAGGCATAGACAGAAGCGGAGCCTATCAGGATTTTGAGAGAGAGGTCGTCGCGGCGATGTCTTCAGGACGTACGGTCCATTTCATTCCGCCGTCCAGATATTACAATGCGATGATGCTGCGTTCCATGCTCGGCAGCGCGGAACCTTCCGTGCCGCTGGTGGAGTCGATTGTGTCTATGCGTCTTGTGAAGGAGGACTGCGAAATAGAGGAGATTGACCGCGCATGTGACCTGGGAGTGCTGATGCACACGACCGCGCGTGAGGCCATCCGCCCGGGAATTCTCGAGCAGGAAATCGTGGGCCTGATGGAAGGCGTCACCCTTTCGAAGGGCTGGGGCGTATCTTTCCCGACTATCCTTTCGCAGCGCGGCGCGACCCTCCACAATCATCTCCACGACCAGCCGATAACTCCCGGCAAACTGCTCGTGGTCGATGCCGGCGCGGAGAGCAACAGCCACTATGCTTCCGATTTCACCCGTACTTATCCCACCGGCGGAAAATTCACCCCTCGGCAGAGGGATATATACCAGATTGTCTGCGACTGTAATGAATACGCCTTTTCGCTGACGCGCCCGGGAATGGCCTATCGTGATGTCCATATCGCCGTCGCCGGGAAGATGCTGGAGGGACTCAAGGCCGTTGGACTTGTACGCGGAAATGTTTCCGACATGGTCCAGGCAGGCATCGCCGGCCTTTTCCAGCCGCACGGCCTCGGGCACAATATGGGCCTGGATGTCCACGACATGGAGGATCTCGGGGAAGATCTGGTGGGCTATGATCCGGACCAGAAGCGCTCGTCGCAGCCGGGTCTAGGAAGCCTCCGCATGGCCCGGCGCCTGGTGCCCGGGAATGTAATAACCGACGAGCCGGGAATCTATTTCATCCCGGCGCTGATAGAGCAGTGGAAAGC
Source organism: Bacteroidales bacterium (assembly GCA_017544265.1). GTDB lineage: Bacteria > Bacteroidota > Bacteroidia > Bacteroidales > UBA932 > Cryptobacteroides. Next base: position 23,956 of record JAFYEM010000048.1, on the reverse strand, counting down.
TGCCGGGACGGGCCGCGATTTCGTGAATTTCGATGCCCTGAAGGCGTACTACGATTTCGGCGGAATCCGTCTGGAGGATGATGTCCTGGTGACAGCTGACGGAGCCCGCCGCCTCGGGCATTCCCGGCTCCCGATTCAGCCTGGCGATGTGGAGGACGCAATGAATGGCTAAGGCGAAGACGGTTTTTTTCTGCACTTCCTGCGGGAACGAGTACTCCAAATGGCTGGGCCGCTGCCCTGCCTGCGGAGAATGGAATACCATGCAGGAGAGGACTGTCGTGGCTGCCGCGGCCAGCTCCAAAACCGTCGCCGTCCCCGGAGAGGGGAGGCGTCCTGTCCGCCTGAAGGACGTGGAAATGGGTGTGGAGGACAGGATTACGCTTCGCAGCGCGGAACTTGACCGCATACTCGGCGGAGGGCTTGTCAAAGGTTCCCTGGTGCTGATTGGAGGTGAGCCGGGCATAGGCAAGTCCACGCTTTCGCTCCAGATACCGCTTTCGAATCCCGTCTTAAAACCCTCTATGTGACCGGCGAGGAAAGTGTCCGTCAGGTCAAGATGCGCTCGGACAGGCTCGGCGGAGATGCTTCCGGCTGCGTAATCTACAGCGAAACCCTGATGGACAATATAATCAGGGAGGCTCAGGAATGTGCCCCGGACCTGTTGATTGTGGATTCTGTCCAGACCATGTACTGTCAGGGGGTGGAGTCCACCGCGGGAAGCGTATCGCAGGTAAAGGAAGTCGCCGCGACCCTGCTCCGTTTCGCCAAGGAGAGTGGAATTCCGGTTATCCTTATCGGCCATATTACCAAGGAAGGCTCAATTGCGGGGCCCAAGATTCTGGAGCACATAGTGGACGTGGTCCTTCAGTTCGAGGGAGAAAACAGGGGTGCCTACAGGGTGCTCCGTAGCATTAAGAACCGTTTCGGATCCACCAGCGAACTGGCTGTGTTCGAGATGACGGGCACCGGCCTCCGGGAGGTCGCAAACCCCTCCGAAATGCTGATTCCCATGCATGAGGATGGCCTCAGCGGCACAGCGGTCAGCGCGATGCTGGACGGTGTACGCCCATTCCTCTTCGAGGTCCAGGCGCTTGTCAGCAGTGCTGTCTATGGCACCGCGCAGCGCTCGGCAACTGGCTTCGATGTCCGTCGCCTGAACATGCTTCTCGCCGTGCTGGAACGCCGTGCCGGATTCAAACTCAGCCAGAAGGACGTGTTTCTGAATATGGCCGGAGGCCTGAGGGTTACTGACCCTGCCTGCGACCTCGCGGTCGTAGCCGCCGTGCTGTCGTCCAACTTTGATTTCCCCATACCTCCGGACAGCTGCTTCGCTGCGGAAGTGGGGCTGAGCGGTGAAATCCGTCCGGTCTCCCAGGCCGAGCGCCGCGCTGCAGAGGCCGCCCGCCTCGGCTTCAAGCGAATCTTCCTTTCCAAGTACTGCAAGCTGGACCACAAGACAGAAGGCATCGAGATAGTCAAAGTTTCCGACATACCCGGCCTTGTCAAGGCTCTGTTTAAATAGTTTTTTTCTTAAATTTGTGAATTATCGCATACTCACAAAATGGATTCCAAGAGAAACGAATTTGATGTAATCATTATCGGCGGGGGTATTACCGGTGCCGGAGCGGCGAGGGACTGCGCCATGCGGGGCCTCAGGGTCCTGCTGGTGGAACGTCACGACATTGCTACGGGAGCCACAGGGCGCAATCATGGCCTTCTGCACAGTGGGGCCCGCTATGCCGTCACCGACCGCGAATCAGCCACCGAATGTATAGAGGAGAATATGATTCTCAGGCGTATCGCGGCGCATTGTGTCGATGAAACCGACGGCCTGTTCATCACTCTCCCGGAGGACGACCTGTCCTACCAGGCCCGCTTTATCGAGTCCTGCCTCGCGGCGGGAATCGCGGCCGAGGCCATAGACCCCAAAGACGCCATCCGCATGGAGCCGTCGGTGAATCCGTCGCTTATCGGCGCGGTGAAGGTGCCGGACGGCAGCGTGGACCCGTTCAGGCTTTGCGCCGCGAATATGCTGGACGCCAAACTTCATGGAGCCAAGGTCCTGCTCTATCACGAAGTCGTTTCTTTCATACGGGAGGGTGACACCATACTCGGAATAGAGGCTCTGGACCACGCCACCGGCCTTAAATCCAAGTACTATGCAAGCATCACGGTAAATGCGGCCGGCATCTGGGGGCATGGCATCGCAGCCCTTGCGGGTGTCAATGTGGGGATGTTCCCGGCAAAGGGCTCACTGCTGATATTCGCCCACAGAATCAACTCTATGGTTATTAACCGCTGCCGCAAGCCCGCGAATGCGGATATCCTGGTTCCAGGAGATACGGTATGCGTAATAGGCACCACATCGACAAAAATACCATTCGAGGAATGCGACGGAGTCAAGGTTACCCCCGATGAGGTGGACCTGCTGATAAGTGAAGGTGCAAAGCTGGCTCCCGCAATCGCGACCACCCGGATTCTCCGGGCATATGCCGGCGTGCGTCCCCTGGTGAGTGCCGACAACGATCCGTCGGGAAGGAATATCTCCCGCGGAATAGTCTGCCTGGACCACGAAGAACGGGACGGACTGAAGGGGTTCGTGACCATCACCGGAGGAAAACTGATGACTTACCGCCTTATGGACGAAATCGTTACGGACACGGTTTGCCGGAAACTCGGGGTGGACAAAAAATGCACTACCGCCGACGAGCCGCTGCCAGGTTCCGAAGAAAAGAGTTACGAGCAGGTGGCGAAGTCTATATGGACAGTCCCCACCACCGTTCAGAAGGCGTCCGCATCGCGCATGGGTACCCGCGCCGCGGAGATAGACCTGCGCTCAAACAAGGAGCAGGCGCTGATCTGCGAGTGCGAAGAAGTGTCCCTCGGCGAAATTAACGCCGCCATAGACTCGATGGAAGTTACCAACCTGGTGGACCTGAGACGCCGCACCCGCGTGGGCATGGGGACCTGCCAGGGAGAACTTTGCGGCTGCAGGGCGGCAGGACTGCTTGCCAAGGCGACCGGATGCACGCGGAAGGCGAGGGAAGACCTCTGCAGTTTCATGACGGAACGCTGGAAGGGGAATCTCCCGATTGCCTGGGGCGAAACGCTCCGCGAAGGCGAATACACCCAGTGGGTCTATAATCACGTTCTCGGCCTATGAAATTCGATGTTGCTATAATCGGCGGAGGTCTTGCAGGACTGACTGCCGGACTGAGTCTCCAGAAGCGCGGCCTTTCGACAGTAATCATTTCTGCCGGCCAGAATGCCATGCACTTCTCATCAGGAGCTTTCGAACTGCTTTCCAGAACTCCCGACGGGATGCCTGTGGATTCCCCGCTGGAGGATATTCCGCTTCTCCCCGGGGATCATCCGTACTCGAAAATCGGACTTCCGAGACTGACAGCCCTGATTGACCAGGTGCCTCAGCTTTTTGCCTCCGCGGGAATCAAACTTCAGGGGCACGCCCTCCGGAATTCTTTCAGGATCACGCCCACAGGTACTCTGAAGCGCGCCTGGCTCGCTCTCGAAGATGTGGCGCTGCTGCCAACGGTGGAAACTTCCGTGGGGCGCAAAGTCCTGCTCGTGAACCTCGCGGGCTATCCTGACTTCTTCACCTCTTTCATCGCCGAGGGGCTGGAAGCCCGCGGCTCTTCCGTGAGGATATGCTCTCTGAAACTTCCCGAAATGGAAACCCTCCGCACCTCCCCGAGCGAAATGCGTTCCGTGAATATCGCAAGGGTGATGGACACTGCTTGGAAGAGCGTGGTGGACGGAGTGAAACTGCATCTCAGGGGCGAGGACACCGTGATTCTCCCGCAGGTCTTCGGACTCAAGGACGAATCAGTGCTCTCGCTGGTGCGTGGCAGTATCCCCGCGAATGTGCTGTTCGTCGGGACCATGCCCCCGTCGGTCCCCGGCATCAGGGCCCAGATGAAGCAGAAAGCCGCCTATGAAAACGCCGGCGGAACCACCCTGATGGGGGACACCGCCGTGAGTGCTGTTTTAGACGGAGGACGCGTGGTGTCTCTCCGTACCCGCAATCTCGGGGACCATCCCGTCGAGGCCGGCCAATTCATACTCGCAACCGGCGGGTTCTTCTCGAAAGGCCTGTCATCGACCCCGTCCCGTGTCTATGAAACCCTGTTCTCGCTGGACGTGGACTATGACGCTGACCGAAACAACTGGTATGCCTATGACTTTTTCACTCCGCAGCCTTATCTGGACTTCGGAGTCAAGACGGACAACTCCTTCCGGGCCGTCAGGGACGGTGAAGCCATCGAAAACCTGCGCGTCATCGGTTCAATCCTCGGCGGGGCCCATTCATTCAAGCTAGGCTGCGGGGGAGGAGTTGCAATACTCAGTGCCCTTGCTGTGGCAGAAGACCTCTCAAATGAATTGAAATGACACTTCAAGAATATACCGCAAGCGCCCATAATTTCGAGGAATGCATGAAGTGCACGGTTTGCACGGCATATTGCCCCGTAGTTCCTGTCAATCCTCTCTATCCCGGTCCCAAGCAGGCCGGTCCGGACGGTGAAAGACTCCGTCTGAAGGACCCGTTTTTCTTCAGCGAGACCCTGAAGTACTGTCTCAACTGCAAGAGGTGCGAAGTCGCCTGCCCCTCCGACGTGAAGGTAGCGGACATAATCCAGGCCGCGAGAATAAAATACTCCACTTCGAAGCCGAAACTCCGCGACATGATGCTCGCTTCCACGGATTTCATGGGCTCCCTGGCCCGTCCTTTCGCCCCTATAGTGAACGGAGTGCTGTCCCTCGGCGTCACAAAGGCAGTGCTTGACGGATTCATGGAGGTGGACCGTCACCGCAAATTCCCGAAATACTCCTTCCGTGGCTTTGAGGGCTGGTTCAAGCGCAAGGCTGCATCCTCCCAGGCGGCCTTTGAAAAGAAGGTGGCCTATTTCCACGGCTGCTATGTGAATTATAATTTCCCGACTCTCGGGCAGGACTTCGTGAAGGTTATGAACGCCCTCGGCTACGGGGTCGAGCTTCTCAAGGACGAGAAATGCTGCGGCGTCGCAATGATTGCCAACGGGATGAGTGACAAAGCCCGTAAGAATGCAGTCAGCAATGTCCAGGCCCTTTCAGAGGCGGTTTCCCGCGGACTGAAAGTGCTCACAAGTTCATCGACCTGCACCTTTACGATGAGGGACGAGTATCCGGAACTGCTCGGAGTTGACAATTCCGCCGTCCGGGATTCCATTATCCTTGCGACCCGTTTTATCTTCGAGGAACTCGAGAATGGGGTCAAACTGGAATTCAAACCGGATTTCAAGGCCCGTATCGCGTATCATACTCCCTGTCATCTGGAAAAACTTGGCTGGGGAGTGTTCTCCAAGGGCGTCCTGAAAAAGATTCCCGGAGTCGAACTGATACCTCTGGATTCCGCCTGCTGCGGAATAGCCGGAACTTACGGTTTCAAGAAGGAAAACTACGAGGCCTCGCAGGCTATCGGCAAGCCGCTTTTCGACCAGATAGAGGCTGTAGCCCCTGATTTCGTGGCCTGTGACTGCGAGACCTGCAAGTGGCAGATTGAGATGTCCACCCCCTACAAGGTCCTGAACCCCATTTCCGTACTCGCCGCCGCTCTGGCATAGGGCTTTACAGGCCTGCGGGACTGTCGTCTGGACCGGGTACAGCGACGGTGACGCCCCGGAGGGGGGCATCGACCCCCTGAACAGCCCCACGGGGCGTCATCGTCGCTAAAAAAAGGGAATAAGGCGTGGCTTGATTTTTGCAGTAAAAACGCGGCTTTTATAGTTAGTGTATGTACTTGAAAAGAATATTTGCAACTGCCATTGTGACGTTTTTTGCAGTTGGAGCAGCAAGAGCGCAGTACAATCCGGACGCAATTATCCCTGTCGACAGCACAGCCACCATACTTTCACTTGAGGACGCCTTGAAAATCGCCCTCAGCGAAAACGTGTCCGTGAAGGTCGCCGACAAGGAAATCGAGCGGCTGAAATATGCGAAGGCCGGCACCTACGCCGCGCTTTTCCCCCAGATAAATGCGAGCGCTTCCTATCAGAGAACGATAAAGAAGCAGGTCATGTATATGGGCGGCTCCGGAAATTCCGGCGGCGGCATGGCCAGCATGGTCTCCGGCCTCACCGAGCCCATCATGCATTATATCAACCAGCTTGTGGCCCTGCATCCCGGTCAGGTTCAGCCTTACATCCCCCCGGAGGCGGAGGAAACCGAGTCGTCCGGCAATGACGGATTCGAAGTCGGCCGTCTGAACACCTGGAGCGCCGGCATCAATGCGGCAATGCCGCTTGTGAACGCCCAGCTGTGGTCCTCGCTTAAGATCTCCGGCCAGCAGGTGGAGCTCGCGGTGGAGAAAGCCCGCGAATCCCGGCTTTCCATGGTCGCCGAAGTGAAGCAGGCATACTACGCCGTCCTGCTTGCAAAAGAGGCCCTGAATGTTTTTGAGCGGGTCTATGAAAACGCATTGCTGAACGCGGAAAAGACCGAAAGACGACACAATGTGCAGAAAGCCTCCGACCTGGATCTCGTAAGGTCGAAGACCGCGCTTGCCAACGCCATCCCGGATGTCTATAACGCCGCGTCTTCCATCGCCCTCGCCCTCTGGCAGCTCAAGGCCGTCATCGGCATGGACCTCGACGAAGACATAGACGTGGAGGGCAAGCTCGACGATTATGCGGACGGAATGTTCCGCGACATCACCGAAGGCGGGGAAGCGGACCTTTCCGGGAACAGCTCCCTGCGTCAGCTGGAACTTCAGGCGGACATGCTTGCGGAGACTGTCAAGATGCAGACCTGGGCCTATATGCCGTCCCTGGCGCTGAATTTCGCCTACAGCTTCAACTCGATGAACGACGACTTCAAGTTCTCGGAGTACAAGTGGACCCCGTATTCCTACGTGGGCCTGTCCCTGAGCATACCGATTTTCTCCGGCGGAAAGCGTTTCAACGACGTCCGTCAGGCAAAAGTCCAGGCCGCCGAACTGGATTACCAGAGAGTGAATGTCGAGCGCCAGCTGAAAATTGCGGTCCGCCAGTGTCTCAAGACCATGGAGACCGCGATGAAGACCCGGATTGCGGCGGAAGATGCCCTCTCGAGCGCCGAGAAGGCATATGGCATCGCCGAAAAATCATTCGAAGTGGGCAGGGCGACCCTTACGGATCTGAACGACGCCCAGCTTGCACTGACTCAGGCCAACCTTGCCGTCTGCCAGTCGGTCTATAATTTCATAGTTGCAAAAACCTCCCTCGAGCAGACTCTGGGCCGCGATTTCCTTGCAGATGACGGCTCCGTGGACCTCGACGGTTCATACAGGTAGAAGATGAAAAAATACTTACTTATCGTTTCAGTTGCCATAGCCCTGGTTTCCTGCGGCGGCAAAAAGGTGAATTCAGCAGTTGGTGAAGTCCTTTCCGCCACCGCGCAGCAGGATGTGGTGCGCCCGGTCGAGGCTGCCGCGGCCGTGAGCCGTTCCGTTCCTCAGGACAATGTCTATTCAAGTACGGTGGAGGCCTATGCCACCAACAATATAGCTCCGCAGGCCGGAGGCCGTATCCGCAAGATTTACGCAGAGGTGGGGGATTATGTCGCCAAGGGTAAACTGCTGGCCGAGATGGACCGCCTGCAGCTGGACCAGACCCATCTGCAGATGGTGAACGACAGCATTGAACTTGGCCGTATCCGCGCCCTCTACGAACAGGGCGGTGTGGCCAAATCGGACCTGGACGCCATGGAACTGGCTTTCGCCGTCCGTAAATCGACCTACGCCAATCTCAAGGAAAATACAATTCTGCGCAGTCCCGTCACCGGTTATGTAACTGCCCGCAATTACGATAAAGGGGATCTCTACACCATGGCACAGCCTCTGTTCACTGTCCAGCAGGTCGTCCCGGTGAAACTCTATGTGGGTATCTCCGAAAGTGAATACACCAAGGTCAAAGTCGGAGACAAGGTCAGCCTCACCGCGGATGCCCTTCCCGGAAGGACTTTCACGGGAAAGATCACCCGACTGAATCCCACCATCAACGCCATGACCCATACATTCCAGGCCGAGGTGGTGGTCCAGAACGGCGACAGGGCCCTCCGCCCCGGAATGTACGCCCGCGTCACCGTCAATTTCGGAAACCGCAGGAGCCTGATAGTCCCCGACCAGGCAGTGGTGAAGCAGGAAGGCACCGGTCAGAAGTTCCTCTACATTGTCCAGCAGGACAGCACCGTCAACTATGTTCCCGTCACTCTCGGGAAGCATATCGGGACCGAGTATGAGGTCCTGGACGGAATAGACGAAGGAGACCTGGTTGTGTTCAAGGGCCAGACGGCACTCAAGCACGGCAGTCGCGTCAGGGTCAAATAAAGGGAAGCAGAAATGAGCATTTACAGAACAGCTGTCAACAATCCGGTTACTACCGCCCTGGTGTTTCTCGCGTTTGCGATTCTGGGCGTTTTCGCCCTGACGCGCCTCCCGGTGGACAATTTCCCCGATGTCGAGTCGAACGTCATCATGGTCATGTCCTCCTACCCGGGGGCGTCCGCCGAGGATGTGGAGAACAACCTCACGAAGATTCTTGAGAACTCCCTGAACGGTGTGGCCGACCTGAAGAACATTACCTCCAACTCCCGCGAGAACATTTCCATCCTCACCCTTGAATTCGAATACGGGACGGATATAGACGAGGCCACGAACGACGTCCGGGACAAGTTGGACATGATATCCCAGACACTCCCGGACGGAGCGTCCCTGCCTTTCATTTTCAAGTTCAGCGTGGATGACCTGCCGATTATGGTCCTGGCGGCGACCGCCGACCAGAGCGTATCGGCCCTGGACAAGATTCTGGACGACAGGGTGGCGACACCGCTCGCCCGCGTCTCCGGCGTCGGTACCGTTTCAGTCGCCGGCGCTCCGAAGAGAGAGGTGCAGGTCTATGTGGACCCGTCCAAACTGGAGGCCTATCGGCTCACCATCGCGGGCATATCGCAGATTATCGCCGCAGAGAACCGAAATGTCCCGTCCGGCGCAATAGACATAGGTTCCAACACCTATACGCTCCGCATCAAGAAGGAATTTGAAGATCCGTCTGAACTGCTCGGCGTCGTCGTGGGCAGTTATATGGGCAATGCCGTCTATCTTCGCGACGTTGCCCGCGTGGAGGATACTCTCGAGGAAAAGTCCCAGGAATCGTTCACGAACGGCGTCCGGGGAGCCCAGATTATAATCCAGAAACAGTCCGGCTACAATACCGTGGAGGTTATCCGGAAGGTGAAGCGCGAACTTGCAAAACTCTCGCACAACCTGCCTTCGGACATAAAAATAACCACGGTGGTGGATAACTCCTCCAACATTATCCGTACCATCAATTCCCTGAAGGAGACCATCGCGATTACCTTCCTCGTGGTCATGCTCGTGGTGTTCCTCTTCCTGGGGCGCTGGAGAGGTACCCTCATTGTGGTCCTCAGTATCCCGATCGCCCTGCTTGCCTCGCTGCTGTACCTTTTTGCGACCGGCAACACCCTGAACATCATTTCCATGTCCGCCCTTTCCATCGCAATCGGTATGGTCGTGGACGATGCCATCGTGGTGCTGGAGAATGTATCGACACACCTCGAAAGGGGCGAAAAACCCAAGGAGGCGGCAGTGCACGGCACCTCGGAAGTGGGTATTTCGGTTATAGCATCGACCCTTACGATGCTCTGCGTCTTCCTCCCCCTGACCATGATTTCAGGTATGGCCGGCATCATGTTCAGGCAGCTGGGCTGGATAGTCTCGATCATCATGATCGTGTCCACTACCGCGGCGCTGACGCTGGTTCCGATGCTCTGTTCGGTACTGCTCTCCAACAAGCCCAAGACCGGAAAACTGCATCTTGCCATATTCGGCCCTGTGAACAAGGTCCTGGATGCCATCTCAAGGGGCTATTCCCGCTTCATCTCCTGGTGCATGAACCATAAGAAGCTGATTCTGATCGGCGCAGTGGTCGTGTTCGGAATCGTACTCGGGATTTATGTCCCAAACATGAAAACGGAGTATTTCCCCACCGCTGATGCGGGCCGTCTCAACGCTACCATCGAGCTGCCCATCGGCACGGCCCAGGATGTGACCCGCGATGTCGCGCAGCGCATCTATGAGAAAATCACCGCTGATGTTCCCGAAGTCCTGGTGCTGAGCTACCGCTTCGGACAGGCGGATACGGACAATGCATTCGCGTCCATGCGGAACAACGGAACCTACCTCATCAGCATGAATATCAACATCGGCTCGATGGAGGACCGTCAGCGTTCCGTTACCGAAATTGCAGATATAATCCGGGCTGACCTGAGGGAATTCCCGGAGATAAACAAGTTCAATGTCTCCGAAGGCGGCGGCATGGGCGGTGCGGCTTCCGTGCAGCTGGAAATCTACGGCTATGACTTCGAAGATACGGAGCATGCCGCAAGGGAGGTCCGCTCCAAGATGATGGAGACCCCGTATTTTACCCAGGTGATTCTCAGCCGGGACCAGTACACGCCTGAATATGAGGTGGATTTCGACAGGGAAAAACTCTCTCTCAACGGCCTCACTTCGGTCAGCGCCGCTGCGGCGGTATCGGCAGCGATGTCCGGCTCCGTGGCGTCGTTCTACCGCGAGGACGGCGATGAATACAACATCCGCGTACGTTATGCCCCGGAATTCCGCAGCTCCCTTGACGACATAGAAAACATCGTGGTCTATAACGCCCAGGGCAACGGCATCAAAGTGAGGGATCTGGGCAGGATAGTGGAATCCAAAGTTCCTCCGACCATCCAGCGCAAAAACCGCGAACGCTATATCCAGGTCACCGGCATAATCGCCCGGGGACACTCCCTCAGCGACGGCGTGGAGGCGGTCACGGCCATAATGGACGCAAATCCTCTCCCTCCGGAATTCAGCTGGGCCATAGGCGGTGACTATGAAAACCAGCAGGATATGTTCCGCGACATGATCATGCTGCTGATCCTTATCATCATACTTGTCTATATGGTCATGGCCTCGCAGTTCGAGTCCTTCATGGGGCCGTTCGTCATAATGTCCTCCATCCCCTTCGCCTTCGTGGGCGTCGCCCTCGGGAATATGGCGGCCGGAATGGCAATCGGCGTCATGTCCATGATAGGTATCATCATCCTTATGGGTATCGTCGTGAAGAACGGTATCGTTCTGATAGACTATACGATCCTGTGTCAGGAAAGGGGCATGAGCGTGCGCGAATCCTCCGTCGAGGCTGCAAAGAGCCGTCTGAGACCTATACTTATGACCACCCTCACCACCGTCCTCGGTATGCTCCCTATGGCTCTCGGCCGGGGCGAAGGTTCCGAAATGTGGCGGGGGCTGGGTACTACCGTAGCCTGGGGCCTGTCGGTTTCCACCCTTATTACCCTTGTTATTATCCCGGTACTTTACTGCGGCATCACCGAGCACCGCGCAAGACGTCTTGCACGCCGGGCAGCTAAACTTGCAAAGAAATGAAAGCGATATTCATAGCCTACAATCAAGCCTACAACCAGGACATAGTGGAACTTCTGGAAAGCTTCGGACAGCGGGGCTACACCGTCTGGGAAGAGATTGGCGGCCGCGGGTCATCCACAGGCGCGCCGCACCTCGGTTCCCATGCCTGGCCCACCCAGAACCATGCTCTTCTGAGCGTTCTGGACGATTCCCTCGCCGCTCCGGTAATGGATGCACTGCGACGCACGGACGCCGCGTCCCCGGATCTGGGCCTCCGGGCCTGGGTGATTCCGGTCGAGGACGCTCTTTAGTTTGTCCGTCGTCGTTTTTATGCTTCTCGGGGCCGCAAATGGCCCCGTTCTTCGTATTTCGACTTCAGATTAAATAAAAAGTACTAACTTTGCGGGCTCAAAAGGCCTTGAGTCCTTATACTCACCGCTTTAACTTTTGAAAAAGTAGTAGAAAGTTTAGATATGAAAACACTTAAAAACTATGAGGCTCCCGAAGTGGAGCAGATGATTCTCCGGGTCGAAGATGGCTTCCTCGAAGGGTCAGTAACCGCCACCCGTAACTCTTACGGGGATGCAATTGTTGAAGAATGGGACTAATACGGAGGAAAAGATCATGAAAAAGTTATATTTCATCACTCTGGCCGCTATAGTTGCCATGATGGTTTCCTGTGCAAAGGAAAACAACGATTCCAATAGCTCAGAAGTAGTCGACAACACCCCGAAGGTGGTTATGTCATTGTCTGTCAATGCCCAGAAGGCCGAGGACCTGTCCGCTAAGGCTCTTGGTCTCAGCGGTTCCGCCCTCAATGCTTTTTGGGGAGATAACGATGAGGTCAAGGTCTATAAGAAAGGCAACCCTGCATTGATAGGCACTCTTGCTCCCCAGACCAGCGGAAGCGCTACTGCGGTTCTGGCCGGCGGCCTTACCGAGACTGTAAGTGTGGGTGATGTGCTCAGCCTGGTATTCCCCAGGGAGGTGCGCAGTTATTCCGGACAGATCGGCACGCTGGCAGACATTGCTGAGAATTTCGATTATGCCATCGCTTCCGTTTCTGTCGAAAGTGTTGACGGGAGCAAGGTCAGCGCCTCTGACGCCTCTTTCGTGAACCAGCAGGCTATTGTCAAGTTCACCCTGAAAGACAAGGGAAACAACGATGCACTGATCAGCGCGAGCAAACTGACCATTTTCTCCGGAAATGCTGCAATAGTGGATTCTTATTACGACGGCCCCGTCGAGGATGCCACTCTTGCCAAATATTCGGACTGTATTGAAATCAACCCCTCTTCCGCCAGCAGCGAACTGTTCGTCGCGCTGAAGAATGGTTCAGGCTCCGATACCTATTCCTTCACGGCAAAGGTCGGTAGCGATACTTATACCTATACCAGGTCCGGTGTCAGCTTTGCCAGCGGAGAGTATCGTGAAATCACCCTCAAAATGACCAAGGCGGACGAAATTTACACTGTCGCAGGATCGCCGGCTGCCATTTTCGGCACTGAGTGGGATCCGGGCAATACTGCCAACGATATGATCAAGACCGAGAATGGTTACATCAAGAAGTTCGTCAATAATTCCGGGTCGGATCTGTATGCTTCATTTAAAGTGGCGACAGACAACCGCTGGGGTATTGCAGAATATCCGGCGGATAACTACGATATAACAGTTCCTGCGGGGAGGGAACTGATAATCACGTTCAACAATCCTACAGTCACTGCGACTATTTCTGATTACTATGTCGTCGCCGGTGAGCCTGCCTCCGTGTTCGGAAGCACCTGGAACGCCACATCAAGCGCCAATTTGATGGCCCGCCAGGCAGACGGCACCTACAGCAAGACTTATTACAACCTGAGCGAGGGCACCACCATTACCTTCAAGGTTGTCCGGAGCGGTTCCGAGTGGATACCTGCTGCAGATAATGTGTATTTTACAATGCCTGTCGACGGAGACTGCGTGATAACGTACAACCCCTCCACCGGTTCAGTCGAGGCACATTACTCGCCTTGTTTATATACTGTGGCTGCTGATTTTACCAACTGGGCCATAGATTCAGCCAACGATATGGTATTGCAGCCGGACGGGACTTATCTCAAGACTATTTCCGGAGTTAGCACTGGTAATCATGAATTGAAGGTCGTGCAGGACCGAAGCTGGGATTATTCCTGGCCTGGTGGTACCAACAAGCCGTTCTACGTCGTGACAGCGGGTGATGTGACGGTTTCATTCAATCCCGCCAGCGGTGATGTTTACGCTTGGGACAGCTCGGAATATACTGTCGCCGGTGACGGTGCTATTTTCGGCACAGACTGGGACACGACGAGCCAGGCCAATACCATGACAAGGCAGAGTGACGGCTCCTATGTTCTGGAAAAAGCGTTCACCCAGAGCGACTACAGCATAGTATTCAAAGTCGTTGCGAATCACAGCTGGGACTATTCGGTCGGGGCTTCGGATTCTGACAACCCCACCGGAGACGGAAATGGAAACTGTTCCTATTATGCAGCTTCCGCCGGAACGATAAGGATTACTTTCAATCCCCAGGCATCCCCGAAGATTACGGTGGCATTCATTTAAAGGCTCTTTCATCCTATATCTTATGCGGCGGGTAGGCAATTACCCGCCGCATTTTGCAGAAATTTGTTATATTTGCAGACTGGACACAAAGCCGACAACGGCGGCGGGTCCGAAATATCGGCACGAAAAAACAATACAATTATGGCAAAAGTAGCTACAAATACAAATTTCGACGAGTTGCTTCAGGACGACAAACTCGTTATCGTGGACTTCTGGGCTGCCTGGTGCGGTCCCTGCAGGATGCTCACTCCCGTGCTGGACGACATCGAAGAGGAACTCTCCGGCAAAATCAGCGTCATCAAGTGCAATGTGGACGATGCGGATGAAATTGCATCCCGTTTCCGCATCATGAGTATCCCCACCCTGCTTTTCTTCAAGGGCGGAGAAGTCGTGGACAAGACTGTCGGCGCGATGCCCCGGAACATACTGCTTGACAAAATCAATTCTATTTTATAGAAATGAAGCATAGATTTATCCTTGTCGCGATTGCGGCTGTCCTCTTCGGGGCAGTTCCCGCAAGCGCGCAGTTTGGTCTGATGGGAGGTTTTACCTCTTCTTCCGCAAGCATCAAGGCCAATGGCTTCAAGCCCGAGGCCGTGTCCCTCTACCATGCCGGTATCACCTACAAAGTGAATCTCGGCGCGGGCTTCGCCGTGCAGCCTTCCCTGCTTTATCAGGTCAAGGGTGCGTCCCTGGACAAGATTGCCAAAAACAGTAACGGAGACGACGAAAAATTCACCCTGGACACCAAGACAGGTTATCTTGAGGGTAACCTTGGCGTGCAGTGGGGGCCGGACTTGATTGCAATCCGTCCATATATCTTCCTGGAGCCTTTCGTGGGTTACGCCCTTATGAACGAGGAATCCGCAAAGGGCAACGAGGCGGGTCTGGCGGAGCTGATAGACTCTGACTCTTTTGAAACCGGCAAGGTTAAGGACTGGAAAAATTCCGCCAAGCAGAGGCTTGAGTATGGTTTTGGCGTGGGCGGCGGAATAGAGTTTTCCCATATTCAGATTTCAGTCCAGTACTTCATGAACCTTGGCCCTCTGTACAATTCGGACGGTAAAGTGAATTCGAACGATATCTTGGAGGCTGTCAAGACCTCCTTCGGCGAAAAGAAGAATTACCAGGGTCTGAAAGTCTCACTTGCAATTCTCTTCTAGGAGCGCAGGTGGAGGCGGTAAGGGCATATCTCGAATCACATCTGGAGAGGACACACGCGAAAATGCGGGAGGTCCTCTCCAGTGATATCGCCCTCTTGGACGGTTTTAACCGTTCCGTACTCGGGCGCCCCGGAAAAATGGTGAGGCCTGCGCTGAGCCTTCTGTCGGCAGACATCGCAGGCGAAATATCGGACCTGTCCATAAGTGTCGCTGCGGCGGCCGAACTGCTTCACAATGCGACTCTCATGCATGACGACGTGGTGGACGGTGCCGCCGAGCGCCGGGGGCTTCCCACCGCCATGTCTATTATGGGGCCGTCGGCGGCTGTGCTTATGGGGGATTACTGGCTGGTGAAAGCCGTCAACTGCCTTATCGGGGCAGGCAGCGGCGAAGTCCTTCTGGTAAGACTTTTCGCCCGGACCCTTTCGGACCTTGCTGAAGGAGAACTGCTTCAGATGCAGAAGGCGGAGTCTCTGGACACCTTGGAGGAAGATTACCTCAGGATAATTTACTGCAAGACTGCTTCCCTTTTCGAGCTCGCAGCGCGCTGCGGAGCGATTTCCGCCGGAGCGTCTCCTGAAAAGGAAGAGGCCCTTGCCGCTTTCGGACGCAATG
The DNA here is from genome assembly GCA_017544265.1 of Bacteroidales bacterium. Classification (GTDB taxonomy): domain Bacteria; phylum Bacteroidota; class Bacteroidia; order Bacteroidales; family UBA932; genus Cryptobacteroides. The sequence continues at coordinate 8,137 of JAFYEM010000048.1, read as the reverse complement.
TGGGCCTGGCTTTCCAGATTCGCGACGACATACTGGACTATGAGGGCGGTGCAATAGGAAAACCATCGCACATAGACCTGCAGGAGAGGAAAATAACCCTTCCGTTTCTGCTCTCTGACGGCTCTGACGGCCTTCGCGGGGAACTGCGGCGCGGCAATATAGACAAAGTCTATGACGGGGTCGTCGCGGGCGGCGGAATAGACCGTGCCTATGAAAGAATTCGTGTCTATATAGACGCGGCGGTCGCATCGCTGTCGATTCTTCCCGAGGGTGCAAAGCGGGACAGGCTTGTCGCGATTGCTGATTATATTGCGGACAGAAAGCTATGAGATTTTCGGATATACGTGGGAATGAGGTACTTGCCTCTGCTCTTCGCACGATGGTCTCCACCGGGCGGATTCCGCATGCGCTGATGCTTCACGAAGATGACGGCGGCGGAGCCTTCGCGCTGGTATCGGCCTTCCTGTCGTATCTGTACTGCCATAACCGAGGCGAGGATTCCTGCGGAGCATGTCCGGGATGCAACAAGGTGGACAAGATGATTCATCCGGACATACATTATGTGTTCCCGGTGGCTTCAAACGGCAGGACTTCTTCCGATAAAGTCACCTCTGAAGATTACCTCATAAAGTGGAGGGAGGCCGTTCTCGCGAACCCATACAGCTATGAGAACGCCCTTTCCGAGGCAATAGGGATAGAGAGCAAGCAGACCTTTATATCCGTGGGCGAGGCCCGCAGGATTCTCGAAAAACTGTCCCTTACGGCTCTGGAAGGCGGTTATCGCAGCGTCGTCATTTATCTTCCCGAGAAGATGAACCCCCAGGCGGCGAATGCCCTGCTGAAAATGATAGAGGAGCCGCCGGTGAAAACGCTTTTCATACTTATCACCCATGAGGTCGAAAAGGTCCTTCCGACAATCTTCTCCCGCTGCCTTTTCATGAGAGTAATGCCGCTGAGCCGTTCCCAGGCCGCGCTCGTGCATCCCGCCACGGAGGAAGAGACGGAACTTGAAGACTTGTTCACCTCGCTTATGGATGCCCTGACGTCGGGAGACCTGCTCGCCTCCCTGGAAATATCCGATTCCCTCGCCGGGCTATCTTCCCGTGACCGGCAGAGGGCGTTCCTGAGGCTCTTCGCCCAGCGCCTGCGGGATATTTTCCTGCTTCAGCAGGGCCTGACCTCCCTTGCAGATATTCCGGGAGAGTCTCAGCAGTGGTATCAGGCTGCTGCTTCAAAATTGAAGAAGACCTTCCCACGGAGGGCTCTGCAATATATAGACAAGGCCAGCATGCTCGTAGAGCGCAACGTGAGCCAGAAAATACTTTTTACCGACCTGATTGACAGGTTGTTTGTATCGATATAATGAACGAGAACATACAATACGACTGTTTCCGCGGCTGTGTCGTCTCGAAGAACACCGAGACCGGCGAGAATGATTTTACCTATCGCCAGGGCTGCTGCAAACTTGAGGTCTATGACTACCTCAAGGGGATTTCACAGGAGGAGTACCGCGATATCTTCGAGGTCCGCTTCAAGAATACCCGCAAGGGCTTCTATATCAACGCCTCCGGGCAGAATATAAAGACAGGCGATTTGGTGGTGGTGGAATCGACCACAGGCCACGACCTGGGAATCGTAACCCTCGAGGGCCCTGTCGTGGCCCGTCAGATGAAGGCAAAGGGCGTCGAGCCCGCCGAGGGAAGTTTCAAGAAAATCTATCGCAAGGCAAAGCCTTTCGACATCACAAAATGGCAAGAGGCGATTGCCCGCGAGGAAGAAACCATGATTCGCTCGCGCGAACTTGCCGCAGCCCTGAATCTGGAGATGAAAATCGGCGACGTGGAGTTCCAGGGCGACGGCACAAAAGCTATTTTCTACTACATCGCCGACGGCCGCGTGGACTTCCGCCAGCTTATAAAGGACTTTGCCGAGGAGTTCCATATCCGTGTGGAAATGAAGCAGATAGGCGCCCGTCAGGAGGCCGGGCTGATAGGCGGACTGGGAATTTGCGGCCGTGAACTCTGCTGCGCCAATTACATCACTACCTTCAAGTCCATAACCACTGCCGCCGCGCGGTGCCAGGACCTGTCGCTGAATCCCCAGAAACTCGCGGGACAGTGCGGCAAGCTCAAATGCTGCCTCAATTATGAGGTCGCATCCTATATGGATGCCCAGTCCCGGCTTCCCAAGGTAAGTGAGCCGCTTGAATTCGAGGACGGGCCGGCCTGGCTGGTGAAGACGGACATACTCGCGGAGACCATGTATTTTTCCTATGTGAAGGGAGACCTTTCGAATGTCTATCCGCTGCCCGCGTCCGAGGTCCGGGAGATTATAATGATGAACCGCAACGGGCGTAAGGCGGAGTCGCTGAAAAATACCGTGGAGTCTTCTGCCCCTGATTTCATTTCGGCAGTCGGCGACGACAGCATATCCCGTTTCGACGAGGTCCGTTCCCGAGGCCGCCGTTCCAGAAAGAACAGAAGGAAGAAGTAGAATGACATGGGGCACGGGAAATTAAGGAAATTTGCTGAGAACGCTACATTCAGCTGCCTTTTGCAGCCGTCTGCGGAAGATGTCCTGGTAAAGGACGGTTCCCGTCAGCTGACTCTCCGCGAACATCCTGTCCGGGGTCGTTGGAACAGAAATATGTTCCGCAGGGAGCAGCCCATCGTCCTGGAACTTGGCTGCGGCAAGGGGGATTATACCATCGCCCTGTCGGAAATGGAACCGCAGTTCAATTATATCGGTGTGGACATCAAGGGCGCCCGCCTGTGGAAGGGCGCAAAATACGCCACGGAGAACAGCCTTCCCAACGTAGCTTTCCTGCGTACGCGTATAGAGTTCATAGACGCTTTTTTCTCGCCCGGGGAAGTGTCTGAGATATGGCTTACTTTTTCCGACCCCCAGCTTCGCGGCAGCGAGAACAGCCGACTTTCGTCTCCCATGTTTCTGGAGCGTTACAGGCATTTCCTCAAAACCGGCGGAATCATCCACCTCAAGACGGATTCCCGTTTCCTTCACGAGTACACCCGTTCAGTCATCCGTGCAAACGGACTGAAAACCCTTTTCGAAAGTACTGACATCTATGGTTCAGGGAAGGACCTCGGGGTTATCACCGGAGTGCAGACCTTCTACGAGTCAATGTTCCTGAAGATGGGACTTCCGATCACCTACCTCGCCTTCACCATAGATCATGATGGCCCCTACGTCTTCCCCTCAGACTTCGACGAGCCCTACTGGAGGGAGCAGGAAGGCCCCCGCCGCACTTTCTCCCATCAGGCACAGTGAAGTATTCCTCAGTTCGGAGAGTCGAGGCCGAGGGCGGGGTTGCGGGAGGATTCGCGGGCGAAGAGAAGAGCGGTCACAAGGGCTGCGATGCAGAGTCCGGTGAACATCAGTTCCACAGAAACAGGGCCTGAAGAGGCGGAAGTTTCGGCGCCGAGAATCCATCCGGCAATCATCTTGAAGGACAGCAGCCCGAGATTCTGTATCCAGTAAATAAGCGCGAATGTGGTTCCGAGGACCTTGTCCGGGACTATCTTCGGGACCGAAGGCCATAGGGCCGCGGGGACCAGCGAATATCCGAATCCAAGCAGCACCATGCTCAGGTATCCCCACGCCGGAACGCCCTGGGGAGCGAAAGCAAGCATAAGGTGGGCGCAGAGGGCGAGCACTGCTCCTGCAATCATCCAGCGGGTGCCGTGACCCAGTTTATCCACCATCAGGCCGAAAAGCGGCGCGAAAACCACGGTCGAGAACGGCAGCATGGACACCATCCATCCGGCGGTCGAGGCGGGTATGTCGAAGCGGGGCACAAGAATGGCGCCGGCGAATTTCTTGAAGGCTATTATACTGCTGTAGAACAGCACGCAGAGAATGCCCAGCAGCCAGAAGTTCTTGTTCCCGAGCACTTTCAGTACGTCCGGGAGGCGGAACTGCTCCTTGTCTTCGGCCTCAGGCTCGGCAAGTGCTTTTTTCCTTGACCCGGCTGCGTCCAGGGCTACGAAAACCGCCCATGCAATCCCTCCGGCTGCCATAAGCCCCATGCCCACGAGGGCCGGACGGGCGGTTTCCGCGAGGGTATAGACATGTCCTTCGGCCTGTACTACGAGTTTCGGGGACAGCACCAGCGCGAAGGCGGTGCCGAGCCTGGCGATCGCAAGCTGCAGTCCCATCGCAAGGGCCATAGGGCCGCCCCGGAACCATTTCGCTATGGACCTTGTCACCGCGGTGCCGGCAATTTCACTGCCGAGGCCGAAGAGCATGCAGCCGATATAGGCGACGCTCAGTGCGGCTTTTCCTCCGCGTAGAACGGCTCCTGTGACCATACCGGCCCCGAGGACCATCATGCCGACGAATATGCTGCCGGTGATACGGACTCCCCATTTGTCCAGCAGTATTCCGCAGACCACCAGCCCGCCGAACACGCAGAGCACGCTGTAGCCGCTGGTGTACAGGCCGTAACCGGCCGAATCCCAGCCGAGGGCTGTAAGGGAGGGGTTCTCGAAGAGGTAGGATATGGAGGAAAACATGTCGTCGAAGTAGTACGACGCGAACATCGGTACTACCAGACATGCAAGTGCCGCCCAGGCGAGCCAGCTGGCTTTATTTCTCATCTTCCTTCTTGTCTTTCTTCTTGACGTTGGGCTCCTCGAGGCCGTAGTTCTTGCGTTTGTCCTCAATCTTCAGCAGGAAAGTCAGCAGGAAGGCCAGCACACCGAAAGATGAGAAAATAATCATAGGCACGAGGTAGCCTCCGGTAGCCTTCAGGACCGTACCGATCAGAAGCGGCACAAGGCAGAGGCCGATATTCTGCACCCAGAAAATAAGGCAGTATGCGCTTCCGAGTACCTTTTCGTCTATAATCTTGGGAACCGAAGGCCAGAGGGCTGCAGGAACCAGCGAGAAGGAAACTCCCAGCACGACTATAAGCAGCACCGCAAACCAGGCTTTCGGGAAGGCTGGCAGCACGAAGGCGAAACTCAGGTGGCAAACAATCATAATAAGGGAACCCAGCATGAGCATGGAAGCGCCCTTGCCCTTGAAGTCCAGGAATCCTCCCAGGAGGGGAGTGAGGGCCATCGCGAGTATCGGGAAGCAGCTGAACAGGCGGGCAGCCGTAGCGGCATCCACCCCGAGAGTGACCTCCAGGAAGTTGGGGGCATATCTCTGGAAGGGGAAAATGGCACTGTAGTACAGCACGCACAGCAGGGCGACAATCCAGAACATCTTGCTGGAGAAGATGGTCCCGATGTCGCTGACCTTGAACTCGTCCTCGGGATCTTTCTCTTTCTTGAGTAGGCCCGCCTCCGAAAGCTCTGCGTCAAATTTAGTGTCCATGACGCAGAATACGCTGTAGAAAATAAGGCCTACGACCATCAGCGCGCCACAGAAAGCCACAGGAGCGACAACAGAGTGGCGGAACTGGGCGGAAATAATAGGCGCTATCCACATGACCGCGAACACTCCGAGACGGGCGATAGCCATTTCAAGGCCCATCGCAAGGGCCATTTCCTTTCCTTTGAACCATTTAGCAAGGGCCTTGGACACGGTCGTGCCGGCCATTTCGCAGCCGCAGCCGAAAATCATGAATCCGAGCGAAGCCATCTTCGCAGAACCCGGCACAGCCACCCACCAACTGTTAAGCCAGTGGCAGAAGTCTGTCCACTGGAACCAGTTGGATATGCCGATGAACTTGATACCTGCGCCGATCACCATCAGCGAGGCGGACAGAATGCCGGTGTAGCGTATTCCCATCTTGTCCAGGATAATGCCGGCGAGAATGAGGAAACCGCAGACGTTGAGGATGTATTCGGAGGCGGCGTATGTGCCGAAAGCACCGCTGTCCCATCCGCGGGATGTTTCAAGCAGGGATTTCAGCGGGGACATCACGTCCACGAACATATAGGCGAAAAACATCATAGAGGCAACCAGAACCAGTGCAGACCAGCGCGCAACCGGGTTGTCGTTCAGAAATTTTCTTACTGTCTGTGTCATCGGAAAAATAATTTTATTCAATTCAACTCGCTAAATTAGTAAAAAATCCGTAACTTGCGCACCGCTTTTGTGAAACCGTGTACAAACTGCTCGAAAAAATAGACTCTCCTAAGGATCTGCGGAAACTTAAGGAAAAGGACCTTGGGCCGCTATGCCGCGAGATCCGGGACTATATGCTGGACTGCCTTTCCCGCAATCCGGGGCATCTGGGCTCGTCGCTCGGCGCTGTTGAGCTTATCGTGGGCCTGCATTATGTCTATAACACTCCCGAGGACAAGATTGTTTTCGACGTGGGCCATCAGGCGTACGCGCATAAAATCCTCACGGGACGCCGCGAAGCCTTCAAGTCTATGCGGACGCAGGGCGGAATAAGCGGTTTCCCGAGAATAGACGAAAGTCCCTATGACGCTTTCGGCGCCGGACATTCATCGACCTCCATCTCGGCGGCTCTCGGGCTTGCCGAGGCGGCGAAACTTTCCGGCAGCCCCAGCAAGGCGGTGGCGCTTATAGGCGACGGCTCCCTCACCGGAGGACTCGCCTGGGAGGGCCTGAACAACGCCGGTTCCTCGAAGTCGGACATTCTCGTCATACTGAACGACAACAACATTTCCATAGACAACAATACCGGCGGCCTGCACAATTACCTGCTGAAAGTCACCACGTCGGCGATGTACAACCGGGTCAAGCGAAAAGTCTGGAACGTGCTCGGAGACGGACGCCTGCGCCGCTGGGTGCAGAAAAAGGTCATAGACACAAAGTCCAATCTGATCCGTCCGACCGGCGGTGCGGTGTTCGAGTCTCTCGGATTCCGGTATTTCGGGCCTATAGACGGCAACGACATCACGGAAGTGACGCGTACGCTGCGGCGCCTCAGGTCTATTCCCGGTCCGCGTATTCTCCACTGCATCACCCGCAAAGGCTGTGGTTACGCCCCCGCCGAGGCGGACCCTACGGTGTGGCACGCTCCGGGCAGGTTCGACCGCGAGACCGGAATGAGGGTGAAGACCGTAGGCGCTCCGGCCCGCTACCAGGATGTGTTCGGGCAGACTCTCATAGACCTCGCCGCAATGGATGACAAAGTGCTTGGAATCACGCCTGCCATGGCTTCCGGCTGCGGTATGACAGAGTTTTCCAAACTCTATCCGGAGAGGTTTTTCGATGTCGGCATCGAAGAAGAGCACGCGGTCACCTTCGCCGCAGGCCTTTCCGCAGGGGGTTTCAAGCCCTTCGTGAATATATATTCGTCCTTCTCCCAGCGTTCCTACGACCAGATAATCCACGATGTGGCGCTTCAGAACCTGCCTGTGACCCTGTGTCTGGACCGGGCCGGCCTGGTGGGGGAGGATGGTCCCACCCATACGGGGGCTTTCGACCTTTCATTCCTCCGCAGTGTTCCCGGAGCGGTGATTGCGGCACCGCGTAACGAACTCGAACTGAGGAATCTGATGTTCTCCTCCATGGGCAACAAGTCGGGTATATATATAATAAGGTATCCCCGTGGAGCGGGGGAGGGCGTCGAGTGGAAGGATGTTCCGATGACCGCAGTACCTGTCGGGAAGGGTGAATGCCTCAGGGAAGGGAAGGGCGTAGCCATCCTGACCGCCGGGCCTCTCGCATCCAGGGCAGTTGCGGCAGCAAACCGCTTTAAAAACGCCATTTATCCGGGCCCGGCGGTATTCGACATGCGTTTTGTCAAGCCTCTGGATGTGGACATACTTGAAAAGGCCGGGCGCTTCACTTCCATTCTCACGATAGAGGACGGCACACTGCGCGGAGGCCTGTACGGTGCCGTGGCAGAGTATTTCGCCGGAAGGCAGGACGCCCCCATTATAAAGGGGCTCGGAATTCCCGACGAGTTCATTCCCCAGGCTTCACGCCAGCAGCAACTTTCCTCCTGCGGCCTGGATGAAGAAAGCATCGCGGATATGCTCAGTATCATGCTGAACTACTGATATCCTGCTTTTTTATAAAAAAAATTTTTCTGTTCGGAAATAATTGCTATCTTCCGGTGTTTGACAGGTAAGATTTCCCGACTGAGTAATAATATACGGCCACAGCCCGCTGTAATGGCGATTTGTGGCCTTGTTGTTTTTTTTGACTTTGTAGTTATATGAGTAGGAGGTGTGGGAGGGAAGGAGGG
>JAFYEM010000047.1 GCA_017544265.1 Bacteroidales bacterium | reverse complement strand
TATCAGACAACTTCAATCTAAGCGGCTCCTTTAAATTCCTGACGGGCAATTGATACGCACCGTCTCAAATTAGAATGTTGCGCTTACCCTATTTCTCTGAAAAAGTAATTTGATGCCTGGCCATGGCCTGTACATCGTTATAGAAGTTTGTCTCATAGGTCCGTTGTCCATCCTGATCATGTTTTCCGGCTTCCAGTCGGGAGAGTAATTGTTGTCTGTTCAGAAGTCAATCGGGCAAAAAGATGTATATTAGTGCTCAATTCATTTGGAATTCAACATAGAGGAATTTGATGGTTCTCGTCATGGCCTGGCGTAAAGCGTATGCCCGCCAGTGATAAAGGCAGGGCCTTCCTCTGCGTGGTGATAGTCAGTGATTGAATCAAAGACGGCCAGATACTTCTCGTTCTGATAGACCAGTTTATCCGGATTGTCAGAGTCGAAGCGGGCGACAATCTCGCAGCGGAGCAGTTCCTTCTCACGCGAATCGTTCTCGTAGAAGACCACCACGGAACTGTCTTCGTAGTAATGATAGGCATCCTCCGGCAGGAGCAGGGTAAAACCATCCAGCGAAACAGGAGTATTCAGCTTGTATGTCTTCACCTTGTCAACTGCTTCGGCGGCAACAGCCTTGTCAACTGCTTCGGCGACAACAGAATCGAAATCAATCATGTACGGGTAATAAGTAAACTCGCCATAGCGTCCGTACATCTCCTCGAAATTATCCGCCCCCAATTCCTTCCGAAGATAGTTTATGGCGCTGGAAGCGCTGTCCCATTTCCGCCGAAGGTCGTAGGAATCGGCAATAGCCGTATAAGGGGCATCCTCGGGGAATTTTCCGTCCACCAGCAGGTCCGGAAGGACCTTCTCCAGCCGCGCACGCTGATCCCGGAGCCCCAGGTCATGAGCCCGGATACCGGGAATGAACGTCAAGATAGCGGCCAGGCCGCCCAAGGCCAGGCTCATCCGGAAGAACGAACGGTTACGCGGCCACAGCAGAAGAACTGTAAACATGGTCAGCAGCAGCGACACGGCCACCAGGTACACCCGCATTTCCGTCAGGCCGTACTCCCCGACGCGTCGGGCAATGCCAATCCATAGCAGGACGAGCGGGCCGATAGCCACATACGGGAAATACCGGTAGAACCATTTGAAATGCGGTTTTGTCACCAACGCCTGCAGCAGACGGCAGACCAGCGCCACGCCGATGAACCCTCCGACGAGATAAGCTACACCGCCGTCCGGCAATTTCCACTGAATCAGGATGCGCAGCATATAGGCATAGAGGATGACGGAGTAGATCAGCAGAGCAGGCGTAAGGACATATTCGACAACGAGGGTCAGAATGCGACGGTCTTTCCACTGCGCGGGCGTTTCGGACACAAACGCACAGCAGAGCATTGGCGCGATTAGCAGCCAGACCAGCAGCTGAGGATAGACGTACCATTTTTCGGCCAGGGACCTGGACAGGAACAGGAAATCCACCGAGGCGATGATGGCGAGCACCGCCAGTGACAGGACCCCGGCCAC
>JAFYEM010000046.1 GCA_017544265.1 Bacteroidales bacterium | reverse complement strand
TCGCTTGCGAAGGCCGGTCTTTCGGACCATCCATTCGAGGAACTCGGCATCGAGGACCGGACTGTTATAATAGCCCCTATTACCACTCTCACTGAGAAGAGCCTTGAGGACAGCGGCCTTGACCGCCCTTCCATACTCAAGTGCAAGAATATGTTCACCCTCGGGATGGCCTGCTATATCTATTCGAGGAACCTGGACTATGTCTATAAATACATAGAGTCCAAGTTTGCTAAGAAGCACCCGGAAATGGTGGAGCCGAACCGCAAGGTGGTTACCGACGGTTATAATTATGCGGCTGCAATCCAGGCGATTCCCAATACCTACCATGTCGCTCCGGCAAATCCGGAAAAGGGACTGTGGAGAAACATTACCGGCAACCAGGCTGTGGCCTGGGGCCTTATGGCTGCGGCTCAGAAAGCCGGACTGGGACTGTTCTGCGGCTCCTATCCCATAACTCCGGCGACTGCCATCCTGGAGGAACTGGCACTTCATAAGAATCTCGGCGTAATTACCATGCAGACCGAGGACGAAATTGCCGGTATCTGTACCGCCATAGGCGCTTCATTCGCCGGAAATCTCGGCGTTACTACTACCTCCGGTCCGGGTCTGTCGCTCAAATCGGAGGCTCTCGGCCTTGCCGTGATGACTGAACTTCCCCTGGTGGTCGTGGATGTGCAGAGAGGCGGCCCCTGCACGGGACTTCCCACCAAGACCGAGCAGTCGGACCTTATGGAAGCCCTCTATGGGCGAAACGGCGAGAGTCCGGTGGTTGTGCTTGCCGCAAGGACTCCTTCAGACTGCTTCAACGCAGCCTTCACGGCGGCGAAAATCGCTCTGGAAAGGATGACTCCGGTAATACTTCTTTCCGAAGGATATCTCGGCAACGGTTCGGAGCCCTGGCTTATTCCTTCTATGTCGGATCTGCCTGAAATCAAGCCTCGTTATGCAAAAGGGGCGCAGGGTACCTTCCAGCCGTATTTCCGGGATGAAAAGACACTCTCACGAAGCTGGGCTGTCCCGGGCGAGGCCGGCTTGGAGCACCGGGTCGGAGGACTTGAAAAGACCCATGCCGGAGTTCTCTCGAATGATCCTGCAAATCACGGCCTGATGGTTGCGGAGAGAGCGGAGAAAGTCGAGCGTACCGCCGATATGCTTCCGCTGCTGGAGATTGACGGTCCGCGCAGCGGGAAACTTCTTGTAGTAGGTTGGGGCGGTACTTACGGACATCTGCTTTCCGCGGTGGAAGAAGCTCGCTCGGAGGGTCTCGACGTGTCCCTGGCGCATTTTTCGTCCATTCGCCCGCTTCCGCTCAATACCGCGGAGGTATTCAAAGGCTTTGAAAAGATTCTGGTGGCTGAACTCAACAGCGGCCAGTTCGCTTCCTGGCTGCGCAGCTGCCTTCCCGGCTTTGACTATCTGCAGTTCAACAAGGTCGAGGGGCGTTCGTTCAGCATCAGTGAAATCAAGGAAGAGATAAGGAGGATTGTATAATGTACACACTGAAAGATTTCAAGAGTGACCAGAGGGTACGCTGGTGCCCCGGATGCGGAGACTACTCCGTGCTTGCAGCCCTTCAGAAGACTCTCCCCAAGGTCTGCGAAGAGCAGGGTCTTTCCAAGGAGCAGGTGGTGGTGGTTTCCGGTATCGGCTGTTCATCGCGTCTTCCTTATTATATGGACACATACGGTTTCCACAGCATCCACGGGCGCGGAAGCGTTATCGCAACCGGCATCAAGGTGGCCAATCCGGAGCTTTCCGTGTGGCTTTCCAGCGGAGACGGCGACGCTCTCGCAATCGGAGGGAATCACTTCATACATGTGATCCGCCGCAATGTGGACATAAACATAATGCTGATCAACAACCGTATCTACGGCATGACCAAGGGGCAGTATTCCCCGACCTCCAAGCTCGGCGCGATAACCAAGACTTCCCCATACGGCACTATAGAGAATCCCTTCAATCCCGGAAACCTCGTGCTTGGGGCGAAGGGTACCTTCTTCGCCCGCGGCCTGGACGTGGACCTTGCCCTCAATGAGGAGATAATGCTCGCGGCATCGCGCCACAAGGGTACTTCCGTCATGGAATTCCTCACCAACTGCGTAATTTTCAACAATGGGGCCCATGCCTTTATCTCCGACCGCGAGACTCGCGCATCCCGTACCATCATGCTGCGCGACGGTGAAAAGATGCTGTTCGACGAAGGGCGCAAGGGGCTTGTCCTGGACGGCTGGAACCTCAGGGTGGTGACTCTCGGGGTCGATGCTTCGGAAGATGACGTTCTGGTGCACCATCCCAAGGAAGACAACCTCGGTATGCAGATGCTTCTGAGTGAAATGAAAGCTCCGGATTTCCCTGTCGCCCTCGGTGTCATTCGCGACGTCGCCGACGACACTTACGATGTCCGTGTCCATGAACAGGCAGACCGCGTCGCCGCCGCTTCGAGAGTCCATACTATGGATGAACTGCTGACATCCGGTTCAGTATGGCGTGTGGATTAAAAGTATACAAAATCTAACACATAAAAATAATAACTAATATGAAAACCGCTGACATTATGGCCCGCCTCCAGGCCAAGTACCCGCTGGAGAAAGAGTATCTCCAGGCCGTGGAAGAAGTCCTCGAGTCCATCGAGGAAGTTTACAATCAGCATCCCGAATTCGAGGCTGTGAAAATAGTGGAACGCCTCGTGGAGCCCGACCGCATCTTCACTTTCAGGGTGAACTGGATAGACGACAATGGCCAGGTGCAGACCAACACCGGCTACCGCGTCCAGTTCAACAGCGCCATCGGCCCCTACAAGGGAGGTCTCCGCTTCCACAGGGCCGTCACCCCTTCTATGCTTAAATTCCTCGGTTTCGAGCAGACCTTCAAAAACGCCCTCACGACCCTTCCCATGGGTGGCGCTAAGGGCGGTGCCGACTTCGATCCCGCCGGAAAGTCCGATGCCGAAATAATGCGTTTCTGTCAGGCTTTCATGCTTGAACTTTGGAACTGCATAGGCCCTGACCAGGATATTCCTGCCGGCGACGTGGGTGTGGGCGGCCGCGAAATAGGCTATCTGAACGGAATGTACACCAAACTTGCCCGCCGTTACAATACCGGCGTGCTCACCGGCAAGGGTATGTCTTTCGGCGGTTCAATTCTCCGTCCTGAGGCCACCGGTTTCGGTGCCCTCTATTTCACCCAGCACCTTCTTGCCGCAGCCGGAAAGAGCATAGAGGGAAAGAACATTGCAATCTCCGGATTCGGCAACGTGGCATGGGGCGCCGCCACCAAGGCTGTCCAGCTCGGAGCCAAGGTCATCGCCATTTCAGGTCCCGACGGCGTGTGCCATATTCCTGACGGAATTACCAAGGAAATGATTGACTATATGCTTGTTATGCGTGCCTCTAACCGCAACAGAGTGGAGGATATGGCAGACCGGTTCCCGGGCAAGGCGATATTCACCCCCGGAAAGAAAGCCTGGAGCATTCCCTGCGACATCGCGCTGCCATGCGCTTTCCAGAACGAGCTAAGCGGCGAAGATGCCCAGGAACTGAAAGCCAACGGCTGCTGGTGCTGCTGCGAGGTTTCCAATATGGGCTGCCGTCCGGAAGCTATCCATTTCTTCCAGCACAACGGAGTGCTCTTCGCCCCCGGCAAGGCTGTAAATGCGGGCGGCGTGGCTACTTCCGGTCTGGAAATGACCCAGAATGCCAGCCATATCAGCTGGTCTGCCAAGGAAGTGGACGAGAAACTCCACTATATCATGCATTCCATCCATGAGCAGTGCGTCAAGTACGGCACCCAGCCGGACGGAAGCATAGACTATGTAAAAGGCGCGAACATCGCCGGCTTCATGAAAGTGGCGCAGGCAATGCTTGAACAGGGTGTCTGCTGATGCATACCAGGGAAGAGCAGTTACAGAGCCTGTCGCGGCTGCTGGATGTGATGGCGAAACTTCGCGAGAAATGTCCATGGAACCGCGCGCAGACCTTCGAGTCTCTCAGACCTCTCACTCTGGAGGAGGTCTATGAACTCAGCGATACAATTCTGAAGAAGGATAACGCCGAACTCTGCAAGGAGCTCGGCGATATCCTCCTGCACATAGTATTTTATTCCAGAATTGCGGAAGAGGAGGGGCTGTTCGACATTTCTGATGTCGCCGAGAAAATTTGCGACAAGCTGGTCTATCGGCATCCGCATGTGTTTTCGGATGTGGAAGTCGCCGATGCGGACGAGGTTTCCCAGAACTGGGAAATGCTCAAGACCAGGGAAAAAGGCGGGAACAAGAGAGTGCTGTCCGGTGTTCCGGCTGCATTGCCGTCTTTGTTGAAGGCCTATTTCATGCAGGACAAGGCACGCGGTGTCGGCTTTGACTGGGCGGACAAGGGGGATGTATGGGAGAAAGTGGACGAGGAGCGCCGGGAGGTCGAGGCTGAACTCCGGGCGATGGATGCCGAGAAGGGGAGCGTGGATCCTTCGGTTTTCGCTCCTTCGGAGGATTCAACTGACGGATTCAAGAGGGCTTATGAGCGGGCTGAGGATGAACTCGGAGACTATCTTTTCACCGTAGTCAATGCCGCTCGCCTCTATGGCCTGAATCCCGATACCGCACTCAGCCGCAGCGCCGAAAAATTCCGCCGCCGTTTCACTGCCCTTGAAGAAAACACAATAAGAAAGGGCATCGACCTCCACAAACTTTCTATGCAGGAACTCGACGCCCTATGGGCCGCTGCTAAAAAGCAAACTCTGTAAATTAAAAAATTACCTGCATCACTTTCCCTGCCGTCGCCCTCCGGGCGACCCCTCCCAACTTTGTTGGGCCCCTCCATCTTATGGTGCCGAGGGTGGCACAGGCGATGAAAGTGATGCAGGTAATTTTTTAATTTACAGAGTTTGCTTTTTAGCAGCGGCCCATAGGGCGTCAAGTTCCTGCAGAGAAAGTTTGTGGAGGTCGATGCCCTTTCTTATTGTGTTTTCTTCAAGGGCAGTGAAACGGCGGCGGAATTTTTCGGCGCTGCGGC
>JAFYEM010000045.1 GCA_017544265.1 Bacteroidales bacterium | reverse complement strand
CCGGCATTGACTGCAGCCACGGTTCCTTCCTTGTTGCCCCAGTCGGTCATGACGATACCCTTGAAACCCCATTCGTCGCGGAGGATGGTGGTAAGCAGGTCACGGCTCTGCTGGGTGAACTGTCCGTTGAGACGGTTGTAGGAGGACATAATGGTCCAGGGATCCGACTCCTTGACAGCAATCTCGAAGCCCTTGAGATAGAGCTCGCGGAGAGCGCGGGGATTGATGCGGGAATCGTTCTGCTGGCGGTTCACCTCCTGGCTGTTGGCGGCGAAGTGCTTGGCGCTCACGCCGACACCGTTGCTCTGGACACCGCGGATGTAAGCCGCGGAAGTCTTACCGGCAAGAAGGGGATCTTCAGAGAAATATTCGAAGTTGCGGCCGCAGAGCGGGTTGCGGTGCAGGTTCTGGCCGGGGGCAAGCAGCACATCCACTCCGTATTCCTTCACCTCATTGCCCATGGCGGCTGTCAGCTGCTCTACGAGAGGCATGTTCCAGGTCGATGCCAGGACAGTTCCCACAGGGAATCCCGTGCAGTAGAAGGTAGCGTCCGTACCGGGACGGGTAGGATTGATGCGAAGGCCTGCAGGACCGTCGGCCACGACAGTCACGGGGATGCCGAGTCTTTCTACAGGGCGTGTGGTACCGGCGGCACCGGAAACGAGTGTTTCGCTCGATGCTGTCATGGAACCGGCGGTCATGGAGCCCCAGCCGCCGCCTACGAGCAGGGTCGCCTTTTCTTCCAGCGTAAGGGCTTTCAGAACCTCATCAATGTTGTCGGAACGAAGTTTGGGTTGCGCGAAGAGAGCGGCAGTAGAGATAACGGCCGTCATAAGCAATAAGATTTTCTTCATACGGTTTATGGTTGATTGATTCGTTGTTTCCTATCCACAAACTTAAAAAGAATTCTCAAGCCGTCAAAGGAATTGAACAACGGCTACAACTTTTAAACAAATATTACAACATCCGGCTATTTCATCTGTTCCGAGAAATGCCTGGTCATGTAGACGAGGGCGCGGCGGAGTGCATCATACCAGTAGTATGAGGCATGTGCTCCGTCATAGCAGCGGAACTGGACGTTCATGCCGTTCTTCTTCATGAGCTGGTAAGTCGCCACGTTGGCATTGAAGAGGAAATCGTCGTCTCCGCAGTCCAGTACGAAATAGACGCTCATAGCCGCCTCGATCTGTCCGGCATCGTAATGGCCGCCGTTCATGGTTGACGGAAGGACACCCGGAGCCTCCCCGGCTTCGTCGAAGAGTGTCGGGCTGACAGCGGCGCTGATGGCATAGACGCTCGAGAAGAGGTCAGGACGGCGCATACCATAGTTGAACGATCCGCCGCCTCCCATAGAAAGCCCGCCGATGGCACGATGTCCCTTGTCCGGAATCGTCCGGTAACGCTTGTCGATGCAAGGCATCAATTCATTGAAGAAATAGTCTTCATATTTCCAGTCCGGCTGGTTGAAATAACCCATGTGGCCGGCCTCGTTGGCATTCGGGAACACTACGATGCACTCTGCGGCATCACCGGCATTGGTTATCATTGTCACGGCCTCACTGAGCATCGAGACAGGAATGTTGGCCCACTCCCAGTCGTTCTCGCCTGCACCGTGGAGCATATATACTACAGGATACCTGCGGTCGGGCTCCTTGGCATAGCTGCGCGGAAGCAGAACCGAGAAGTTCTTGTCGACTCCAAGCACGTTGCTGTGGAAATAGAGGTGTTCGACCGGGATTGGAAATACACGGGCCTTGTGGGCCGCGGGGTCCTGCTCCTTCACCTCCTGAGCCTGGAGGGAGAAAACGGCTGCCAGAATAATGACAGCGGATACAATAATCTTTTTCATATCAATGGAATTAATTCATTCAAAAGAGATTTCTACGGCAGCTGAGTGGAGAAGTGCCGTGTAAAATACTTGAGGGCGAGCTGGAAGGAGTCGTACCAATAGTAAGT
>JAFYEM010000044.1 GCA_017544265.1 Bacteroidales bacterium | reverse complement strand
GGTACATCACACCTATTTTTACAGATTATAAGCCTTGGAGCCATAAATTGCAAGGCTTCTTCTGTTTCCTGGGACTGAAATTTCTGTGAACACACCACCTGTAGGATAATGTATAATTAATTGCGCAAATACCAAAAGAGAGGAGGACATAGTCAGCGAACTCTGGTAGAATGAAGTTGCGAGACAAACATTCGAAAGGAGCGTTGACTATGTCCGAGAAGATTGTAACACTGAACGAGGAAGTAATCAAGGGGCAATTGAAGGAACTGGTGCGCGGGAGCGTAGAGGAGACGCTGAACGAGCTGCTGGAGCAGGAAGCGGAGAAGCTGACGCAGGCGGCACGGTACGAACGAAACGAGGCCCGACAGGGTTATCGCAGCGGCCACTACGACCGGAATCTGACGACAACTTCCGGGGAAGTGACGCTGCACGTGCCGCGATTGAAAGGCGTGACATTTGAGACGGCGATCATCGAGCGGTACCGGCGACGGGAGAGCAGCGTAGAAGAAGCGCTGATCGAGATGTACCTGGCGGGCGTGTCGGTGCGGCGAGTGGAAGATATCACGGAAGCGCTGTGGGGCACGAAGGTGTCGGCGGCGACGGTCAGCGAGTTGAACAAGAAGGCCTACGTCCATATCGAGGAGTGGCGAAACCGACCGCTGCAGGGCGGGAAATACCCGTATGTGTACGTGGACGGCATCTACCTGCGCCGGAACTGGGGCGGAGAATACGAGAACGTGGCGGTGCTGGTGGCCATTGCGGTAAATGAGGACGGTTACCGGGAAGTCCTGGGCGCCGCGGAGGGCATGAAGGAGGACAAAGCCAGCTGGCAGAGCTTCTTCCAGTGGCTGAAAAGCCGAGGCTTAAATGGCGTCAGGCTCATCGTAGGCGACAAGTGCCTGGGGATGCTGGAGGCAGCCGGAGAGGTATTCCCAGAGGCGAAATACCAGCGCTGCACCGTCCACTTCTATCGCAACGTGTTCAGTGCCGTACCCCGGTCCAAGATGAAAACGGTGGCGCAGATGCTCAAGGCGATCCACGCTCAGGAGAGCAGAAAAGCCGCCCGGGAAAAGGCCAGGATCGTGGCAGAGGAATTGAAGGCCATGAAGCTCAAAGAGGCGGCGAAGAAGGTCGAGGACAGCATTGAGGAAACGCTGACCTATTACGATTTCCCCTCCGAGCACTGGTTGAAGATCCGCACGAACAACGTCATCGAGCGGCTGAACCGGGAAATCCGCCGGCGTACCCGGGTGGTTGGCACCTTCCCCGACGGCAATTCGGCCCTGATGCTCGTCTGCGCCCGCCTGCGCCATGTCGCAGGCACCCAGTGGGGCAACAAGAAATACATGAGTATGAAGCACCTGGAGGCGCTTGGGGATCATGCCTTTGTTGCAGGTTGAATGGGCTTCACTCTCAGAGTTGGCTGATGAATTTGCGCATTACTATTGACAGTACCAAAAGCAACTCTGTTTTTCGAGGTTTTCATTGCTTTCTATGAATAACTTAGATGAATTGTCACCCTCTATAATGACTATAATATGTACATGTCCATTTGCTTTATTCGAGCAGATAGATTTTTGCCATGATCCGAGAATAAACTTCAATATAATATGCCATCTCAGCATTGGTCATATC
>JAFYEM010000043.1 GCA_017544265.1 Bacteroidales bacterium | reverse complement strand
GGTCCCAGAATTGGTCCCAGATTTGGGAAGGTTTTGGGAAAACGATCTGCGAGCAAGCGGAGACTCCAAAGGGTAGTAGAGTATCCCTAAAAACGGCCGTAGAACAATGTGTAAGGGGTATTTGAGTGGTCCCAGATAGAGGTCGGTATTTTGGCAAAAGTGGGACCAAAAGTGGGACCAAAAAAGATAACCCGCTCATTTAGAGCGGGTTACTGTGGTGCTGGGAAGAATCGAACTGCCGACACATGGATTTTCAGTCCATTGCTCTACCATCTGAGCTACAGCACCATCTTTTTTGGGATTGCAAAGGTAAGGTTTTTTTCGGACTTTGCAAATTATTCGGATACTTTTTTTAAATGTCAGTTTTCTGGGCTCTGTTCATCGCTCTGAGCTTCGGGCAGGGCATCCCTCTGGCAGCGGACTGAACAGCCGTAGCAGTGACGGCTCCAGGTTGTCCACGAAGGTCTGATGTGCTGTGCGTTGTAATGTTCAATATATAGAGAAGTGTTTCCGCCGCAGGTCCACCAGAATCCGTAGTTCTTGACATTAAGCAGCAGGCCGACGCCCTGCTGACCGCTCGTGCCGTGAATATAGCCTGCAAGGGGATACCAGATTGGATCCTTGTCACCAAACTTATGGTAAAAGTTAATGCCTAGGTTTTCGAGGTCATATCCCCATGTGAATGTCTCAAAGCTGCCGAGGGTTTTGGACCATATATTCTCGTAATTATTATCCTCATTTTTTTCTGCCTCGTCAGGGACTCTCCAGCCTTTAGGGCAGGGATCGTAGATGGTCTTTTTAGCGCCCCAACGGGTAAAGTCTGTGGAATATGTCCTGTACCATTCACTCTTTCCATATAGCCAGTCACCGTTCTGCAAACCGGAAGCAATAAATGTCATTGGATGTTCTATGGTGTACTCTATAGTTCCAATAGTTTCATTAGTCCAGGTTTTGCTCCATTCACCTGTGGAGGCCGCCTGGGTGGAAGCGGAAATGCTGCTGCTCCCGAGGAAGGGATCCTTCCGGCCCCATTGATAGAGTAATCCCAGAGCGCCAACGTCACCAGGTGTGGCGGAAGTGGCGCCGAGATTGCGGTCCATCATCACTCCGGCATCATTATAATAGGACTGGGCGGTTTCATCCGGGTCATAGTCCTTGCACAACCAGATATGCCATGACCATAGAATCTTTCCATTTTCATCCTTGGCGGCAACAACGGCGTTGCCGTTTTTCATAGGGGATGGTACTGTGCAGGAAATAGTCCCTGCTTGGTCTTCCTCATTTCCAGAAGAATACGCCAAATAGGAAATAAGACTGTGCTCGTAGGGTGCTGTTCCCGTGCCGTAGGACTCCCATAAAATTTCCACCGAGGCTACATCTCCTACGGGAATGAAGGAATTGCCTTTGTAGGTGGGGAAAGAGAAACTGCCGGGTTTAGTGACAAGGTAGCAATTGGCCGCATCCGGATTGACCGGCTGCTCCGGGACCTGCTCATCCTGGGGCTTTTCTTCATCTGAATTTGAAGTGTTGTCCTTCTTGCAGGAAAAAATAACAGGCAAGAAAACCATTAAGCTTAAAACAATACGGAATAATCTATTCATGGCGAGTCGTATGTGAGTTTACGAGGTAAATAATTGACATATAAGGTATTCCCGAATGGGTCTCAAGGCCTATTTCGCAGGTGCGGGAGTTGGAGTAGCCAACGTAAACTCCCCTCCCAGTTCTTCCCGGCGACGAGAAGAATGCTGTCGCTGACGCTTTGTCCGGAGAGGGATGTTCCTGCGGCCCGGAAGGTTACCGGGATTGCATGAGAAGATGCGGCTTTGAGCACCGCGGAGACCTGCTCCGGAGTGGAGGAGCGGATATCTTTTAAAAATGCTTTCAGCGCTTGCGCCATTTACGTGCGAAGATATCTTCCAGGTTCACTTTGACTTCTCCTATTTGCTGGGTGCCGGTGAAACCGCCGGCAAAGTGGGCCACTACTTTTACGCTGATGTCTATCCAGTCGCTTATGTGCGGGGCCCAGAAGACCTCGAGGCGGTCATAGAAGCCGTGGTGGGCATCCGGGGTGATCTGCCAGACTGCGTCGCGGAAATAGAGCCTGTCTTCGTAGGGCTCGCCGGCCGGGTCAAGCGACTTGTAGAAGGGCGCCTGGGACTGTCCGTAATAGGCCTCGTTGACTATCCCGACATTCCAGTGGCGGGCCTCAAGGCGGACATCTGCGCCTAGGGGATATTTACGCTGTCCGGCCACACGGTCTCTCTGATATCCGGCGATACCTCCGATGTTCAGCGAAAGGGCCTGCATTCCGGTCAGGGAGGAGAAGTCCAGCAGGACGAACGGGTTCAGCACGTGGTCGTCCACAACGCCCCGCACTTCCTCTGAAGATGCATAGTGATGGAAACTGCCCTGATACCCCAGGGCGACGACCGGTGCGAGGTACAGCAGTCCGTAGGAAACGAAATAGAACTCCTCGTGCCGTGTCTTGGACATCATTCCGTTCCAGTCGAAGAGGAACTCAAAGACATTGTCGTCCTTGGAGAGCTGGAACATGAATCCGTCGAAGTTGAAATCCGTGAAGCAGGACTGTTCGGAGAAAATCAGGGTGGTATAATCTCCTATGGACTTGGAATATGGAATTATGCCTGCACCGAAGGTGAATTCTCCGCCTTTTTTCAGGGGAATGGTATTCTGATACCACAAGGAGAATTCTGCATATACGGGCACGGAACTGCCGAAGTCTTTGGCTATGTCCGCTCCGAGCATGACGCGGTTGCCTCGGCCGAAACCGAGCCCGACCCGAGGACTGATTCTGGCGCCGGCAGTTGTGCCGGAGGGCTGAAGCTGGTCATGGGACGGCCCGAACTCGTCATTTATTATGGCTGTGTCGAACTCGACGTCGGCTATGAATTCAACGCCTTTGCGCTGTTCGCATGAAGCGTTGTCATCGACAGGCGGGGGAGGAAGTTCACCGACAGCGGGCTGCGGCGGAATATCACCGGCAGAAGATGGTTCCTGTGCATGCAGCGCGGCAGCACCGATGAGCATAATAAAAAATGAAAGCAAAGTTTTCATAAAGCGTATTTGTCTAAAGCAGTGGTTTCTCCGGCGATCCATACAAGATCTCCGGAAGTGAAAGGTTTGTCAGCAGATGGATTGGAAATCAGTTTTCCATCGTGCAGGATGCAGATTACCATGATTCCATGCCCGCGGAGTTTCATCTCGCGCAGCGTCTTTCCGTTCATCGGAGAGTCTGGGGTAAGTTCCACAGGACGCACGGCAAAGGCGGAATCGTCCGTCGCGGCTGCGCCAAGTCCGGCCGGAGGGGTGACGATGTCGTCCTTCATTATCTGGCGGAACTCTTCCAGCTGCTGCTCCGTTCCCACGGCGAGAATGCGGTCGTATGGATAGACACGAGTGTCGCCCGAGGGAATGATTATGCTCTTGGAACCGCGCTGGATCTTGATTATATTCACTCCTGCGTCGCCGCGGAAAGGGAGTTCCCGCAGCGATTTTCCGGCCAGTGCGGATTCCGGCGATAGATAGACTCCTTCAATATGGACGTTGTATTTTTCGAGGTTTTCGCGCACTGTCACTGTGACCGGCGAGCGGCGTCTTTCGCGCCTTTCGGTGGCGCCGAGATTCTCCATGAAGCGTTCTTCGATGTGTATGTGTCGGCGCAGCAGCAGCCTCACCGGAATAGCTGCCACTATGATGATAAACAGCAGCAGGAGAATCAGTTTCCACGACAGGTCGAAATGCGATGTGATGACGGAAATGATGAAGGCGAAGGAAATCCCAAGGCGTATCAGGTCCATCGAAAGAAGCGTCCATGCATTCGAGTGGCGGTCTTCCAGAAGGGCCTTCGTATCTTGGTTCATCGAAGCAGTCGTGGAGGTCAGACCGTAGAGGAAAGGTACCATTACGACAAGCAGGATGGCGGTCTCGAGGATGTTTTTGAGATTCTCTCCCCACGAAGGGACAATTTTGCCGACAAGGAAATCCAGCGCGGCGCTTCCGCCTATTGACACGGCGACAAGAAGTATCGTGTAAATTCCCACCCGGAGAAGATATTTCCTGATGTAGGACTTCCATTCAGACTTTTCGTCTCCGCTCTGGGGCTTGAAGTCGTCTGTGGTGGAACGGTCCACCCGTTCGATGAATTTCTGCGGCAGCACCTTGCGGAACCATACCAGGGCGGGGCCCGAGAGCTTTATCATATAGGGAGTCGTGAAGGTCGTAATGACCGAAACGGCAATGACCACGGGATAGATGAAATCGCGCATGACCCCGAGCGAGCAGCCCAGGGAGGCGATGATGAAGCCGAATTCGCCGAGCTGGGAAAGTGCGAAACCGCCATGTACGGCTGTGTCCAGGCCACGGCCGGCGACGAGGGCGCCGGAGAATGAGAAGACGAAGTGGCCTATGATGACGGCGAGTGTGAGAATCAGCACTGCCGCCCACTGACTGCCTATGACGGCGGGATCCACCATCATGCCCACAGATACGAAGAAGATGGCGCCGAAGAGGTCTTTGATGCTTCCGAGAAGCCTCTCAATTCTTTCACCTTCAAGCGTTTCTGCAAGTATGGAACCCATCACGAAGGCGCCGAGCGCAGAGGAGAAACCGACCGAGGACGCTATAGCCACCATGCCGAAACAAAGGCCGATGGAAACAATCAGCAGGGTTTCGTCATTGAGGGCTTTTTGGGCGCGGCTCAGCAGGGTCGGAATCAGGTAAATGCCCACCAGGAACCACAGTACCAGGAAAAAGACCAGTTTCCCAAGCGAAAGAAGCATCTGACCGCCTTCAAAATGGCCGGTGGCGGCGAGGGTGGAAAGCAGCACCATCAGTAGCACTGCAATCAGGTCTTCTACCACGAGGCTGCCGAAAATAACTGGTGAGTAGGGCTTGTTCTTCAGGCCCATGTCGTCGAAGGCCTTGATTATTATCGTGGTCGATGACATCGACAGCAGGCCTCCGAGGAATATGCCTTCCATGGTGGTCCAGTTCATCAGCTGGGCGAGGATTATGCCAAGCAGGAACATTCCGAGGCACTTTATCCCTGCCATTATCATGGCTCCGGAACCGACTTTCAGGAGTTTTTTGAAACTGAATTCGAGACCGAGGGCGAAGAGCAGGAAGATGATTCCGATTTCGGACCATTCGTGAACGGCAGCGGTGCTTGTCAGGTGGAACAGTCCCAGATGTGGCCCTACGACGAAGCCGGCGATGATATAGCCCAGAATCAGGGGTTGCTTGAGGGCTTTCGAGAGTATGGTGAAAAAACCTGCCGCTATCAGTATCGCGGCAAGATCCTTCACCAGATTCAGTTCTTCAGACATTCAAATACGGTTTTTCACTCGCAAAATTAAGAAATTTCGCCGGAATTATCTATATTTGTTATGTTATGGCCGAAAAGGTGCTTATACAGGTGATACTGCCGCTTCATTTGGAGTGGGAGCCGTACTATTCGCTGCCGGATGGGGTGAGCGTAGAAGCGGGACAGAGGGTGAAGGTCATGTTCGCAGGCAGGGAGTATGTGGCTGTGGTGTCGGCTGTGGGAGTAAAGGCGGAGGGGATAAATGTGAAGGATATAATTTCAGCAGGGGATGAACTTCCGTCTATAAGCGAAAACGAAATAAAGCTATGGAGGGCTGTCGCGGAGTATTATATGTGCACGGTGGGGGAGGTCTATAAAGCCGCGTACCCGTCTATTCTGCGCCCGCTGAAGAGAAAGCGGGCGATAGAGCCGGAAGATCTCGCTCCCGGCGATGAGCCTATTGTGCTGTCTGCTCCGCAGGAAGCTGCGGCGGCGAAGATAAGGGAGAGTTTCGCCGGAGGAAAGACGGCCCTTCTCAGGGGCGTAACCGGTTCCGGAAAGACCGAAATCTATCTCACACTCGCGCGAGAGGCTGTTTCCCGTGGCAGGAGCGTGCTGTTTCTGGTGCCTGAAATAGCACTTAGCCGCCAGATTGAACAGAGGGTTCTGCAAAAGATTCCCGGGGTTATGACCTGCCACAGTTCGGTAAGCCCGGCCCGCCGCAGGAGAGTTGCTGACCGGATTCGTGCCGGCGGAACATACATGGTCCTCGGGACACGCTCGGCGCTGTTTCTGCCGCACCGCAATCTCGGCCTTGTCATAGTTGACGAGGAGCATGACACCTCCTACAAGCAGGAATCTCCCTCTCCGCGCTACAATGCCAGGGAAACGGCCATCATGCTCGCTAGGATACACGGGGCGAATGTGGTTCTGGGCAGCGCGACGCCCTCGTTGGAATCGATCTATAACTCGAAGACTGGAATTTTCACCGAAGTGACTCTTCCGCAGCGCTATCACGGCGGAGGGGACAGCAATGTCGTCATAATAGACACTGGTTCGGAACGGCGTAAACGCGGGATGGTCGGACATATTTCGCTGCAGCTTTCCGGCAGAATCAGCGCCGCCCTGAAAGACGGCGCGCAGGTTCTTGTACTGCGTTCCAGGCGTTCATGGGCGCCGTCGCTGCAATGCGCCGAATGCGGGTCTATACTGAAATGTCCGCGTTGCAACGTGCCGCTGAGCCTTCATCGCGGCGGCCATCTGGTATGCCATTATTGCGGCCATACGAGTGTCTATGACGCCCATTGCCCCTCTTGCGGCGGGGAGCTGATTCCGCTCGGGGCCGGGACCCAGAGAATCGAGGAAGAACTCGCGGAGATGTTTCCGAATGCCCGCGTGGCGAGGCTCGATGCGGATGTCTCTGATGCAGAGGAAAAAGCTGTGGTTCAGGACTTTGCCGCTGGAAATATAGACATTCTCGTGGGAACCCAGATGGTCACAAAGGGCTTTGACTTTTCAGCTGTCCGGCTGGTTGCTGTGATTCAGGCGGACAATATGCTGGCGGTCCAGGATTTCCGGGCAGATGAAAGGGCCTACCAGGTGCTGCAGCAGTTCCGCGGCAGGGCCGGGAGGCGTGCTGAGGCCGGGGAACTGGTGATTCAGACTGCTGAACCGGAGCATCCGGTGTTCAGGGAACTGACATCTTCTGCGGACAGCCTTTCAGAAGAATTCCTCGCCCAGCGTCGACTTTTCGGCTATCCGCCGTATACCCGCATTGTGGCCCTTACCTTTCGGGATTCCAATCTTCAGCGCTTGGAAAACATGATCCTGGAACTGCGAGTAAGGCTTCCCGGGAACGCGTCCTGCGCTGTCGTCGGACCTTATTCTCCGGCCGTGGACATGGTCGCAGGGGAGTATGTGCGCTGTCTCAGGCTTATGCTCCGCCGTGACAAGGCCCTTGTCTCCACCAAAAAACTGATATACAAGACCGTGTCGGAATTCATAAAACAAATGAAATACACCGGTCATATCACAATAGATGTCGATCCCCTATGAAAAAATTATTGGAAAACAGCGGAATAAGAGTGACTGGAAGCCGTATGATGGTTGCCAAGGCGCTTTCGGAAGCAGGGCGCCCTCTTTCTATGGGAGAGCTGGAAGAGCAGCTGGAAACAGTGGATAAGAGTGTGATTTCAAGGACTCTGGCCCTTTTCCGTGAGAAGCATCTGGTGCATGTCGTATCGGACGGGGGCGACGGGGTGCGCTATGAACTGTGTCACAGCCACGGCGAGCATGACGATGACGTCCATGTGCATTTTCACTGCGTAAAATGCGGCAAGACCTATTGCCTTGAGGATATCCCGGTGCCGGAAGTGGAACTGCCGGCCGGGTATGACGGAGTATCAGCCAGTTATATTGTCCATGGTATCTGCCCTCAGTGCAGATAAATGTCCTGAAGCACCAGCGAGGCGGCGGTGAATCCGAAAATAGCAGTAATCGGCGCTATCGTGCCGTTGATCTGGGCCTTCTTGGGCCCCGTGCCGCTGTATTCTGACATAGGGTCTATCCAGCCGCCGAGGTTCGGAAGAACTTCGTCGTCGTAGATGCAGGTGACTTTGTTTTTCGGAGAAAGGCCGGCCTGGCGGTATCGTTTGCGTATTGCGGAGGCGAGCGGACAGCCCCTGACTTTCCAGAATTCCCCGACTCGGATTCGGGTGGGGTCAACCTTCAGCGCGGAACCCATAGAAGAGATAACCCTGGCCCCGGTACTGGAGGCTTCGAGTATCAGGGCGGCCTTGTCCTTCAGGGAATCGATACAGTCTATAATGTAGTCGTAGGAGTTCAGACGGAAGCGGTCGCTGTTCTCCGGAGTGTATTGTTCCCGAATAGTTTCTATTTCAATTTCAGGGTTGATTTCCAGTAATCTGTCGCGAAGCACTTCAACCTTTACTTTACCTACTGTGCGGCTGGTTGCTATGAGCTGGCGGTTCACGTTGCTCTCCGAAACAGTGTCCATGTCCACCACTGTGAGGTGACGGATTCCGGAACGCACAAGTCCCTCGGCGCACCAGCTTCCGACTCCGCCGATACCGAAGATGATAACCCTCACGGTGGCGATGCGCTCCATGGCCTTGTCACCAAGCAGCAGCCGGGTTCTCTGGAAGTAGTCAGCCATTCCTCAGTTTCTTTTCGAAGCGGTCAAAAGCCCTGGGAAGGGGAGATTTAGTGCGTATCACCGCCTTGGAATAGGGGTCGCGCAGCACCAGGGTGCCGGCATGAAGGGCGATGCGGCTGATCGGATCGGTTTCAGCTCCGTAGATTCCATCCCCGGCAATAGGGTGCCCGAGTTCGGCGCTATGGACACGGATCTGGTGTTTACGGCCAGTGGTAAGGGAGTATTCGACCTTGCTGTAATTGTACTTTTTCTCCAGTGTGACAAAGCCTTTGCAGCGATAATGCGTAATAGCAAGCTTGCTCTCCTTTGATTCTGTGTCAGAAGAGGTTACATATAGTGATTTAGGGTTTTCGTAGAGGTAACTCTGAACTACTCCGCTCGCGTTTTCCAGCGTGCCTTCGACATAGGCAGTATAGGTCCTTTCAATTATGAGTTCCTTCCATCTTGACTGCAGAATCTGCTTTGTCCTCTCATCTTTCGCAAACACGAGAAGACCTGATGTGCCGCGGTCGATGCGATGGACGATCCATATCTTTTTCGGACTTCTGTCGGGGGTACGGCCGCTGATAAGATCCTCCTTCCTTTCCGAACTGGCGCTTACCTTCACATACTTGTTCAGGATGGCGTACAGTGTCTTTTCTCTTTTGGATGTTTTGGCGTCTGAACCATTTGCGGTGGAGATTGTCAGTAGCCCGGAGGGTTTGTCGGCAATCAGGATATGATCGTCCTCATAGACAATCGTGACTCCTTCTTTCTCCACTGCGTCTTTTACGTCGCTGCGGGATGCGCGGGCCTTCGAAATGCCCTTGGGGAGCATCAGAATGGTGTCGCCCTTGTGCAGAACTGCGTCAAATGCTGTTTCTGTGCGTCCGTTGACCAGGAACTGGCCGAGGGAGAGTTTCTTCTTCACGGAAGTCTTTCCTTCGTCCGGGAACAGTTCAAACAGGTATTTAAGCAGCGTGGAGTCTTCGCGGACAGTGAATCGCAGTCCGGCGTCGTTACTGGATTTCATCTTTCTTTAATTAATTTATGCATCCTGCCGGGCAGAAGAGCCTTTACGGCATCTCGGCTTCCCCGTGGAACTTCTATTTCCATGAGGGAGTCGCAGCCGTTGAAAGCACCGGAGCCTATGAACTGTATGCCGGAGGGAATCCGGACTTTCTCAAGCTCGTCACAGCAGAAAAAGGCATGCTCGCCTATGTACAGAAGGCCTTTGGGCAGTATGGCCTTTTTAAGGGAAAAACAGTCCTGGAAGGCTTCCGGACCGATATAGACAAGTTCCCTGGGAAATTTCAGGCTGCGCAGCATGCCGCATTCGCGGAAAGCTCCTTCACCGATATGCGTAACGCTGTCCGGAAGGGATATTTTTGCAAGGTCGGAAATCCTCTCCTCTTCCAGGGGCTCCTGCCCGGTGCGCCAGCTTTCGGCCATATATGGCTGGAATGCGAAGGCTTCGTCGCAGATTATCCGGCAGCCCTCGCGGACGCTTATTTCTTCGGGGAACACCTCTGCGTCCAGCAGTTTCTGCCCGTCGGAAGAGTAGCTCACGCAATTATCCCCGTCCCAGACGTCATTTTCGAGGTCCTCGGGTAGCGGGGCGGTAAGAAATTTCATCCGGGAGAGAAGTTCAGACATACCGGTCAGAAGTTCCTTAGGAATTCCAGATCTTTCTTGAGCATGATTTTCGGCTCCATCACCGAAACTTTCTGGAAAAGTTTGAACTGGTAGGCAGGGGAGAGGTGGACATATTTTTCATGTTTGCCCTTGCGCCACCATTTATAAAATGCGATAGGGTCGGTGTCAAAAGGAATCTTGGCCTCAATCTCGGATGAATAGCCTGGAAAGTCTATGAGCATCCGAAGTCCCATAATCCTGCGGTAGTAGTCGAAATCTGCCCTGCGGAGCTTGCTGAAGAGGGGATTGAACACCTCCATCTGGTCCACCTGCAAGGCCTTGTCCTTTATTATCATACGATGAATCCGGACAGGGTCTTTGCAAATCCATTCTCCGATACGCATAGTCACGGGACCTTCTTCGCAATCCAGCGTGAGCAAGTCCTCGGAGTAGTAGATTTTCCCAGAGTCTATAGGATAGATTTCCATAAAGCGGCCGTATCTATTGGCAAATATAAAAAATTTTGCTCGAATTTGAAAATTTTTGTAAATTTGGAGATGTGAAGAACAATGATTTCACTAACAATAACCTTTAAACTAAAATCGTATGACCTACAAGATTGTTGACATTCAGGGTATCGGCGCCGCTTATGGCGAGAAACTCATTGCCGCTGGCATCGTAACTGTGGATCAGCTCCTCGAAAGGGGTGCATGTCCCAAGTGCCGCAAAGCTCTGGAAGAAGAGACCGGAATCTCCGGCAAACTCATCCTTACCTGGGTTAACCATGCAGACCTTTTCCGCGTGAAGGGAGTCGGCCCCCAGTTCGCTGAACTTCTCGAAGCTGCCGGTGTGGATACCGTCAAGGAATTCGCAACCCGCAGGGCGGACAATCTGGCGAAGAAGATGCTCGAGGTAAACGAGGCAAAACACCTTACCCGCAGGGTCCCCACCGAGGCTGAACTCCAGCGTTTCATCGACGCAGCGAAGGCTCTTCCTCCCGTGGTCACTTACTAAGTTTTTATACCCGGCTTTTATTCCCCGGCACCTCGGTTCCGGGGAATTTTTTATCTCCGATTTTATCGAATATCAATATTAACTAATTTGTTATATTGCTTAACAAAATTGTTGTATCTTCTATAAATCAATCATTTAAATAAAAACAAATATCGGAGTCGCAAAAATGAAGATTTTTCTTCGCGCGAGCGGGTAGTGCTTGTAAAGACAGAATATTCTGCCTATATTTACAAGTTATTATAATGCTATGCTGATAATCGACCTGTCCGGAGTGTACCGGGAAGAAGCCTTTGCATCCGCGCTCGACGCCGCGAGTAAAGACTATGTGATGCTGGATCTGAGAAAGCTGGAGGGAACCTCGTGTTACCTCGGGGAAGACTCCGGCATGATTCTCCGCAGGGAACTGGCCCCGTACTCTGAAGAGAAACTCCGGTTCATAGACAGCGGGGACTATCACTACCTTTCAGCCCTTCTCGCTGAAATGCTTTATGACGGTCCATTCACCATGGTGCTTCTGGACAACCATCCGGACAATCAGGAGCCGGAATTCCCCGGGATGCTCAGCTGTGGAAGCTGGGCAGGGGCAATCGGCAATCCGCTGCTTGAGAAAGTGGTCATCTTCGGCCCTGAGGGCTGTCTGAGGGACATTCCCTCGCTGAGGAAGGAAGTCCGTGGCTCCGGTCGCGTTTATATTTCCCTGGACAAGGACATAATGTCCCGGGATTATGCCAGGACCGACTGGTCGCAGGGAGAATTCACGCTGAATGACGTGAAAGATGCGCTGCTTGCAGTCAGGGAGGAAGCCGGGGAAATAGTTGCGGTTGACGTATGCGGGGAGATTTCCCGCGCAAAAGGCGGCCGGGAAGAAGATTTCGGACTGAACCTGAGAACCAATATGGAACTGATGCGCTTTATTAGCGAAGAATTGTTGGGATGCTGAACCTGAAACTGGACATATCCGCGGAGTCGCTCCGCTGCGTCGAAACAGGCCGGATGCTGTGTTTCTATCTCGCCGCTGAGGAGTATGCAGCACGTCATGCCGCGGAGATAATTCCTTCAGGGGAACGCGCCGGTTTCCTGTGGAGTGTGCCCCCCACGGTTATCTACGGCCGTAATCAGGATCCCGCAGCCGAGATAGACATCCCGTACTGCGAGGCAGCTGGGATAGACATGCAGCGGCGCAAAAGCGGCGGCGGCTGTGTCTATGCGGACGCGGGAAATATCATGATTTCGGCGATATGCCCGGTCGCGGGTGTGGAAGAAGTGTTTTCATCGTTTATGGACGACGTATGCGGCGCTCTTCGCAGCGCCGGGGTTGATGCGGTGGTGTCCGGCCGCAATGACATTCTCGCTGGCGGCGGCAAGGTCTCCGGCAATGCGTTTTTCGTGACACCCACAGCCGGAATAGTCCACGGCACGATGCTGTTCGACACTGATTTCGCGGCTATGGAAAAGGCTCTGAGGCCTTCCAAGGCAAGATTCAAAGCTGTCCCATCGGTCCGGAGCCGGGTGAGGAACCTTTCAGAACTGCTTCCCGGCTGGACGCTGGAGCGTTTCGGAGCACATCTTCACAGGGCGCTTTTCAATGACGGAAATATCATACTCGGCGCCGCTGCAGTAAAGGAAATTGAGGCCATTGCCATGAGTTACCGCGACAGGGACTTTCTCGCAGGAAGGGCTGGGGTGCACGGCAGGGAGGCCTCGTTCAGGGTGGAGAATTCCGGGCAGTATAATGTGCATCTGGAACTTGAGGAGGACAGGCGTATCCGCAGCGTCCGCATTGACGGGGATTATTTTGTGATTGCCGACGGGGCGCAGCCCGAGATAAACCGCCGTCTGTGTGGTATCATAGACAATGAAATCAATGTGAGTGAGGCTCTTGAAGGGTTTTATCTGAATGATTACTTTAAAAATATTGACACTGCTACTTTTGTAAAAAACCTCTATTCAAATGAGTGAGACCATTCTGGAGACCTGTCTCCATTCAAGACACCTGGCGCTCGGCGCCAAGATGAGCCCCTTCGCGGGTTACGATATGCCCATCCAGTATTCCGGTATTGCGGATGAACATAATGCCGTGCGGCATGAGTGCGGAGTTTTCGACGTTTCGCACATGGGCGAGATTTTCGTCAGCGGTGCGGATGCAGCGGCTTTCGTGAATCATATTTTCACGGGTGACGCTGCTTCGCTCGAATGTGGGAAGATACTCTACGGGATGCTGCTGTATCCGGACGGAGGTGTGGTCGATGACCTTCTGGTGTACCGGCTTGCCCCTGAGAGTTTCCTGCTTGTGGTGAATGCCGCGAACATCGCAAAAGACGACGAGTGGATACGCTCGCAGAAAGGGAAGTATGGCGTAATTATTGACAACCAGTCTGAGAAATGGGGCCAGATCGCCCTCCAGGGCCCTCGTTCAGAGGAAGTTCTCGGCAGGGTGCTGGGAATTGACGGCTCCTCCCTGGGCTTCTATTCCTTTATGGTGAAGGATGGCGTAATAGTCAGCCGTACCGGCTACACCGGCGAAGACGGATTCGAGGTCTATGCCGCTCCGGAGGCCATCTGCCGGATGTGGGATGCGTTGATTGAGTCGGGAGTCGCGCCCTGCGGTCTCGGCTGCCGGGACACCCTCCGCTTCGAGGCCGGCCTGCCTCTGTACGGACATGAACTAAGTGCCGGGATCTCTCCGGTGATGGCCGGCCTGTCCATGTTCTGCAATCTGGAAAAGGCAGAATTCATAGGCAGGGAAGCCATCGTCGCCCAGAAGGCCGGCGCAATCGTGCGCAAGCTTGTCGGGCTGGAAGTGCATGACAGGGCCATTCCGCGCAGCGGTTATGCCGTGGAACTGCCCGACGGCACCCCGGCAGGCGAAGTTACCACGGGCTACAGGTCCATTTCCCAGGACAAGAGCATCTGCTTCGCCCTTGTGGACAAGGCGGTATCCGCACTCGGGACAGAACTGCAGGTGCGCATCCGCAACAAGGTATTTCCAGCGACCGTTGTGAAGAAAAGATTTTATCAAACCAATTATAAAAAATAAGTTATGAGCAAGGTTATTGACGGACTCCTCTATGCGGAGTCACACGAATGGGTAAAAGTGGACGGCAATGTTGCGATTATCGGTGTTTCCGATTTTGCACAAGCCGAGATGGGAGACATCACCTATGTGGATATCCCCGAGGTGGGCGATGAATTCGAAAAAGGCGACGTGTTCGGCGCGCTTGAGAGCGTGAAGGCTTCCAGCGACCTTTACTGCCCGGTTTCAGGCAAGGTGGTGGAAGTCGACGAGCAGCTTCTGGACGCCCCTGAGAAGGTCAATGAAGATGCCTATGCCGCATTCCTCATAAAGATTGAAATGTCTGACCCTACGGAACTCGAGGATCTTCTTGACGCCGACGGTTACCGCAAACTCATAGGATAACAGATATGTCGTCGTTTGCATATTTTCCCCATACCGGGGAAGATATCAGGGCAATGCTGGAGCGCATCGGAGTCAAGTCCCTGGACGAACTGTATTCCGACGTCCCGGAGGATTGCCTCTTCAAGGGGGAGTATGACCTCCCCGAGGCTCTTTCCGAACAGGAAGTCAGAAACCATTTCGAGGCGCTTGCGTCCAGAAATGTGCCCCTGAAGGTGTTTGTGGGACAGGGAGCATACGACCATTATACTCCTTCAGTCGTGCCGTACATCCTCTCCCGCTCTGAATTCCTGACAGCCTACACTCCGTACCAGTGCGAGATTTCCCAGGGAACCTTGCGCTATATCTTCGAGTATCAGAGCATGATCTGCGCCCTTACCGGGCTGGACGTTTCCAATGCCTCCCTCTATGACGGTCCGACCGCAGCGGCTGAGGCGGTGATGATGGCGGCTTCGGCTGTCCGGGGCAAGGACAAGGTGCTTCTTTCCGAAGGCCTGCTGCCCCAGGTCCGCAAGGTAATCGAAACCTACGCCTCTTTCCACGGTGTTCCCCTCGGGTATGTGCCCGTTATGGGCGGTCAGACCTGCCCGAACTGCCTCAGGGCCGCCCTGGCGGCGGGGGATGTGGCGGCGATAGTCGTGCCGCAGGTGAACCGCCTGGGAATTATCGAAGACCACAGCGGCTTTGCCGGGCTCATCCACGAAGGCAAGGGGCTCATGATTGAATACTGCGATCCTTCTGCCCTCGGTGTACTGCGCACTCCTGGGGAAGACGGTGCTGACATTGCTGTAGGAGACGGCCAGAGCCTCGGCATTCCGCTTACTTACGGCGGGCCGTACGTGGGCTTCATGGCGGTCAGAAGCGAACTCCTCAGGAAGATGCCCGGACGCATCGTCGGTCAGACCACAGACCGCGAAGGTCGGCGCTCTTTCGTGCTCACCCTCCAGGCGAGGGAGCAGCACATAAGGCGTGAAAAGGCGACTTCCAATATTTGCTCCAACCAGTCGCTGATGGCGCTCTTCGTGACGGTCTATCTCTCACTGATGGGCCCTCAGGGCCTTCAGGAAGTAAATGAACTCTCTTCCGACGCCGCCCACTATCTCAAGGACGGACTTCTATCTACCGGCCGGTTCGAAGATCCGAATCCCGGAAAACCGTTCCTCAAGGAATTTGCCCTCAGGCCCAAAGGAGATGCCATGAAACTGCACAAGGCGCTGTTGGATAAGGGCTTATTCGCGGCGCTGCCTTCAGAGGAGGGATTCTCCCTATTCTGCGCCACGGAAAAGCGCAGCCGCGAGGAAATTGACGAACTTGTTAAAGCAGTGAAGGAGGCGGAGCTATGAAATACTACGATAAACTGATTTTTGAACTGTCCGCCCCGGGGCGCAAGGGATATTCGCTTCCGAAGAACCGCTTCCCCAGGACAGAACTGCCTGCAGGGCAGCTGCGAAAGGACAGACCAGCCCTTCCGCAGGTGAGCGAGGCCGACGTAGTGCGCCACTATACCAATCTCTCGCAGATGAATTTCGGCGTGGACACAGGTTTCTATCCGCTCGGCAGCTGCACCATGAAGTACAATCCCAAGATAAACGAGGAGATTGCCGCGCTGCCTGCATTTGCCGCCATCCATCCGCTTCAGGACGAAGAGAGCATTCAGGGAGTGCTCGAGGTCTATTATGAAACCGAGCAGGCCCTGAAGGCCATCACGGGCCTTTCGGCCTTCACATTCAATCCATGCGCCGGTGCGCACGGGGAACTGACCGGTCTGATGGTCATGCGTGCCTATCATCGTTCCCGCGGCGATGACGCCCGTGTCAAGGTGATAGTCCCGGACAGCGCCCACGGCACCAATCCTGCATCGGCAGCCGTATGCGGCCTGCAGGTGGTCGTGGTCAAGTCCAAGCCGGACGGCAGGATAGACATTGAGGATCTGAAACCCCTGCTGGACAGCTCTGTCGCCGGTATTATGATGACCAATCCGAATACTCTGGGGCTCTTCGAGAGGGAAATCAGGGAAATCGCCTCTCTGGTCCACGGGGCCGGCGGCCTTCTCTACTATGACGGGGCGAACATGAATCCCCTCATGGGTATGGTGCGTCCCGGCGACATGGGCTTCGACATAATGCACCTGAACCTTCACAAGACTTTCTCCACTCCTCATGGCGGCGGCGGTCCGGGCAGCGGTCCGGTGGGTGTCGCAGCGCATCTTGAGAAGTTCCTTCCGCTGCCGAGAGTTGTGCTGAGGGACAATAAGTTCCATATAGTTACTGACAGTGATACTTCCGCTGGAAAAGTCTCCGCTTTCATGGGCAATTTCGGAGTCATCCTGCGTGCCGACGCCTATATCAAGATGCTCGGAAAGGAGAATCTGAAGGCTGTAGGGCAGTTGTCCGTTCTCGGCGCGAACTATATAAAGGAGAGCCTGAAGGATGTCTATAAGCTCCCCATCGAAGGTGTCTGCAAGCATGAGTTCGTCTTCGACGGACTGATTGATGACGGGGCTCATGACGACGTCCACGGAGCCACGACCCTGGATGTAGCGAAGAGGTTGCTGGACTATGGTTTCCACGCCCCGACCATCTATTTCCCGCTGCTGTTCCACCAGGCGCTTATGATAGAGCCCACGGAGACGGAATCCAGGCAGACTCTGGACGCTTTCATAGAGGTCATGCGCAAAATCGCCGCGGAGGCGGCCGAGGACCCGCGTATACTTCAGGACGCTCCTCACAATACTCCGGTACGCCGGCCGGATGAAACAGCGGCTGCAAGAAATCCGATTTTAAAGTTTACCACACTATGAAAAAGACACTATTTGCTATCCTTACTGTTGCGTTGCTGATTTCTTCCTGCAGCAGTGCCTCCAAGGTCATCAAGACCAAGATTCCTCCCCGGCCTGCCGGCGCAGAGAGCATGCTCGGCTTCGCAGCCGAGCCGATAGACACTGTCCATATCGGCATCATAGGTCTGGGCATGAGGGGCAGCAGCGCCATTCCGCGCTTCATGTACCTGCCCGGCACCAAGGTCGTGGCCGTTTGCGACATAGTCCCCGAAAGGACTGAAGCTGTCCAGAACTATATCGAGAGCATGGGACGACCGCGCCCCGAGGGCTTCAGCGGTGAAGATGGCTGGAAGAGCCTCTGCGAGCTTGAGAATGTGGACCTGGTCTATATTTGCACCGACTGGCTGAGCCACGTTCCGCTCGCGCTCTATGCCATGGAATGCGGCCACCATGTGGCTGTGGAAGTTCCCGCGGCTCCCACCCTGAAGGACTGCTGGGACCTTATCAACATGTCCGAGAAGACCAGGAAGCACTGCATGATGCTGGAGAACTGTGTCTATGACTTCTTCGAACTCGCAGGATTGCAGCTCGCCAGGGAAGGCCTCCTCGGAGACATTATCCACGCCGAAGGCGCCTACTGCCACAATCTGGACCCGTTCTGGGACTACTACTGGAACAACTGGCGTCTGGACTATAACCAGAAGCATCGCGGCGATGTCTATGCGACCCACGGAATGGGCCCTGTCTGCCAGGCTCTGAATATCCATCGCGGTGACAGGATGAAGACCCTGGTCGCCATGGATACTGACCCGTTCAATGGTCCCAAGCTTGTCGAAAAGCGCACTGGAAAGCCTTGCACCGACTTTGCCAACGGTGACCAGACTTCCACGATGATCCGCACCGAAAAGGGCAAGACCATCCTTATCGAGCACGATGTGATGACGCCGCGTCCATATACCAGGATGTACCAGCTTGTCGGAACTTCGGGCTATGTGGGTAAGTATCCTGTAGAGCAGGTCTGCCTCGGCCAGGCCGCCGGGGGCGAAATCAATTTCGAAAACCTCGACGGTGAAATTGTCTATCAAGGTGCTTCTCTCGACGCGCTTCTCGACGGGCACCGTCCCGAAATCCTTACGCCCGAGCTTGAGGAACTCGCCAAAATCGTCGGCGGTCACGGAGGCATGGACTTCATTATGGACTACCGCCTGATTTACTGCCTGCACAAGGGCCTTCCGCTGGATATGGATGTCTATGACCTCGCGGAGTGGTGCTGCATCGGCGAACTCTCGCGCATCTCCATCGAGAATGGTTGCGCTCCCGTGGAAGTGCCTGATTTCACGCGCGGAAGCTGGGATGTGGTCAAGGGATTCAGTTACGCCTTCTAATTTCATTGCAGTATGAAAGAAATAGTTGAAAAGTTTGCCATAGAGGGCAAGGTGCTGGAGGTGAAGCCGCTCGGAAACGGTCTTATCAACGAGACTTTCAAGGTCCATACCGACGGCCCCCACGACTATGTGCTCCAGAGGGTCAATAACGCCATTTTCCGGGATGTGGACCTGCTTCAGAACAACATCGAGGCGGTTACAAGGCATATCCGCAGGAAACTGGAGGCGGCG
The DNA here is from genome assembly GCA_017544265.1 of Bacteroidales bacterium. GTDB lineage: Bacteria > Bacteroidota > Bacteroidia > Bacteroidales > UBA932 > Cryptobacteroides. Next base: position 40,859 of record JAFYEM010000043.1, on the reverse strand, counting down.
GGGGAGTGCGACATAGACCGCAAGGTGCTCAGTTTCGTGCCCTCCAGGGAGGACGGCAAAACCTATGTCGAGGTGGACGGCAAATACTGGAGGGTGATGGTGTTCATTCCCGATGCCTATACCTATGAGGCTGTCACTCCCGAATATTCCTATTTCTGCGGTAAGGCCTTCGGCAACTTCGAGGCTATGCTTGCGGACATCCCGGACAAACTCGGCGAAACCATACCGGATTTCCATAACATGGAGCTGCGTGCCCGTCAGCTGCGCGAGGCTGTAGCAGCAGACAGGGCGGGCCGCATGGCCGAGAAAGAGGTTCGCGAAATTCTGGACTTCCTGCTTCCTTATGAAGAGGAGATGTGCAAGGCGGAAAGACTGCACCGCGAGGGCAAACTGCCCAAGCGTATCTGCCACTGCGACACCAAGGTGAACAACATGATGTTCGATTCGGATGGCAATGTGCTCTGCGTCATAGACCTTGACACTGTGATGCCGAGCTATGTGTTCTCTGATTTCGGGGATTTCCTTCGCACCGCCGCCAACACCGTGGCCGAAGACGATCCGGCGGTGGATAAGGTGGACTTCCGCATGGACATATTTGAAGCCTTCTCCAAGGGTTACCTGGAATCAGCGTCCTCCTTCCTGACCAGTGTTGAACGGGAGAATCTGCCATTTGCGGCGCTGCTTTTCCCCTATATGCAGGCGGTGCGCTTCTTTGCGGATTACATCAACGGCGATACTTATTACAAGATTAAATATCCTGGACACAACCTCGTCCGCACCCGCAACCAGGTGGCGCTGTTCAAGTCCGCACTCTCTAAGTTGCCCCAGATGAAAGCGCTTATCGGCTGAAACTTTTTGTTTTTCAAAAATTATTGCTACCTTTGCGGTCCCAAGAAAAAGGAGGTGTAAACAGAATGATTATCGTACCCATCAAGGAAGGTGAAAATATCGAACGCGCTCTGAAGAAATTCAAACGTAAATTCGAAAAGACCGGTACCGTACGCGAACTCCGCGCCCGCAAGGCCTTCGAGAAACCTTCTGTGAAAAAGAGAATCGCCCATCAGAAAGCGGTTTACGTACAGCATCTCCGTCTTGCAGAGGAACAATAAGAAATCTTGCATATTTTCGTAAAAGATGGCTCTCGAAGCCATCTTTTTTTATATATTTGCGTATCGTGAAGGTGAGTAATATAATAAAGGGTACAATTTGGGGGCTCGTGGGGCTTCTGGCTGCTGTTTTCATCGTTCTCCAGATTGCTCTCAATTCGAAGGTCCTCACCAGGATAGTCAACCGTATCGCCGCAGAGTATGTGGACGGTTCTCTGGATTTCAGCCGCGTACACGCTTCGGTCTTCACCTCATTTCCCAATCTCGCTGTTACCCTTGACGACTTCGCCCTGACCTATCCCCATGAGACTTTTGCGGTCTATGACAGCCTGGACAGCGGGGAAATCGCCCGCAGGCGTTTCTCGCTTCTGAAGGCCGGCCGTGGCAGTGAGGGAGTGGACACTCTGGTGTCTTTCACACGAGCCAGAGTGGTGCTGAACTATATGAGTCTTATCAGCGGCCGTTACGACGTGCGCGGCGTGGAACTTGTCAAGCCTCGTATTTTTGCCCATAAGTTTGATTCGACCGCGGCCAACTGGAATATTATAAAGATCGCTGCTTCCGAGAAGGATACTACTTCCAAGCCGCTGCCACCTATAGACATCCACCGGGTACGCTTTGTCAGAAGGCCCTTCGTGGTCTATACTGACCCGGAAGACACGCTCTTTGCGATGGTCACGATGAAGGGCATTTTCCTGAAGGGACATGTGATGACATACGACCTTCCCGGGAGCGAGGCGTCGCTTCTTCTGGACAGTGCTTTCGTCTCTGGCCGCCTGCCTTCCGACACCCTGGCGTTCGCGGTGGAAAGGCTGAAGATCGACGGCGGTCTTTCAGATGTGGCATTGGAGGCAAACGGAAAGGCTTTCCTTCGCACCGGCCGCTTCGGGCGCATGCGGATTCCCGTGTCCATAGACGGCAGGGGAGGCTATGTGGCCGATACGGTGAGGGTGGATACCCTGAACCTCCGCGCCGCGACCCTGGGGCTGGGACTGAGCGGGAGAGCAGCGATGGGTGAGAAACTCTGGCTGGATGCGATGGCGTCCATACCGGAGCTGTCGCTTGCGGAGACTATAGACTACTTCGGTGATAACTTTCCGGCTATCAAGAAATTATCGACCAACGCAGTGGTCAGCGCCAGGATGAACGCCTGCGGTGTCTATGATTCCGCGACCGGTCAGATGCCGGACATGAGCGCCTTCCTCAGGGTGCCGCGTTCCACCTTCCGCTATGAGGGCATAGACGGCACAGGCAAAATCGAATTCGACGCCAACGCCTCAACTGATTCGCTGTCGGCCGTCAACATAGACATTATCGCTCTCAAACTGAAAATGTACGGGGCGGAACTCGGGGCCGACGGATTTGTTCATGACGTGCTCGGGGATAATCCGGGCCTTGGCCTGGACGGCAGCCTTTCCGCCAGGATAGACTCCCTGACGAGTGCATTCACCTCCTCACGCGGAATTTCCGGGCAGGGACGTCTGACTTCCTCCATCCATGCGCGTGCACTGCTGTCACAGCTCAATATGGCCTCAATAGGCAAGGCTGATATCAAGGCCGATATCAAGGCCCGGAATGTCGAAATAAATGACCGCCAGGACACTTTGACGGCGAGTATTCCAGTCGCTGACATCAGCCTGGAGACAAGGCCCAACAAGATAGACCGCAACCTGAAGAAAGGAGCTCGGGTGCTTGGGCTAAAGGCGGCAATCGACACCCTGGACGTGACTTATAAGGAGAATATGTTCATAAGGGGAGGGGACATACTGCTGCTAGCCCAGAATTCCGACAAGCTTCTCAAAGGAAGCGACAACCTCTCCGCTTTTATGGGCTATCTGAAGGCCGGTCGGCTGCGTCTTCGCGACGGGGACAATCTCGGCGTGGCCCTGCGGAACACCCGCGAGACCTTCCGCATCACTCCTGCCACCGAGGTGACCAAGACTGCGAAATTGGCGCTTTCTAGCAATTCTGAGATGATATTCATCCGGAACAGCTCATTTCGCAGCGGACTTCGCAACCTTAAGTTCGACATTTCCGCAGGCAGACATGTGGCGGACCCCCGGATGGCTTCAAAGCGCCGGCATCTGCTGGATTCGCTCCAGAGGGTTTATCCGGATATTCCGAGGGACTCCCTGTTCAGGCACCACTGGCGCAACCGCCCTGTACCGGCATATCTTTCGGAGAGCGAATTCAGGGCCAAGGATATTTCCCTCAGTTTGGGAGATGCTGTGTCCAAATACGTCAGGGAGTGGGATTTCAGCGGAAACATTTCCATGGAACGTGCACGGCTCGGCATTCCGTCCTTCCCCCTGAAGACCTCGGTCAGCGATGTCAAGGGTTCGGTAAACAATAATGAGATAAAACTCTCCAGCCTCACCATCAAATCCGGCGAATCGGATGTGTCCGGAAAGGCCAGCTTGACTGGTCTCAGGAGGGCGCTGACTTCCTCCAGCGGGCGCGGCCGGCTGGCTCTGGACGCCAATATCACCTCCAATTACATAGATGCCAACGAGTTGATGCGGGCCTATGCCTACAGCCGTACCTATGTTCCTGAAGGTCAGGCCCGGGAAGATGAAAGCGACGAGAGCATAGACGTGGCTCCGGTGGAAATGGAGGAGGTTTCGGACAGCCTTTCATCGCTGATAGTCATCCCGTCCAACCTGACAGCGAAGATTACCCTGGAAGCCAATAAAATCCGCTACGACAGCCTGCTTGTGACCTGGGCGGCCGCGGACATAGCCATGCGCCAGCGGACCCTGCAGATTACCAATACCGTGGCGACTTCCAACATGGGGGATATATATTTCGAAGGCTTCTACTCCACGCGTACCAAGAACGAACTCAAGGCGGGATTCGACCTTAACCTGGTGGATATTACCGCCGAGAAGGTGATTACCCTGTTCCCGCAGGTCGATGAAGTGATGCCTATGCTGAAGACCTTCTCCGGATATCTGGACTGTGAGATTGCGGTCACTTCCGACCTGGACATCAGGATGGACCTCGTGCTCCCATCGATAGACGGTATAATGAAGATTTCCGGAAAGGATCTGACCCTGCAGGACAGCCCCGAGTTCACAAGACTTGCCAAACTGCTGATGTTCAAGGATAAACGCAAACTGACCGTGGACAAGATGTCGGTTAGCGGAATGATCCGGAACAATGTGCTGGAGGTGTTCCCCTTCGTTCTCGGCGTGGACCGGTACACCCTTGCCGCAAGCGGCCTGCAGAACCTGGACAAGTCGTTCAATTACCACTTGTCCGTAATCAAGTCTCCCATTCCGTTCAAGTTCGGAATCAATGTGACAGGAAAGGATTTCGACCATATCAAATACGGGGTCGGAAAGGCCAAGTACAAGGATACAAATGTTCCTGTTTTCACCAAGGAACTTAACGCCGTTCAGTACAATCTTCTGGACAATATCCATAATATTTTCGAAATTGGCGTAGAGAAGGCCATAGCCCAGAATCAGGCGCAGAATCTGATACAGGACAGCAAGGGCCGTCAGCACTATGATGCGACCGAAGGCACTTCCGAACTTTCCGCAGAAGAGTCGGCCCAGCTTCAGAATGCTATGAAATCTTCTGAAGATTCAAAATAATTTGTTATTTTTGAAACAAATTTGTTTTGTATGGATGGTGCGTTCATTTATGACAAATACGTCAGCGGCAAGAATTTCATAGGCCGCAAAGGCGACGCGATGCTTGTTCAGAACCTGCTTCTGCAGGGTGAACATATAGTTATGTGGGAACCGCCAAAGACTGGAAAGACATCTCTTATCCAGCAGTCCCTGTTCAACATGAGGATGAGCGGAAACCGTTTCACGGCGGCGCAGTTTTCCATTATAGACATACGCAGCATAGAATCGTTCATGGAAAGGCTCGGGTCTTCGCTACTGAGAATGGTCGGGGCCACCGCCGAAGAATACGCTTCCATGGTGGAGAAATATCTCCCCGGCACCCACTTTGTCTTCGACATGGACCGTTTCTCCCAGTCCGACAAGCTTATTTCCTTCAGCTGGGATCTGGATGACAATGATTTTGAGGCGATGCTGAATCTGCCGTGGGAGCTGGCCAGGGACAGGGGTGAGAGGTGCGTCGTCATCATCGACGAGTTTCAGAATTTGGACAACCTGCCCGGTGGCGAGAAACTGATGCGCCAGATTGCGAGGGTAATGCAGAGTCATATAGACTCCGGCAGCCGGGAGGCGAGCTATGTGCTCTGCGGCTCCCAGGTCAATGCCATGAATGATATTTTTTCCAGACGGCATATCTTTGTGCGTCTTGTCGAGAGGGTCAAACTCTCCGAAGTGGACGAGAAGGAGGTTGCCGAGCATATTATCAAGGGCTTTCTGTCCGGCGGAAAGGTCATAGACAGAGACCTTCTGATCGGCGCCTGCCGGCTTTTCAAAGGGCATCTTTGGTATATCAACCACTTCTCGGCGATTTGCGACGCCAAGTCTAAGGGCTATATCATGGAGCCTATACTGCTGGAAACCCTGGAATGCCTTATGGCTCTTCACGAACCGCGCTTCCGTTCTGCGATGTATTCCCTGACACTGCACCAGATTTCCCTTCTTGAGGCTGCCGTGGATGGGGTTCAGCGATTCAGTGCCGCGGATGTCATACGCAAATACGACCTTCATTCCTCGGCCAATGTCTCCCGCGTCAAGGAGGCGCTCGCAAAGAAGGAAATACTTACTTTCGACGCCAACGACAATCCGCATTTCATCGACCCTCTGATGGAGTACTGGTTAAAGAAGTATTACTTCGCGAAATAATTTGGTTTTTCCGAAGGAAATGTCTATATTTGCGGTCCGAAATTTCAGATGACCGCTAAGCTGTTGATTAAGAGCGTTCAGGAGAACGCCGCTTACGGCCGGAAACTTTTAATAAGTTTTATAAAATGTACGCAATCGTTGACATTGCAGGCCAGCAATTCAAAGTTGAGGCCGGAATGGAGATCTTTGTAAACCGTCTCAAGGCGGGCAAAGGTGCAGAAGTAGTGTTCGACAGAGTCCTTCTCGTCCAGGATGGCGAGGCGGTCAAAGTCGGGACCCCTTATGTCGATGGTGCTTGCGTCAAGGCGACTGTCCTTGATGACGAGGCCAAGGCTAAGAAAGTTCTTGTTTTCAAAAAGATTCGCCGCAAGGGTTTCCAGACCCTGAACGGTCATCGTCAGAAACTGACGAAGATCCACGTGGACGCTATCGCTTAATTTAGGAGGACAACATTATGGCACATAAAAAAGGTCAATCCAGTTCAAAGAACGGACGTGAATCGCACAGCAAACGTCTTGGCATCAAGAAGTTTGGACAGGAGGTCGTAAAGGCCGGCAACATCATCGTCCGCCAGAGGGGTACCGTTCACAATCCCGGCGCAAACGTCGGAATGGGCAAGGACCACACTCTTTACGCTCTGATAGACGGAACTGTTCAGTTCGTCAGGAAGAGAGGTGACAAATCCTGGGTCTCCGTTGTTCCTTTTGAGAACTAAGAGCCGCTGAGAAGCAAAATGTGGAGGACAAGCTGAGCGGCTGTCCTCCAAATTTTTTTTAACAAACTATGCTTACACTTAAAACCATACGCGAGAGGAAGGAGTTCGTGATCGAACGCCTCGCAGTGAAAAATTTCCAGGCTCGTGAAATAGTTGACGAGATTATTGCCCTGGACGACAGGCGCAAAGCCATTCAGGTCGAGGGTGACGCACTTAACGCAGAGCAGAAGAAAGCCGCCGCAGCTATCGGCGCGCTGATGAAACAGGGCCTCAGGGAAGAGGCCGAGGCTGCAAAGCAGCAGGTCGCCGCTCTCAAGCAGCGTTCCGCTGAACTTGACGCCGAGGCAGCCGCGACTGCAGAAAAACTCCAGTCCAGACTTGTGCTTCTGCCGAATCTGCCCTGCAGCATCGTTCCTGAAGGAAAGGGTGCCGAGGACAATCTTGTCGTCAAGATGGGAGGGGAGGATCCTGCACTTCCCGAGGGTGCGCTTCCGCACTGGGAGCTGGCCCGCAAATACGATATCATAGACTTTGACCTTGGCGTGAAGATTACCGGCGCCGGTTTCCCTGTCTATAAGGGCAAAGGCGCAAAACTTCAGAGGGCTCTTATAAACTTTTTCCTGGACTGCAACACTGCTGCCGGGTATTTCGAGGTGGAGCCTCCGGTTATGGTCAATGCCGCGTCCGGCTTCGGCACCGGGCAGCTGCCTGACAAGGAAGGGCAGATGTACCATGCCAATCTGGATGATTTCTATATGGTTCCGACTGCGGAGGTCCCCGTGACCAATATTTTCCGCGACATCATCCTGGAAAACGGCCAGCTTCCCCAGAAACTCACTGCCTATACTCCCTGCTTCCGCCGTGAAGCCGGTTCCTACGGCAAGGACGTGCGCGGACTGAACCGCCTGCACCAGTTCGACAAGGTGGAAATTGTGCGTGTGGAGAAGCCCGAGAACAGCTATGCAGCCCTCGACGAGATGGTCGCCCACGTGGAAAGCCTCGTCCAGTCGCTCGGACTGAAATACCGCATCCTGCGTCTGTGTGGCGGCGACATGAGCTTCACTTCCGCGATTACATACGACTTCGAACTGTGGAGCGCCGCGCAGGGCCGCTGGCTCGAGATTTCTTCGGTCTCCAATTTCGAGAGCTACCAGGCCAACCGACTCAAGCTGCGCTATCGCGACGAGAACGGCAAGATTCAGCTTGCCCACACTCTGAACGGCAGTTCACTGGCTCTGCCGCGCGTCGTGGCAGCCCTTCTTGAGGACAATCAGAAGGATGGCTACATCTCCATTCCAGAAGTTCTCCGTCCTTATACCGGATTCGACCGTATAGACTAAGGGTATGGAATCCCTCTACTCCGCTTTAACCCTCCTCGCTGAAAACCGCCACAGCCAGAGAAAGTTCTCCGAAAGTGACATTGTCAGCGAGGAGGAGTTGCAGAGTGTCCTTTCCATCGCCTCCAGGGCCCCTTTCGCTTCCGGCAGGAGCAGCTGGAAGATAGCCGTGATAAAAGACCGGCAGCAGATTCGTTCCCTTGCGGCGCAAGTCCGGGAGAGTGCCGCCGCCCTTGCTTCAGAAATGGAGGAGGATGCCGGAAATTTTTTCCGGAGGTATTCCGCCAGTTTCACTTTCTTTGAAAACGCCCCTCTTCTGCTGGTCCCGTACTGCCGCGAAACAGCCACCATGCGATCCATGCTCCGGGATAACGCAAGTGAAGAAATACTGCTGTGGGAGCATGACAACCTCACGAAAAGCCTTTCCTGCGTGTCCATGATGATTCTTCTCGCAGCCGAGAGCCTCTCTCTCGGGGCATGCTACATGACCGGGCCGCTGCTGGCAGGAAAACAGCTCAACGGCATTCTCGGTCTCCGCGACAATATGATTCTCGGGGCGATTATCCCGGTCGGACACAAGAGTCTATAGACCCACCCACTGCCCGCCGTCCACATGGATGGTGCTGCCGTTGACGAAACGGCCCCCCTCCGAACAAAGATAGGCTACAGCTGCCGCGACATCTTCCGGCCTTCCGAACTTGCCGGAGGCGTTGCTGTCTTTCAGGATGTCGCTGCCGGTATTTATTACCACCTTTTTCAGCGAGCCGCTTTCAATTCCACCCGGAGCCACGCAGTTGCATCTGACGCCCTTCTTCGCGCCTTCGGAAGCAATCCCCCGGGTGAAGGCTTCGATATAGGCTTTCGTGCCGCCATAGACGGACTGCCCACGATAGACTCTGCTTGCGGTCACAGAGGAAATATTCACTATCACTCCGCTGCGTCTGGAGCACATTCCGGGGAAAACGGCCTGGCAGAGGCGCGTGGTGGCGATTATGTTCACCGACACCATTTTCTCAATCTCCTCTTCGGTGAGGAAGGGAAGCAGGTTTATTTCAGTGACGGCCGCTGCATTCACGAGGATGTCCACTTCCCCAAGCGTGTTCACAAGGCGCTCCAGTTCATTTTCCTGGGAGAGGTCTGCCTGGACGATATCTGCGTCGAAGTCCCTGAGAACTGAAGCATTGCTGTTGCAGTGAAGAAGTATAGGTTTCCCAAGTCCGGAAAGTGTCCTCGCAATTGCCTGTCCGATTTCAGAACTGGCACCGGTAATAACTATTTTTCCCATTTCCGAATAATTAATGCAGTGTTGTGACCTCCGAATGCGGAGTTGAGTTTGAGTATGTTTCTGACAGGTATTTCAAGTGGAACTTCAGTTACCATCCGGAAAGGCGCCGCAGGATTTGGAGTCCGGAAATTCACTGTCGGAAGGACCACCTGGTTCTGAAGGGAATACACCACTCCGAGTATTTCCACTGCAGTGCAGGCGCCGATGGAATGTCCCACCTGACCTTTCATGGAATAGACGGGAATGCTGTCTATGCGGGGGCCGAAGACCTCACGGAGGCAGTTGTATTCCGAAGGAGCGCACTTGATGGTTCCGGTGCCGTGAAGATGGATGCAGTCTATGTCATCGGGGCTCAGCGATGCTTCCTCAAGGGCGGCCCGGACGGCTTTTGCGGCAGTCAGGCCTGATGGGTCGGGATCGGTAACAGACATGGCGTCCATAGTGCAGCCGTAACCGGTGATTTCCGCGAGGGGAGTGACATTGTCCGGAACATTCCCGCTGTTTTCCATCAGTATTGCGACCGATGCCTCAGAGAGTACGGTGCCGCTGCTTTCGAGGTCGCAGGGCTTGCATTTGAAAGGGGAAGGATCGCTGCTTGATGAAAGGGTCCCGAGAGAGCAGAAACCAAGATAGTTGGTGTAAGAGATCATGGAATCGCTGCCGCCGCTGATTATGGCGCCGGCAAGGCCGCGTTTAAGCATACGGAATGACAGGCCTATTGCCTGGGCAGAGGCGGTGCAGGCGGAAGCGAATATGTGACTTCCGGCTGCGATGCCCCATTTACGGGCCAGTCCGCGCATATCCGAGGCCATTTTGTGGTGACCTGCTCCAGGACTGAAGGACTTCTGCTGCAAGACGGTCTCTATGTCGAAATAATCCACTCCGCCTCCTATGTTGAGCAGCAGTTGATCTGCCCTGTAGCGTTCCCTGAAGGCGGTCGTGGATTCGAGCTGCTCAAGCGCTTTGTCGAAGAAATAAATCTTGCGGTCAATTTCCCTGCTGGTTTTGACTACCTTCCCGGCACGGCGTATTTCTCCGGCGGCCTTCACCGGAAAGCCACGGGTGTCCAGGTTCTCGATATCATCCACGCAGGGAAGCCCCTTCCGGAGGGTTTCCATGCTCTCCTGGAAACTGCAGCCTAGTGGACTGCAGGCGCCTATACCCGTGATTACTACTGACATTTCCTGAAGAATTCTATAGCCGGCGCATCCGTGCCGAGCAGGGGATTGTGCAGGAGTTCATCAGGCCTTGCGAGGGCGAAGCCGCTTTCCACGCTGCCGTCATAGTGAAGGAAGCCGGCACCGAGGAGCACTTCACTTTCTGTCCTGGCAGTGATTGCAGAATAGAGAAGCGCAGAGGCGCTGTCAACGATGATATTGTTGTCGCCTCTCAGTTCATTTTCTATGGAGATGAAACAGGAAACCATATTCCTCATCATCTTGAACTGGGACTGGGGAGGGGTCATGGCGATGTAGCCGGCCGCGTCGAATTCCTCCATTCCGGACTGCAGATATCTGTCGTAAATATCCCTGAAGACAGAGTAGTTCTCGACTTCTGCGGAGGCGTAGAAGAAGGCTGTGTCCCCGGGTACAGGATTGGCTTTCAGAAAGCCGTCCGCAACAAGTACGGCTGCCATGGACTCCCGGTTATAATACTTGAACAGTTTCCGTTTCTTCAGAAGCGGCAGGACAGGAATTTCTTCATAGGCACCAAATGAGCGATAGACTGCTTTCATAACACTATTTTTGCATCCCGGCAGGCGAATGCGGAGATGGTGTCCGAGATTTCCAGCATTTTGGGGTCGGTAATCTCAAGGAAAGTGAAAAGCAGTTCTCCTTCAGCGCATAGTTTGCCGTCTTTAAGGGCCTTGACGGTCACTACACCGTACTCTTCCGGGTACAGGCTTTTGACATCGGCCCTGTAAATCAGCCTGTCTCCAGGTGTGACTATGTCGCGGAATTTCATTTTCTGCACCAGAGTAAGGGCGGCCCTGCGGGGGGAGTATCCGGCCTCCTTGCGGCACCATTCCAGGAATATGCCGCTCATCTGAGCCATTCCTTCTATCATCAGGGAACCCGGGAAAATGGGATAGCCGGGGAAATGCTCGTTGAAGATATCGTCGCTCAGAGATATGCACTTCACCCCCTCGACATACTTTCCGGGAGACATCTCAAGAACTTTGTCTACAAGATAGAAGCGCATATTCAGGCAAGTTTTTTCTCTATCAGCACAGCGATGTTATGGACAGAAATTAGCTGGAAAATGTCTGTCGTGGTCATTCCGGCCTTGAACTGGCTGCCGCCGAATTCACTGTTGATCCTTTCGGCGAGTTTTTCGGTGAGGCGGCCGTCGGCAGGGGGACCGTCGGGTCCGCAGTCGTATGAAGATATTTCAGACATGTTGATTTTCACTCCGAATTCATTTTCGATGGCGTAAAGGATTTCGATGTAGTCTATGCTTTCTGCGCCGAGATCCCTCACCAGGGCGCTGTCAGATGAAATCTCGTCAGCCGAATCAAGCCCGAGGATTGGGACCAGCAGTTCTTTTAGTCTTTGCTCAATATTATTGTCCATGATAAAATTTTGATTTTCTTTTAGAAGCGTGGACCGCGTCCGCCGCCGTGACCGCCGAAGCCGCCGCCGCGCGGATTCGGCTTCTGGGTTCCGAAGCGCCAGGTAAGGGAAACTATGATGTAACGTCCGAGTGTATTGTTGAGTGATTCCTGATGGTAGTTTGAATTATCGGTCACAGTCAGGTTCTTGGCCTGGTTTAGAATATCGTAGGCGCGTACGGCGAGGGTGACTTTCTTCTTGAAGAGAAGTTTGGATATCTGGGCGTTCCATACCCACTGGTCGTCCTGAGGGGTGACGTAGCCGGCGTACCAGTTGTATTCCAGCTGGGTGTCGAAGGACAGGCCGGGAAGATTCCAGTTGTAGGTGGCGTTGAACCTGATCTGGTTGTTGAAGGTGGATGTGGAGTTCAGTGAAGTAATCGAGTACCAGGAATGATTAAAGCGGGTCCTTCCGCCCAACTGAAGCTCCAGGTTGTCCAGTTTGTAGGTGAAGCGGATTCGCTCCGTCACGGTGAGGGTGCGGATGCGGTTCTCGGTGAAGTCCAGGTCGTCATAGACATCGTGGAACGCGTCATAGTCAAATTCGCCGTCCTTATAGAACTTGTCCGTCTGGATATTGCTTCCAACATACGAGGAGGAGGCGCTGTAGCCGACGTTCAGCATATTGTAGATGGAGAAATCGGACTTGGCGATGGGCGTATTCAAGAAGGTGCGGATATTGGCGTTCACTGACGTAGGGCCGTTGACTGGCATATTGTATGACACGCCGTCAACTCCGTACCAGGTCGAGTGGACGATGGGGGACTGTACGAACGAACCGTTGAAATAGACATTGAAAGTGAAGAAGGTCTTCTTGTTGGTGATGCGGAACTCGCCTCTCATGTTGTGATTGAAGTAAGGCTTCAGGTAGGGGTTGCCGAAGGATACGTTCAGAGGGTCGGTGTTGTCCGGCACTGGCATGAGCTGGGAGGTGGAAGGCTGCGCGCTGCGGCCGTGATAGAAGAAACGGACGTTTGTGTTGTCGTCTATTTCATACCATAACATGGCCTGTGGAGCCCAGTTCAGCACTTTTGACGTGTAGGTCGTGTCCACTCCGGCGCGTATGGTCCGGTTGAATGTCGAGGTCGGATTCGCCGCCACACCGAGTTGGGCACGGATTTTTTCCTTCTGGAACATTAGGTTCACGCCTGCGGTATGGTTGATGGACTGGTTGGTGATTTCGTTGGAATAGGTCGGATTGGGGATTCCACTGGTCTCTGCGATAAAGCCGTCTGTCTTGTCCTTGAGGACAGGAAAATCCTCGGTTTCCTTCTTTGAGAAGTTCTTGTTCCAGGAGAAGCGGTAATTGGCTTCCACGTAGAATCCGGCGCCAAGAGGCTCGGTATAGACCAGTCGGGCGAATACCGAAGAGGAATTGGACTTGTTGGTGAATTTCTGGTTGACTCTCTCTGCCCCGGTAATCTCACTCCCGTTGTATTCATTCGTAAGGGACTGGTTGATTCCGTCGTACAGCCGGTTCCAGGAGAAGGAGTAGCGGCTCATAAGGGAAATGGTCCTTCCTGGAATTCCAAGCCGCTGGCGGAAGAGGAAGAATCCGTCTGTGGAAAGGTTGCGGTTGCGGCCTGTGGAATTGGTGAAGCCGTCGTTCAGTTCCTGGACATCCCTGCCGTCAAGTCGGTCGATACTCGTCTTGAATCGCGAGAACTGGCTGTAATTGCCGGTTCCGAAATTCACGGTAGGCTGGAAAATTATGGATGTATTTTCAGAGAATTTATGCTCCAGACGCACTCCGAAGCGGTGTCCGTAGGAATTCGTGCGGTTGTATCCGCCCATCCTTTCGCCTTCTTTATTGGGTATGCCGTTGTCGTAGATGAGGTTGCGGTCTTCCAGATAGGTGGTCTTGGAACTGCGCTCGAGAACCTGCTTTTCAGTGCCGTTGAAGACATAGTTTCCGCTGAGGTCCATATTGCCTCCGAAGAGTGTCCAGGCGCCGTTGGCACCGGCCATATATGAAGTGGTGATACCGTTGGAATTTCCCCAGCCGCCCTGGCCCCGGCCCATTCCGCCGCCTCCGCCGCGCATGTTGCCCATCATAGACCCGGAAATGTCGTTGAATCCGCGGTTGTTGGTGTTGTTGCCGTTGAGAATTATGCTGAGCTGGCGGCTATCTGTGAAGTTGCCTATGAAACCGGCTCCCTGATAACGCCAGTCGCCGCTGTCAGTACCGAATGACGACGTCTGCTTCCCGGGGATATCGTGTCCGCCGCCGGCCATAATGTTTCCGAACCAGCCTTTCAGCATGCCTTTCTTGACAGTGAGGTCGATGACCATTTCTTCTTCGCCGTCGTCGATGCCGGTGAATTCGGCCTGCTCGGATTTTTTCTGGATGACTTTCAGCTTATCGACAATCTTGGAAGGGAGGTTCTTGGTCGCCAGCTGCGGATCGTCCAGGAAGAATGTCTTGCCGTCAATTGTGATTTTCTTTATCTCTTCGCCGTTGAAGGTCACGGAGCCGTTTTCGGCGACTTCCACGCCCGGGAGCTTCTTCAGAAGGTCCTCGAGCATGTCATTGTCCCTCTGCATGAAGGAGGACGCATTGTACTCGACCGTGTCTTTCTTGACCACTATCGGATTGCCGGCTGCCGTTACAGTCGCGGCGTCTATGAACTGCTGGTCTGGCTCCACTTTGACGGTGCCGAGGTCCAGGTCCGCCTTCAGATCTATCTCGGTCTGCCAGTTCTTGTAACCCATAAGCTCGCTGGAAATGGTGTATTTGCCAGAGCGGATCTTCTCCAGCAGCACATTGCCGTCGGCATCGCTGAGAGTATATTTCAGCGCGGTTTTGGCGCCTTCGCGGGTGATGTGTACTGTGGCGAAACCGACAGGCTCGCCGTTTGAGGAGTCCTCAAGTTTCAGGCGGATGGAATGACCCTGCGCGAAGGAGCAGATGCAGAGCAGAATTCCGAGTAGGAGAACTAAGGTTTTTTTCATTTGTCAAGTACGTCATAAAACCCGGCCGGGATTGTCCTTGATGAACTTTTCCCAGCCGCCTCCACTATGCAATTTTGATGCCATCGGGGAGGTTAATTTATAGTAATGGCAAAGGGCTATCGCAAGCGCGTCTGTGGCGTCAAGATGCTGTGTATCAAGCTTTACGCCAAGGGTTCGTTCGAGCATCAGCTGTACTTGTTCCTTGGATGCGGCGCCGTTGCCCACAATTGCCTGCTTTGCGCTTCTTGGGGCATATTCAGTGACCTCGATTCCATACTCAAGGGCCGCTATCATCGCTGCGCCCTGGGCCCGACCGAGTTTAAGCACTACCTGGGCGTTTTTGGCATAGAAAGGAGATTCTATGGCGAGGCAGTCCGGACGGTAATTCTTGCAGACCTCGCTGATACAGTCGTAAATTGCGCGGAGTTTTCCGTAACTGTCCTTGTCTTTCCGCATGTCCAGCACTCCCATGTCCACATATTCGGGTTTCTTTCCTACTGCGCGGATGATTCCGAAGCCGAGAAGATTCGTTCCGGGGTCTATTCCAAGTATGGTCATGGGCTTGTCCATATCACCGCTTTGCTCCTTTTACGAAAATCAGGGCCATCAGGGGCAGGGCAAGTATGGCCATGGTGGCGCTTACTGGAAGATAGATTCCGAAGTTCACATACTGGACAACCAGATAGGTAATCAGCAGCAGGCCGATGCCCATCGCGGAGGAAATCAGGTAGTGCCTCCGGATGTCGCTGTCTTGGCAAATCAGGCGGCTCAGGTTCGGGACTCCGAGGGAAATGAAGCCTATCGGGCCGCAGATACTCACCGCGCTGGTAACAAGGCACATTATTGCGAGAAGAAGAATGGCTTTTTTCCAGGCGGGGAGTTCGATCTCGCCACGGAAATGCCGGCTCAGTTCCCCGGCGGAGAACAGTGCGGCTGCAAGTCCAACTGCGAACAGGCAGAGTGAAAATACTATGTCCCAGTTGGTTACTCCTTCGAGGCGGAAGTTGGCGGCGCCCCAGAGGTAGTATTGCTTCAGCAGGTCTCCGGTTGGAGCGTTGGTGACGACTATGGTGCCGAGCGAGCCTATGAAGGTGCCGAAGAGTATTCCGAA
This sequence comes from Bacteroidales bacterium, assembly GCA_017544265.1. GTDB lineage: Bacteria > Bacteroidota > Bacteroidia > Bacteroidales > UBA932 > Cryptobacteroides. The sequence continues at coordinate 24,964 of JAFYEM010000043.1, read as the reverse complement.
GGTGATCAGCTGCTGGGTATTTACTTTGAAGGTGATCAGAAAGCATACGAGAGTGCATAGCAGGGTGCAGATGAAACTGCCCACGGTGAGCGAGCACCAGCCGCTCATTGTCGCGGCAGCGGCTCCGAGCCAGGCCGCGCTGCCGAGTCCCAGGGAATAGACGTCGCCCAGTTGGTTGCGCCATAGATACTGCATTTGAATTCCGCCCACAGGCAGTGCGATGCCGGACAGGATGACATACAGTATGCTCAGAAGAATCATAACCTACAAATATAGATATTTTCCCGCTATTTTCTTCATAAATACCTATTAATTGGGAGGGGAAAATCGACTTTTAAAATGTATATTTGCATCTGCATTTGATAATATAGTCTGACATGAAGAAGGAATTGCTGTCGCCGGATATGAAGATGGCGGAAGTCATGAACCGCGATTTCAGCCTTTCAGGAGTGCTGGAAAGGGTCGGGCTCTCGTTTGGCTTCGGTGATGAGACCGTGGACGAGGTATGCCGCCGGGGGGGAGTGAATGCAGAGACTTTCCTGCTTATCTGTAATGTCTATCTTGATGAGAGTTACACGCCTTCACGTGAAGTTCTGGAAAAGGTCGATTTAAGAGATGTGCTTCGCTATTTGCGCCTGTCTCACTCATACTACCAGGACACTGTCGTGAAATCCCTGAGGGCTGCCCTGGACGTCTTGATGGAACCCTGCGGGGATACTCACAAGATGATTATTTCCCGCTTTTTTTCAGACTATACCGACGAACTTTCAAAGCATTTCGAATACGAGGAAACAGTAGTCTTCCCCTATGTGGAGGCTATGCTTGACGACAGCGCCGACGAGGATTTCTCCATAGGCCAGTATGAATATCAGCACTCGGATGTCCAGGAAAAACTGGACGACCTTAAGAAACTGATAATGACCTATCTTCCCGCGCAGTGCGAGCAGCAGCTGATTCAGCGTGCACTTTCGGAGCTTTTCACCCTGGAGACTGATCTTCACAAGCACACCATTATAGAAGACAATATCCTGATTCCGGCGGTGAACCGGCTGGAGGACATAGAATCTGCAGAACCGGCAGCTGAGGAGGACACCTCCGACGCTCTTTCGGCACGCGAGAAGGAGATTCTGGTCGGTGTGGACCAGGGGCTCCTGAACAAGGAGATAGCCGCCAAATACAACATCTCCATCCATACGGTGATTACCCACCGCAAAAATATAAGCCGTAAAACCGGCATCAAAACCATCGCCGGCCTCACGGCTTACGCCATCCTCAACAACCTTGTGGAGCTATAGGCCCTGAGTCACGAAGACCGTGTCCGCGATGTCGGTATAGAGCCGACCTTCGAGGTGGTCTGTTTCGTGCTGGAAGATAATCGCCGGGAAGCCGTCAACTCTCTCACTGCGTCTTTCGCTTTCGCCCGGATAGACATAAGAAATATGGGCTGTGCTGCGCCTGGGGACGATTCCGCGCTTCCCGGGAATGGACAGGCAGCCCTCGGGTCCGCGTACGATTTCGCCGGAAAGACTGTCTATCCTGACGTTCAGATAGCACTCGAAAGGCTCGCCTTCCTTGTCGAAACGCTGTACCAGAATGATACGGCGGTTGAGCCCGACCTGCGGACCGGCTATCCCGACGCCGTCCTGGGAAGGGTCGGTGACGGTATAGAGCATTTTGTCCATCAGGGTTTTCAGAAGGGGAGAAGAGAGTTCCTTTTCAGAGAAGTCTATGCTTTTTGCACGAAGAACCGCGCTGTCAAGCGGCATGGTCAGCACATTCATCAGAGAGTCGGACAGAGTGATAATCTCTCTTTCTGCAGGAGTGAAAGGGGCATTGCTGCATCCAAGCACCACTGCGAGAACTGAAAGGGAGAGGACGATTCGTTTCAACATATTCGATTTTATTTCAAAGCGTGCGAATTTACATATTTTTTAGATATTTTTGCGAAAACAAGTGAATATGAAAAAACTCCTTCTCCTTTTGCTGCTCCCGTTTGCTGCACTGTGCGCATGGGGGGAACCGCTTGCGAAAAGCGTCATCAAGACTGATTCTGTCCAGAGTAAAATCCTCGGGGAGAGTATAAACTACAATGTCTATCTTCCAGCCGGCTATGACGCCTCGGCGGCCGAAAAATATCCTGTGGTATATCTTCTTCACGGCCTTTTCGGCACCCACGTGGACTGGGCCACTACTGGACACATGAAGGAAGTCGTGGATGAACTTATTGCCTCGGGGGAGTGCCGGAAACTGATAATCATAATGCCCGACGCAGGAGATCCCGACATACACAACAACTGGAACGGCTATCTGAATATGCCCGGCTGCAATTACGAGGATTTCTTTTTCCTGGAATTCATGCCCCAGGTGGAGTCCCGCTACAGCATCATCCCTGACAAGCAGCACCGCGCGATAATGGGCCTTTCCATGGGCGGCGGCGGTTCAACCATCTACAGCCAGCGTCATCCGGACAAGTTTTCCAGCTGCTACAGCATGAGCGGATGGCTGGATGAGAAAGATCCCGGAAAGGAGGATCCTTCGGACAAGTTTTACTATGCGAGAAAGTCCGTCCATGAACTTTCGGCCATCGAATTTGTCCGCAACTCGGACGAGGCAGCACTGGAAAAGCTGCGCAGCGTGAAATGGTTCTTTGACTGCGGCGACGACGATTATCTGCTGGAACTCTCGGTCCAGATGCACGTTCTGATGAGGGACCGCAAAGTGAAGAGCGAACTGCGGGTCCGCGACGGCTGGCACAGCTGGGAATACTGGCACACGGCCCTTAGGCTATCCCTTCCTTTCGCTTCGAGAAATTTTGAACAATAAGATAAAGTAACCGCCTGCAAATTTAAAATTTACAGGCGGTTATAAAGTACCCCCGCTCGGAATCGAACCGGGACCAACGGAACCGGAATCCGTTATTCTATCCTTTAAACTACAGGGGCGGAAGAAATTCCAGATTGTCGGGTCTAGAATTCGTCGTTCTGCTCCTCTTCAGCGGGTGCGGATTCCTCCCTGGGGGGAAGGTTCGCAAGAAGATTGGTGCGGATATATTCGACTGCCTCTGCAAGGCCTTCGGCGAATTTGTCGAAATCTTCTTTATAGAGGAAAATCTTGTGCTTGTCGAAAGAGAAGGAACCATCGGATTCCTGGCGGCGCTTGCTTTCAGTGATGGTCAGATAGAAGTCATGGTTGCCTCTTGTGGATTTAACATCAAAGAAATAGGTACGTTTTCCGGCTCTCACGGGTTTTGAATAAACATCCTCGGAGCTCCTCTGCGCGTAGTAACCCCTTTCTAAATCATCATTGTACATAATTTCTATGTTTTATAATTTTTTGCTCCGCAAATGTAGGTAAAATAATCGGAAAAGACTATCTTTGTAAGAAATATTTTGACCACTGGACGAAAACAGTTATTTGAAATACGTATTATGCTGACCAGACGAATATTAAGAATCAAGGCATTCAAGACGTTGTATGCGTATGCGGAAGATTCATCCATGACTGCGAAGGATGCGGAAAAGTTCCTTCTGGAATCCTTGGAGGCAACGCGGGACCTGTACCTTTTCATGATTGCCCTGGCTCCTGAACTGTCAGCAGAAGCCTCCCGCAGGATTGAGGCGCGCCGCTCGAAGTTCAACCCCACCGAGGAAGAACTGAACCCGAATACAAAGTTCGCCCGGAACAGGTTCTCCTCCATCATAGCAGACGATCCTGACCTTACCAAACTGCTTTCCCGCCGTAAACTCTCCTGGCAGCAATACGATATTTTCATAGGAGAAACCCTCGACACCATCGCGTCCAGGGATTATTTCAGGGAATATATGGCATCTCCCGCTTCGGATCTGAAGCAGGATGCTCAACTGTGGAAGCATATCTACACCGAAGAATTCGAAGACAGCGAGCCGCTTGCGAAGATTCTCGAGGATTTGTCCATTCTCTGGAATGACGACCTCGGTTACGTGCTTTCTTTCATTGTGAAGGATATAGACAAGATCAGCCGCCGCGGCCGTTGGGAATATCCGCCGCTGTACAACAGCGACATCCTCTCCGCCGGCGGGCGCAAGGTGGAAAGTGACTCGGATTTCGTAATGAAACTTCTGCGTACTTCTTTCGGCGCTTACAAAGAGAATTTCCAGCGTATCGCAGAGGGCTCCCAGGGCTGGGAGAGCGACCGACTCTTTTCCACTGACACTGTGCTTATCGACATGGGAATCAGCGAGGCGCGCGTTTTCCCGGACATACCCGCGAGGGTAACTATCAATGAATACGTGGAGATAGCAAAATTCTATGGCACGCCCAAGAGCCGTGTGTTCGTGAACGGCCTTCTGGACAGGCTTATAAAACAAGATATCGAAGCCGGAAAAATTAATAAAACCATTTAAATATGAACATTTTAACTCTTCTTCAAGCAGCTGCTCCGGCGCAGGGCGCCGCGGCCGGCGGGTCCTCATGGTCCATGTGGATTATGCTCGCGCTTATTTTCGTTGTGATGTGGCTATTCATGATACGTCCGCAGCGCAAGCAGCAGAAAGAACTCCAGGAATTCCGCAACGGACTTAAGAAAGGCGACAAGATTGTCACCGTCGGAGGTATCTACGGAGAAATAGTGGAGGTCGATGAAAAGACCGCCCTTATCAAGGTCGATGCGGACGTGAAACTCCGTGTGGACAAGAACGGCCTGGTGAAGGATTATTCCCAGCAGCAGCAACAGCAGTAAAATGCCGCGCAAACCCCGGCATTTCCTTAGTGCAGGGGAGGCTGTATCACTTATAGTCTCCCTTGCGCTGGCATTTATTATCTGGCTGATAATCAATCTTTCGAAGGATTATTCGGGCGTCGTAAGCATGAATGTCGTCGCGGAATGCCAGATAGACGGCCACGCGGGAGTGTCGTCCAACAGCGTGACTGTATCGGCGAGGTGCCGCACCAACGGGTTCAATCTGGTGTCGGAGCGCTATCGCCGGGGCCGCCGGAATGTCAAGGTCCGCTTCAAGCCTCAGGACCTCAGGCACGGAAAGGACCCGGATGTTTTCTATATCTGCGGGGCTGCCAAGAACGGTTACACGGGCAGCATCTTCGGTGAGGAGACCTCCCTGGAGGCTTTCATCACCGATACCATGTCCTTCGTATTTCCTGCCGAAAACCATAAAAAAGTGCCTGTGGAACTGGTCCACGACATTTCCTACCGCCCTCAGTTCATGACCAGCGCACCGCTGAAGGTGATTCCGGATTCTGTGATTGTCTATGGTGACGAGGCGCGTCTGGACAATATAGACAGGGTCCGCACATCGCAGCTCAATCTCTCCGACGTCCACGACAATATACACGGAAGCCTCAAACTTCAGCGCATACATGGCGTAAGGCTCTCGTCGGATGAAGTGCGTTACGACATTACCGTATCGCGTTATACCGAACTCCGGAGGAGCGTTCCGGTGGAAGTTTGGAATGTCCCGGCCGGCCGTAAAGTGGAGGTCTATCCTTCCACGGCCGAGGTCCATTTCCGCTGCACCTTTCCCCTTGTGGCCGACCCTTCGGATTCCTTCAAGCTTTTCATCGAATACAAGGACTTCGTTTCTTCCATGGGAGGCCGCTGTATTCCGTCCACATTGAAACTGCCCCGTGGCGTTATTGACTACCGCATTGAGCCCGAGGTCTTTACCTGTGTGGAAAGTGAGTAGGACAATTGCACTTACCGGTGGCATCGGCAGCGGAAAGTCCACCGTTGCCTCTCTTCTTCGTGAGCGGGGGATTCCCGTCTATGACTCCGATTCCCGCACCAAAGCTCTTTACGACAGCAATCCGGCCCTTGTGGATGCGATCTGCGATGCGCTCGGGGAGGATCTGCATCTTGAGGGCGGGGGTATGGACAAAAGCGCTCTCGCTGCGATTATTTTCCACGACGATGAGGCCAGACGCCGTGTGGAAGAAATTGTCTATCCGGCGGTTATGGCAGATTTTGCGGCCTGGCGCGATGCCCTTGGTGATGTCCCGGCAGTTGTCATAGAGTCCGCAGTCATTCTTGCAAAGCGTATTTTTGACGGGGCCTACGATGCAGTCCTCTATGTCGATGCGCCTGTCGAAACCCGAATCGCGAGGGCTTCCGGGCGTGACAAGGCTTCCTCTGAAGCAATACGGGACCGAATTCTGGCGCAGACAGAAACGCAGTCGGCACTTTCAAATCTGAAAGTGCCGTACTCTGTTGTCTGCAACGATTCTTCGCTTTCTTCTCTTGGCGAAAAAGTGGACAGGGCCCTTGAAGAACTACTCTGATTTCTTCTTCTTTTTCAGTTCAAAATCTTTGTAAGGTCTCGGGGCGTTCCAGGTTCCATAGATTTCGCTGACGTTGCCGGCTGTCATGAAACCGCTTATATTTCTGTCCTTCAGGAAGTTGAATAAATCTGCATACTCATGCTGGGTGAGCAGCGTGACCACTTCGACATGTTCTTCCTTGCTGTAGCCGCCATGCAGCTGATACAAGCTGCAGCCGCGGTGAAGTTGATTAATTATGTAGTCGCGTATGATTTCATAGTCCGGGCTGATTATGCATACCCGCTTGCGCTTGTTCAGGGTATCCGTGAAATAATCGACCACCAGGCCGTTGATCCACGTGCCGATGAGCCCGATTACCACAAGCCGGAAAGGGTTGATGGCAAAGGCTGAACAGCAGATGACGGCGCCGGCGATGGTTACGGAAGTGCCAATGTCGAAATGCAGATATTTGTTGACGATTTTGGCAATTATGTCCAGTCCGCCGGTGGAGGCGTTTATGCGGAAAAGTATGGCCTGTGAGATGCTGAGCATCAGAACGAAGCAGAGCAGGTCCAGCCAGGGGTCGTTCATCACGGACGTGCCTTCGGTAATGACTGTCTCTATCGGAAACAGCCAGGCCCACATGTCCACGAGGGGACCGAGGATAAGGGCGGTATAGACGGTCTTAAGTCCGAATTCCTTACCTATTAAAAACCAGGCCAATACCAGCAGGACGGCATTTATGACAATAATGAGCGTGGAGACTTTTATAGGGAAACCAAGATTTCCGCTGACCTCTGAAAGCACTATGGAAAGACCTGAAATACTGCCGATGATGAGTTTGGAGGGCATGAGGAAGTAATACACAGCGGCAGCGCCTACGGAAATTCCAAGTGTCATGATAATGAGTTCTTTCCAGAATTTCCAGGTGGCGAGTGGTTTAAGTATATTGGTCATTAGTTGTAAATTTTCTTCAAATTTGCGAAAATGCTTTAAATATTCAAAGGAATTCTCCAGTTAAAATGTCTCTCAGGGTTCGAAGTTTCTGGATGCGAAGGGGAGTGATAACCTCAAGGCTGTGTGCCAATATTCCCAGCTGTGCCAGTTATTGTGAATGTCCGAATCTCCGGCATCGGGCATGATTATGATTACCTTGCGGAGTTCCCCTGAGGCGATAAGTTCATCCACCACATCCTTCATGTGTCCGGTAGTAGCCCGGTCCACGTGAGTGCCGAAGAGGCCGTGGAGTAAATATATTACCGGATATTTACCCGTAAAATCTTGGATTATTCAAAATTAGTGGTATATTTGCGAGGTTATGGTGTCTGTATTGGGATGCCGGAACACGAAGTTTAACAAGCTAATTATGCTATTAGTAACACTTTAAAAATAAATATCAGATGAAGAAAAAGTATTTTGTGCCGGAGGTAGAGGAGTTCCAAATAACCTTGGAAGGCAATATTCTCTCTAACGGAGAGAATTTGAATATCAGGAGCTATGACGATGATGGCTTGACTCACGATGAAGATGATTTCTGGTCTTAAAAAGCACTGAACTATGAAAAAGACTTTATACATTGCGCTCGCATTTACAGCAGTGCTTGTTTCTTGCCAAAAGGAACTTAATGACAATAATGATATTGACAACAATGTCAATGAACAGATTGAAGGACCGGAAGTGGCATCATCTGATGCTATTCCTCACGAAATTACCGCTGTAATTACTGATGAATCATTGAAGACTGCCTATGCCGCAGACGGAGACTTCACATGGCTTGACAGCGACCAGGTTCGTTTGCTCGTTTGTCAGGATAAAACTACTTATTCAAAGCAGGGTATTTATACTTATAGAATTAAGACCCTTTCTACTGATAAAAAGACCGCAGTATTTACGAGTACTTCCTCCGCCGGAGATTTGACTGCTTTTGTGGATGGGACTTGGAAGAGCACTGGATATGCTATGTATCCGACAACTGTATTAGATCGTTTTAATACCCCGGAAGCTCATGATTACGGTGCCCCATGGTTTACACTGGCAAGAGGAAATGTTACTGGGGCACAATCTGATATTATTCTTGTCGGAATGCAGAATGGCGACAATAGCAACTTTAACTTCAAGACTGCTATGGCCGTTCTGAAAATTACCGTAAAGAATGTTCCTGCAAAAGCGGCTGCGCTCAAACTTTGCACGAGCGATAAGTCGAACTATCCAGTTGACGGAGACTTTGCATTATCTGATACTGATAATGATGGAGTTGCAGAACTTACATTCCTTCCTGCCTGGGTTTCAGACTTTAAGGGATATCAAAAAGTGGATTTGTCCGGACAAGGTGAGATCGCGTCTGCGGATTATTATTTCAACATTCCTGCAGCTACGTACCCTGCCAATACGCTGTCTATCTTGATTGAGGATGCTGACGGGGGACAGATATTTAAGAGGACATTCAACAAGGAATTAGTCCTTGCCAGGAATGACAGTTATGAATCATACCCTCTTTCCTACTCATATTCTATAACCCTTACTGGTGCTGCAAACAATCCTAGTGTGAATTGGAAAATTGATTGCAAACGTGTACGTTTCTGTGTATCTCAGAATGCGACAATAGATATCTCAGAATTTAATAGCGGATACACCTTTGCAAATGATTTGGCTACGGGAAGTTATAGCGGGACATATTCTTTAAGTTCTTTTACCAATCAAAGGCCATCCGCTACCGGTCAGTATTATATGCATTACATTCTGCAGTCAGACAGGGGTGGATTGCCTGCCTCTCTTGATGCCTCAAATGTTCTTAGCTACGGAACAGTTCCGTTCTATTATTTAGGCAGTGATGCAAGTAGCTTTACAAAGCAATACACGTTTACAACAATAGATAGCGGTGACGGTCAGAATTTCTGGCATCCTGGAACAGGCTCCAATTATACAAAGACAATGACGCTTGCCGCAAGCGAGGATTGCACCTTAGGAAATATTAAAATTTCCGAACTCTTCGGTAAGATAGCCTACAATAAACCTCTCTATGGAGTATTAACTGCAAGCGATGCCTCTTCCATCACATTTGCTTATAACGGTGATGATAGTACAGATTACTTCTTCTATCAAACTAACTACTTCCATGTCGCTCAGAGCGCTGATGGTTGGGCCAGCCACTCTACATCAGATGTTGTCTTCAATATTGGAAGCGGTCCTGCTCTCACTAGCGAGGCATACTTGATGATGAAATATACGCAATCTTATCCTGCTAACTGGGGACAGTTTATTTATGGATACCAGTTAGTATTTGAATAGTTGATAATTTCCATTTGCATTAAAGAGGCTGATCAAGTCAATCTGACTTAGGTCAGCCTCTTTTGTGTGATTACATTAATTAAAAACGCACCCGAATAGGATGCGTTTCTCTCATTTAGTGTAAACAGGTATATCGTTCCCAATGAATAAGTAGTAAACGCATCCATATTGCCGATTTTTCTTTACAAAACGCATGATTCTTTGAAGTCTATAATAAATTACCTATCTTAGTGCCGAAGTACAATTCATTAAATCAGGATGCCATGAAGTACGTATGCAACATCTGCGGGTATGAATATGACCCGGCGGCGGGCGATCCGGACAACGGAATCGCTCCCGGAACTCAATTCGAGGAACTACCCGAGGACTGGGTCTGCCCGGCCTGCGGCATGGGAAAAGAGGATTTTTCACCGGCCGGATAAACCTCCCCGTACACAAAACAGACAGGGGACTGGCTTCCAATAGCCGGTCCCCTGTCTGTCAAAGTGAGTGCTGAAGCTCTTATTTGCGCATTTCCTCGAGGAAGATGTTGTATGCCTGCATAAGCATATTGATGGTGCGGGGGATAACATCGTCTAATGCAGGGTCCTGGTCCAGAAGCTGCTCGGCGAGGATCCATACTTTTCCGCGGGGAGTGATGACAGCCTTTACGACTTTACGGCGGTCGTTGACCGCATTGCAAGCCTCAAGAGCGTCGATACGATTGTTGTCATCGGTGTCCATAACACCGGGGAGAGCAATCTGGAGGAAGTTCGCGTCTTCTTCGTCCCATTGGATGTAGTAGTTGAGCATCTGATAACGGAAGTAGATGGCGTCATCTTCAATTTCGGGGCGAAGTCCCTGCTTGGAGAGGAATTCGACGATTTGTTCTTTAATGTTCATAATTTTGGGTTATTAAATGGGTTTGACATAATCATTTGAATCCGATGCGCGGCCTGTCGTCCCTCTTTCCGAGGGATGAACGGTTGCTCTTGACGGAATTGACTATATGAGACTGGCTGACGAGCTCATCCGCCAGCGCAGCCATCATGGAAGCCTCATTGACGATGAAGGCAATGTCTGACGCGGCGTAATTGTCCGTCATCGCGGCGAGAGCGTCCGTGTCTATGTCGTCGGCAAGAGGTCGGCCTTTGAGGTGGTGCTCGAACATAAGCTTGCGCGTGGCGGCGTCAGGAGCAGGAATCTCGATGTGCAGGTCCATGCGGCCTTTGCGCAGCACGGCGGGGTCTATCAGATCCAGTCGGTTGGTGGTGCCTATGACGAAGATACCTTTCTTCGCGCAGTTGTTCAGCTGCCCGAGGAATTCATTGACTTCTTCCGGGCGGTGCTGCGCGGCTTCGGAGCCCCTGGACGGCACGAAAGAGTCGAATTCGTCGAAACAGAGTATCGTGGGGGCGTTCTGCTCGGCTTTTTTGAACAGGTCCGCAATCTTGCCCTGGGTGCCGTGGATATAGACACTGCCGAGGTCGGAACCGTTCACGAGCGAGAAATTGAAGCCGGACTCCTCGGCGAATTTCTCGGCGAAATAAGTCTTTCCGCAGCCCGGAGGGCCGTACAGGACCATTCCGTTGGGCGGCATAAGGCGGTATTTCTCGGCTTTTTCCTTGTCGCGGAGTATCCATATTACCCGCTTGGTGAGTTCGTCCTTGAGATTGTCCATGCCGGCGACATCGGCGAAACCGCCTCCGCTGCGTTTCTTTATCTGGACTTTCGCAGTGGTGTGTCCTTCTTCCTCCTGCCCGCCATCGCGCTTGCCCTCTTCCGTTTTATGGGGATGTCCGCCGTCGGATTTCGGTTTTTCCACAGCGGCTTTGCCGGTAAGGGCGTCGTAAAACTCCTCCATGCTGCAGCGCTTGGATGTGATGTCAAGCCCTCTGACAATCAGGTTGACAAGATCCTCTGCGGCACCTTTTTCGCGCAGTACGGCAGTGTCCAGTTCCTCGCGGCGCGCATTGCGCACTTTCCTCTTGCGGTCCGCATAACTCTCCGAAGAACCGAGCTCGCAGTCCCATGGGGCCTTTCCGGCAATCATGGTGTACAGCAGCGCTGCCGCGGAGAATACGTCGCTGTTCCACTCGAAAAAACCGGAAAGGGTTTCGGGTGCGCTGTACAGCAGGTTCAGGTCCTCCACCGGGAAAGTGGGAGTGCCGTGAACATAGCCCCCGAGGTGCCCGAGGTCTATGATCCGAGGAATGTAATTGTCCTTGCCGGATTCCTCGAGTATGATATTACGGGGACAGATGTCGTTGTGGAGAAGGTCCTTGCCCAGAAGATATCTGAGACCTTCGAGAATTCCCAGCAGGACGTTCTTTGCAACATCCACCGGGAAGCAGCCTTCTGATTCCAGAAATTCCGAAAGGAGTTTTCCGCGCAGGAAATCGCATATCAGGTACTGGTATTTGGCCCCGTCTCGGTCTGTCTCGCCGTCATCGACATAAGAAATCACGTTCTCGTGACGGATATCCCGGCTCTGTACTATTTCCCTTACGACGCCGTCCTGAAGCATTTTTTCCGGAACTTTCCCAACCTCGAAGAATTTCATGAAGTATGCTTTCCCTTCATCGTCCGAGACCTTGTATGTGCCGTTGAAAACACTCTGCTTTATAAGGTGATTGACAGAGTATCGGCCAATTTTTTCGTTTTCCTTCAGCGTCAGCATAAAACAATCGACTTTCCTACAAATATATGGATTAATAATCGATATTACAAAAAAAACTATTTGTTTATCAGCTTCATCCCCAGGGAGTCTATCAGACGTGCCGGGACAATTCCCATCAGAACAGGGACCAGAAAGTTCCCGAATCCGGGATTCAGTTCACGACGGCCGTGCCGCAGCGCCCTGAGAGATTTCCGGACCAGTTTTTCAGTGCTCATTATTATTCCGAGGCGCCGGAGGGTCCTGCGCAGTTTGTCGCCGAGGGGATACAGGCCAGTGTCCACGGCCGCGGGGCAGACTGTGGTAAGTTTCACTCCATAGGGCCTCAGTTCGTAGGAGAGGCTCTTTCCGAAGCTCATCAGATAGGCCTTGCTCGCAGAATATATGGCGATGCTGGGGGCGGGGAGGCGTGCTGTCATGGACGCGACATTCAGTATATATCCTTCAGAGCGGCTGCGCATGCGTTCGCCGAAGATAATGCATAGTTCCGTGATGGCCTGGACATGGAGTCCTATCATTTTACGCACTAGCGGGAGCCGTTCTTTGTCCAGATAGTGCATGAAGAACATTCCGGCGTTGTTGACGAGCACGTCAGGCTGAAAACAGGTTTCATCGCACCATGCGGCGACTTTTGCGGCTGCCCCGCTCTCCGAAAGGTCTATGCATAGGGTCTGGACCTGCACTGGGAATTCGTCGCGGATGGACTTTGCGGCGCTTTCAAGTTCTTCCTGCCGGTTGCTTATTATGGCGAGAGAGCAGCCTTTCGCGGCGAGCTGTCTGGCGAACTCCAGGCCTATTCCGGAACTTGCTCCTGTTATAAGCGCATTTTTCATGGAAGTCATAGCAATTGACTGAGTGCTTCTATTTGCCCGGAAGTGCTTGCCCAGCTTGTGGCAAAGCGGACTACAGTGTGTGTGGCGTCATGGGGCTGCCAGATATCGAAGCCGACTTTTTCAGCGAGCCGGTTCATATAATCATTTTCCAGAATGACGAACTGCTGGTTGGTAGGAGATTCCAGGAAGAAGGGAATATCCTTTTCTTTCAGCACTGAAACAAGCTCCCCGGCGCGGTCTATGGCGTTCCGGGCAATAATAAGGTAAAGATTGTCAGTGAAAAGCGTATCGAACTGGACTCCGAGCAGCCTTCCTTTGGCCAGCAGGGCCCCGTGCTGCTTGACTATGGTGAAGAAGTGCCTTGGCCCTCCTTTGGGAAATACAACCGCCTCTCCGCATAGCGCACCTACCTTGGTGCCTCCTATGTAGAAAGCGTCGCAAAGGTCTTTCATATCTTCAAGGCCGAAGTCCGCGGCGTCGCAGGCGAGGGCATAACCGAGACGCGCGCCGTCTATGAAAAGCAGGAGTCCGTGCCTGTGGGCCACCGACTGCAGTTCTGTCAGTTCGGAGCGGGAATAGATTGTGCCGAATTCAGTCGGAAGGGAAATATACACCAGTCCGGGCCATACCATGTGGTCCTTGTTGGGATCCTCGTCGAAGCTGGTTAGAAAGGCTTCCAGTTCGGTGGCGTCCATTTTTCCATCGTGCTGTGGCAGGGCGAACACTTTGTGCCCGGTATATTCCACGGCCCCGGATTCATGGACATTGATGTGTCCTGTGTCCACTGCCACCACGCCCTGGTATTCTTCCAGCAGGGCGGAAATGACGGTGGCATTTGTCTGGGTGCCTCCGCTCAGCAGAAAGACCTCGCCCCCGGGGCAGCCGCAGGCGTTGAGTATTTTCTGCCTGGCGCTTTCGCTGTAGGCGTCAGATCCGTAACCTTCCATTTGCTCGAAGTTTGTCTCCGCCAGCCGCCTTAGTATCTCTGGGTGAGCCCCTTCTGCGTAGTCACATCGGAAAAGAAGCATATCTGAAACAATTTTTGCGAATATACTGAAAAAATTGGTAAATTCGCACAAAATTGAATAGAACAAAACAATCTGCCATAAGATGGGAAAACACAGTGTAAAAGAATGGTTTGCGGTTACTCGCTATTGGTCTTTTTCCGTTTCCACAATGCCCCTTATCGTCACTTTTGCCTTTCTTTTTGCAAAGGGGCTCGTTCCTTCCGGTGTGATGCCATGGGTGATTCTGGGCCTTTCGCTGCTCGGCGTGGTGCTGCTGCATGCAGCCGGGAATGTGCTGAGCGACTGGTTCGACTACCGTAGCGGAGTGGATAATAAAGATGCCTATGCAGTGCCCAACCTCGTATTCGGGCACTTCAAGCCGAAGGAGTACCTTGTATTCAGTATTATTCTTTTTGCCCTCGGTATTGGTGCAGGACTTGCGATTTTCGCAATAAGCGGCATCGGAGTGCTGATTGTAGGAGTGATAGCAGTGGCTTTCACCGCCTTGTATTCTTTCTTTAAATACCATGCCCTGGGCGATGCGGACATATTCCAGATTTTCGGGGTCCTGGCCGTCATCGGCATGGCCTATGCCGTAACGGGAGAATGGCACTTCGAGACCCTGGTCCTGGCCGTTCCCATAGGCATAATCACCGTGTCCGTGCTGCACGCGAACAATACTCTGGACACGCCCACTGACAGGGCTGCCGGCATAAAGACTTTTGCGATGCTGATAGGGGAGAAGGCCTCGGCCTTGCTCTATTGCTGCTATATGGTACTGCCCTTCGTATGCGTCATCGCATCCGTAATCGCCGGATGGCTGCCTCCGCTCGCACTCATCTGCCTGCTCTCGGGCTATAAGGCCTATAAGAACTTCGCCCAGGCCGCCACATATCCGAAGGTCGGCCGCGAGGCCATGAAGGGCCTGGATTTCCACTCGTCACAGCTTCAGCTCCAGTTCTCGCTGTTGTTGTCGCTAGGCCTGTTCATATCTCACTGGCTATGACGCCTGACTTGCGTAAACTCGCTCTGGCGGTCGGTTTGGCCGCCTTTTTCTGGTTCTATATGTTCAGCCCATGGACTTCTGGACGGCCGAATTTCTGGCTGGTCATGTCCGTCGCGGCTGTGGTGCTGAGCAGTCTGTGCCTGGCGTTCACCCCGGACCGGAAGGCTTTGCTGAAAATAGAAAAACCGCTGCTGCAGGTAGCTGCAGGCGTGATTATCGCCTTTGCTCTCTGGGGGATATTCTGGATTGGAGACAAACTATCTGCCATGATTTTCGATTTCGCCAGGGGAGAGGTCGATGCGGTCTATGCAATGAAGACCGGACTTCCGCAGTGGGGGATTACGCTGCTGCTGCTCTTTCTGATAGGTCCTGCGGAAGAACTGTTCTGGCGCGGATACGTACAGCGCACTCTCTCGCGCATACTTCCCGGAAAGCGCGCCGCGGATTTCGCTTTTTTGCTGACGACGCTTGTCTATGCGCTCGTGCACATCTGGTCATTCAATTTCATGCTGGTTATGGCAGCAATGGTGGCCGGAGCCGTCTGGGGACTTATCTACAGGCTCAGGCCGGGGCTGCTGCCCGCACTTGTCGTCAGCCATGCCCTCTGGGACGCTCTTGTGTTTGTCATTTATCCCATCTGATATGTCATTCAAGCTATTTTCAACCCTCCTGCTGCTTGCCGGCGCCGTTTCCTGCGGCAGGGATTACATTACTTATGAAGAGTACGGTGCCAAAGGTGACGGCCGCCACGATGACATGCCGGCCATAGTCGCGGCTCATGATGCCGCCAACGCCAAAGGCCTTCCGGTGAAAGCCAGGGACGGGGCAACGTATTATATAGGAAGCAGCCTGAGGACGGCCTGCATCCGTACTGACACTTTCTGGGGAACAGCCAGATTCATCATTGATGATTCCGGAATAGTCGTAGAATGCAATAATCTGGATAACGTCGATTCTCCGGTGTTCAGAGTTGAATCTTCACAGCCTTCATACGAGATTGAAGGAATGGGGGGCGCCCTTCTGAAGGGACAGCCGAATCTCGGCGTGAAACTTCCGTGCCGCAGTCTGGTGCATATTCAGAATGATACTCACCGTGTCTATATACGGAAGGGTGAGAATCAGAACAACGGAGTGCCGCAGCAGGAGATGCTGGTCGCGGATGCCGACGGCAACATAGAGGAGAGTTCCGCGATTATCTGGGACTATGAGCGCATCACAAGTGCTACAGCATGGCCCATAGACACGGCTCAGCTGACAATCAGCGGGGGTGTGTTCACCACCATCGCGAACCGTGCTCCGTCGCAGTACTCCTATTTTGTCAGGGGCATAGACATAAGGCGTTCCAATGTGCTTGTGGAAGGTCTCACTCATTATGTCAAGGATGAACTGGAAGATCACGGGGCTCCGTATTATGCCTTCCTGTGGGTTCGCTTTGCCGCCGACGTGACTTTGCGAAACTGCCTTCTCACACCTCACCGCATCTACTGGACTACGGGGTCTGCCGGCATTCCGGCGCGTATGGGGTCCTACGACCTGGGCGCAAACTCCAGCGTAAACGTCCGCTGGGAGGACATCAGCCAGACAATCGACATAGACAATCCTGAATACTGGGGGCTTTTTACGTCCAATCACTGCAAGAACCTGTCTATGGAACGCTGCAGCATATCCCGCTTCGACGCCCACATGGGAGTGGAGAACGTCAGCCTGAAAAACTGCGTTTTCGGGCACATGGGCATGCGCTGCGTGGGTTTCGGCCGGCTGCTGATGGAAAACTGCGAGGTGCATTTCCGTTCGTTCATACTTCTGAGAGATGACTACGGCTCGTCATGGGATGGTGAGGTTTTGCTGAAAAACTGCATCCATAAGCCGTTTTCCGGCAATCCGATAACTCTTATAGACGGCGCCAACAACGGCGATCATGATTTCGGCTATACCTGCTGCCTGCCCTCGTCGATAGAACTGCATGACGTGCTGATTGACGATATTTGCTGCGAGGCTGTTGAAAAGGTCTATCTTTTCGGCGATTTCGCCCGCGATGCGCATGCCTCAGGACTCGTGCCCTATCGGGTTGAAGGCTCCATCCTCATGGACAATGTAAGGGCGTCCAGCGGCAAGACTATCGAGTTGAGCCGGAATCCCGACCTGTTTACAGGTTATAGCATATCCGGACGATGAACCCGGGCCCGTTGTTTCCTCCCCACTGGCAGGCGGACGCGGACTATTCTGCTGTCTCGTTCTTCATCAGGAGAATGAATACCTGCGGCTTTATCAAAGCCGATAAAGTACCTCTTGCTTCACTTCCGCAGGTAGGTTTTATATACCTGACTGGCGGAGAGTTGCTTGCTGAAATTGACTCCCGCCCATACCTCTGCTCCGCAGGGCACTTGCTGCTTATTCCCGAGAAGCACCGCTTTGCTGTCCTGCACTATTCTGATGCCGTGGGATACACCGGTATGATTTCTCCCGTCATGCTCTCCGGCGGCAGTGTGCTGTCTCTGCTGAAGGAGGTCTGCCAGCAGGCATTCTGGTTTGACGAGGCCAGCTTTATCGGGGAACTTTTCAATATGCTCCAGATTTCATTCGAAAGGGGAGACACGCAGTTTATCGAGAAGGGAATCGACCTGCTGGTGTCGAGGCTGAAGCCGCTGGAAAAGAGTACCATGCCCAATCTGGTCCAGAGCTTTCTGGAGAAGGTTTTTTCTCCGGGGCCTGTTTCAGGCAGTCTGGGTGAATATGCTTCGGAGATAGGTATCAGTGCCAATTATCTGAGCCGACTTGTCAGGAATTATACCGGGCGCAGTCCCGGAGAGTGGATAGACATAGCCCGGATTGGCAGAGCTAAGGAACTGCTCGGCTCAGGCACCTGTCCCGTAATAGACGTCGCTTCTTCAGTCGGGCTTGACGATCAGTCCTATTTTGCGCGCTTTTTCCGCAGACATACTGGTATGACGCCTTCAGAGTACCGTAAGCGAATGCAAGGAAAATCCTAATATATGTCATATTCCTCCTAAAAACGACAAGTAAAAACTCCTATTTTTGCATCGTCAAAAATGGAGTGAAATGTTAAGGAGATTACTTGTTCTGGTTTGGGCGGCGGCGTTGGCGGCTCAGATACCTGCGCATGCGCAGAATGAAAAAGTGATTCGGGGCTTCGACGGCGGAATGATGGTCCATACCGGATATCTCTTCGGCAACATCGGTCCGGAAGAATTGCCTGCCAAGGGGGTTCCTTTCGGAATCGGCGGGGTGATCAGGCTGCATCTTGGAAAACACCTCAGGCTTGGCAGTGAAGGATATGTTTCCACGTTGAACCAGAGGAAAAACGGCAGTTACCTGAAATACGGCTGGGGCGGCATCCTGGTGGATGCATATACGGTCTGGGGACATTTCCAGCCGTATATAGGCATAACTGCCGGCGGGGGAGCAGCCACTACACTGCTGATGGACGAAACTCCGTCTGAGGCCTGGGCTCCCGTTGACGGGACGGTTTACAACAGGGCCGGCTTTTTTGCGATAGACCCCTATCTGGGCGTGGATTTTATCGTCGGCAAGGCGATGCATCTGACGCTGAAGGTCGATTGGCTCAATTGTTTCACTAAAGGCGGGGCGATGCTTCCTTCAGGTCCGAGGGTGTATTTCGGCTTCCTTTTTTATCATTGACATTATGAATCTGAGTGGTATAATAGTCGGCGCGGCAGTATTCCTGAGCATCGGAATCTGCCATCCTGCAGTTATCAAGATGGAATACAAGTGGGGACAGCAGAGCTGGTGGATATGGCTCGTAGTTGGCCTGGTGTGCACGGCAGCCTCGCTGTTTATAGCGAATTCCATCGTTTCCACTATCCTGGGAGGATTCGCCTTCTCCTGCTTCTGGGCGATACATGAGATGTTCCTGCAGGAGAAAAGGGTGCTGCGGGGATGGTTTCCGGAGAATCCGTCCCGCCATGATTATTACGAGGAAAAACGAAAGAAGTTCAGTTTCTCGATTAAATCGTCAAGTACCGAGAACAAGCCGGGAACGGTCTGAGGCGTCACGCTTTTGCAAATTGCAGCCTTGCCGACTGCCTCGGGTACATTTGCAAGGGCTTCCTGCATTTCCACGCCCTTACCGGTCAGTGATACGATCATTTGCCTTGCGTCTGTCTTGCCTTTTTTCCTGGTAATGAGCCCTTCCTTCTCCATCCGCTGCAGCAGGGGAGTCACCGTGTTGGTCTCAAGATGCAGGCGTTTTGCGATGTCGTTCACTTTCTGCCCGTCATTTTCCCACAGCACGAGCAGCACGAGATACTGAGGATAGGTGAGACCTTTTTCGGCAAGAAGAGGGTTGTACACCTGCGTCATAAGCCGTGACGCGGTGTACAACCTGAAGCATAGCTGGTTGTCGAGCAGAAAGGCTTCCTTGTTCATTTTAAAGCTGCTTCGTAAGCCAGTTCTGAAGGCCGATCTTCCCGATGAGATCGAGCTGGGCCTCGCTCCAGTACATATCTTCTTCCTCGTCGAGGGCATAGGCCCTGAGGATGTCATAGGTCTTGAAATCGTCTGCGAGGCCGATTACTGCCTGCTGGAGGATGGGAACCTGCTCGTGGGAAACCTCGAGGTCTGCCTTGATGTACTCGACGGGGTCGTTGCAGACGGGCATTGCGGGAGCTGACTGAACTTCGGGAGTCCCGCCAAGGTCGATGATGCGGTCGATGAACTGATCCACCCATTCCATTTCTTCGGCAGCGTGACCGGAGTATTTCTCACCGAGTTTGCTTAATCCCTGTGATGCGAAGATTTTTCCCTGCACTTTGTGCTGGAGGCTCTGTGCAGCGAGGCCGGTAGCATAGGCCTGGAGAACTGCGATTGATTGTTTCTTATCCATGTCTTATTGATTTATATCGTTTACGATGCAAATATAGACATAATTTTTTATATCGCAAGCGATATTTTAAATTTTTGTTGACATTTATTGAGGAATAGTATAAATTTGCAGGTAAATGAACTGTATGAAAAGAATTTTTTCTATTGTTGCAGGATGGATGGTCGTCCTTGCCTGCTCGCGGACTTCTGTGGAAGTGGATTTTCTCGGCCCCCTGCAGGGGGAGAACAGCGGTCAGCCGACTTTCGCGTACCAGGGCATGGATATCTGGGGCGATTATATGGTCAGTTGCCAGAATCAGGGAATTGCGACCGTGTACAGTCTCAGCAAGGATGGTTTTGCTCCGGAAGGACAGTTCCATCTGGCATCCTTCCATGAGTATAATCATGCCAACGTGGCCAGTTTCGGCGTGGAAAAGGTCTCACCGCAGGACCCCCTCCCTGTAATTTACATCAGCCAGTGCCATAAGAAGACTGTCGACGGGCGGAAGGACCTTCTCTATGCCGAGCGGATCGCAGCGGATTTCTCCGGATCCTCACTGGTGCAGACCATTTTTTATGACGATGTGAACAGTGATTTCGGCTACGCCCTCCAGTGGGTTGTGGACCAGAAGCACCGGATGCTGTACGGCTACGGCAATACAGTGGACAACAGCAGTCCTTTCAACAGCCACCGGATAATCAAATTCCGCCTTCCTTCCCTTTCTGAGGGGCCGGAGGTAGTGCTGAAACCGGAGGACGCGCTGGAGAACTACCTTTTAGAAGAGGTTTCAGGCTTCCGCTTCAATCCGGTGGGACAGGGGCTTTACATACGGAAAGGGAAACTGTATATGCCCACCGGAGTCGGTAAGGCCGAAACTCCGTCAATCCTGTTCGTATGGGATCTCGAGAAGCGCAGCATGCGCTCCATAGACCTTTCCCTGCTGACGACCGGGGAGTTCGAGGATATATCTTTTTACAAGGGTCGTTTTTATATCCAGGGACAGGACGGAATATTCCGCATACGCCTCGGCCGCGACGCCGGGATGGAAGGCTTCGACTGGCATGCGCTGGTGCCCGCTCCGGTTTACGATGCCCGCCCCGAGTATCTGGAACTGTATGACAAGGCGTGGAACCTGGCCTACCAGCACATAGACACGATTCCGGGGATACCTTCTCCTTTATATATGGATGAGGCTCACCGTTCCGACAGGATATGGGTATGGGACAGCGCTTTCATGGGCCATTTCTGCAAGTACTGCCCGTCGGTTTTCCCCGGTGTAAAGTCGCTCGACAATTTCTACAAGATACTTCTTTCCGACGCTGAAACCCCGTTGCCCCTGGTCAAGGGCAATGTCTATTGCGGAAAGGATGAAGGGAAGATGCTTCCTCTTCGCATCCAGCATGCGGACAATCCGCCGCTGCTGGCCTGGACAGAATACTGCTACGCCATGCAGACCGGCAGCCTTGGCCGGCTCAAAAGGCTGATGGAAAGGAGACGGTACCTGCAGCGCTGGTATGAGATGTTCGATGCTTTCGACCCGGAAGTGAAGCCGCATGGCGCCAATCAAAAAGTCATGCTCCGCAAATACCCTGAGGGTTATGCCTGGGGCGGCTGTCCCAGCGGTATGGACAATACTCCGAGAGGAAGAAGTTCCGCTCCCACGGACAGGGCGGTGTGCCCTGACAACCCCGACCTCCGCTGGGTGGATGCTCTCTCCCAGCAAGGTCTGTCGGCTCTGTATATGAGCCGTATCGCCGGACTGCTGGGCCTGGATGAACAAGAAAAGGAGTGGAGTCATGTCCATGAAGAGCTTTCAGCAAAGCTGAATGAACTCTACTGGGACGAAGAGGATGCCTTCTACTACGATATACTGCCGGACGGGCAGAAGTGCAAGGTGCAGACCGTTGCTTCGTGGTGGCCGCTGCTCGCAGGGATGGCTGAAGACGAAAGGGCATCGGCAATGATCGCGCACCTGAGCGATTCATCTTCTTTCGGCGGATTCGTGCCCACAGTTTCGCTGTCGCGCAGCGATGCGGATTTCATCGAGGACGGCGGCTACTGGCGCGGGAGCGTCTGGATTCCGACATCGTACATGGTACTGAAAGGTGTGGATGCCCAGGGGGAATATGGACTTGCCCGTGAGATTGGAAAAGGGCTTCTGGAGCATATATACCGGACATACCGCGATTTCGAACCCCATACTATCTGGGAGTGCTACAGCCCGTCTTCCTATGAGCCGGCAATGGATAAGAAAGCGGAATTCGTCCGTCATGATTTCTGCGGATGGTCAGCTCTCGGCCCTATTTCCGTCTTTATAGAGGATGTCATCGGCATAAAGGAGGCCGACGGCTTCACAAGGACGCTTGTCTGTGATTTCGGCAGTCCCGCTTCCGGCCGGGTGGGTGTCCGCGGCTACCGCTTCGGTGACGTAGTCTGCAATATAATTGCCGATGAAAAGACCATAGACATCGACTCCAACCGCCCGTTTACTCTCATTGCCGACGGAAAGTCTCTGAGCGTCAATGCCGGGAAAAACAATTTTCACAGGAATTAAACCAAATCCATCTTCATGGCTTTTACTGAGTTTCCTGATTGCCACGCCACAGACCGAATCAAATGAGCCCGTTATTAATTGCATTGATGATTCCCTTCCTTGGTACTGCCCTGGGATCGGCTTTCGTGTTCTTCATGAAGCGGGATATGCCGGCAATGCTGCAGAAGGTGTTGCTGGGCTTCGCTTCCGGCGTCATGGTTGCCGCTTCTGTGTGGTCCTTGATAATCCCTGCCATAGCGATGGGGGAGGGCGCGGCGGCGGTCGTGGCACCGACCATCGGCCTGCTGGCCGGATTTGCCTTCTTGCTGCTGATTGACTACATCACCCCGCATATCCACCCATCCGGCAGCGCGGAAGGGCCGGCGAGCCGTCTGTCCCGCACCGCCAAACTGGCGCTGGCCGTCACCATCCACAATTTCCCGGAAGGAATGGCTGTCGGCGTGGCCATTGCGGGTGCGCTCACAGCGGATTTCAATATGGCCGGAGCGCTGGCCCTGTCGCTCGGAATCGCCATCCAGAACATCCCGGAAGGCGCTATCATTTCCATGCCTCTTAGGGCGGAAGGGAACAGCCGTTTGAGATCATTCGGCATAGGCGCTTTGAGCGGTATCGTCGAACCCATCGGAGGAGCGTTGGTGCTTCTCCTTGCAACCTCCATTCTGGGTATCATGCCCTTCATGCTGGCGTTTGCCGCCGGCGCAATGCTCTATGTGGTCGTGGAGGAACTTGTCCCGGATTATTCACAAGGCCGGCATTCCAACATCGGCACCATGGGCTTTGCTGCCGGCTTTGCACTTATGATGGTGCTGGATGTAGTATTGGGGTAAGCAGTGGAAACTGGTTTCCCAACGTTTCCTATGCTGGCGTTATCGGAGAGAAAACCATGAACCCTGTCCAGATCTTCAAACAAAAAAATGTTATCTTTGCAGGACAAGAAACAGCGACTATGAACAAAAGAATTGTTTTGATTGTACTGGCAACCCTGACATTGATTGCAACGGGCTGCAAAAAGGGAGAGAAACAACCCGCTTCCGATGATTCTGCAATAATAAGTATTTCCGTCACGGGTGCGCCCGAATCGGCGGTGTTGGTTGGAGAAAAGTTTTCTCTCACTGTCGAAAGTACGTCCGATGAAGTTGATGCGAAAACAGCCGAATGGAGTTCATCGAACCCCGCGGTCGCAAAGGTGAATGCCAATGGTGATGTTATCGCAACAGGTAAAGGAACGTGCGAGATTTCGGCAACGGTGGGTAAGGCTTCCGGCAAGGTTGCCGTCAGCGTGAACGACCGCGACCCCGTCAAGGACGAGATGGGGCACACGGGGAACGGCAAAACACTCACTGGAATGAATAATAACGAGGTGTATTTCCCTATTAGCGGTACTCGTTGGACTGGTCTTCTCTGGTATCAAGGCGGAAACAATTCCATGACATATTACAACAACAGCACATTCAAAGCCGACTGGAGCGCGACCATGAGTTTAATAGCCAGTGTCGGATATGATTATGGTAATCCCGTGAAATGGCAGGATTTGGATTTTGACTGCTATTTCAAGCACAGTAAGAGCGGCTCTGCCGGAGGGTATAGTTTCATAGGCATTCACGGATGGACGCTGAATCCTCTCGTCGAATTCTATATTGTCGACGACTGGTTTAGCAAACCGGGGCCCCAGCTTCTCGGTCAGAAAAAAGGTGAATTCGTTGTCGACGGCGTCAGTTACGACATCTACCAGAACACCCGGGTCCATGCTCCATCCATTTCAGGTGAGAAAACGTTCTCTCAGTTCTTTTCGGTCCGCAGCACTGCGCGCCAAAGCGGCCATATTGACATCAGCGCTCATTTTAAAGAATGGGAAAGTCTTGGAATGAAGATGGGTGATGACATGCGCCAGCTTATGTACTATCTCGAAGTCGGCGGCGGCAGCGGCTCGATGGACTGCACCTACCTCTTCATGTGTGACGGCCAGCTCTGACTCTTCAAGATGTGCCGCTTCGAACAAGCGAAGAATACTGTTATAGATTGAACACGGGGTGAGCATTCCTGTCGTGACTGTCAACATCTTGCGTAAATAAAAAAATTAAAAAAATATTTGCTTTTTAAAATTTTTGCGTAACTTGCACCCCGAAAAGAAAAGGAACGCAGTGTTATACACCCTAAATAGTTTCTCCCAGCAGCAGTCCTGGAACCAGCAGGTTCCGGTTGCTTCTGCGTGTGTATAACTCCAGCCTTATGCTGCGCATCCTGTAATAGAGGCAAATAAAATTCAAAGATAGTAAGAGGCTGGGCCCATGGGGCTCAGCCTCTTTTCTTTTTCAATCGGCAAAACAGTTAGTATAGTAGTTCAATTTTTAATGTATCATTGTTATGGACAGATCTGATTTAGTCAAGGAGTCCTTCATCAGGAAAGAAGTTCCAGCCTCGATTCCCGCAGGCAAAACCTCCGATTATTTCGGAGAACTGGTCTTCGACAGGAAGAAGATGTGCAAGTACCTGGATGTGGACAGCCTTCATGCGCTGCTCGACTGTAT
>JAFYEM010000042.1 GCA_017544265.1 Bacteroidales bacterium | reverse complement strand
GGTGTTGGGCATCATAGGCAGTATCGTTCCCGGTATTCCCGGCCCGCCTCTCAGTTGGGTAGGACTGTTCCTTCAGTATCTGGCTAAAGGAGATGATCCGGTTTCAACGACGACTTTGATTATATTCCTTGTCGCGGCAACCGTCGTGACGGTATTGGACTATGTCCTTCCGCCGACCTTTACCCGCGCCCTGGGCGGCCACAAAGCGGCCGCGACCGGCGCAATCATAGGACTTTTTGTAGGAATGTTCCTTACCCCGATCGGAATGATTATGGGCAGTATCCTGGGCGCGTTTATAGCGGAACTCCTGGTTGAGGACCGCGGCGTCTGGGAGTCGTTCAAGGCTTCGATAGGGGCTTTCCTCGGCTTTATAATTACAACAGGAATGAAGCTCATCCTCTGCGGATGGATCTTCTTAATAATCATCAAGCATGTTCTCTAGAATCCCCCTTAAGGCCGTTATTGCTACTATCGCGGTAGGCCTCGTCCTGGCTGCGTGTGTTTATTTTACAAGGCCGGTTCCGGTTTTGCCCGAGCTCAATTACGTCGAGACTATCGACGGTTCCCACGGCAAGCTGGTGGGTGATGTAAAGCGCCCGGCAGTCCAGGCCCGCAAGGTCCCGGTAGTCATCATCTGCCACGGCCTTACCGGCTGGAGGGCGGAGAACCACAATATGGCGGTCGGAGATTCTCTGCTGGCCCATGGCTATGCGACCGTTAGCTTCGATTTCAACGGCCACGGTGAGTCCGAAGGCAAGTTCAGCGATATGACTATCGAAAACGAGCTGGAGGATCTTCACTGCATCTACGACTATGTCGCGGGGCTTCCGTGGGTTGACAAAAAACGCATTGCGGTAGCAGGGCACTCCCAGGGCGGCTTTGTAGCCGGAGTGTTTGCGGGTGATATGGGCCGAAAGAAGGTTAAGTGCGCAGTTCTGCTCGCCCCTGCTGCCTGCATCCACGTCGATGCGGTCAATAACATCTTCTTCGATGCCCCAGCGAGCTACGAAGATCTTGCCGACTCCGCTTTCTATTGGGGACGCTGGTTCGGAAAGGATTATTTCCGCGCTGCGCGTGAGATCATGGTTTTCGAAAGGACCGGAGCATACGACGGCCCCGTCCTGATAGTTCAGGGCGATGCTGATATGCCTAATCTGTTAAGGGATTCGAGGCTCTATCCCAATTACATTAAGAATTGCAAGTATGTTGAGCTTCCAGGCCTGACACACTGCTTCCCGGAGAACTACGCCCTTCCGGCTTCTTTGTCGCTGGAGTTTATTCAGCAGAATCTGTAGCGTACAGTTTCGCGGGGCCAGTCAAGTAGACATCGGTCATTCCGGCAAGGTTTCCGCTCTGCCAGACGGGGCGGAATTCTACCTTCAGGTCGTCCTGACGGGCGCGTACATTATAGCATACGACTTCATCTGAGGGCTGAGGGTTCGTCTCCAGCCAGGCGGCGATGCAGCTTGCAGTTATTCCGGTTCCGCAGGCAAGAGTTTCTCCTTCCACACCCTTTTCGAAGGTCCTTACGACCAGACGGTCGGGCTCGACCTTGACGAAATTGGCATTTGCGCCGACAGGAGCGAAGACAGGATCCCAGCGGTAGCGCTTTCCTTCCTCGTCAATATTCAATCCCTCGACTTCAGGGACGAATTTTACAAAATGGCGGGTGCCGGTATCTACGTACCAGCCGTCAAGAACGGGGCAGAAAGCGCTTACATCAGTCATTCTGATACGAACCGTCTTAGCATCTCCGTTATCGCCCAGGATTTCTCCCGTATGGGGGCCGTCGCCGGCCACGAAATGATATGTCTTTCCGTCTGCGGGCTTGATTCCAAGGTAGTCGGCGAAAGCCACGATACAACGTCCGCCGTTGCCGCACATCATGCCGCCTGTTCCGTCGGGATTGAAGAACGCCATCTCGAAATCGAAACGCTCCGAAGGCAGAAGCATCATCAGGCCGTCGGTCTTGAAGTGGTCGCAGACGTCTTGGACATACCTTTCCCATGGAGAGGCCCCGCCTCCGTGGCAGCAGCCGCCTCCGCCGTGACGTCCGCAGCAGTGATGTTCACCTTCTTCAGCCTGGTCGTGGTGGCAGTGGTGCTCACCTTCTTCAGCATGGTCGTGGCAGCAGTGGTGCTCGCCATCCTCGTCGTGGTGGCAGCCGCAGTCTTCGCCGTTGCCCCCGCACTCGCAGTTTTCGCCGCATTCGCACTCGCTCTTTGCGGCATTATCCATTTCACTTATAATTTCACGTCCGTCGAGAACGACGAAGGTGTTTCCTGCTCCTGAATAAAGATAGAAGGTCATAGTAAAGAAGAAAGTAATTTTATT
>JAFYEM010000041.1 GCA_017544265.1 Bacteroidales bacterium | reverse complement strand
GTCGGCGCTCTCGGTATCAAGGTGTGGATTTGCAACGGTGAAAAATACGGTAAGCAGGATCTCTCCCCGAATGCCGGTATCGCCGCTTCCCAGGCAGCCGCAGGCGCCCGTCAGGGTGGCCGTGGCGGCGAGCGTGGCGGTCGCGGTGGCCGTGGCGGCCGCGGTGGACGCGGCGGTCGTGGCGAATCCCGCGGAGACGAGCGCAGGTAGAAGCTTCCGCGCTGTTACTTTGAAGGTGGCCTTTCATCATGGGGCCGCCTTCTTTTTTATATCGTAATGTGGACGCAAAAAAACCGGCCCTCTTTCAGGGACCGGTTTCGAAGTGACAGGGTGTCGAATAATTATTCGGTAACACCGAGTTTGTCTGCAACTTTCACGATAGCGTCACCAACGGTCGCAATGCCTGCAGTTTCCTCATCGGGAATCTTGATTCCGAAAACTTTCTCGAATTCCATAAGGAGCTCGACAGTGTCGAGAGAGTCAGCACCGAGGTCATTGGTGAAGTTAGCGGTTTCTGTAACTTCTGAAGGCTCGACGCCAAGCTTGTCAACAATAATATTCTTGACCTGCTCTGCGATGGTTTCTTTGTTCATAAATTTAGGTTTTTCGTTATTATCTATTTCTTATTATTCAAATTAACTCACAAAGTAAGCGAAAATTTCCGAAATATAAAAATTATCGGCTGAGTTTTTGCCAAATCCTGAGCCCGTTGAGTGAATTGAGCAGATAAAAGCAGTATTTTACGAACATTACTACTGTGTAGCTCGATGCCTCCGAGGAGAGCATGATACTGCCCCAGAGTAGTATCGAAAACACATTTACGAAGTTCCATACTATCCACTGTTCGAAGAAAGCCAGCGACATGAGTATCTGCCCCGCTATGTTCAGCACCAGCACCGCGGCGTCGAAAAACACCTTCCACCTGTCCACCGACTCTATGGCCCCGGCATCGAACCGCGATTCATCTATGCGAAGCAGGATATACCAGGCCGTGGCGAGGCTCACCGCTATTCCGGCCACGAGCATTATCCAGCCTCTGGAGTCCAGCCTGCGTGCCTTGACCTTTTCCTCCTTGGTCGCGCCCCTCTTCCGCCACTGGGCTATCCCGACGAACTGCATGGGCAGAAAATAAAAGGCATGAAGGGCGAAATTCCCCATTGCGCCCGCATCGAAGGCCACGATACTGTCCAGCACCACGTCCGCGATGCCGAACAGGAAGGTCCATATCAGGCCGTTTGCTGAAAGCACCGTCGAAGCCACCCCCATAACCGAGCCGAGACTTGCCACAGCGAGCATCAGCATACGCGTGGAAGGGTCCTGGGCCTTGATGGCCGTGGTTATTCCCACCGCCACCAGCATGCCGACCATTATACAGGTCGAGAATATCTTGTTAAACCTCTCTTCTTTCATCGGATTCATCAATCAGTTTATTGCGCAATTTCACAGCCAGTACCGGTCCGATCAGCGCCGATACTTCTTCCAGGGGCGCGGCAGCTATCCGCGCAACCGAACCGTAACGCAGCAGCAGCCTCTGCTCTGTCTTTTCGCCGATTCCGTCGATTTCCCGCAGGACGGATTTTATCGCGGCTTTCGAACGTAGGTCCCGGTGGAAAGTAATACCGAAACGGTGAGCCTCATCCCTTATCCGCTGCAGGACTTTCAGTGCCTGGGAATTCCGGTCTATGAAAAGCGGGTAGGGGTCGCCCACGCGTATCACCTCCTCCAGCCGCTTCGCCAGGCCGATGACGGTAAGGCGGTCGGTAAGCCCGAGTTCGGCCAGGGCCTGGTAGGCAGCGTCAAGCTGGCCTTTTCCTCCGTCTATCACGACAAGCTGGGGCAGGTCGTCCGGAGCTTCGGCGAGCATCCTCGAGTAGCGGCGGTTCACGACCTCCTTCATGGAGGCGAAGTCGTTCGCGCCGATCACCGTCTTTATCTTGAAGCGGCGGTAGTCCTTCTTGGAGGGCTCTGCGTTGCGGAACACAACGCATGAGGCCACAGGATTTGTTCCCTGTATATTGGAATTGTCGAAACACTCCATGTGGCGGGGGAGGACATCCATGCCGATGGCCTTGCGGAGTTCTTCCATGACGCTTTCGCGGAAGGCGTCAGGATCCGTGTGCTCCTGCTGCCGCAGGGATGCGACATGGTATTCCCTGGCATTTTTGAGGCTGAGCTCCAGAAGCGAAAGTTTCTCACCCTTGACCGGAACCCTGAATTCAGTCCCGGGAATGTCCACGTCCGGAAGGAAGGGGACTATGACCTCTTTTGAAAGGGTTCCGAATTTGGATTCGATTTCAGCGATGAAGGCGGACAGCACCGCCGCCTCGTCTTCCTCGATATTCAGCTTGAATCCGAGGTTGAGGGACTGGACTATCGCTCCTTCCCTTACTCTCAGGAAGTTGCCGAAGGCATTCGAGGCGTCGAAAACCAGGGTGAACACGTCCGCCGTGGTATTCGAGGCCGAGGTGATTATGGACTTCGAATAATGGCTTTCGAGATTATGGACCTTGTCTTTATAGACCTGGGCGAGTTCGAAGTCCAGCGCGTCGGAAGCCTCGGCCATCAGCGCTTTGTAGTGCCTGATAATTTCCCTGCCGCGGCCGCTCAGAAGCCGGACTATCTCGTCTATCCAGCCGTTGTATTCCTGCTCCGACACCGCTCCGACGCAGCAGCCCCTGCAGCGGCCGAGGTGGAATTCCAGGCAGGGGCGGAATTTCTTGCGCAGAATGGCCTCGGAGTCTATTTTCAGCCTGCAGCTGCGAAGGGGATAGACCCCCGCGAAGAATTCCAGCAGCCCGCGGGCGTGCATTACCGAACTGTACGGTCCGAAATAGCGGTTACCGCTGCCCTTTTCCAGGCGGCGGGTTATATAGACGCGGGGAAAGTGCTCCCCGCTCACGCAAATCCAGGGATAGGTCTTGGAATCCTTCAGCAGTATGTTGTAGCGGGGTTTGTACTGCTTTATAAGGTTGTTCTCCAGCAGCAGGGCGTCTGCTTCGCTGTCCACCACCGAATATTCGGCGTCCGCGATTTTGGACACCAGTATCCTGGTTTTGGTGTTCAGGCGTTCAGGCGGCACGAAATACTGCGCCACTCTCTTGTGCAGGTCCTTGGCCTTGCCCACATATATCACCCGCCCCTCGGAGTCGTAGTATCTGTAAACTCCGGGGGCGTGCGGAAACAATGCTATTTTTTCCCTGACCGTCAATTATTTACCGAGATATTCAGCAACGGTCGCTTCGATGGCGGCGCCACGGAGGTTGCGTTTCAGCACGGTGCCGTCAGGGGCGAAGAGAATGAGGTGGGGAATGCCTTCTATCGAGTAAAGGCCCGTTGGCTCGCTTCCGGCATTGATAATGTTGTTCCAGTCTATGCCGAGTTCGGCAATGGCATTCTTCGAGGCCTCGGGATCATCCCAGACAGCGACGGAAAGCACGTCGAAGTTCTCGCCGGCGTATTTCTCCCAAACGGCGCGGATATTGGGAATCTCCCTGCGGCAGGGGCCGCACCAGGATGCCCAGAAATCCACCAGTATGTATTTGCCCTTGCCCACATAGTCGGAAAGGCTGACGGTGGAGCCCTCCGGATCGTCAGGATCCTGAACCACGGTGAAGTCTATGAACGGCTGCCCGATTGTCTTGATGCGGGACTCTATGGTGCTGATCAACTCGGCGACGACGTGTTGCTGCTGGACATTCTTGTCCAGAAGCAGCAGCTGCTCATACAACTCGTTCTCTTCGAGGTCCGCCGACGAGAGGGCGAGCGGTCCAAGGATATTGTCGCGGTTCTTCGAAGCGGTCTCGAGGGCGAGGGCGTTCATTTCGGCGGAAATCTTTTCTTCGAGAGCCGTCACCTGCGCATCGCGGTCTTCGGCATCTTCGCCTATTGCTTCCAGAGCGTCGCCGTATTCCTCAATGATGGCCTCGCTTTTCTCGCTGTAGTCCCTGAGATTGAGTGTGGGGGAGTTCTTCTTGGATGCCGTGATGACTATATCGTCTGAGTCTATCTTGAAATTGATGGTGCCGCCTTCGGAGATGAATGCCAGCGACTGGGGGTTCCCGTTCTCGTCAAAAAGACCGGTCTGAATGGAGCACATGGCCAGCGGATTGGCGGGCAGTTCCAGCTGGAAAGATGCGCTCACCGGATCCACGGTAACAGTCGTGTCGCTCTCGTCGTCGAACCAGATATGGACAGATTCAGAGACCTTGTCAGGATTGACGAAAGTCCCCTTTATGATTGTCCTGGAAGAATTGGTGCATGCCGCAGTCACTATGACGGCGGCGAGGATGGGGAAGATTTTTTTCATATCGAGTCTATAAAATGTTTCAGGAAGTTGAAGGAAGTGCCGGTCACGGCGTCCCAGAAGTCATAGTAGGCGTCCAGCCGGCTGTCGCCCGCGTATGCGGAGTCGGAGACAACCCGGAAGCTCAGGAAGGGAACGCCCATAAGATGGCATACCTGGGCTATCGCCGCGGATTCCATGTCCACGGCAAGCGCGTCAGGAAAGTTCGCGAGAATGGCGTCCGTCTCGTCTTTGCCCGAGCAGAAGCGGTCCCCGCTGACAATCAGCCCGGAGTGTACCTTGCTTGTAGTGTCTATGGCGCCGGCGGCCGATGCCTTCGCCGCTTCGAGCAGCGACGGGTCTGCGGCAAAGCGGGCGGGCAGGCCCTGCATCTGGCCGATTTCATAGGGCGGACCGCACCACACGTCATGGTAGGACACTTCGGCCCCGATGACTATGTCAAGGACATTCACATCCGGGGACAGGCCCCCGGCGCATCCTGAGTTGATTATGCAGTCTACTTTAGCCTCCTTTATCATGGAGCTGGCAGTCACCGCGGCATTGACCTTGCCGAAGCCGCTCTGGCAGGCATGAATCCGTTCGCTGAATTCACCGAAGGCTGCCCGCACGGCGCGCAGTTCCTTCTCCATTGCTACGAGTATTCCGATTTTCATACCTTGTCGTTTTCGTAAAACTCTGCAATATACGAAAAATCATTTATTTTAAGGAGGAGAAGAAATTATTTATTCTTTCATTTTTCCTTATAGAAGTCGGGAACAGGGATTTCGGGAGGGGATTCCCAGAAGATGGAGTAATATAGCTGGGGGAAGGAGCCGTCCTCCCACATGCGTACCAGTTCCTCGATATTTGCGTCCGCTCCCTCGGGGTCGTATTCGCTCTTGAGGTCGTTGTCGAACATCTTCGCGATTCCCTGCCAGAAGCCGGCCGCAATGCCGCTCTTATAGTCCTTGATTACGGAATATGAAGATTTCCCGGTTTCGCGGTCTATGAGTTTCAGAAGCACGGCGCCCTGAGAAATGGTCATGTTGTGCAGTGCTCCCTCGAAGTCCTTGAACAGCATTTTCTGGATTCCGGCTATGTATTTTTCCTTTTTCGCCCGTGACATGTTCTCCGCGGCGATGGTGCTGTCCACGATTTCCTGAAGGCGCCGGGAGGCCTTCGCGTAGGGATAGACACGGGCGAAATTATAGACCAGGCGATAGTATTTCTTCCAGTCCTTGATGTTCGAATGGCCGCGTCCGAAAATCCAGATGGGGTCTATGGTGTCGTAATAGGTCGTGTCGTCGCCGGAAATGGAACGGAGCAATATGCCTTCGCCGCCGCCGGAGTCGCTGTAAAGTTCCTGGCTGGCCATCCGCTCCTGCTTTTCGCGGGCCTTGCGCATGGCCCTCTCGACATGGTTCTGGCCTCCGGCCGGAAAGGCGAAGGTCAAGGCGAGAGCGATGACTATTAGACAGAATCTTTTCATTGTCGGCGTCTATACTTCCGTCCTGGTGAACTGTGACGTGCTCGCATCAAAGCTCAGCCAGTTGGAGGAACCGATCCAGTCACGGAGGAGAATCAGGCGCCTCCCGCCCGGAAGACAGAGGTCTGTACTGCAATGATAGTGCCCGAATATGAAAACCGTGTTCTCCGGGCTCCCTGGGGCAGTGCAGAATTTATACAGAGCTTCCTCTTCGCCCTTGAAATCGTAGCCTATGTCTTTGGCAAGCCGGCTGTGACGGGACCATCCCGTGCCGATGCGGAAGGCAATCCAGGGATGGAGGGTGGAAAACAGCCTTTGCAGCGGCCTGCAGTGGAAAATCCAGCGCATGGCCTTGTAGCCCGCATTGCCGGGACCCAGGCCGTCTCCGTGGCCGAGGCAGAAACTCACTCCGCCGATTTCTGTGTAATAGGGCTGCTCCAGCCGCTGCATTCCGAGTTCCTCGAAGTAATGATAGCTCCAGATGTCGTGGTTGCCCTGGAAGAACCATACTTTTACTCCGGCCTTCATAAGGTCCGAAAGGGCTGCGAAAACTTCCACATATCCCTTCGGGACCACGTCCCGATACTCGTACCAGAAGTCCCAGATGTCGCCCAGCAGATACAGGGATTCGGTCTCTTCCGCAGGAATGGAACGGAGGAAGGCCACGAAGCGGGCCTCCCGGCCCTTGGGGTCGGAGACATCGAGTCCGAGGTGGACATCCGAGACAAAGTATGAGAGGGGGCGGCTCAAGCAAAAATGAATATCAGCGTCGCAATCAGAGTGCAGTAGGCGGCGAACCAGCTGAGGCGGGCCTTTCGCACGAGGGCTATCATGGCCTTGCAGGCGAAAAGTCCGGAGGCGAAGGATGCGAGGAAGCCCAGCAAGAGGCAGACGCCGCTTATCTCTCCGGAGAAGAAGTGCCCGGTGCCCGAAACGCTCTTCACTATATCCAGGAACTGTTCACCTATGATAGGCACCAGCACCATGAGGAAGGAGAACTGGGCCATGTTTTCCCGTTTAACTCCTGTCATAAGTCCGGTCGCGATGGTGGTTCCGCTGCGGGACAGGCCCGGGAGTACGGCGCAGGCCTGGCCGAGGCCGACCGCGAGGGCCTGCCACCAGGAAATGCCGTTGCGGTGCCTGTTCTCGCGTATCCAGCCGGAGTTTCCGGTAGCAATGTCGGAGAAAATGAGCAGTACCGAGGTCACAAGGAGGCTCCATCCTACGACCTGCAGGGAATCTCCGAAGAGTCCCTCCACAGTGTCTTTGAAGAAGAATCCTACCAGGGCCACCGGCACCATGGACACAATCAGTTTGAGCACATAGTCAGTCTCATCGTTCATCCTGAACTTGAAAAGTCCTTTGAGCAGCGTCCAGATAGTTCCCCAGAACACTACAAGGGTGCTCATCACCGTGCCGAAGTGCACCAGTACCGTAAAGTCCAGGAATCCTTCCCCGTCCACGCCGAGAAGTTCCCTGACAATCATGAGATGGCCCGATGACGAGACCGGGAGAAATTCGGTCAGGCCCTGCACCAGGCCCAGAAGTATTGCCTGCCACCAGTTCATAGACGTTTCATTATGGCGATTATTTCAATTGCTATTCCGGCGATTATCACAATCGGGGCCGCGACCAGCCTGCGGGCGTCGAACATCGCCCAGCTGAACACTTCCGGGTCGTCGCTGCCGCCGCCGGCGAGCAGTATGAAGCCGGCAATCATTACCAGTACCCCGGCTATCATGATGGAAATCCCCTTATTGGTGATGGCCATCTTGTCTTCTTTCGATTTGCTTTTGTCTATAAGTCTTGCCATATCAGAAACTGTATAGGTCGTCGCGGCTCATTCCGACGAGCCTTCCGACCAGCACCCAGGTCACCGCGACGCAGATGAGAATGCCGGCCGCGACCATTATTCCCATCACCTGAAGCAACGTGCTGACGGTGAAAATATCGAACATCTGTACGAACTGCCCGCGCAGGACGGTCAGTCCTCCGAGCAGGATAAGAATCGCGAGAAGTGCCGCAAACAGGCCCTGGAGGGCGCTGCGTCCGACGAACGGGGCGCGGATGAAACCCTTTGTGGCTCCGACCAGCTGCATAGTGTGTATGGTGAAGCGGCGGGCGAAGACCCCGAGGCGGACGGTGTTGCCGATGAGGACGATGGAAATGAACAGCAGTACCGCCACGAAAATGCCGATCAGGGCGGACACTTTTCCGAGATTCTCGTTGAGTTTCTCAATCAGGGAGATTTCCGAAACGACTTCCCCCACCAGCGGATCCGCTTCCAGGGCGGCCGTGACCTTCTGCAGGCTGTCCGCATTGACGTATTCGGCCTTCAGGGTCAGGTCTATGGACACGGGCACGGGGGCGGAACGGAAAGCGTCCAGAAAATCGTCGCCGAGAAGTTCAGCCATCTGCGCCACGCCCTCCTCGCGGGAAATGTAGCGGGTGGAGCGCACCCAGGGGCGGCTTTCGAGGGAGGAGCAGTAGTCTATAGCATCGGCCTCGGGAGCGTCGTCCCGGAGGATTACCGACACCTGCATGTTCTCGCGGAAGTAGTCGGTCACGCTCTTGCGGTTCAGAAGCAGCAGCGACGCGGCCCCGACCAGCAGAAGAACCAGTGAAATGCTCAGGACTGTGGAAATCCACGAACCGGCAATTCTGCGGGACATTGCAGTGTTCTTATCTTTTCTCGTCATATTACCCCAATTTCGCCCCAAATATAGTGATATTTCGAAATTTCGGGAAATTTTATTAACTTTGCAAGCTAAAAAGTTTCAATATGGAGCCAGTTAAAATCTTGTTCGTCAATTCGGAGATATTTCCCTATCTTCCCGAAACCGGCATGTCCAGAATTGGCCGTTTCCTGCCCCAGGGGATACAGGAGCGCCACAGGGAGATAAGGGCGTTCATGCCCCGCTACGGCTGTATCAACGAACGCAAGAACCAGCTCCATGAGGTTATCCGCCTTTCCGGGATGAATATCATCGTCGGATCGAGCGACCATCCCCTTGTCATAAAAGTCGCATCCATCAGTTCTGCGCGCATACAGGTCTATTTCATAGACAATGAAGATTTCTTCCGCCGCCGCTCGCCTTTCCGCGACGAAGACGGAAAGTTTTATGAGGACAATGGCGAAAGGGCGATTTTCTTCGCCCGCGGCGTGCTCGAGACGGTGAAGAAGCTGCGCTGGGCGCCGGACGTGATACACTGCCAGGGCTGGATTACCCAGATTCTTCCGGTGTACCTGAAGAAAGCGTACAGCGGCGATCCGATTTTCTCCCACAGCAAGGTGGTGCTCTCGCTCGGCGACGACATTCCTTCGGAGAGTTTCTCTCCTTCGTTCAAGGATTCCGTCCTGATGAGCGGAATCACGGCCGCGGACGTGCCCTTCTCGGACAAGGTGGATGGCACGGAACTTGCGCGGATCAGTGCCCGCTACTCGGACGGCGTGATTCTTTCCGCTGAAAGCATTCCCGCCGCGCTCCGTAGCGAACTGGACTCGCTCGGCATCCCGGTCCTGCCATTTGATGCCGCCTCCATGGAAGACGGGTCCTACATAGACCGCTACAACGACTTTTATGACATTGTGCTGAAATGAATTTTTCGCGTCTCTTCGCGGCGGCAGCTGCGATTATCACAGTCACTTCCTGCATCGGCGAGAATTCCGAGGTCGGCGCCTCATTTATCGACGACGGACAGTCCTACGATACCTATGTCTATGAATTTCCGCTGGAGGAAATATCCCTCCAGATGGCGGACTCCCTCTCGGGATATTCCTATGCCCGCGTCGTCATAGGCTCGATAAATGATCCTGTCTATGGGGTCACCCGCCGCGAAAGTGCCTTCACGCTGTTCCCGGCGATGGATACCCTGGACCTTGGAAAAAATCCGGTGCCTGTCAAGATGGACCTGCATCTTGCGCTGGACACCGTGTCGGTCGCGGACGAGTCGCAGATGCGCATTCTCCAGAATGTCTATGCATACGAACTGACGGATTCGCTGCGCCGCAAGCGCACCGGCACCGGCAACTCCATCCCCCGTTCCACCACCCGCATATCCGAGGGGATTCCGGTCATAAACGGCAGCGATTCGCTTTCCATAGTCTTCACTGACGAGTTTGCCCGGAAATATATAAAGTGCATCCAGGAAATGGCCGGCGAGGACGGTGTCTTCCGCGGCGGCAGCGAGGGCGCAACGGTCCGCGACTTTATGGAGAAACTGCCCGGAATCGCAGTCGTGACCGACGATCCGGTGGGGTACGGCGGGAGAATCAACCTCTTCTCGCTGTCCTGCCTCAGCGTGCTTTCCGGCTATTATTACCGCAACGGCAACGAGGCCCTGCTGACTATCAATTCCGAATACGGCGGCGTCCGCAAGGACACCACCTTCCTGCTGCTTCCGGGCGAGATGGAGTGGCTCAGCGAGGCTTCCTACATCAGTGGCAACAATAAGTTCTACCAGTACGCCTTCAACTCCACGATTCATTCCACCAAACCCATGACCGGGCGTATTTCTGAGCATGACAACAAGATTTATGTCGAGGGCGGCGGCGGACTGAAGCCGGTGGTTTCGGCCGCGGAAATCCGCAGCAAGCTTTCCGA
The DNA here is from genome assembly GCA_017544265.1 of Bacteroidales bacterium. GTDB lineage: Bacteria > Bacteroidota > Bacteroidia > Bacteroidales > UBA932 > Cryptobacteroides. The sequence continues at coordinate 8,416 of JAFYEM010000041.1, read as the reverse complement.
GATGGTCTCCTCTCTCGGCCGCGACCCCGGGGATATCATAATCAACAAAGCTTCGCTGATACTGCCCTTCGAGGCTCCGGAATATACCCGTTTCGGCTCTTTCCCTTCCATCCTGAGCCCGACCTGCATGATAGAGAACTACGACGGCACTTTCACCTTCGCGGGCCTCACCGACGCGTCCGTATCGACGGAAGACCAGGGAGACCTGAACCGCAGCACCTGCGTCTATGCGCCGGACATCTCCTTCCATGTCCAGGAAATCCTCAAGCTCAAGAGCGAGGAGAAACTTAAGAACTACGACGTATGGCTCCTGAACGTGCATGCTGAAACTGAAGAGAAAGCTTCCGGAAGCATCTATGACAGCGAATACTACCGCCAGCTGATGTACGCGAGCTACTACAACAGCCTCTACGGCGGCGGATACGGCGGTTATGGCGGCTATGGCGGTTACGGCTACAACAGCTACAGCAACTACTACAGCTACATGATGCTTGCGCAGATGTATGCGAACTCGTCTTCGACCTCCGACGTCACGACCACTTACGAGCTGGACAAGGACCGCTATTACCAGGCCGTCCTGAACGGTCCGTCGGAGAATATTCTCGCCTCTCCGAGGCTCAAAGTCATCCTCTCCGTTCCCAAGCGTTAGAGAATGTCGAAAATTGCACGAAATTTTTTCTTGCGAATAAGCTAAGTGTCCGAAAATACGGAACTTAACCATTAAAAATCACGGTCGAAAATAATTGAAAAATTCTGCAAAAATGTTTGCGGAATGGATATTTTTTTCTATCTTTGCAGTCCCAAAATTGGGGCTTGATACGGCAAAGGTATTGAGTTTCAATAAGTTAGGGGTAATTAGGAAATTTTTTTAAAGTTATACAGCAATGTTACAACCTAAGAGAACAAAATTCAGAAGGGAACAGAAAAACCGGATGAAAGGAAACTCCGGCCGCGGCAACCAGCTTGCGTTCGGCTCCTTCGGTCTGAAGAACCTTGAGAATTGCTGGCTCACCGCACAGCAGATCGAGGCCGCCCGTCAGGCCATGTCCCGCCACATGAACCGTGAAGGCCAGGTGTGGATCCGTATCTTCCCTGTCAAGCCCTTTACAGCTAAGCCTCTCGATACCCGTATGGGTAAAGGTAAGGGCGATCCCCAGGGCTTCGTCGCTCCTGTGACCCCGGGCCGCATCCTCTTCGAAATTGAAGGTGTGTCGCTCGCAGTCGCGAAGGAAGCAATGCGTCTGGCTGCCCACAAGCTCCCCGTCGCTACCAAATTCGTCGTCCGCAGGGACTATGTAGAAGAATAATAACGGAGGAATCGAAATGAAAATTGCAGAAGTTAGGGAAATGTCGGTCCAGGATCTTCGCGACCGCATCGCTCTGGAGAAGAGCAATCTCGACTCCATGAAGCTCAATCACGCAATCTCTCCGCTTGAGGACACCTCCAAATTCCGCAAGACCCGTCAGGACATTGCCCGGATGATTACCGTCCTCGCCGAGAAAGAAAAACAACTGAACTAACACAAACATCCTATGGAAAGAAATCTTCGCAAGGAAAGGATAGGAATCGTGGTCAGCAACAAGATGGACAAGACTATCGTCGTTGCCGTCGAGAGAAAAGAAAAGCATCCTATTTACGGAAAGTTCGTAAAGAAGACCACCAAGTTCGTTGCCGAGGACTCGAAAAACGAGTGCAGCGAGGGTGACCGCGTCCGCATTATGGAAACCCGTCCGCTCTCCAAGACAAAGAATTGGAGATTAGTTGAAATCGTAGAAAAAGTCAAATAGTAATGATACAGCAGGAAACACGTTTATTGGTAGCTGACAACAGCGGTGCTAAGGAAGTCCTCTGCATCCGCGTTCTCGGTGGCACCGGCCATCGTTACGCTACCATTGGTGACACCATCGTGGTCACCATCAAGAGCGCCATCCCGGGCGGCGATGCCAAGAAGGGCACCGTCTCCAAGGCTGTCGTGGTGCGTACCAAGAAAGAAATCCGCAGGGCGGACGGAAGTTACATCCGTTTCGACGACAATGCATGTGTCCTCCTGAACAACGCCGGCGAACTTCGCGGAACCCGCATCTTCGGCCCCGTTGCAAGGGAACTGCGCGAGAACTATATGAAGATTGTATCACTGGCCCCCGAGGTCCTTTAACACCTTATTATTATGAAAAAGTTCCATATCAAGAAAGGTGACACCGTGTATGTGAATACCGGTAACGACAAAGGCAAGACCGGAAAGGTTCTCGAGGTCCTCCGTGATCGCGACCGCGTCATCGTAGAAGGCGTCAATATGGTCTCCAAGCACACCAAACCCTCCGCTCAGCATCCTCAGGGCGGTATCATCAAACAAGAGGCATCGATCCACATTTCCAATGTGCAGCTTATCGACCCCGAGACCTCCAAGCCGACCCGCGTCGGATACAAGGAAGTTGAAGGAAAGAAGGTCCGCTATGCCAAGAAATCAGGACAGGAGATTAAGTAATTATGGCAAAGAAAGCAAGCAAACCCGCAGAAGTCCAGGCACTTCCCAAGGCCTATGTGCCTTCTCTGAAGAAGGTCTATAAAGAAGAGATCGTGCCCGCACTCAAGGAGCAGTTCTCCTACAATACCGTGATGCAGGTTCCCCGTCTGCTGAAGATGACCGTCAACGTCGGTGTCGGTGACGCCACCCAGGATCGCAAGATGGTCGAGGAAATCGCCGAGGAACTCTCCGTCATCGTCGGCCAGAAAGCCGTCATCACTTCTTCCCGCAAGGATATCTCGAACTTCAAGCTGCGTAAGGGTATGCCCATCGGCGCCAAAGTTACCCTCCGCAATGTGAAGATGTACGAATTCCTCGAGCGTCTCATCAGGGTTGCCCTTCCCCGTATCCGCGACTTCAACGGAATCGCCGGAAAACTCGACGGCCGCGGCAACTACACCCTTGGCATCAAGGAGCAGCTTATTTTCCCCGAGATCGATATCGACAAGAACCCCCGTATCCATGGCCTTGAAATCACTTTCGTGACCTCGGCCCGCACCGATGAAGAGGCTCACGCCCTGCTGAAGGCTTTCGGTCTCCCTTTCAAAAAGAACAACTAAAAGCGAAATACAATGGCTAAAGAATCAATGAAAGCCCGCGAAGTAAAGCGCGCACGCCTGGTTGCAAAATTCGCCGAAAAACGTAAAGCCCTCAAGGAAGCCGGCGACTATGCCGCTTTGGATAAGCTCCCGAAGAACGCCTCCCCGGTGCGTCTGCACAACCGTTGCTCCCTCACCGGCCGTCCCAAGGGTTACATGAGGGAATTCGGCCTCAGCCGTATTCAATTCCGCGAGATGGCTTCCGCAGGTCTCATCCCCGGAGTCAAAAAGGCAAGCTGGTAAACTTTAAAACGAAAAAACCATGACTGATCCTATTGCAGATTATCTGACAAGAATCCGTAACGCCTACCTCGCAGGCAAGAAGGTGGTGGAGATCCCTTCCTCCAACATGAAGGCTGAAATCACCCGTATCCTTTGCGAAAAAGGCTACATTTTAAGCTATAAGATTGTCGAAGGTACCCCCTTCAACACCATTAAGATAGCCCTCAAGTATCATCCTGAGACCAAGACTCCTGCCATCAAGTCGATTGTCAGGGTTTCTTCTCCCGGTCTCCGCAGATACGCTGACGTGAAGAATATGCCCCGCGTCCTCAATGGTCTCGGCATCGCTATTCTCACCACTTCCAAAGGCGTCATCACTGACAAAGAGGCCAAAGAGCTGAACGTCGGCGGTGAGGTTATATGCTACGTATGTTAATTTTGTAAGTCGTAATAATTATGTCACGAATTGGTAAAATGCCTGTAAACCTTCCGGCCGGAGTGAGCGCACAGCTCCTTGACGGCAACGTGGTGAAGGTTAAAGGCCCTCGCGGCGAGATGTCCCTGAAAGTTGATCCGGACATCACCGTCACCATCGAGGGTAATGAAATCAAGTTCACCCGCCCGGGTGACCAGCCCCGCTTCCGTTCGATGCACGGGCTCTACAGGGCTCTGGTGAACAACATGGTAATCGGTGTATCCACCGGCTTCGAAATCCGTCAGGAGTTCGTGGGCGTGGGTTACCGTGTAGCAGCCCAGGGCCAGCTCCTTACTATGTCCCTCGGCTACTCCCATGATATCCAGCTCATGCTTCCCGCTGAGGTCACTGCCGAGACTCCGCAGGTCAGAAAGGGTGAGAATCCCCTGCTTATCCTGCGCAGTTCCGACAAGCAGCTCCTCGGCAGCGTAGCAGCCAAGATCCGTTCATTCCGTCGTCCCGAACCGTACAAGGGCAAGGGTATCAAGTTTGTTGGTGAACAGCTCCGCCGCAAGGCCGGCAAGACTGCAGCCGCTAAATAACAGGAGGATAACATTATGGCATTATCTAGAGAAGAAAGACGCAGAAGGATTCATCTGCGCATCCGTAAGAAAGTCAACGGCACCCCTGAGCGCCCCCGTATGGTTGTCTTCCGTTCCAACAAGCACATCTATGTGCAGGTTATCGACGACACCAAGGGTGAGACCCTTGTGGCTGCTGCATCAAATGACAAGGCTCTGCTCACCGAGTGCAAAGGCAAGAACGGCATCGAGGCCGCTGCCCTCGTCGGTAAAGCTATCGCAGAGCGCGCCAAGGCAAAGGGTATCACCACGGTCGCATTCGACCGCGGAGGTTATCTTTTCCACGGCAGGGTTAAAAGTTTGGCAGATGCCGCACGCGAAGGCGGCCTTGAATTCTAAGAGACTATGGCAAATACAAACGCAAAAAGAGTCAAGACTTCTGATCTTGAACTGAAAGACAGACTGGTAGCCATCAACCGTGTTACCAAGGTCACCAAGGGCGGCCGTCATTTCCGCTTTGCTGCCATCGTGGTGGTGGGCGACGAGAACGGTATCGTCGGCTACGGTCTCGGAAAGGCCAATGAGGTCACTTCCGCCATCGCCAAAGGCGTAGAGGACGCAAAGAAGAACCTGGTAAAGGTCCCCGTCATCAACACCACCATCCCTCACGAGCAGGTCGCCCGTTTCGGCGGCGCCGAGGTTTTCATGAAACCCGCTGCTCCCGGTACCGGTGTGAAGGCCGGCGGCGCCATGCGTGCCGTGTTCGAGTCCGCAGGCGTACAGAACGTCCTTGCCAAGAGTAAAGGCTCATCCAACCCGCACAACCTTGTGAAGGCTACTATCGCTGCTCTCACCGAAATGAGGGACGCTTACACCGTGGCCGGACTTCGCGGCATTCCGATGAGCAGAGTGTTTAACGGATAAAACGAAAAGAGATATGGCAAAGCTCAGAATTACCCAGGTTGTCTCCAAGAACGGAGAAACCAAGAGGCAGATCGCTAATCTCCGCACTCTCGGTATCCGCAGGATGCATCAGACCGTCGAGGTCGAAGACACTCCCATCACGCGCGGTATGGTCGAAAAGGTCCATCACCTCGTAAAAGTTGAAGTAATTGATTAAGGAGGAGACGAAATGAAACTTGAAAATCTGCGCCCTGCAAAGGGTTCGACCCACAATTCAAAGCGCGTTGGCCGCGGCCAGGGTTCCGGTAAAGGTGGCACCGCCACCCGTGGTACCAAAGGTGCACAGGCCCGTGCCGGTTACGAACACAAGATTGGATTCGAAGGCGGTCAGATGCCTATCCAGCGTCGTCTTCCCAAGTTCGGCTTCAAGAATCCGACCCGTGTAGAGTTCCAGGCCGTGAACGTGAGCTCTCTCCAGAAGGCTTTCGACGAGAAGGGTATCGCCAAGTTCGATGCCGAGACTTTCGTCGCCCTGCATCTTGCCAAGGCAAATCAGGTGGTCAAGGTCCTCGGAAACGGAGAACTCACCGCTGCGATCGAGGTTACTGCTGCCGCTTTCTCCGCAAGCGCAATCCAGAAGATTGAGGCTGCCGGCGGAAAGGCTATAACCGAAGATGCTGAATAAAAATCTCCAAACAATTCATTCCGATGAAGAAGTTTTTCGAGACAATCAAGAACATCTATAAGATTGAAGAGCTCCGTACGAGGATCGGTTACACCCTTCTTCTCGTGCTGATCTACAGGCTCGGCTGCTACATCGTGCTGCCGGGTCTGGATCCGGGGCGTCTTGCCGAGCTCCAGGGTAGCACTCAGGAAGGTCTGGTAGGCCTGCTGAACATGTTCTCCGGCGGTGCTTTCGGCAACGCTTCAATCTTCGCTCTCGGTGTGATGCCCTATATCTCGGCATCCATCGTGGTCCAGCTTCTGGGCATGTTCGTCCCCGCTTTCAGAAAAATGCAGATGGAAGGCGAGAGCGGACGCCGGAAGATGAACCAGATCACACGCTATCTCACCATTCTCATCCTGGCGATCCAGGGTCCCGCCTACGTCACCGGTATGGTGCCGCGCAGCGCCCTCGCCGTGGGCTGGAGCAGCTTCACCTTCAACATCGTGGCCACCATCATCCTGATGGCCGGTTCCATGTTCGTGATGTGGCTCGGCGAGAGAATTACAGATCGCGGTATAGGCAATGGTATTTCCCTTATCATTATGATTGGTATCGTTGCCCGCCTCCCTTACGCCCTCTTCGCTGAGATCGTCCAGAAATGGACTTCCGCAAGCGGTGGCGGTATGCTGATCCTGATTGTGGAACTCATTGTGTGGTTCTTCATCATCGTCGCGGCCATTGCCCTCGTGCAGGCCGTCCGCCGTGTTCCCGTGCAGTATGCAAAGAGGGTTATCGGCAACAAGCAGTACGGTGGTGTCCGCCAGTACATTCCCCTCAAGATCAATGCTGCAGGTGTTATGCCTATCATCTTCGCCCAGGCCCTGATGATGATTCCTCTGCTGTTCGGCCGCTACGATGCGACCCGTGGAATCGCGGCTGCATTCTCCAGCTACACAACAGTATGGTACAACGTGGTATTCGGTATTCTGGTGGTCGTCTTCACCTACTTCTACACAGCCGTCACAGTGAACCCCACTATGATGTCTGAGGATATGAAGAAGAACGGCGGCTTCATCCCCGGTGTCAAGCCCGGCAAACAGACTGCTGCATACCTTGACGGCATCCTTTCGAAGGTGACCCTCCCGGGCTCCATCTTCCTTGCCTTCATCGCCATTTTCCCGGCTTTCGCAGTGCTTCTGGGAGTAAACAACCAGTTCGCGAGCTTCTATGGCGGTACATCCCTGCTGATTATGGTAGGCGTTATCCTGGACACTCTCCAGCAGATTGAGAGCTACCTGTTGATGCGCCACTACGACGGTCTGATGAAGACTGGTCGTCTTACCGGGCGTTCCGGTATGTAGATCTTTGAAAATCAAGTGTCGAAATGCTTCGCCCGAAGACTGCTGAAGAAATCGAACTGCTCCGCTGGAACGGAGACCTGGTGTCCAGGACTCTCGCGGAGGTAGGCAAGGCGGTTGCACCCGGGGTCACCACCCTGGAACTGAACAATCTCGCCGAGACCTTCATCCGTGATCACGGTGCTGTTCCGAGCTTCAAGGGTTTCGAAGGCTTTCCCGCCGCTCTCTGCATGAGCGTAAACGATGTTGTCGTCCACGGTTTTCCGTCGGACTATGTCCTGAAGGAAGGCGATATCGTTTCCGTGGACTGCGGGACATTCTACAAGGGCTATAACGGCGACTCTGCGTACACTTTCCCGGTCGGGGAGGTGGACGAAGAGACCCGCAGGCTCCTGGATGTCACCAAGGCCTCGCTCTACAAGGGCATTGAGGCTGCGGTCGCGGGATGCCGCACAGGCGATATCGGACACGCGGTGCAATCGTATGCCGAGAGTTTCGGATTCTCTGTGGTCCGCGAACTCGAAGGTCACGGCATCGGACGCGAGATGCACGAGGCCCCCGGAGTCCCCAATTACGGACGCAGGGGCCACGGCGCCCGCCTCACCGATGGCATGACAATTTGTATTGAGCCTATGATTTGCGCGGGCGGACGAGGTGTGTACGTCGCCCGTGACAAGTGGGCGGTTCATACCGCCGATCACAAAAATGCGGCCCATTATGAGCTTACGGTTGTTGTCCGGAAGGGAAAGGCAGAGCAGCTTTCGACATTCGATTATATCGAAAAGAACTCCATGATTAAATTTTAAGTGTAATTCAATGTCAAAACAAGTAGCAATCGAGCAGGACGGAACGGTCATAGAGACCCTCCCCAACGCGATGTTTCGCGTCCAGTTGGAAAATGGTCACATCCTCCTGTGCAACATTTCAGGCAAAATGAGGATGAACTTTATCCATATCCTTCTCGGCGACCGGGTAAAAGTTGAAATATCACCTTATGATTTGACCAAAGGAAGAATTTCTTTCAGATACAAATAAAAACTCCTCGCAATGAAAGTCAAGACATCCATCAAGAAGCGCAGCGAAGATTGCAAGATTGTCCGCCGCAAGGGCCGTCTCTATGTGATCTGCAAAAAGAACCCCAAGTTC
>JAFYEM010000040.1 GCA_017544265.1 Bacteroidales bacterium | reverse complement strand
GTCGCTGTTCCGTGCAGGAAATGGGCTGGTCACACCTACCGTCCTGCGGATGTGGTGCTTCGCCCTGCCCGGCGTGTTCCTGGGGCTTTGGCTGGGGAAGAAAGTCTATGCCCGCCTTCGTGCGGAAAGACTGAGGAAAGTCGTCTATGCTTTCCTCGCGGTGGCCGGTTTCGCGGCTCTTCTTGCGTAGGTTCAGTTAGATCTCGAAGTCGAGGCAAGCGCGCTGGACGGTGTAGGGGCGGACCTTCCATAAAGCCTTGGAAACGCGCAGAACGGGAGAGAGATGTCAGTTCTTGTAACGATACTGCGGATGAAGGATCTTGAAAATGTAGGATTTGAAACTGTACGGGAACCTTGACGGCAGTGTCCTCAGGAAAGACCTGACGTATCGGAACAACAGCCGGAAAGGATTGAAACCCTGGTGCTTCACCGCCGAGATGAGCCGTTCCAACTCTTTTGCATAAACCCAGCCCCGCGTGCCGCGTGTCCCCCAGTGGACGAGGAACCGGCCCTCGTTCCTGCCTCCCGGCTCCTGCCAGATATACTCGTACTCCAATTCCCCCTTCCGGATATCCATTTGGTGGACTTTCCGCACTTTCGGATAATAGCAGAATACGTCCCCGACATTATGGGACGGGTAGATCTTGTGTACGGAGCAGGCGAGACTGAGGATCGTCTCGTCACAGGGAATCACCCGGAATACCCGGAAATCAAAGTCATAATAATGCTCGAGGATGTACTGTGCCGTGGCCTTGAAATCCTCCGGACAGTCCTTGCGGACATAATAGATACCCCCCTGGCATATGATGAACTTCTCGACGGCATCCCGGAAAACGCCCGTATGATCCAGGCTCAGCCAGGCCCGTTCAGAGTCAAGTGGAACGGTCTCCCCGATCAGCCCGAAGGGAGGAGCGTCCCGGAACAGGTCCCATAGCCCGTTCAGGTCGGAATAAGCCAGGCTGTCCGCATCTATGAATATGGTCTCCTCGTAGGGTGACAGGTCCAGGATCCGGAGCTTGTCGGTAAAGGCACGCCGGGGAGCATCGATCAGGACCACGTCGTCGAACGCTTCCGTGAAACGGTTCTTCTTTTCGCACAGGATCGCGAACGGCAAGGGGTTCGAAGTGTGGTACTTGTATGATACCAGCAAGTGATAGGCCAGCTCATAATACTCGAGCTTGCCCGTGGCGATGGTAACGAATCCCCTTCTCACCGTATCTCGAAATCCAGGCAGGAGCGCTGGACGGTAAACGGACGCACCTTTTCATTGGCCACGGCCACGTGCGCCGGGTGCTTGGCATAAGCCTTCAGGGCCTCTTCGCTCTCCAGCGTGCTGTCCAGCATCACGTCGGCGTTGGACGATGCCAGGCGGCCGTCAATGTGGACCTTGACATCGAGAAGCCCGGGCACCTGGCCCACCAGGCCTTCCAAGCCGGCTTTGATTCCAGCCTTCACGGCCTGTTTCTCCTCCTCCGTCAATTCCGGATTCAGCGTCCAAAGGATAATGTGCTTGACCATAGCTCGTTTGATTCGTTACTACAAATATAGGTTTTTTCCAAAGATGTTCCATTCATTTTGTATATTTGTGAAGAAGAAACGTTTCCGTTATGAAAAGATTGCTGATCGCCGCCGCCCTTTTGCTTGCCTCGCTGCTTCCTGCCGCCGCACAGGGCGCACAGCCCTGGACCATCCACAGCATCGCCGAACGCTGGAGTTACGAAGAGGTTCCCGTGCCCGAGATCAAGGGCAGACCGGGAATCGCGGATTTCGCCGTCGCGTTTGCGGACAAATACCCCGGCTACTCCCTCACGGACGAAATCAAGAACTACCTCACCGTCAACGGCCACGAGGGCGAGGATGTGTACGAATTCGTGCTGGACAAGGCAGCCGGCTACCTGAGCATCGACTTTGTGTCCGATGCCACCCTCGCCGGCGAGATGTGCTTCTGGAACGT
>JAFYEM010000007.1 GCA_017544265.1 Bacteroidales bacterium | reverse complement strand
TTCCCATTCCGAACAGAGAAGTTAAGCCCGCCTGCGCCGATGGTACTGACCCACCAGTTGGGAGAGTAGGAAGCCGCCGTTATTCGAAGGCCCTGGATGTCTGACGACACCCGGGGCCTTTTTGTATAATGACATAGTGTGCGACAGCGGCGGTGACGTTCCGGGGTGCATAGACCCCCTGAACAGCCCCACGGGGCGTCACCGGCGCGGAAAAAGATGGCGGAAATCGGGTAATTAAAGCCCTTCGGAGTATTCTTTGATGTGCTGCTCGTCGCTGAGGCGGCAGATAAGAAGGCGGTCGGGAGTGTCGGCGATTATGTAACCGTCGAGACCTTCGGCAACAACAGTCTTCCCCGAGGGAGCATAGACAATGCTGTTGCTGGTGTCAGGAAGCCGCACGCGGGCTCCGACGACAGCATTTCCTTCGCCGTCCGATGGAATATGTGTCTTTACCGAGCCCCAGCTGCCAAGGTCGCTCCAGCCAAGATCCGATGCGATAACATGTATCAGAGATGATTTCTCCATGACAGCATAGTCAATGGAAATTTTTTCGCATTTCGGGAAAAACTCCTTGAGAGCGTCGTTTTCAGATGCCGTCCACAGAAAGGGTTCTAGCCCGTCTATGACAGATTCGATTGACGGGGCATAAGAACGTAGTTCAGAGAGCATGGTCTGGACGGAGAAAACGAAAATTCCGGCGTTCCAGAAGTATCCTCCGTCGGCAAGATAGGCTTTGGCCGTCGCCAGGTCAGGTTTTTCCCGGAATTCGGAGACAGGGGAAACTTTACCAGGGACTGCGTCGGCAGAATGGATGTAGCCATAACCGGTTTCAGGGCGGCTCGGAATTATCCCGACGGTGACTATAGCTTTCTCCCCGGCAGTATAGGACAGGGCTTCTGAAATCACCCCGGCGAACTTCTCCTTTTCCAGAACCAGGGCGTCTGAGGGAGTGACTACTATATTCGCGTCCGGATGCCGGAGTCTGATTTTGCGGCAGGCGTAAGAAATGCAGGGTGCTGTATTACGGGCTTCCGGCTCCTGAAGAATCTGTCCGGACGGAATGCCCGGAATCTGTTCCCTGACCATACCCTCATAGCGCGAGGATGTCACCACCCAGAAGTTCTCAATAGGAGCAAGTGCGAGAAAACGCTCTACAGTGAGCTGCAGGAGACTTTTGCCGACCCCGAGAATGTCTATGAACTGCTTCGGCATCGAGGGAGTGCTGGCAGGCCACAGCCGGCTTCCTATTCCTCCGGCCATAATTACGATGTGGTTATTCATTTGAAAAGTCTGTCTATTATCGGGTCGGTGAGTTTCATGCACAGGCCGGTAAATACGGCCATTATCAGTGTCCCTTCGCGAATTACGAAAGTACTGCCGTTGCCGGCTGGATTGGAAAAGACTATAAGTCCGAAGATGGCGGAACCCGCCACCAGAATGATGTCAAATGCAATCTTAATATTGCTGAACTTCCATTTGGACAAGTCGGAAATCACGGCAGTCAGCCGGTCTCCGGCGAGAATCCACCCCTTTCCGACAACTTCCAGTTTTATTCCTATGGCCGTCATCAGCACAGCAGCGAGTATAAGCAGAATCTGTACAAAGTAATCAGTCGCAGGAGCTTCCAGGGAATTGAACAGCCAGATAGCCCCATCGCACAGGTAGCCGAAGGCAAAGGCGGAAGGAATCTGCATAAGATCCTCGGCCCTGAACTTTTTCCCAAGCAGAATAAGCTGGATGACAATGAAAGACAGATTCAGCATCCATACGAAAGTTCCCACAGAGATGCCTGTCCACTTGAGATTGAAAATAGTGGGAGGACATGACGGGGGCGCAATGCCGAGGTTTGACTTGATGGACAGGCCCACCCCCAGTGCCACGAAAATCAGCCCCAGGGTGGAAATGCTGTATCTTTTCAGTACGTCCTTCATCAGAGTGGGTTACGGGTTCATCAGTTCTTGGGCGTTGGCGATGGCTGCCTGGGTAATGGTGGCTCCGCTGAGAAGCCTGGCTATTTCCATGATACGGCCTTCTCCGGACAGCCTTTCAATAGTTGTAGCGTCATCCCTGCGGCTCACCAGATAGTGGCTGCCGCCCTTTGCCGCGACCTGGGGCAGGTGAGTGATTGCGACAACCTGCATATATTCGCCCATGCTGCATATCATAGACCCCATCTTGTCCGCCGCGCTGCCCGAGACGCCCGTGTCTATTTCGTCGAAAACCATTGTCGGCATCGCGCTGTGCCGGCCCATTATAGACTTTATTGTCAGCATTATGCGGGAAAGTTCGCCGCCGGATGCGCATTTGGAAACGTCTATCATGTCACCGCCGGCAGATGAGAACATGAAGCGCACGGAGTCCATGCCGGCAGGGCCCTGAGCCGCTTCTTCCATGAGGACGGCAAATCTCGCCTTGTCCAGTTCCAGGAAGCGGAGCGAACTCTCAATCTCCGAGGAAAGCTTTCCGGCCGCTTCACTGCGGATTCCGCGAAGCTCCAGGGCAGCTTTCTGATAATCTTTTCCGAGTCTTTCCAGCTGCAGCTCAAGAGTTTCCTTCTCATGTGAAAGTTCTTCCGTGCCGAAAAGCAGGTTCCCAAGACGCTCCCTTTCAGCAATCAGTTCTGCCACAGAAGACACACCGTGCTTGCGTTCAAGTGCATATATGGTGGAAAGCCGGTTCTGGACCTGTTCCAGGCGGGAAGGGGAGGCATTGATTCTTTCCAGTTCCACGGCCACTGAGTCCATTATGTCGGAAAGTTCCGTGCGGACTGAGTCCATCCTTTCGGAAAGAGAAGATACAGAAGGGATTATCGCTCCTGCCCTGGACAGTTTCTTGGCGGCCTCCTTGAGAGTGGCGAGCACATCCAGTTCCTCTCCCATGCAGGTCGATTCCAAAACCTCCGACAGGCTTTCCCGAAGCTGTTCGGCATTCGAGAGCATGCGGTCCTCTTCCTCCAGTTCCTCCTGCTCGCCGTCGCGGAGTTTCGCGGCCTCAAGAGTATCGAAAAGCGACTGGTTATAGGCCTTTTCCCTTTCAGCAGAGACAAGCTCCGCGGAAATTTTTTCAAGTTTCTTCCTCTTCTGCAGAATCTCCGCATGGATTTGCTTTACCGAGGATGTGTCTGCTCCGGCAAATGAATCCAGCACCCCGAGCCGGAAAGACGCGTCGCCAAGGCGCAGAGTCTGATGCTGGGAATGGATATCCACAAGCAGCGAGGAAAGTTCCGACAGGAACCCGAGCTGAACGGGATAGTCATTTATGAATGCGCGGGAGCGGCCGGTCGGAGCAATGACACGGCGGATAACAAGCCCCTCATCCGTGTCTATGCCCTCCTCATCCAGGCGCTCACGGATTTCGTCGCCTAAGTCGAATTCGGCTTCCACAATGCAGTTCCCGCTGCGGGAGCCAATATGCGAGGTGTCCGCCTTAGCTCCGAGCACGAGCGACAAGGCGCCGAGAAGTATGGACTTTCCGGCGCCGGTCTGACCCGTGATTATTACAAGTCCGTCCGAGAAGTTGACGGATAGGGAATCAATCAGGGCGTAATTCTCTACGTGAAGGGAACGGAGCACTATTTCTCTCCAGCTTTCTTGTAGAAGAGTTCCCCGCTTTCAAATTCTGCAATAGCCACCAGGCCGGGTTTCGGCTGGCGCTCGTAGTATTTGGAGATTTCAATCTGTTCTTTGTTCTCGAAAACCTCTTCCATGGTATCGCGGTCGCCGCGGAAATCTTCCAGTTTCTTGGTGAGTTCCTTCTTTTCTGCAGCCGCAATCTGGTTCGCCCTCTTATAGAGGATAACTACGGATTCATAAATATTGCCGGTAGGAGCGGCAAGGTCTTTCACGTCCCTTGTGATAGTGTTTGTAGGGATTTTCTTCTTTCCTTCCATATAATGATAAATGTTACTTCAAGCTTTTTCTACTAAAGCCTTTCTATATGAATTACTGCTTGTTTTTTGCGGAAGTTTCATTTTTTTTGTTTTCCGATTTCTGCGCTCTTTCAATCTGGCGGCGCTCCCTCTCGAACTCCCTTTCCTTGGCCTTCAGCTCTTCCTGGCTTCCGGTGTAGCGGCCGAGCGCATTCTGGGAACGCTTGTACATCACATCCAGTTCCCTGCGGTATTTGGACTCGGGATATTCCCCGATAAAATTAAGGTAGTCGTCCGCAAAGACCAGATAACGGTCCTTCTGCTTTTTCTGCACGCTGAGGCGGGCATAGTGATAAGAAGACATTGCCGTATAGTAGAGAATCTGCTCGCGGTAGATATTTTCCGAATCATCCTTGAGGACATTCTTGAAGGCCACGCGGGAAGCCTTGTAGTCTTCCATCTTATAGTACAGGCGGGCGCTCTCGTAGGCCTTCTGGTCAAGCCTGTCGTTAAGGTCCTTCTGCATTTTGCGGCAGGCTTCCAGATGCGGCGTGTCCTCTTTATACTCCCTCATATACTCCTCGATCGCTATAAGAGCAGCACGAGTGGGAGTCTGGTCCAGTTCGTAGCGGTAGGTGCTGCGGTAGAGGCAGTCCAGGCGCAGGAAACGGGCGTCCTCGGTGAAAGGACTGCGGGGGAAATTCTGGAGAAACTTGGTGAAATTGGTCTCAGCAGTGAAGTAGTCCTTGAAACGGTAGTTAGACAGTCCCCAGTAGTACTGGACCGTATCCTCACGGGGAGTGCCGCCGACCTGTACGGAAAGGGATTCGAACAACTGGGCGGATTTGGAGTACTTCTTGGTATTGAAGTAATTCATTGCCGCCGCGTATTTCGCTTCCACGTTCGAGGAGGCGAGCAGCGCTTCATATTGGGACTTGCATCCCGCTGCAAGCATAAGCGGGAGCATCAGAAGGAAGAGTCGTTTCATAAATTCATCAGATAAGATTCGGCGTCGCGGGCGGCGATGCAGCCGGAAGCAGCAGCGGTTATGGCCTGGCGGTAGCGCGGGTCCTGGATATCTCCGGCGGCGAATACGCCCGGAACAGAAGTTACGGAAGAGCCCGGAACCGTGACAATATATCCGGCCGGGTCTTTCTCCAGATCGAAGAGTTCGGAATTCGGATGATGGCCAATGGCAAGGAACAACCCGTCAATCGCAAGTTCCCTCTCGCTCTGGTCTATGTTGTCGCGCAGGCGCACCCCCGTTACGGCCACTCCGTCGCCGAGCACTTCGACGGGGGAGTTGTGCCAAAGGACCTCTATGTTTTCAGTGGAAAGGACCTTGTCCTGCATCGCCCTGGAGGCGCGGAAAACGTCCCTGCGTACTATCATATAGACCTTGGAGGCGAGCCCGGACAGGTACATTGCCTCTTCGCAGGCAGTATCTCCGCCGCCCACGATGGCGACAGTCTTACGGCGGTAGAAAAAGCCGTCACAGGTGGCGCAGGCAGATACTCCGGCGCCGCGGTATTTTTCTTCGGAAGGCAGGCCGAGATATTTGGCACTGGCGCCTGTGGCTATGATAAGCGTCTGAGCTTCAATAATTTCACCATTGTCTATAGTGACGCGTATGGGGTTGAAACTAACGGCGGTGGCGCTGCCGCTGCGTATGTCGGCGCCGAAAGAGGCAGCCTGGCGCTTCATGGAATCCATAAGGGTCCATGCGTCAACTCCGTCCGGAAAGCCCGGGAAGTTTTCGACTATGGTGGTCGTAGTAAGTTGTCCGCCGGGCTGCATTCCTTCATAGAGGACAGGGGAAAGTCCGGCGCGGGCGGCGTAAATCGCAGCAGTGTAACCGGCGGGGCCGCCGCCGAGAATCAGGCAACGTATCATTTCACTAAGTGAGTTGTGTCATCGGAGTCGTAAACAACCCTGCGGACGGCGCTGTTATAGAAGGAACCGTCTTTTGACATGAATTTGAAATCAGTGTGAAGGCCGCTGGAAGGACTGGACTCGAGTTTCTTCTTCCAGTCCACTCCGTATATTGCACTGAGCCGTCCGAGGTACATCATGGTGTCATAGCCCTGATAGGCGTAGCGGGACGGTTCCATATTGTACAGAGCCCTGAAGCGGCGCACGAAATCTTTCACCTGCGCGTCTTCATAGTCCACGAAATAGGCCGTGGAAAGTCTCAGGCTGGCGTTATGATAGATCTGGGTGTCTATGGTGTCGAAAGAGCGGAGTTTTGAAGGGGCATAGGCCACGATGGGGAACTTCTTGCTCTGCATGATGCTTATATTCCGCATCGCGTCAGCGACGAAGGCTTCGCTCTCGGAGGCTACGATAATCCTGTTGGTTCCTTCCTTGATCAGTTTCTCCGTGAGGATGTTGGGAATTCCGCGTCCCTCGACAATCGCATATTCGACAATGGTAAAGGATTTGTCACGCTTGTCCAGGCGTTCGCGGATTACATTTGCGGGCGCGGGGTTCTTGGCCCCCTTTTCGCGGATAAGGACAATTATGTCCGACGGGCCCAGTTCTTCGCACACCCAGTCCGCAAGGTCGCTGTACTGGATTTCGGAAGAGGTGGGGACCTGAATGAAATTCTTTACGCTTTCGCCCAGATATGAGGCCCTTCCGTCCAGGGGAGAGACCAGGGTGATACGTCCCCCCGTGGACTCTGCGAGAGTCTTCAGGTGGGTGGCCGAGAACGGACCGAGCACGAAATCACTTCCGGACAGGGTAAGTTCCGAGGGCATGCCGGAAATGACATCGTGGACAGTGAGGTTCACGATGATGCCTTCCTTTTCCTTAAGGTCCTTGAGAGCTAAGAGCGCGCCGCCGTAGAAATCCATAGCGGAATTAGCAGGAGTTGCATCCGCGTTGAACGGCAGTATCAGGTGCGCGGCTATGCTGCCTCTCGCCGTGAAGTCTTCCACCGCTTCCGCGACAAGGGGCGCTTCGCTCACCAGAGTGTCGGCAGGCATTGTTTCCACTGGAATTTGGCCTTCTGAAGGAGCATCCTCAGCCGACACTGGGATGCGGAGAACCTGGCGCTTTGAAAGTTTCTTGGATTTAAGTCCGTTGAACGCCATCAGTTCCCTTGTGGATATCCCATAGGCCTTGGCGATGTCGTCTATGGTCTCGAACCATTTTGCCGTATGCTCGATGTACGGGCCGTCCGAAGTTGCGGCCTGGGGCTCCTGAGGGGCTTGTTGCTGTGCAGGCTCAGGCTTCTGCGACGGGGTCTCCGGGGCTTTTTCCACGCTGGGAACCAGGATGATGGAATTCTTCTGCAGTCCCGTCTTTTCAAGGTTTGGATTGGCAGCGTAGATATCCTCTACAGTAACTCCGTAGGCTTTGGCGATGGAGAACAGAGTCTGGCGTTCAAGCACTACGTGGGAATAATAGACCTTGCCGCTGAGGCGTACCTTGTCGCTGGACACAGTCACCGGAGTGGAGACGTAATCCTGGGCGACTGCTGCACTTGATGAGGCAATCGCAAGGGCGACAAATAGGGCTTTCAGTGTTTTCATAGCGTTTTGGCAAAATTTACGGTCTCGCCGGCGAAGCGTGACCATGACAGCCTCTCCTTTTCCCTGCCTATGGCTTCACGGCAGGCGGCGGCGATACTCTCGTCGGAGAAATATCGCAGTATCTCTTTCCGGACAGCATCGGGCGCAGGTTCTTTCGCAACAAGTCCCGTGCCGCGGTCGCCGATGGTGCCCTTCAGCCCGCCGACTGCGGTCACTATCATCGGGACGTCAAAGTGGTAGGCTATTGCGCTGATGCCGCTCTGGGTGGCGCTCCTGTAGGGGAGTACGCAGACGTCGGCTGCAGAAAAGAACCTGGAAACGCCGTTGTCCGGAATGTAATCTGGAAAACAGCGGATCCTGTCGGTTCCGATTTCATCTATAAGGGCCTGGTATCTGTCAAATGAGCCGTAGGGCTCCCCGGCAATTATCAGCTGGTAGTCCCCGGGCAGAGTCCTGAAGGCTTCCAGCAGAATGTCCAGCCCCTTGTAATCCCGGATAAGCCCGAAGAACAGCAGGTTCTTTTTCCCATGCTCCAGTCCGAGCAGGTCTTCGGCCTCAGTGCGGGACATCTTTTCCCCGAAGTGGGAATAAAGCGGGTGCGGATGGCAGATGTATTTCGCGTCGGGCTTCAGCCGCAGAAGATCGGCGCTCACGCTGTCCGCCATGGTCACAAAACCGTTGCAGCCGCCGAGGAAATACTTTGTCAGGGGTTTGTCGAAAAATCGCGGCTCGTGGGGAACCACATTGTCCAGTATCGCGAGCTTTTTGCACTCGCAATGCCGCAGCACCCATCCGAGAGAGGGAGCGAACCAGGACATCCAGTATCTCACGACGAGCAGGTCCGGGGCGAAAGCGCGAATTTTTTTCGCGGTCGAAGCCCAGGACAGCGGATTGATTGTAGAAAGGCATCTCTCGCTTTCCACCGCCGGGGCCGGATCATCTTCCCTGACGTACTGGGTCTTCCCCGGAAAGAGGAATTCAGGGTACTGGAGGGAGAAATTGAAGGCCTTTACTACGTGGGAAAGCCCAAGCTCATGCATCAGGGATGCGTTGAACTGGGCTATTCCTCCACGGTAAGGGTGGAAGGTCGAGAGAAGGGCTATTCTCATTTAGCCGCTTTGGTCTTCACGTATTCGGCGTTCAGGCCGGCGAGGATTTCCTCGGTGATGTCCAGGCTGGGGTTGGCTGCGACCACCGGGGCGGAAAGGATTGAACCGCTGGTGGTGAGGATGAAGTCGTAGCCTTTTTCCTCGTTGTAGGTCTGCAGGTAGGAGTTGATGGCGTCCATGATCTGGTTCAGCATCACCTGCTGCTCCTCGGCCATTTCGTTCTGCTTGCGGAGGGCATACTGCTGATAGTCAGCCTGCTGCTGCTGGAGTTTCTGGCTCTGGGCTTCGGCCACGGTGCGGGTCAGGAGCCCCTTGTCGATTTTGTTCTGGAATTCATTCACGTCCTTCTGGAGCTTGTTCCCGCGGCGGTCGATTTCCGCCTGGATGCCGTTGACCTTGGTCTCGACCACCGAGCGGAGGTCATTTGCGAGGTCATAGCCATCCATGACCTTGTCGATGTTGAAATAGACGATGGAACCCCTGACTGCGACGCTGTCAGCTACGGGCTCGGCTTCGGCCGGTTTGTTGAAGTTTTTGCAGGAAACTGCACTAAGAGTCAGCGCCACGGCGCAGAGGATTGATAGATTTTTCATATTCTGTATTTATATATTTTCGTATAGTCTGCAAATATAATCATTTTCCGGGAATTTCCCCAAGATACGCCTTCACGGTCTTTTCAAGACCGAGATAAAGTGCGTCTGAAATGAGCGCATGCCCTATAGACACTTCTGAAATCCATGGAATTTTCTCAAGGAAAAAGCGAAGGTTCTCAAGGTTAAGGTCGTGCCCGGCGTTAATCTCAAGGCCGGAGTCCCTGGCAGCTGCAGCTGTGGCCAGATATGGCGCTATCGCCTTTTCCGGATCGGAAGGATAGCCTTCCGCGTATGCCGCAGTGTAAAGTTCCACACGGTCTGTTCCGCAGAGTGCCGCGCCCCTTGCCATCGCGGGATCCGGGTCTATGAAAATGGACGTGCGGATGCCCCTTTCATGGAAATGCCGGCAGATTTCCGTCAGGTACTTCCTGTTGCGGACCGTATCCCAGCCGGCGTTGGAGGTGATTGCGTCCGCCGCGTCCGGGACCAGCGTCACCTGGTCCGGCAGCACCTCATCGACAAGCGCTATGAAAGACTCGACAGGATTCCCTTCTATGTTGAATTCAGTCTTTATCAGCGGGCGTATCTGCCTCACGTCGCTGTAACGGATATGCCTCTCGTCCGGCCTGGGGTGCACCGTGATGCCCTCTGCACCGAAACTTTCTATCCTAACCGCCGCTTCCGCCACATCCGGAATATTTCCGCCCCTAGCGTTCCTTACCGTCGCTATCTTGTTGATGTTAACACTCAGTCTGGTCATTTGTAAGTCATTTAAAACACAAAATTAGCAAAATGTCGATAAAAAGTGTTATTTTTGA
>JAFYEM010000039.1 GCA_017544265.1 Bacteroidales bacterium | reverse complement strand
TGGTGACGTTTCGTGCAAGGTCGCCCTTGGAAATCTTAGGGCTGGTATAAGTCTTTCCGTTGGTGGCTTTAAGCCGGATGATGAAATCGCTTGCCGCACAAGGAGCAACCGCCATGAACGCGTTCAGTTCTCCATCTGTAACCTCGACATCGTTAAGCTTCAAAGTCATCACATTGGACATTTCGCCGGGCGTAAAGCCGGTTTCACCTGCAGTTATATCCTGGGTTCCATTCAATGCGAAGACTGCATCGCTGGCAGTTATTGTCAGTTCGGTGATTGTCAGGGCCTCAGGGAGTGTGATGTAAAACCTCAAGCGACTGTTAATCGGCCCATAAGTGAATGAAGTGTTTCCATTTTTGCAGGTTGCAGACGCGAATGAATAAGAATAATTGGCAACATGGTCGGCCTCATTATCAGCCTGCTGGACCTGCCCTTCGTAGGTAATAGAGATGCTCTGAAACTCGTCAGACGTGCTTCGGATAAGAGGGAAAGAAGAATAGTAGGTTTCCCCTTCAGTAAGGGTGAATCCACCGCCCTCGAATTTTGCGCGACCGGCATCAGTGACATCCATAACTTTATAGAAAAGCGTAGTCCCGGATTCAGACCAGATATTGATCCTGTCACCCTTCTCAAATGAGAACCTCATTGTTGACGGATCCATTGAGGCTTTAGTTTCAAGCCCGACCTCGTCTTCCTCAATTGGCGGAGTAATATAGCCGAATACACCTTTCCCTTTGAGATAGATACTCTCGCCATCTTCTTCAACCCTGGCGCAGGATCCTAAAAGACAAAGGGTCGCCAGCAGCGCCCATTTCAATAAATTACGCATAGCCTTAAACTGATTAATCTTCGTCTATAGGTTCTTCATACCCACCGGTAACATCTAGAATTCCATTGCGAAGCTCAGCTTCATAGACCTGTACCACAGGCCTTTCATACTTTTCTTCTTCCATAATACTAATCGTTATAATTTGTTTATCCAATTTACCTAATCTTATATCCTTTCAGGCCAAATAGTTAAACGGCCGCAATCCGCAAATATATAAAAACAACACAAAAGCGTCAAGCAATTTTTCAAGTAATTAATACTCTGTCAACTGCTGACGCCTTCCAGCTGCTTTATCGGCCTGTCACCGACCTTGCATTTTCCCGCGCAGGAACGCCCGCAGATGGCGGGCAAAATGCAGAATGAAGCTCTCTTTATAGACCAGGCGGAACTTCCAGAGTGTTCGGAAGTAATCCAGGAATCGCTCGATAGTGCTGCGGGCGGCAAGGTCCTTCTGCGGCAGCAGTATGTCCTGCCAGACCCGTTCTTCCAGCGCCTGATTCCGGCCCCAGTCGGGTAGCCGGTCGGAAGGTACTCCAAAGTGCGACACCGCGATCCAGTTGAACGCGCGGAACAGTTCGAAACGTCCGGCATCCTCCGAGAGCGCCCGTACGGTGTCCCAGTCCACCTCCTTGCTGCGTCGTTTCAGGAAAACCGCCCAGTCTACCAGCTGCTTCATCGGTATTCCTTCATACAGGAAATGCGCCGCCATATGGCAGGGGAGGAACACCGCATTCATAGTGGCCGTCGCCACGCATATTTTCGCATCTCCTACGGCGACTTCGCCGGCATTCAGCGCCTCGCGCTCCAGGAATCGCTC
>JAFYEM010000038.1 GCA_017544265.1 Bacteroidales bacterium | reverse complement strand
ATCCAGGTGTGAGAAATCTAACTTCAAGGATAATTCTTCCAGTACCGTTGCGGCGCGAGTGAGTCCGCCGACGTGGTCCTGATAGGCTATCAGATCAACGGCGGTCAGTTCCGGAGAAGATACATTCAGCCAGCCAGTCGGAACTTCCTTTCGTTCGACATAATCCAATGGTATCTGCCGCCGTTCGGCATAGCGGATGACATAGCCTTCGCGCTCCTTGTCGCGCAGCACTGGCGGCTCAACCATCACCTGGAATCCCATCGGGGCCTGATGTGCCGCACCGTGCCGCTCGGCGGCACTTAATAGCGCCACATAATAGGTCCGTCCCATATATTGCATCATCCTGTCCAAATACACTTCCTGAGGGACGGCCTTCCACAGCCGGTACTCTTCCGGGACAACGACATAGAAGCCCCTGCAGGGGGAGAATACGCGCTTTTTGGATACGGCACGTGCAACGGCGTTGTCTATGGCATGTGGGGTCATGGAGGGGAAAGCCTCTCTCACATCCTCTTTGGAGAACGTGTATCTGCCGCTCGGCGCCTGTCTTTCTATCCAATCAGAAACGCTCATAGTTGAATGAGAATGTTCTATTCGCTTGCAAATATACACAAAATCTGTGTAATTGTGCAAGTGAATCGGAATTATTCTTCGTGCATAGCCTTCGTCGCGTAGCGTCTCAGACTCTTTGGTAGGTTCAGTTCGGCTTCAACCTGGGCGAGGATTTCGCGGTGTTTCTTGGCCTGTTTGCGGGCGAATTCGCGGTTCTCGCGGCGGATGGTGAAAAGTGTACCAGATTCTCGTTTAAAAGTATACCAGAGAAGTACGCATTGTCATTTCCTGATTTAGGTTGACTCCGAGTAGAGCCTTTCCCTGAAAGATGTTGACTCTGGTTTAACTAATATCTGATGTAGGTTGACTTAGTATCGTTATCCCTACCTTTTGTTGTCTTTCCAGGTCTTATCCCGGTCAGGGGTTGACTATAGGGCGTAGCCCGGAGTGAGGCAGATATGGACGAAATCGCAAAACTGGACGCAGGGAAGAGCCTTTTCTTCCACCACGCCGACCCGGCGGTGACAGAGCAGTTCATGATCTGGGGCAGATAGCTCCGTCCCGGACAGACTCCAATTACGACTACTTCGTCAAGAATTCCGTCGGAGTCATACCCGTCACTTTCTTGAACAGGCGGCTGAAATGGTGCGGATATTCAAATCCGAGCAAATCGGCAACTTCTCCTACGCTGAGCCCTTTCATCAGGAAGGTTTTGGCCTGGTCGATGACGAAGGTATGTATATAGCCGATGGCGGTGCCGCCAGTAGCCTGGTGAATCATATCGCCAAAATAGCGGGCCGAATAAGCCAGTTCTGATGCGCAGTACGACACGGTTGGAAGGCCCCTTTCATGCTGAAGACCTTTGGAGAAATAATCTACCAGCAGGCGGTGGAAGTGTTTAAGGATGTCGCTTTCGCCGCTTTCTTTTTGAGTGAGTTGGCGTAGGTAGATGCGT
>JAFYEM010000037.1 GCA_017544265.1 Bacteroidales bacterium | reverse complement strand
TGAAAGCAGACAAAATCATAAAAAACGCCAAAATCTTTACGGCGGACAAAAACCGGCCGCAGGCGACTGCACTGGCGGTAAAAGACGGCAAATTCGTCTATGTGGGAGACGAGGCCGGCCTTTCAGCCTATGAGGGAGAAGTCACGGACCTGGGCGGAAAATTCATCATGCCCGGCATCATCGACAGCCATGTCCATGTGACCACGGGCGTAGGGTTTGAATACACGGATTTGGGAGTTCCCGTCATGTGCGACACCAAAAAAGACTGCCTGGACTTCATGGCCGATTATATCGCCAAAAATCCCGGACTGGAGCGTTACCGCTTCATGATGGAACGGACATGCCTGGGTGGAGAGGAACTAACAAAGGAAGACCTGGACGCGATATGCCCGGATGCGGAGATGCTGGTCCTGGAGGGCGAAGTGCACAGCAACTGGGTGAACTCCAAGATTTTGGCGGCGCACGGATTGACGGACGAAACGCCGGATCCCGTGCCGGGGCTGGCCTATTTCGTCCGCAAGGACGGCCACCTGACGGGGAACTCGTTCGAGACCGCCAGCTGGCCCATGCTCTTTGACGGAATAAGCCAACTGACGGACGAACAGATTAAAACGGCCGTCCTGCGCTGGTTAGACAGTTCCATCGCGTATGGCGTAAGCGCTGTATTTGATGCCGGGTTCCCGGAGCATAATGGAGTCAATGAGCGGATTTACGCGTGTCTGCAGGAGCTGGACAGGCAGGGGAAGCTTCCGGTTTATGTGGACGGATGCTATGTGCTTACGCAGCCCGGAAAGATGCGTGAAGCCCTGGACGGGGTGAAACGCTTCAGGAGAGAGTTCGACACGGAGCACATGAAGGTACATACGCTGAAAATCTTTATGGACGGCACCTTGAAGATTGAAACGGCGGCCATGGTAACGCCTTACGTAGATACCGGCGTGAAGGGCGCTTCGGCTTTCAATGCACGGCAAATGGCCGAAATACTGAAAGAACTCAATGAGGAAGGACTGGACCTTCATGTTCACACCGTGGGCGAAGCTTCGTCCCGCGTGGTGCTGGACGGTGTGGAACTGGCCAGAAAGGAACTGGGAGACAAGTACCGCGTGAAGGTTACCTGTGCCCATCTGTGGGTCCAGGACGACGCTGATCTGGACCGTTTTGCCAAGCTGGGTGTAATTGCCAATTTTACGCCCTGGTGGCACAGCGGCAACGTGGGCGGCAACCCCATTGCGTACTGGCCCACGTTCATCGGCGAAAAACGTGCCCATTCCATGTTCCGTTGCAAGACCATGTGGAACAGCGGCGCCCTGGTAACCTGGTCCAGCGACGAGGTCTTCTTCGGCGATTTCAGGAACTGGAGCCCCTACCTGGCCATGGAAATCGGAATGACCCGCTGGATCAATGAGAAGACCCGGTTCGACGAATACAGCAGGACCGTTGCTCCTTTCCCTCCTGCATGCGAGAGAATGGACATTGAAGAAATGATTCTGGGCTATACCATCAACGGCGCCAGACAGTTGGGCATTGAGAATGCCAAGGGCTCCGTCGAAGTGGGCAAGGATGCCGACTTCCTGGTGTTTGACCAGGACCTCCTGACAGCGGAGAAAGAAGGCTTCAGCTACAACGCCCCGGCTGATGTGTCTATGGGCGGAAAGAAATTTAAATGATTATGGAAAAGATTATAGCAGACCTTGTGGTCTATGGGAAGATTTTTACTTCCGAAGGAAATCAGCTTGTAGAAGCTTTCGCCGTGAAGGACGGCAAGTATGTCTATGTTGGCGATAAGGAAGGTGCCGAGGCATTTATTTTGCCGATGACGAAGGCCACAAGGGACTGGCCAATACCCTGTGCCTGGTCAATGCCGGCATCATGAAGGCGGACGGTACCGTCCTCAAAAAGGACAAGGATATCCGTGGCGGAGAAATCGTGATGGGCCCCGACGGTACCCCTACCGGTTTTCTGAAAGAACAAGCCGGCACGTACACACGTTTCTGCCTGGACAACGAGAGCCTCTATCCCGTTGACGTAGCGAAAAGGGTCATCCAAAAAGTCCAGGAGCACCTGCTGTCCGAGGGTTACACCATGTATATAGACGGCTGGGGCAACTATTTCAATAACGACAACTTCTTCAAGGCTGCCCGGAGAACCAGATTCACGAAGCCAGGCCCGAGGCGACTTACTTCGAAGGAAAAAAGGTGTTTGAAAATCAATAATGGCCCAATATAATGAACGGATATCAGTGCTCCGGCGTCAGATTGGGGTTGAAATCGATTATGATCGGCAGGTTTTTTCGATAATTGCAAGAAGCTTCCATGCCGCATTGTTTCTTCGTGTCATCTATTGCAAGGTAATGAATTTTCAATTATTTTTGTCTGTGGTTCGCTAAAAATCTATGCATTATGAAAAAAATATCCGGCACATTTTTCACTTTTGTTCTGTGCATTCTGGCGTCTTGCGCAGCGAAGGAGACTATAGACAACGATAAGAATACGGATGAGCCCGGGACAGATCACGTGGTTCCGGAAGAGGTAGTCTCAAAAGGCGCCTACAAGCACGTGGTGATTATAGGCGTGGACGGGGCCGGTGCGTCCTTCAGGGACACCGACACTCCGCGTTGTGATGAGATTTTCAAGGACCAGGCGACCACATACAAGTCCCTGATGGCCCTCCCGACTATGAGCGCACAAGGCTGGGGTTCCATCCTTCACGGAGTCCTTCCGGAGTTCCATGGACTGACCAATGCCATCATCGAGAAAACACCCTATCCGGTGAACAGCCGTTATCCGTCCATCTTCAGGGTTGTGAGGCAGGCTATGCCGGATGCGGAGCTGGCTTCCTTTGTTGAGTGGAACCCTATCAACATCGGCATAGTTGAGAACAATCTCAATGTCGAGAAAGGGACCGGGGAAGATGATGCAGAAGTAACCGGCAAGATTCTCACTTACCTCAGAAGCAAGACGCCCACACTGATGTTCGTCCAGTTTTCGTCTCCGGACGACATCGGCGAGAAATACGGCTTCGGCACCGACATATATCTGTCCACAGTGAGTACTGCCGATGCGCTTATCGGAAGGATATATGACCAGCTTAAGCTCGGTGGCCTTCTGGATGAGACACTGTTCATGGTCACGGCGGATCACGGCGGAAAAAACAAGGCTCACGGAGGCGATTCGGATGAAGAAAAGTATGTCTTCCTTGGAGTAGCCGGAAAGACTGTGGCGAGCGGCACTATCGTGGAAGCGCAAGGGCGTGACGTCCCGGCAATCGCAGCCTACGCGCTGGGACTGGAATGCCCCGAAACCTGGAGCGGACACGTCCCGGAGGGCGTATTCAAAGATGTCACCGAGGTCGGAGAGCGTAAAGAAACGCTTCTTCCGGGCGAAGAGTACCGTAACCATCAGACTGTGCCCACTCCGGCCCTCAGCAATATGCAGACACTTCTCTCCGGTCACAATGTGGTTGCTTACCTTCCTTTTGACGGGAGCATTGACGACGCCTTCGACAAGATCCAGACATCAGAGTCCGGTACGCTCCAGTACTTCAACGCCTACTTTGGAAAGGGTATAGCACTGGATAACGGATATGTGACGCTCAAGGACGTGACGGTCGGAACCGGTTCATTCTCTGTGGCCTTCTGGCTCAAAGGTTCTCCCGTAACGCCGGAGAAGGCCGATCCTGGACTTATCTCCAACAAAAACTGGCAGCAAGGTACGTACAAGGGCTTCATCCTGTCGTACCGGGCAAATGACCTCAAGTTCAACGTTGGTGACGGAACGAACAGATTTGATTTGGAAAGCAGACTTCCATCCAATTATGACAAGGGCTGGATGCACGTAATCCTGACCGTGGACCGCGAAAACCGCAAAGTCAGGATATACTATGACTTTACCTTCAATGGAGACGAGGCGGAAATCCCCTCTGCGCTCGCCTCGAAGTCATTTGACTCCCTGTCCATGAACATCGGCCAGGACGGCACCGGTGACCTGGAATACAGTCTTCCCGCCCAGATGGACGAGTTCATCATGACCTCCGACGTACTCTCCGAGGCCGATGTGGCAGCCCTCAAAGAACACTACAAATAAAACTGGTTTTCCAAGGGTGTCGAAAACCGGGGAAGGGATGCTATTGCCTTCCTCGCTTCCAGGTCAGCGCTAAGGCGCCAGATTGGGGTTGAAATCGATTATTATCGGCAGATGGTCGGAGGGGCGGAAGAATTTCGACACTCTCTTGCCGTCCTTCATGGCTTTCTGCTGCCGGGTGTAATCGTCGAAGATAACGTCGGCCGCCTTGATTTTTGCCAGCATCGGCGCGGTGGCATAGACAAAGTCAATTCTGCGGCGGTGCGGCGTGGTGCTATGGAAGTTGTTGGGCTCGCGTTCAGCGATTACGTCTATGTATGGCGTCTGTTTGTCTATGAAATCATGGACAAGGAAGGCGGGACTGTCGTCATCGCGGTGATAGACCCAGTTTTCTCGGCGGGTGATGGAATTGAAATCGCCCATCATCATCCACAGCTGCCTGCCTTCCGGGTCGGCGCCGAGAATTGTGTGCCGGCAGATGTATTCCATCTCCTTGGCCCTGAAGATGTCTCCGCCGTGGGCTTTGCCGTCTTTCTCGCGGTCTGGTTTCGCTATGTTGTAGCCATATTTATGCGGCCAGGTGTGGAGCGTGACAAGGTTGATTGTCTGCCCTTCAAGGGTGATTCTGGCCCATCCTGCGCCGTGTGAGACCAGGGTGTCCGCCTTGTCCCCGGTAATCCTGGCGACGGAGTCTATTGGAAAGCGGGAGGTTATCACCTGTGGATAATTGTCCCGGTGCCCGCCTAGGAAGATATACTGGTGGCCGTAACGGGGCGCCATGTCCCTCCAGAAAGCGAGCAGCGCCGAATCTTTCTGCCAGATGTCAATATCGTCCAGTTTGTCGCCGGTGCCGGTTTTGTATATGGGCTGGGCTTCGCACCAGACGCAGATGTCTGGGTTTTTGCCCTTCACCCAGTCCGTGAACCGGGTGTAATTGTCCTCCTGTCCGTCCCACATGCCGTTCTGAATGTTCCAGTACAACAGACGGAAATTCTCCTGGGGCTTTACTTTGTTTTTCGGCGCGCGCGTTCCTGCCAGAGAGAGCGCTATTACAAGGGTCAGAAATAAGAAACGTTTCATCTTGACAGAGTTAAATCAATTCTTTACAGGGTAGTCACTATTTCTTCGATGGATTTGCGCATGTTGTGGAGTTCAGTGGGATTGCCTTCGCCCTCGGCGGGGTAGCCTATGGCCAGCATGCCATAGATTCCGTGCTCGCGCATTTCCGGGAACGCCTCCCTTATCTTGCCGGGGCTGAAATCCCAGATCCACATATTCGCCAGCCCGGCGTCGGTCGCTGTCAGCATCAGATGAGTCAGGACTATGGCGGCGTCCGTCTTGGCTGAATTGATACCGTCGCTTTCGCGGACCCAGGCTTCTTCATTGCGGCAGCCTACGATAAGGACCACCGGCGCGCCATAACAGGGATGGACAGTCCTCAGGCGAGCGAGCGCTTCTTCACTCTTCACGACCCAGATCCGCGTGGGCTGCAGATTCTTTGCCGATGGCGCCAGGCGTCCGGCTTCGAGAATCATGCCCAGCTTGGAATCCGAGACAGGGTAATTCGTGAAGGAGTGGCAGGAGTAGCGGCTTTTAAGAATCTGCATGAATGCATCTGAGCCGTACTCGTACTTGGTGATTTTTTCTTTGATGTCGGCGAATGAAGCCCTGTTCAGAATCTTGGTTACGTCGCCGAAGCGGCTGAGGATACTCTTGCTCATCTTGAATTGGGTTTTTATTGCTTCCAAATATAGCGAAAAAACTAGAAATCAATTTGGTACGATGCTTCTTTGCTTCCACTTGCCTTCAATGCGAACGGGCCGTTGTTCTTGCTCACTTCAATATGGACCGACGGGGTCTTGAGATTGACCACATCATCACTGTAACTGATGGATATGCTTGCATCAAAGCCCTTTCCCACCGGGCCGAATGTCCTCGTGAAGCTGTTTTCCCTTGTCTTGAAGGTCTGCTTCCCGCCTTCAGTCGCGACGGTGTAGCTCCGTTCGACAATCGGGAGAGTGGAGACACTTCCTTCATAGCGGATATAGTATTCATCTTCATTCTCGGTCTTCTTATTGCAGGACGATATGACCGCCGCGACAGCAATGAGGGCAAAAATCAGCGTTTTTTTCATAGTCAATAGTTTTAAAAGCCGCGTAAATATATGAATTTTCCGCTGCATTTAAATCAGATTTCAGATGCCGAGCTCGCGGAGCAGCTTTATCAGCCTGTCGGGATAGTTCGAAATGATTGCGTCCACGGAGCAGCCGGCAATTCTCAGGATGTCTTCCTCTTCGTCGACAGTCCATGGGACAACCTTGAGGCCGAGAGCGTGGCAGTAAGCCACATTTTCCTTTGTGACCACGCTGAAATGGGGCGACCACCAGTCGGGAAGGAAGCTCATCTTGGAAAGGATCTCGGCTATTTCTTTCTCGTCATCATCGGTCAGCAGGGAAAGCCTCACCTGCGGGTACTTGGAATGTATATACTCGAGGGCCCTGCGGTCAAAACTCTGGACCACCAGCCTGTCGCCGAGGTTCTTGGAGAGCAAAACGGGGAGGCACTTATCCACGAATTCGTGGTACTCGGGCCAGTTTTCGCCTTCTCCCTTGCCCTCAAGTGACTTAATCTCAATATTATAGCGCATCGGGGACAGGCCTTTTTCCTTGGCGTACCTTTCCGCGAAATCAATCAGGTCGGAAGCGAGAGGCTTGTGCTCGGACAGTTTTTGCTGAGTTGGCCAGCGGTCCACGAATTTCAAGCCCACATCGTATTTCGCGATGCTGTCGTAAGGCATTTTATAGAGATATTCTTTCGGGTCGTCTTTCTTGACGAGACTGCCGTCCGGACGCGTGGAATAGCGCGGATGGAAATAACTGTCGTGAGAGACGACAACCTGTCCGTCGCCGCTGACATGTAGGTCGAACTCCAAAGTGTTGACCCGCAGGTCCATGGCCTTTTTCATGGAAGAGATGGTATTCTCCGGCATCAGTCCGGCGCCGCCACGGTGGGCCTGAAGGTCGATGTATCCGTCCAGGGTGAAACTCTGGCTCCACTGCCTGCCGTCAGGGGCCTGGACCTTCATCATGACCACCCTTGCATACTGCGAAGGGCTTGCGGCATAGTAATGCGGCGTGGGGAAGGGTTTCTTATAGCCTGGAATCTTGTCGAAATCGCCCTTATAGACCTCCATTATTTCAGAAACATACTTTGGCGATACGTCTGCGACAAGTTCAGCTTTCTGCCACTCACTTCCGTCTTCGCTCCAGCTGACGTTCCAGTTACTGTCGGAATCCCAGACATTGGCCAGTATGTCGTTGGGATGACAAACCGCCTTGCCCATTGGAATGAATTCGACCTGGAATTCGTCCGGAT
The DNA here is from genome assembly GCA_017544265.1 of Bacteroidales bacterium. GTDB lineage: Bacteria > Bacteroidota > Bacteroidia > Bacteroidales > UBA932 > Cryptobacteroides. The sequence goes on along the minus strand of JAFYEM010000037.1, from coordinate 44,997 downwards.
AGTCGATATTATGCCAGCGCCATGTGAAATCACCCCTTCTCTTCATAAATATCTCATAGCCTCTCGGGGTACCGTCGCGGCACCAGTCGGTGGCCCACCAGGCTCCGCCGATAGCCGCAGCGTTATGGTCAAGGATATTAGGGGTGAGCTGCCTGTTGTGCATTATATGTGAATGGCCGGAAAGAATGTCGACATTGTAACCGTCGAGGATGGAGATGAATTCATCCAGGCGGTTAACCCCGCTCTTGGAGCCATATTCAAAGGCCGGACTGTGCTGGGCGATCAGCAGATGAGTCCCTTTCGGGACCATGGCCAGAAGGCCTTTCAGGAAATCCAGAGTCTCGCGGGGATAGCCTTCCCGATACTCATTTGAAGACTTTGACGGATCGGGATTCCCGCTGGCTGCGAACTCTATGTTATTGAGGCCGATCACCAGGTCGCCGCCAAGGAAGAATGCATAGTTATACGGACCGAAGGATGACTCATAGGCCTCTCCGGCGGCGATCCCGGAACGAGTCTGGATAAAATCGTGATTGCCTATGACGCTATAGAACGGAATCCCGGTCGTGGCGATGGCCTTCTTATAGTCGGAGTGAATTTCCAATACATTCCAGCCGATGTCGCCGAGGGCGATTCCGACCGTCTGGCACTCTGCTTTGCAGCGGGCGGCCATCCCGCGAAGGTCACCGAGAGGCGCTTCGCGGAAACGCTTCAGATGCATATCGTTCTGCATCTGCGGGTCCGAAACGGAGAATATGGTATAGTCCGGAGAGTCGGAAAACTTCTGCAATACGAAATCGAAAGACCTGGTGCCTTTTATCGGAAGGTAAAATGCGGGGGCGCCGGAAGAAAAATCGGCCACATAGCCCGACGGGGTGACCACAAATACGAAACGCGCATCCTTATGGGTGCTTAACTTGAACGCCCCTTTGGCATCGGTCCGGGTGAAACGGTAGCCGTCGCTCACAATGATTCCGGAAAGCGACTTGCCTTCACTGGAGACCCTTCCCTTGACGGTCTTCGCCTGCAGGATATTGACAATAACGATTAATGACAGGAAAGAAACAAGAATCCTTTTCATAACATAACATTTGCTTCACGCAAATTTAAATAAAAAAGGCGCTCCGTCAAAAATTTTCTCGACAGGGGCGCGCGCGTGAATACTCTATGTGTGCAGCGTCAAACAGGCGAATGAATTCTAGGCGAGCTTGTAGATTTCGGAGATGTGGGTGAAGCCGCGCTTTTCGAAGAAGCGGTGGGCGGCGTGGTTGTTTTTGCCGGATTCCAGGTAGATGCCGCTCACGCCGCGTGTTCGGAGCCAGGCGATGGCGGTCTGCAGCAATGCCTCTCCGGCGCCGCAGCCACGGCACTCTTCTTTGACCAGAATGTCGCAGACCATCCCATAGGGGGCATCTCCATCCTCCTCAATATCGGCCACTACAAAACCCACAATTTCTCTCTTGTCCGAGACAGCCTTCCAAACCTTGGCAATTGCGTCATTCTCAATGTGTGCCAGGATGTAGGGCATCCATTTTTCGCGGCCGTCTGGGGCGGTTTTCGCTACCAGTACGCCGTCCCGGACAACTCCTTCACCCACACCCATCTGCATCTCTCCATGGGAGATGTATTCCGGATGGGCGGCCAGATGGCCAAAGAAAATATCGGCAAGCTCGGGAGCGTCCTGTGCCGTGGCAAACTCAATCTTCATAGTTTAAAAGTGATTTGATTCGTTCCCAAATGCTTCTGATGGAATTGGTGACCACCATCAGCAGGGCAAAAATGGTGATGCAGGCTACCACGGCCAGCACAATGGCTGACAGCCGGCTGCTCTCGAATCCGAAGTAGGTGAGGAAAGGCATTTCATCTTCCTGGAAAAACAGCTCGAAGGTAGAGGCTACGGAAATGATGGCCAGGATGATGTTCAGGAGGAACTCGCTGCGCATGGACTTGTAGTCAGACAGGTTGTGCAGGCTGTTGTCTACATTTTCCATAAGGGAGCCCAGGCGCTCGTAGTCGTCCCCCAGTCCCAGGCGTGCGGTGGTGCGGTCGAACATCACCTTGTGCGAGGGGAACTTGGAGTACTTGACCACATCCAGTTGGGTGACCATTCGCGTGAGGCGCATGGAAAGGGCAGCGTTGGCTCCGATCAGGTCCTGCGACGACTTTTTCTCCGCGTTGAGGGAGGACATCACCACCGTATCCGTAGCCAGGCCGATGACATACTTTTTGGCCAGAATCATTTGCAGGATAAGGAGGTATTCCGGCCAGGAAACATGGTAGTGGGCGCGTTCCTTGAGGTGCTCCACCCAGTTGACGCCTTCCTCGCCGGCGCCCCGGCGGCCGTAGGTCCCGATAACCACACACAAGCTGCTCCCGGCCAGGACCAGGTCGTCCGTGTCGATGGCAATGTTCTCCCCGCAAACTTCATCATAGGCGGCCGGGTCCCGGTAGGGCCATTCTTCAGGGTACAGGGACAGCAGGCCGATGAGTTCGTTCTTGTGTTCCTCCCGGATATGGTCGATAATCTCAGCTTCCGTGAGACGGACAGGGCGGTCCGGGTCAAAGAGGTCAGTGCCGTCCGGTTCCAGATGCTGGATGTTTTCCCATACGTCCACCATGGCGTAGCGGAGGTCGTTATCGACGGAGAATGAACCGGGCGTCCACTGGCGCAGGAGACGCTTGCGTTCTGTGAGCGGGGTGTCTTTCTTGAAGCGGGAGCAATGCTGGTAGATGAAGTTTTTGTAGCGCAGGGCCACGGCGTCAAAGCTGCGGCCGGTGCCCAGGTTAGCAATGGCTTCCGGCTCGTCCAGCGGGTTTCCCAAGGAATCCAGCCAGATGGCATCTATCGCAAAATGGGTTTCATAGTCGATGGCGGTTTTGTCGCTGCCTTCTTCCTTGGACCAGAATTCTGCGCTGAGCCAGTTGCTCAGGAAGGCGATGATGTGATCTGTGGTAACCGGACGGGAAAGCCGGCAGGCGTGGCCGTCGAAGAGGAAGCGGTAGGTGATGCTCGCAGTGTGGCCAAAGAACAGGTTCATCTCCACGTTGCAGTGGCCTTTGAGGGTGGCCTCATAGATGGATTCGTCCGGGGCGGGGACGATGGGCATGGTAAAGTCGAAGCCCCGGAGACTGTATCGGCGCACATTCTCCCGGGCCGATTCTTTTTGCGGCAGGACAAAGATTTGGTTTTCTATGTCACGCTCCACCATGGCGATAGGCACCTTCAGGGCATCCGCCTTTTCAATGTACACGCAACGGCCCTCATCGTACTCCTCATAGTCATTGTCATGGACGGAGGGGGCTGTTTGCGGCAGGATGAACTCCTTGGTATGATGCACGGAGAAAGTCTGGATGAAAACCACGGAAAACCCGGGGTAAGTGAGCATATGTGACATTGCTGTTTGCGTTTATACTTTGTTCAAATGGCCGCTAATCCGTCCTGCCAGTAGTCGTCTTAATACCTCTAAGACTCGTAATTATTCCGGATCGCCCATGTTGGCCTCGAAGGTCTTCTCCCAGATAACCGATTTCTCGTTTTCGTCGAAGAAGTCGGTCTTGGTTAAGGTGTATGTGAGGTCAGTAGGGTGTTTGCGGTCCTTATTGTTATCATAGATGATGTTGCAGCCTTCAATAAGCCAGTCTGTGTTCTCCTTTGAGTCCTTCCATGCAAACGCGGTGATGGCAGGGGATCCATTCTCGGGTTTGTCCAGCCAGTCTGCCCAAGCCTGCTTGATTGCAACATAAGTCTGTCCGCATTCTACATACAGATCATGTTGGGTTTCCCTGTCTATCGCCTGTTTGAAACCGGCATACGCTTCGTCATAGTTGGAAGTGTACTTGATAAATACATACTTCTTTTTCAGGGCGTCGCCAAAATAATATGTGCCTATGAGTTCTGAAGTGTCACCGCCGTCAGGAGAAGAATCAGAAGTGAGTTTATAGAGGTTGAATAACATGTAAGGGCTGCGCATCTCCTTGTTTGCATACTTGTCCTGAACAGCCTTACAGGCGGCCTTGCGGGCTTCGTCGGATGGAGAGGGGGCATTATTGTAGGGCTGTCCGGGTTTATAATTAGCGGCGGCGCATAACTCGGCATAGACATCGTTGTATTCATCCATTACCCGGTATGATACAAGGCTGTTATACTCAATCTTATAAGAATAACCCTTGTAGTAGTGATGTTCGGGTTTACATGAAACCATCGAAAACAGCGCTGCCGTTGCGGCGATAAGCAGAAGTTTTTTCATTATCATCATTTATCTATAGTTTCTTCCGTTGCGAATATACGAAAAAAATCACTATTCCAATACCATAGACACAAAGAACTCCTTCAAAGATAACGACTTCGCCCGAGAATACATAATAGGGACTTTGAATAGTCTATGACCGCTTCTTCGGCCGGTGGCGGAATTTCATCGTTAAGAGAATAATATTATATTTGTAGTCAGAGTGAAAGAAACATAGACATCAAACATAAAAATTATGAAAAAATTATTATTTATTTGCACGATGTGCCTGATGGCATTGACGATGCGCGCAGAGAATGATGGTCCTAAACCGGAGTATGTCGATTTGGGCGTATCTGTAAAATGGGCGACTTGTAACCTTGGCGCATCTAAGCCGGAGGGATATGGGGATTATTACGCCTGGGGCGAAACAGAGCCGTATTACGAAAGTCTGGAACCGGTGACTTGGAAAGACGGCAAGGACGATGGTTACAAATGGTCTTCTTACAAGTGGTCCGACGACAGCCATACTTCTCTAAATAAATATAACACCGACAGCAAATATGGCATCGTTGACAATAAGACGGTTCTTGACGAAGCGGATGATGTTGCCCGAGTGAAGCTTGGCGGCAGCTGGCGCATCCCGACAGATGCAGAGTGGACAGAACTGCGGACCGAATGCACGTGGACTGCGACAACCCAAAACGGGGTGGTTGGATACAAGGTTACAGGAAAGTCTAACGGCAACAGCATCTTCCTCCCCTGCGCAGGATATCGCGAAGGCAGATCACTCAGTGGTGACGAAAACGGCGGGTACTACTGGTCTTCTTCCCTTGATACGGGCTTCCCCTACAACGCTTGGCGCGTGTATTTCAATTCATACGAAAGATCAAAAATCGTGTGCCGGTGCAACTCCATTCGTTACCACGGGTTCTCTGTCCGCCCGGTTACGGATTAGTATTGGACCCAGGCCCCGTAACCGTTCTGTTCTTGAACCTTTTGATTGAAGGGATGTACGTCTGGCTCCTATCGCAGGGCGGCAAACAATAGTGCAAACAAAACTTTGGCAGAATGAGAGTATTTTAGTTTTCAGAATAAGCGACGGGACGACTGGCAGATTTTATGTATATTTGCGCTGTATGAAAGAAAGACTGGCATCACTTGACATCCTGCGAGGGGCAGATATGTTCCTGCTGCTTGCCTTGGGGCCTGTAATGAAAAGCATCTGCAGACTATACCCGGACGGGACGGCCTGGCTTGCCCGCCAGATCGAACACGTGAGCTGGGAGGGCTTCGTGCTTTGGGATATCATTATGCCGCTGTTCCTGTTTATGTCCGGAATCACGATTCCATTTTCGATGGCCGCCTACAGGGACGGACGCGCCAGGCCGGATGGGAAATTTTACCTTAAACTGCTTAGGCGCTTCTTCCTGCTGTTTCTCCTTGGATGGATAGTGCAGGGGAACCTGCTGGAATTCAGCTGGAAGGATTTCCACCCATACGCCAACACGCTGCAGGCCATAGCCGTCGGCTATGTTGTCACGGCGCTGCTTTTCGTGTACCTTAAACCGCGGTGGCAGATTGTGGCCGGGGTCGTCCTTTTCGCCGCCTACTGGATTGCCTTCGCCTGCACGGGAATGAATCTCGACCCTCAGGACAATATCGCCATGGTGGTGGATAAAGCAGTGCTGGGGTCCCACCGCGACGGCGTCCGCTGGGCCCTCGACGGAAGCTGGCGTTTCGGCAAGAGCTACCAGTACACCTGGATACTTTCCAGCCTCAACTTCGCCGTGACGGTGCTTCTCGGCTGCTTTGCCGGGCAGTTGTTGAAGAGCGGACGGCATACTCCGGCGCGGCGGGCGCTGCTGCTCGCGCTATCGGGCGCAGCCCTTGTCGGCGCAGGCCTTGCCATATCTCCCATCTTCCCTATTATCAAGAAGATATGGAGCAGCAGCATGACTCTGTACTCCGGCGGGATATGCTTCCTGCTGACGGCTTTCACATATTATATCGTGGATGTCCGCGGACATCACAAAGGCGCAGACTGGCTTAAGATATACGGGATGAACGCCATCACGGCCTACTTCATCGGCGAAGTCGTCAGTTTCACCTCAGTGTCGGAGTCCCTGCTCCACGGATTCAGCGGCCTTGGCTGCTACCCTGTCATCATCGCTTTCTCCAACGCGGCGATACTTTTCGGCATACTCGCTCTCATGTACAAAAACAAGCTATTCCTCAAAGTATGATAAAGAGAATTCTCCTTCTGGCGGCACTCACACTTGGCATTTGTGCCTGCACAAGCGATTACGGCTACAAAATCAGAGACGGCAGGATAGTGTACAATACTCCGCCGAGGCCCTCCGGACAGCAGAGTATGCTCGGCTTCGCCTGCGATCCGATCGACACGGTCCGCATCGGCGTCATCGGCCTTGGAGACCGCGGCAAGGACGTTCCGAAGCGTATGGCCTATATCGAGCACGCCTCCATCAGGGCGCTCTGCGACCTCATGCCCGAGAGAATCGAACGGGCCCAGAAAAGCCTTGTCAAGCGCGGTGCTCCGCGGGCAATCCACGAGTTCACCGGCGAGGACGGCTGGAAGGAGCTCTGCGCGTTGAACGACATTGACCTTGTCTATCTTGCAGTTCCCTGGCAGCTGCACACGACGATGGCCGTATATGCCATGGAGCACGGCAAGCACGTTGCCGTCGAAGTACCCGCCGCGACCAGCATTGAAGAGTGCTGGGCGCTCGTGAACACCTCCGAGAGGACCCGCAGGCACTGTATGATGCTGGAGAACTGCTGCTACGACTTTTTCGAACTCACTTGCCTGAACATGGCACAGCAGGGACTATTCGGGGATGTCGTCCACGTTGAGGGGTCCTATCACCACAACCTCGATCCCTGGTGGGACAACTACCAGGGCGACTGGCGCATGACCTACAACAAGGATCACCACGGCGACGTGTACCCGACCCACGGCATCGGCCCCGTCTGCCAGGTGCTGGGCATCCACCGCGGCGACCGCATGGAGGAACTGGTGTCGATGGATACCGGGGCCTTCGCCGGCCAAGCCAAGGCCGACGAGCGCTACGGCAAGGGCGCCGTGAAATATGAAAACGGCGACCTTACTTCGACCATGATCCGCACCCATAACGGCAAGACCATCCTCGTCGAGCACGACGTCGTGACCCCGCGCCCCTACAACAGAATGTACCAGATTGTCGGGACAAATGGCTATGCCAATAAATACCCCTCCCCGGGCCTGGCTCTCGGGAGCGATGCCGCGGAGATACTTTCTTCAGACGACCTGAATGCCGAGAAGTATATGAGCGACGAGAAGAGGGATTCCATCCTCACCGCCTTCAAACATCCTATTGCCAGGGAGATAGAGGGGCTTGCCCGCAAGGTCGGCGGGCACGGCGGGATGGACTTCATCATGGACTACCGCCTGATTTATTGTCTCCATAACGGCCTTCCGCTCGACCAGGACGTCTATGACGCGGCGGAGTGGAGCTCTCTCGTGGAACTCACGGAGGTTTCCATCACCCACGGCTCCAAGCCAGTCGTAATGCCCGATTTCACCCGCGGCGAATGGGACAAGCTTGACGGACTGAAGTTTTATTCCCGCCTTTAATACCGGCAATAACACACTTTCGGTTGCAACAGCACATCGCCGCCGCAGAGACAAAAATTTTGTGAATTGCGTATTTTAGCATAACTTTGCACCCCTGCCAGCAAACCAGCCCGGATGGCGGAATTGGTAGACGCGCTGGACTCAAAATCCAGTGTCCCTTAAAGACGTGCGGGTTCGATTCCCGCTCTGGGCACGAAGGATGTCATTCTGTGGCATCCTTTTTCTGTTTAATACGCTTTAGGGTGCCATATAATGGCATTTCTGTCAGATTCAAAAAAGGCACAGAAAGACATAGAAAGACAGAAATGTTTCAGGATTGTTTCAGGAAATTACTGAAACATTTTATATCTTTGTCAGTTACTTTGTCTGCCTGAAAGAAACCAAGCGCAGGCTTGATACAGAAACATGAACGTATTCGGCAATAATTTCAAGGTCGAGATTTTCGGCGAGTCGCACGGAAGCCTCATAGGAGTGACTCTGGACGGGGTTTTCCCCGGAATTCCTCTCTCGGAAGAAGATTTCTCCGAGGATTTGATGCGCCGCCGCCCGGGCGCGAAAGGCACCACGCCGAGGCAGGAGACGGACAAAGCGTCGATTGTCAGCGGGGTCTATAACGGATTCACCACGGGCGCGCCGCTGACCATCCTCTTTCAAAACGAGAACACCCGTTCGGGGGAGTATGCCTCCTTCGCGGAGAATCCCCGTCCGGGGCATGCGGATTACACTGCAAAAATCAAATCCGGCGGTTTCAACGACCCGCGTGGAGGAGGCCATTTTTCAGGACGGATGACGCTTCCGATAGTGGCTGCCGGGGTAGTGGCCAAGAAAATGCTCTATTTCGCCAGCATCCGCGCCACACTTACCGAAATCGGCGGAGAAAAGGACAGTTCCAAATGGAGCGAGGTCCTTGGCAAGGCGATGGAAGAGGGCGATTCTCTCGGGGGAATAGTAACCTGTGTCACCGAGGGCCTTCCGATAGGTCTCGGCGAGCCTTTCTGGAACAGCGTGGAATCCACGGTATCGCATGCTGTTTTCTCCATTCCGGGAGTCCGGGGAATAGAGTTCGGGGATGGTTTCGCAGCTGCTGCAATGAAAGGTTCCGAGCACAACGATCCCTATCCGGAAGAGGGGGAGCACAAGTGCTGCCACGGCGAACACGAAGAAGGCCACGAGTGCTGCCATCACGAAGAAGAAGGAGAGCATGAATGCTGCCACGGAGGACATGAGGACGGCCACGAGTGCTGCCACGGAGGCGAGGGCCATCATGAGGGAGGATGCTGCGGGCGTCACCGCAAACCTCTGATTCCGCTTACAAACCATGCGGGAGGAGTCAACGGAGGCATTACCAACGGCAATCCCCTGGTGTTCCGCGTAGCTTTCAAACCCACTTCCAGCATTGCCAAGGCCGGCATTCCCGGGCGCCACGACTGCTGTTTTGCCCTTCGCACTCCGGTAATAGTCGAGGCCATGACTGCAATAGCCCTCGCCAGCCTGCCCTAATGAAATTTTCCGTCCCCGCGTGTTCTACAGCATAGCCGAAAGGACAGGCAAAAGCGCGGCGCGAATTTCAGAATATTTTGCGGAAGCGCCGTTGACCATAATGGAAAAGGTCGTTTTGACCGAAGCTCCGTCAGCAGAAAGCACATAGCCGCTGTAGCAGAGCACTCCTTCCATGGAGCCGCTCTTCATGCGGATGCGTCCTGCTCCGGGGACATCTTTCAGCACTCCGACCAGGGTCCCTTCGCCGGGTGAAGGCAGCGAGGCGATAAATCGGCGGAGGCCTTCGAGGAGGCCATAGACCTTAAAAAAGATACCATCCACTGCGGCGAAAGGGCGTTTTTCCGGGAAAGCCCGCTGCCATCGACAATTACCGCTCCGCTTCCGACTCCAAGCGCGGAAAGAACGTCGGAAAGTGCCGCCCTGCAGCTGTCGGGCACGCATACCCCGCAGGCTTCTTCACCCATTCGGCGGAAAATCGCATCAGCATAGAGGTTGTCGCTGCGGACGTTGGCCGAACGGACGATATCCGCAAGGCGGGCCGAACGCGTGGTCCCGGCAAGCCGGCGTTCTGCCGATGCGAGAGGCTCCTTTGTCGCAATGTCCGACACGTTTCCGTCCCTGTCTATATAGCCGTATCCGCGGACTATCCAGCCTGTGTCCAGAAGATTGCGGTAGAAGGCGTAGGCACAGGTCAGTTCGGGATACTTGTTGGCGAAGTGCTCGGTTTTGGGCTTTCGGTCTATGGCGAAGGACCCGCGGAGTTCGCTCTCGGGGGCGAGGTCGGTAGTGAAAAGATAGAGGCTGTTCCCGCTGCCGGCGGGGCCGGTGATTCCCCTGTTCACAAAATGCATCCAGGGGGTGAGGGGGCCTGACACCGTCACGTTCACGCTCTCCCCGAGGGCGCCTGCAGAAACGTAATAATCCTGGGAATTGCCATAGTAATTGATGGCGTAAGCGCCTGTGCCATAATATGTTCCTATGTCTTCCCAGTTCCAGGATCCGTCTTCCGGATAGCCCTCATAGGCGGTCCCGTCGGCGATTATGCGTCCGTTGATTGCATTGATTCCGGCCGAACGGAGCATGGATTTCCATTTCCAAAAAAGGGATTCTTTCTTCATGGCGATGGAATCTCGCGCCGCCGTAGTCGGGTCGCCGCCGCCGACTATATAGACATTCCCGTCCAGCACGCCGTCGGTAATTGTGCCGCTGTATTGGATTTCGGTGGGGAAGGTGAAGTCGCCGCCGAGGGCTACGAGGGCGGTGCCGGTTGTCACGAGTTTCTGGTTCGATGCCGGGATCAGCCGGGCCGAGGGATTGCGGGAGGCGATGGTCCGGCCGAGGGAATCCACGGCGAAAAAGCCCCAGTTGGCGTTTTTCAGCGCACGGCTTTTCGAAGCGGCGTCGAGCGCCTTCTGGAGTGTCTGCGCAGGGGCCGGGGCCGACAGCAGACTGAGCAGTATAAGTGCTGGAACAAATGCCTTCATAATTACTTGAGCCAATTTTCAGGGTCTTCGGAGGCGGAATCCTTCCAGAGCTGGAAATGCAGCGAAGTTTCGTCTCCGATGGTGTCCACGTAGCCGATAACCTGGCCGGTAGTGACTTTGTCGCCGGCCTTAACGGTGATTCCGCGGACCCGGCAGTAGAAGGTGAAGTAGCTGCCGTGCTGTACGATTATGCACTGGTTGTAACCCGAAAGCACCACCACCTGCACGACCTTGCCGTTGAAGACTGCCCGCACGGGGGCGCTCTTCTGGGTGGTTATGGTGACGCCGTTGCTGAACGGCAGTTTTATGTTCTTGTAGGTCGGATGATAGTGCTGCCCGTAGGTCTCGGTCACGGAACCCTCCACCGGCCATGGGAGTTTTCCCCGGTTTGCGGCAAACTCGGAAGACAGTTTCGTATCCACCTCTGTCGATGTTTTCTTCCCTCCTTCCGCCTTGCCTCCGGAGCCCTTCTTCGTTTTCCGGATAATCTCGGCGATTTCCCGGTTGAGGGCTTCGACCTGCTTGCTCTTCTTGTCCAGTTCCGCCCGGTACTTCTTCTCGTCTTTCTTCAGCCTGGCGATAATTTCTTCGCTCTTTCCCTCTTCTTCTTTCAGTGAGGCCATATCTTCCTGAAGCTTTATCTGGGACTTGCGAGCGTCCGCTTTCAGCACTTCCAGCTGCTCCTTTTCGATTTCCAGCCGGTCAGATGTCTCCCGGATGTCATTCGCCTGGCGGGAGATTTCGGTGGAAAAGTTTCTCAGATAGGCGAAGCGGCGCATGCTCTGAGCGATATTCTTGCCCGAGAGTATGTACAGGTACCACAGGCGGGTGTCGCGGTTGCGGTAGGCGCTGCGGACCAGGCGCTCATAATAGACATTGAGTGTGTCCAGGCGGCGCTGCAGCTTTCCGATTTCGTTTTCCTTGAAGCGGATGGAGTCGTTCAGCATCCGGATTTCCCTTTCATTTTCCGCTATCAGGTCTTTTCTGAGGCCTATTTTCTTACGGGTGAGGTTGAGGTCGGACAGGGCTTTCGACGAGCCTTTGGCGTTTTCCCTCAGCTGGCCGTTGATGATTTCTATTTCCTTTTTAAGCTGCGCCCTGCGGTTCTCCTGTTTTTTGGTGGACTGCGAAAAGACAGGCGCCATAGACACCAGGGCCAGAAGCAATATGAGGGCGGCGCGTTTCATTTTCCAAGGCGTTTGGCGATTCTTTCATCCAGATCCGGTATTTCGCCGCCACGGTTGCGGTTTTTCGCCATATTCCAATAGACCTCCGCGAGATCTTTTTCCCCGAGGGCGAAGAGAACTTCGGCATAATGGTCCAGAATCACGGCGCTTTCCTTCCCGCCGTAGAGCATCGCGTGCTTGAGCACCGGCTTGGCTTCCAGGTTCTTGCCCTGCAGGTGGAGTATCCAGGCGAAGGTGTCCAGGTAGGTCGCGTTGTCCGGCTCGGCCTCCACCGTCTTTTTGGACATATTGTAGGCCTTCTTCAGTTTAGTCCCCCGGATGCTCAGGTAATAGGCGTAATTGTTCAGCACCGGAACATAGTCCGGATTGATTTTCAGGGCCTTGTCATAGGCCTTGAAGGCGTTTCTCCAGTCGCCTTTCTGATAGTAGGCATCGCCGATTATAGAGTAGCAGCCGGTACGTATTTCGTCGTCGTCCTTGCGAAGAATGAGCAGATTCTCGCAGTTGCGGATAATTGCGTCGAAGTCTTTCAGCTGGTAGGATGCGCTGTTGGAAAACTCCAGGAACGCAACTTCGTGGAAATGCCTGTAGGCAGAATCCGAAACAGCCCTGGCTTCCTCCCAGCGTCCGGCCTCAGACAGCAGCTGAATCCTGTTGGCGGTGAATCTGGGGTTGTCCGGATAGGCGTCGGCAGCCTTCTTGATTAGTTCCAGAGCCTTTTCCCTGCGGTCGGAGGCGTAATAGTAAATGGCGGCGACGGAAAGCACCGACGAGTCTGCGGGATGCGCGGCAAGGCTTTTCTGGGTGACGGTATCGAACTCCGCCAGATGCGTGCGTATGAACTTTGGGTCGAGCGAACGCGTGACATTCTTCATATAGGCGCCTTTAATGGACGGCGGTACATTTTCGCGGTCCATGAAATCGCCGATTGCGTTGAAATAATCTTTGTAGCGTCGTGCGGTCCTGTAGGCCTCGGCCCGGCCCAGCAGCGCCGGGACGTAGTCTCCGTCGAGTTCCAGGGCCTCATTGAAATATGCGAGGGCGAGGCTGTCCTCATAGTCCTCAAGATAGTATTCTCCGGTTAAGGACAGTATGGAGGGCGATGAGAATTTCTCGTTATAGTCCGTCAGCACCTTCAGCGCGGCGTCGGTTTCGCCCTTGCGGCGGAGCAGGTCGTAACGCGTGCGGGCACTTTCGTCGGTGGGGCCGTTGCGGGACTCGATTTCGTCCAGCGCCAGCAGGGCATCGTCATATTTTTCCTTCTTCATATAGAGGGAAAGCAGGTCGAAAAACGCGTCCGACTTTTCCGGAAAGTCCTTGACTATGTCCTCGTAGGTCGATATCAGGAGGTCTTCCTCGCCCAGGGTGCGGTACACGGCGGCAAGTGCATTGCGGTACCAGTAATTTCCGCTGTCGAGGGTGATGGAATTCTTCAGGCATTTTATGGAGGCGTCCGTCTTGCCCTCGAAAGCATAACACAGGCCCAGATAGTACCACGCTCCGTCGCGTTTCGGCTCTTTGCCGACTATGGATTCGAACAGCGGCCGGGCTTTTTCGTAATTCCTCTCTGAATAGAGCTGCACTGCATCCACATACAGCGCGTCTATGGCGGGATTTCCGTCGGCTATGGAAGCGGCTTCTGCCGAAGGAGAGGAAACGAGCAGCGCGAGAGTCAGCAATATGGTGTAAACGGACATAAGTCTTGCGGGCGTAATTGCACAAAAATAGAGATTTTTTACGAAATTTGTGCCGTAGTGAAACATTTTTGGCTCAGATTGCATCTTATTATACGGTTTGCGGAAGACGCATCCGCGGGCGGTTCTTCGACGCTTGAGGAACTTGCCGGTAAGTGTGTCGATGGAGATGCCGCTGCAGAGCGGCGCCTTTTCGATATTCTCGCGCCCAGGATGCTTTCCGTCTGCCTGCGCTACACAGGTGACAGGATGGTTGCGGAAGACCTGCTTCAGGACGGATTCGTGACACTCTTCACCCACCTGGATTCCTACACGGGTTCCGGCTCGTTCGAGGGATGGGCGCGAAAGATATTTGTAAACACTGCCCTTATGTACCTTCGCAAGAAGGACGCGTTGAAAGACACGGATGACATTGCCGAGGCGCGGAGCCTCTCGTCGGGAGACTCTTCGGCCGTGGAGAAAATCAGCTACAAGGAGTTGATGAAAATGATAGCAAGTCTTCCGGCGGACTACCGGACGGTCTTCAACATGTATGTCGTCGAAGGCTATTCGCACAAGGAAATCGCTGAGGCCCTCGGAATGACAGAAGCGACCTCCAGGTCCAAGCTCCAGCGCGCACGCATAAGGCTCCAGGAAATGATTGCAGAGAATGGCTGATAAAGCTGACATAAATTTCGACAGGGAGCTGCGCGCCAAACTGCTTGGCGGCGTCGAACCTGTGGGTGAGGGACTATGGGCCGGTGTGCTTGAGCGCCGTGCCGCGGCCGCCCGCCGCAAGGTGGCGGTGCTGTGGTGGCGCCGCGGCGCAATAGGCCTTTCGGCCGCCGCTGCCGTGGCTCTCGGAGTATTCCTTATGAGGCCCGGGCAGATAAGGGAGCCGGTTCCCGGCAAACTTGCAGATGTTTCTGTTGTGTCCGTCGAGGAGACTTTGCCGCCGGCCGTGCAGGCGGAGACTCTGCCTGCGGAGATTCCCGCCGCAAAGGCGGAGCCGGTACACGTGGTCGCGTCTCCCCGCAGGTCTTTGATTGCCATGGCCGAAACAGCCCGTCAGGAGGCGGTCGCTGCGGAAAGTGCAGATTCCGAAACGGCAGCCCCTGTCGCAGATGAAACCGCGCCCGTTACGCCCGCAGCCGAAAACGTCCTTGTTCCGTCAGCTGCTGATGACGTATTCGACCTTTCAGCAGCTTCCGGTGATTCCGCTGTCACGTCCGCAGCCGAAAATTCAGCCGAAGCAGAGCCGGTGGATGTGTTTATTCCTTCGGAGCCCTTTGCGAAGCCCCGCCGCGCGTCGTCATGGGCCATAACCGCTTCCGGAAATATCCAGAACAACAAGTCCGAGGGCTCAGCTTCCGGCGCGATGCGCTCTGCGTCCAATTCCGACAACGGCTCTGTGGTGAACGATCTCGGAGACAAGAATTTCGGCATTCCGCTCACCTTCGGCGTCGGGGTCATAAAGACTTTCCCTTCGGGGCTCGGAATAGGCACGGGAGTGAATTACTCCCTGCTGCCGAGGACTTTCCGAGGCACCTATAACCCTGAAGACGGAGAGGGTTTCGAGGCAGACATCAATGAACGTCAGCATTTCATTGGAATTCCACTCAATATATTCTATGAGGTGGTGTCCACCAAACACTTCGCCTTCCATGTTTTCGCCGGCGGCGAGGGTGAGAAGCTGATTTCACGCAATTTCACCATTACCCGCGAGGGAGCTTCTCCGATAAACTACAGCGAGGGAGCCAGGGGTCTTCAGTGGAGCGTTGGCGGAGGTATCGGCATGGAGATTAAAATCACCCGCCATCTGGGTATCTATCTGGATCCCGGCGTGCGCTACTATTTCAACTGCGCCCAGCCCGCCTCCATACGTACGGTCCAGCCCTTCATGTTCAATCTCGAGGCCGGTCTGAGAGTGGATCTTTAGGGACAAAAACTAACAATTTGTCCCAAAAATTTACTATAACTTAAATTATTTGCAACAACACGTATTTTTGCACCCGCGGTCTTTACGGGTGCTTCTTTTTTGCATAACTTGGCCCCGGAATGAAAATGAAACTGCTCATACCGGCGGCCGTTCTCGCTGCACTTTCCGCCTGCAGCGGGGACTATGATTTCAAGCCCAGAAAGTACCGTTTCCAGACTCTTCCCCAGATTGCAGAGCCGGGGCCGCGGGAACCTCTGCCCGACGCTACATATATAATATGTGCGGAGTTTCCTGAGGGATATGACTATCATACGGATCCGGATTACGGCTCTGTGGAGGCAACTCTGGTGATGTTCGAAGACGGAAAAAGGGTTCTGACGCTGCCGGCCGGTCCCGGTTCCCAATTCAGCATAGACCCGGATATGCACCGCTGCCGCGGCGGGCATCTTTACACAGACGGCGTGGATGCGACGGGAACCTTCTTGCATTGCGACGGAGAGCTGCTTTTCCGCTATGAGGGAAGGGAGGCGCTCAGGGGTTTCATGCTTTTGGACGGAAAAGTGCATACTCTCGGCCAGAGCCGCGACGGAGGGGGATTCAGCTACCGGATAGACGGGGAACTGGTGTTCAGCCGAAAGGAGGGGTACATACTCGGGGACATGAGTTATCCGCTGCCCGGAGGGGGTGCGCTACGGCTGGATGAAGCCGCCGAAGGTGCCGCTGAAGTGTATTTTTCCTATGGTATCCCGCACAAGACTTATGAAGGGACAAAGTGGGAGTATCATATTTTCCAGGGCGGGTCCGACAAACTCATAGACACAAGTTCTGCCGTTTTGGAAGTTTTTGACGTGGTAATTTACGGAGGGTCGCTGTACTACACCGCGAGGCGGTCGGATTTCAGCACGAATCCGGTGCTTGTGGACGGAGACTCTTCGTATTCTCTCGGGGATACTCCTTATATGTATGCCAGGCCCCATATCTGCCGCATTTTTTTCGACGGTCCTGACTTATATATCAAAGGATGGTATGAGACTTCCGATGGCGGGAAACTGTTCGTGCTGTGGAACCGCAGGGGCGTGAGCATGACAATTCCGGGGACGGACGCCTATGATGTCTGGGTCTCTTCCGGAGAGAGGTATGTGCTGCAAAAGAGAGAAGGAATACTCTCCATCGTGAGGAGCTGGGGCGGAGATTCGCCTTCGGTGGATGCGCTGGGAGCATTGTCGCTGCCTTTCAACAATTGCGCCGCCTTTTCAGGCGGAGACCTTTCCCTGGCACTTTCGGACCCTGATGGAAAACTTGTCGTATATAGCGGCGGAGAGTCCAGGAGCTATGATTTATATGGATATCCGATGTCAATCAAAATAGGTCTATGATAGTTTATGTGCATTGCGCCAAGTGCGTGGGAATAGATGCCGTCGGCGTGACGGTCGAAGTCGATATAGACAATGGAGTGGGGCTGCATCTCGTGGGGCTGGCGGATGTGGCGGTAAAGGAAAGCCTGCTGAGGACGGTCACGGCGATGCAGTCGTGCGGATTCCGTATTCCTGGACGTAAGATTGTCATAAATCTGGCTCCCGCGGATATGCACAAGCAGGGTACTGCCTATGACCTTCCGATAGCCATAGGGATAATCGCGGCATCTTCGCAGGCGCAGATATGCAATCTGGACAGGTTCCTGCTCGCGGGGGAACTTGGCCTGGACGGGGGGCTGCGCTATGTCAGCGGGGCGCTGCCGCTTGCGGAATATGCGGCCAATGCCGGTTTAGGCGGCTGTATCTTTCCCCGCGAATCGGCGGTCGAGGCGGCAGGATTGATAGACATTCCTGTCTATGCGGCCGACAATATCAATGACGTGCTGAGGATACTTTCGGAGGATGGTCCGCCGCCTGAACTGCTGGCGGAGCGCTGTCAGGTCCCTGCTGAAGTTCCGCCCCGGGAGTATATGGACTTTTCTGAAATAATAGGCCAGGAAGGGGCTAAAAGGGCAATGGAGATAGCTGCAGCAGGGGGACACAATATCTGCATGATCGGTCCTCCGGGCTCGGGGAAAAGTTCGCTTGCAAAAGCTCTGGCGGGGATTCTCCCTCCAATGACGGAAAAGGAGACACTCGTGACGAGCAAGATTTATTCTGTCGCCGGGAAAGGCGGCTCCAGGCATGGTGTGATGACTTCCAGGCCGTTCCGCTGTCCACATATCAGCGCATCCATGTCCGCGATGCTCGGCGGCGGCAGCGGCGATAATATTATCCCCGGGGAGGTTTCTCTGGCAAATGCTGGCGTGCTTTTTCTGGACGAATACTGTGAAGCGCCGAAAAATGTGCTGGAAGCACTTCGTTCGCCGCTTGAAGACAGGATGGTGACCATATCCCGGCTGAAGGCCAAGGTGAGCTATCCCGCTTCTTTCATGCTGGTGGCCGCATCCAATCCCTGTCCCTGCGGCTATTACGGCGAAGGGGACAGATGCACCTGCACTGCCGGAATGCGTTCCGGATATCTTTCCAAACTTTCAGGACCGGTTATGGACAGGATAGACCTTCAGGTATGGCTTCACCCAGTGCCTCCGTCTGCTCTGGTGAACCGGCAGAAGTCGGAATCCTCGGCGGCGGTTGCCGCAAGGGTGCTCCGTGCCCGGGAAATCCAGGCGCGGCGTTTCGCGGGAGAGGGAATCCAGACAAATGCGGAGATGTCATCGAGGCTTATAGAAAAATACTGCCCTCTGGATGCGGCCTGCAGCGAACTGACGGAAAAACTTATGGAGCGGCTGTCTCTTTCCGCCAGGGCCTATACGCGCATAATCAAAATCGCAAGGACCATTGCGGATCTCTCTTCCGGCAATTCTTCGGAGCCGCTTCCTCTCTCTCCCGCACACATAACTGAGGCCTCTTCATACCGTTTTCTGGACAGGCGGAATATCCTTGACATGTAAAATTGCAACTCTGTTGCAAGAAGGATGCTGTAACTTTGCCCCTGTTATCAAGCCAAAGTTATGGAATCTGAAGTAAAAGAAGGTATTATCCGCATTGTGGCGGGGACGGTGCTCCTCGCGGCCGCGATTGTAATAGAGAAGACCTGCAGCCTGGCAACCTGGCAGCTGCTGCTGATTTATCTTGTTCCCTATCTTGTGACGGGTTACGATACCCTTAAGGAAGCGGCGGAGGGAATCGCCGAAGGGGAAGCGCTGAACGAGAATTTTTTAATGGCTATAGCTACCGTCGGGGCTCTGGCCATTGGTTTTCTGCCTGGGGCTGAGGCGCAGTTCGCCGAGGCGGTGTTCGTGATGCTGTTCTTCCAGCTCGGAGAACTTTTCGAGGGTCTGGCAGAGGACCGTAGCCGCCGATCGATAGCTCATCTGACTGAACTCAGGCCGGATACCGCTTCCGTTCTGAGGAATGGTGAGGAAGCCGAAGTCAAATGCGAAGAGATTGTCATCGGAGACACTGTCCTGCTCCGTCCCGGGGACCGTGTCCCAGTGGACGGGATTGTCCTGGAGGGAGAATCCTCGGTGGACATGAAAGCTCTCACCGGAGAAAGCCTGCCGGTGGCTCTCCGTCCGGGAGACAGGATTCTCTCCGGAAGCATCAATGGCGGAGGGCTGCTCCGTGTGCGTTGCGAGAAGGCTTTCAGCGAGTCCACCGCATCGAAAATCCTGGAACTTGTGGAGAATTCCGCGACGCACAAGTCCCGCAGCGAGGCTTTCATCACCCGTTTCGCAAAGGTCTATACCCCTGTGGTAGTGGGTGCTGCCCTGCTGATTGCTTTCCTGCCCCCGCTGTTTTCAGGGAGTTTTTCCACCGCCTTCCCCACCTGGCTCTACCGGGGACTGCTGTTCCTTGTCGTCTCCTGCCCCTGCGCGCTTGTGATATCGGTTCCGCTGTCATTCTTCGGAGGAATAGGAGGCGCTTCCCGCCACGGCATCCTGGTCAAAGGTTCCAACTATATGGAAGCCCTCTCGAGGGTGCGCAATGTGGTTTTCGACAAGACCGGCACCCTTACTGAAGGCGTTTTCGAGGTCACCGCCGTCCATCCCGACAAGATAGATGAAAGGCAGCTTCTGCATCTTGCCTCGCATGTGGAGCACCATTCCACCCATCCTATTGCCGCAGCCCTGCGTGCGGCCTGGGATGGCGGAGAGGACGATTGCAGCATCCAGGAGGTAAGCGAAGTTTCCGGAAAGGGTGTCACTGCTCTGGTCAATGGTAAAAAAGTGGCTGTCGGTAACACCCGGCTGATGGATGATGAAGGAGCGGCCTGGAGAGATTGCCATCACGGCGGAACGATAGTCCATGTCTCCATAGACGGTGAATATGCCGGACATATAGTCATTTCGGACAGGATCAAAGCCGATGCGAAAGATGCGGTTTCGGACCTGAAGGCTCAGGGAGTGGCGAAGACAGTTATGCTGACAGGTGACCGCGACGCAGTGGCCGCAGCGGTCGCAAAGGCCGTCGGAGTGGATGTCTATAGATCTGAACTGCTGCCTGCCGCGAAAGTCGAAGAGCTCGAAAAGCTGATTCCCCAAGGCGTGACCGCCTTCGTGGGCGACGGAATAAACGACGCACCGGTGCTTACCAGGTCTGACGTCGGAATTGCGATGGGCGCGATAGGCTCAGATGCAGCTATCGAGGCGGCCGATGTGGTTATAATGGACGACAAGCCGTCCAAAGTGGCGCTTGCGGTGAAACTTGCCCGCCGGACAGTACGCATCGCCCGGGAAAACATCTGGTTTGCGATAGGGATCAAATTCGCAGTCCTCGCTCTTGCCGCCGCCGGGCTCGCCACCATGGGAATGGCGGTCTTTGCCGATGTCGGTGTTACTTTCCTCTGCGTTCTGAACGCTATCCGCGCGCTCCGTTAGTTAGAAGCTGTTTATTTTTTCATCAGTCACTTAGCTACAGAGAAGCGATTATCTTGTCGAAGGAGCCGTCAGGATGAAGGGAATGCTTCTGCAGGTTGCTGTGGTAGGAATAGACTGTCGCAACTGACATATTCAGGATTTTTGCGATTCTCCCCCGCTTTGATATTCCCAT
The DNA here is from genome assembly GCA_017544265.1 of Bacteroidales bacterium. Classification (GTDB taxonomy): domain Bacteria; phylum Bacteroidota; class Bacteroidia; order Bacteroidales; family UBA932; genus Cryptobacteroides. The sequence goes on along the minus strand of JAFYEM010000037.1, from coordinate 24,324 downwards.
CTTTATCAGCGCCAGAATTCGCAGCTCGGTGGACAAAGTGCCTCTGGAAGGGAGCGAAAGGGCATATTCCTCCTGCATGTGTTCATTTACCTTTTCCACGAAATCAGGGAAAATTCCGAGGAAGGTGGAATCCAGCGAAGACAGCAGTCCGTCGAATTCCCCGGCGGCGAATGAGGGTTTCCGGAGCATGGCCCTCGCTGCATCCTCCCCTTCAAGTTTCAGGGTATGGCGCAGCGAGGACCTGTATTCATCCACCTTGTTCAGATAGTCTACACACTTTTCCATGTAATTGGCGAGGAATCCGTCCTTGATGCTGGACTCTTCGTTGAGCTTCTTGCGTGAAAGGCTGAGCCGTGAAGAATATTTGATGAGAAGGATGAGCGAAACTATCGCAATAATCAGCATCAGAGCCACCGAAATACTCATGATGAAATAGGTCCATTTCTGCTTCTGCTGCTGCCGCAGAAGGGCGTTCATGATTTCGAATTCCGAAAGGACTATATCGTTGTATTTTATGGCGTAGTTCGAAGATGACGCGTCCTCAAGAGTCATTCGCATATATCTGTCAGCCCGCCTGATATCCCCCCTGCGGAAAAGAATCTTAGCCAGCTCGTACAGGGCGGCAGAGGCCTTGGCTGATACCCTGAGGTCATAGACCGCCGCTTTTGCATAGTGCTCGATAGCCTTGTCTGTATTGCCGCCATGCAAATATTCGTTCGCATAGAAGTAATTTGCTTTCGCGGAGTCGTTGGGGCTGGTCAGGTTGCAGGCGGCAAGCCTTTCGATGCCGTTGAAAAGCAGACCTTCCCGTCGCAGCTCCTGATTGTGATAGTAGGTGCATTCGATGCCGCTACTGTCCCATTCCCACCAATTGTCTATGATTTCGCGGCATCTGCGCCGGCACTCTGGTTTTCCCGAGCAGAGTCGGTCGTAGATATGATAGCCGGCATAACTGTAGGTCCTGAGGCCCTCGCGGGAAAGATTCCGGGTGTCTATTCCCTCCAGCACGCGCAGGGCTAGGGTGAGCGAATCCATTTTATACAGGATATTGGCATAGCAGGCCTCGCTGATGGCTTTCCTCTCCGGATCGCCGCCGTGAAGTCGGAGCATATCCTGGATATAGCTGTAGCAGGAGTCCACGTCGTGGTAGAGGAATATCTTCTCCAATTCGTATGAGGTTTCCCATTTCCGGCGCCAGTCCGAGGCTTCCAGAAGGCGGAGCCTCAGGGAGTCCTGCTTGCGTTCATGCCTTGCGTCGAAGGCCGGTTTCATCTCTATCGCTTTGTCGAGTACGGAGTAGGCGCCATTGTGGACACCCCGGCAGGAACTCAGTGCGAGAAACAGTGCGAAAGCAATAAGACAAGTGTTCTTCATGCTGCAAATATAGTTAATTTTTTCTTGTTTTTTAACTTTTACAATTTTATAATAACTATTTATTTTTCAAAATATTAACTTTTTGAAAACATTTTAATTAGCCTTGTTTATTTTCCAGTGCGGAAAATCGACCGACGCTGAGGGACTTTATTCAATTTCTGTCCCGCAGGGCCGGGTGCCTCAAGCTGCTGCGCGCCCGTTACGGCGGAAAGTATGCGTCAGTCCATTTCCCCGTCTGTGCGGATTTCAAAATAGGCCGATAAATTTGTCCATATCCCGGTGATTTTTGTAACTTTGCAAAGATAACCACATAATTATGGACAAGCGGTATTGTGTAATAATGGCCGGCGGTGCCGGAAACCGTTTCTGGCCTATTTCAAGGGATAATACACCCGAGCAGTTTCTGGACCTTCTGGGAGAGGGAAAGTCTTTCCTCAGGCAGACCTATGAGCGGTTTTCAAGAATCCTTCCGCCCGAAAATATTCTCGTTGTCACCCTGGACCGCTACAGCAGTCACGTGGCGAGTATTATTCCGGAGCTGCCTTCCCGGAACCTGCTGCTTGAGCCCTTTGCACGCGGAACGGCACCGTGCATGGTCTATGCCGCAGCCTCTGTTCTTTCCCGCTGTCCCGATGCCCTTATGGTGGCTACCCCCTCCGACCTTCTTATACGGGATGAGAACCAGTTTGCAAGGACCATTTCGGACGCCTTTAAGTACGTGGAAGAGAATCACGTGCTGATGACTCTCGGCATTGTCCCGCATTCGCCCGACCCCAATTACGGGTATATCCAGGTGCGTGGCGGCAAGAACGCCTACTCTTCCAGTAAACCTCTCCCCGTCAAGACTTTCGTGGAGAAGCCGAATCTGGAACTTGCTAAGATTTTCCTTCACAGCGGCGAATTCTTCTGGAACAGCGGTATCTTTATCTGGGAGGCGACTACGATACTTGCCGAAATGTCCCGCCATACTCCCGAGGTCGTGCGCCTTTTCGTTGGCTGGGAACAGAATGTGGGTACCCCAGATGAAAGAGCCTTCATCGAAAGGGCCTATGGAGACTGCCCCAAAGTGTCCCTGGACCACGGTGTGATGGAAAAAACCGACAGGGCCTGCCTCTTCCCCGCCAAATTCGAATGGTCGGACGTGGGCAGCTGGGGCGCCCTCTACCAGAATATACCGGACAAGGACTCCTCCGGCAACGCCGTAGTCGCAGGTGCCCGTTATCTGGAAGACTGCCGCGGCAGCATTGTCTTTTCCCGCAGCAGCGGAAAACTCATGGCCGTCAAGGGTCTTCACAACTACATAGTCGTGGATACCGGCGATGTCCTTATGATATGTCCCAAAGATGACGACACCTTCCGGGACTTCCTTGCCGGCACCGCCCTGCCGGGTTTCGATTTGTTCAGATAGATTCCGCGCGCTCAGCCCCGCCGCCCCCGCCGTGTGCCAACTGCCGAAATCGAGCAGGTGGATGTCAACGAGGTGTAGATATTTTCCTTGAAAACGTACCTGTCGAGACAGAACAGAACCACATTGACCAGGAGCATGGCGATGAAACCTGCGAGGCCGGCACCGTTCATGTGCATGAACACACCCACGGCGATCATAGGGAGGAACGCAAATAACAGAAAGACTATGAGTTTCTTCATTGTATGTCACTGTCTAAGGGCAGTGCGGGAATGCCGTCCGTGTCAGAAATTGTTTTTAAAGGATGCTTGGAGCTGTTCCTGGCACCGAGTTTAAGGAGTTTCTGGGAAGTGCCTATTATGCTCTGCCCCTTCGGATCCAGTTTCTTAAGGCCCTCCTCATATTCTTCACCGGCTTTCCGGAGCGCTTTTCCAACGGCCTCATACCTTTCCATGAACATCCCGACGCGGTCTATCATTTCAGCGGCGAGTTCATAGACCTTCTCATGGTTCTGCGCCTGCGCAATCTGGGTCCATATCAGGCTCACTATTTTCAGCGCCCCGTACAGGCTCTGCTCATCAGCGATATAGACATTCATGTCCGCGGCCTTGCGCCACAGGTCCGGCTCCGCGTTAAGGGCGGTCCACAGCGCTCCGACGTTCGGCACGAACATTATTACATATCCGACGGAGACTTTCGGGGGCTTGATATATGAAGAATAATCCTTCGCCGCGAGCTCCTTGACATGCTTTTTAATACTGTCTATGTGCTCTTTCAGATACCTCTCGCGCGCGGCTTCGTCCTCGGCGTTGACGTAATCGACGTATGCCGTAATGGACATTTTCGAGTCTATGATAACCTCGCGGGATTCGTCCAGATGGAGTATGACATCAGGCCTCATAATGCCGCCGGACTCGTTTTTCACGGGTTTTCCGTCAGGGCCGGTGATGACAGGCTGAATGTCGAAGTGGATGCCTTCCGTGAGGCCCTGGGAGGACAGAAGTTCCTTCAGGATGGTCTCGCCCCAGTCGCCCTGCTTCTTGCTTTCATGCCTTAATGCCGCCGCAAGTTCATCGGCGCTCTTACGGGCAGCATCACTGTGCTCAAGAAGGTTCTTGATGCGTTCCCGCATCTCTCCGTTACGCACGGCCTGCTCCTTATTCCCTTCCTCCATGGCCTTGCGAAGCTCGGCAATGTTTTCTTTCAGCGGGTCCACTATCTGCCCAAGGCTCTGATGGCTGCTCTCGGTAAATTCTTTCTGACGGGCCTTAAGCATCTCGGAAGTATCTGACTTGACCTGCGCGCTGACCTTTGCAATTGTCTCCTCGAACTGCTTCTGAAGAGCCGCCATAGACTCTTTGTGTGCCTCCTCGCGGGCTGCCATTGCTTCCTTATGTGCCTCTTCACGCACCGCCATAGTCGCTTCGCGGGCTGCAACAGCTTCATCGAGCCGCTCCCGGGCATGCTTCCGTTCAGACTTAAGCAGGCCCCTTGCAATAAAGAAAGCTACCAAAGCACTGAGGACCACGCCTCCGAGAAAATATAACAGAATCTCCATAATCTATTTTTCAAAGTAATGCGACCGGTAGGAAATACCAGTGCGGGAAATAACTTTAAGCGGGCGGCCGGAAAGGTCGGTGAAAACGCACTTGCGGGCAAGCGTAGAAGCGAACATAAGTGTCTGACCGTCAGGCAGAAGTTCCACATTGGAACGGTCCGCGCTGCTGTACTGCGGGTCTATGGCGACGTCAAGTTCGAACAGGGCGGTCTTTGCCCCGGGGTCGATTTTATAAATCTGAGCTCTTGATCGGGGATTCTCGCCGCCGCCGTTGTTGTAGCAGAGCACCCTGTCCGGCTCCAGCGGAACGGCGCTGTGAAGGCCTCCCACGGGATAATCGCCTGAAAATTCTAAATTTCCGTGCTCTCCCAGGCGGTAAAGCACCAGGGATGTCTTTCCGTCGATTTTCCAAAGTTCGTTCAGGCGGTTAAGCGTTATGTAAAAATCGCCGTTGGAGTCCCATGCGACCGAATTTCCGTGAAGCAGGTCGTAGCTGAGTTCGACCGCATTAAGGTAATCGTCTTTTACAGGGTCTATGGCCCCGAATACGTCCCACTTTTTCTTGATCTCACCCTTGGGGCTGATGATGGTGAATCCGTCGCCCCAGACATCCGTATCCGCCTCTCCGCCAATTGGGCTCAGGTCGAATTTCTTAACTACCGCATTGAAAATCAAAAGGTTTCCATCGGGCATAATTTTGATATCATGGTGCGGATATGGAACGTTCTCTTCCGATGCGGTCCATTCCAGAAGCCTGTTCCCCAGCATGTCTATTTCAATAATCTTATCGCACAGCCGCTGGAATTTCGGGGAGTTTACACCCTCGCGGAAGCCGGTCAGAAGGGCGATCTTCCCTTTTTCCCGATCGCAGTAAACATGACGGACAGCCTGGTCGAATTTCTCATACCATACCACACGGCCCTTCATGTCGCAGAAAGTCAGCCATCCGGGATTTGTCGCCTGCCACTGCATCAAATACCCTTTTGACGGGGATCCTGAATCCAAATCTACGGTATATACGGGAACCTCAGGAGGAATGCTGCCCGTTGTGAAGGTCTGGATGTCCGATGCCACCAAATAATCACTTCCCGCAAGAACCATATACTCATACTCGGTATCGGGCCTCAGGAAAATCATGGTTTCATCCGTGAGCATCCAATCGGTTTCCCCGGCCGGACGGTAATAGACCTGGCTGCTGCAATCCTTCCTTTTGTCTATCTTCACAGTATATCTTAAGGCGTTGTCGGTCGGCACTACAGTCACCTCTGAAACATAGTCCGAGAACTTATCCGGAGTGAAGGGTTTGCAGGAGACCGCTGCCCCGAGCACAATTGCCAATATCAATATTCTTCGGTTTTTCATCCAGTTCAGATTTTTCATCTCTCAAAGGTATGAAATTTCTCCCAAATAATTGCACCCGTGTGCCGTCTGCTGAAAAACGGCTGGAGGAGGACGGTTTCGGGGGAATTTTGACACTCACCTGCTTAATTTCAGCAGGTGGCACACGGTAGGTCAGGAGTAAAGCTTTTTGAAGAGTTCGGGGAATCCGGGGAAGGATTTGGCGACGCAGGCGGTGTCGTCTATGTCTATGGGACCGGCGGGAGTGCTGTCGGAGGGGGCAGGGCAGGAGGTGGATGTGGCGGCAGTGCCGAGGGAGGCGATGGAGAGCGCCATTACCATGCGGTGGTCGGAGTGGCTGGTGTAGGCCCCTCCCCGAAGGAGTTTACCGGTCAGCAGGCGGTGGCAGAGGGACATTCCGGAGATTATCAGGCAGTCCTCCTCGACGCGGGCCGGCACTCCCATTTGGGTGAGCATCGAGACAATGGCTGCGCCGCGGTCGGTTTCCTTGTGGGCAAGCCTTCCTGTGCCGAGAATATGGCTTTCGCCTTCGCAGAATGCAGCCAGGACTGCTACCACAGGGAAGAGGTCAGGGCAGTTGTTGAGGTCTGTATCGAAGGCGCGTAGTGGTGCTCGGCATACGTGCAAGTCACCTTCAGCACCTTCGGAAACAGAGGCCCCGGCGGCGGTCATTATATCCAGTATGGACAAATCCGCCTGAAGGGATTTGGTGTCAAGACCTGTCACTGTGACATCTCCGAAAATGGCTCCGGCGACAAGGAAAGCTGCGGCTCCGGACCAGTCCGCCTCGATACGGAAATCGGCAGAATGGTATCTCTGACCTCCCCGGATTTTGAAAGAGATGCCGGTGCAGAGGTTCCAGTCCCCTTCTTCCATGAAATCCTCGTCCCCTTCCATCTCACTTCCTGCGGTGATGCCGAATTGCTTCAGTACATCAAGGGTGATGAACAGGTAGGGAATGCTTTTGGGGTTTGAAACGTGAAGTTCAGAATTCCCGGAGCATAGCGGAAGTGCTGCGAGAAGACCCGAAATAAGCTGCGAACCATCCTTTCCGGAGACATCGGCCCGTCCGGGAATCAGCGGCCCGGTAACGCTCAGGGGCAGATAGCAGTCAATTTTTCGCGGGGCCGAGGTCTCTCCCAGCGGAGTCAGACGGACCCCGAACGCGGCCATTATGTCATGGGCCCCCGAAAGCGGCCGTCCGAGAAGGGTTTTCTCGCCGGTCACAGTCACGGGACCTCGTGAAATAGCAGAAAGCACGGGTATGGCCATCCTTGTAAGGAAGCCCGATTCGCCGGTATGGACGATGGCCCCGTCAGTCCCCGAAGCCGCAGCATCGAGGCACCCCGGGACGGCCCCGATTCCATTGATGGCCAGCGAAGAACCCTCAATCGATACGGAGGAGCCGAGCCGCCTCGCAAGCGCAATCGCGGACTCGTTGTCGCCGCAGTGGGAGTAGCCCTCAAGATGTGAAACACCGTCCGCGAGCGCGGCGCAGAGGATAGCCCTCTGGGCGAAACTCTTGGACGAGGGCATGGGCAGCGGACTGGAGGGGCGGATCAGGCGGAAAGAGCCATAGACCTTCTCCTTCATTTCGCCGAGCGTGAATTGTCCTGGTGCGGTTTCGCTGCCGGAAGAGAGGGCCGCATAAGTCCATGGCGCCCCCATTGCAAGGCATTTGATACGGGACTCCGCACCTGAAGCCCCCATTGCGAAAGCCACCAAAGTTCCCGGCGCGGCAGAGCGGTACAGCCCCATAACCGTATCGACATCGGCCTCTGACTGCGCTGTGGTGACGATTTTGACTATTTCACCTCCGAAGGCGCGGGCCTTTTCGAGAGTGCTCAGAAGAACCGGCAGCGGCGGCGTTGAGGAAAAGTCGTGGAAGGAACGCACCATAGCGCAGCCGTTCTCTGAGCAGGCGCGGCGAAGCCTTTTCCCAATCTGCGGCGGCGCCTCGATTTCAAGGTCTATGAATGGAGCCCCGGCGGAAATTGCGGCGAGCAGTTTCTCCTCGGCCTCGCGGGAACCACCGCGGCATGTCGCAATCAGCGGCACGTCCACGGAAGAAAACAGCTCTGAAATGTCATCGAGCCCCAAAGGACAGAGGTCCAGCCGGATTTCGGCCATCTCGATATCGCCGCCGTCCAGAATCTCAAAGAGTTCCTCCAGGCCGAGCCCTTGCAGTGAAGTTGCGATCATAGCGCAGTCCTCTCGATACGGACATCCCCGATTCCGTGCGGAACAATAAGGTCTATCCAGCCGTCTCCGGCTTTTTTGTCGCGGCGGACCGCATCGGTAAGAGCCTCAAGCGGATACGGACACTCAAGCGGAAGCCCGACCTTAAGAAAATCGGCCTTCAGGCGCGTTGCAAGTGCAGAATCGGAACGCTCGGCGGCGATAATTATGCCCATTGCGACAGCCTCCCCGTGGGTTATGTCGTCACCGCGAAGAAGGGCTTCATGCTCGATTGCGTGGGCCCATGTGTGTCCGAGATTAAGTTTCTTCCTTTCCCCGGCCTCATACATATCGCGGGAGACTATGCCCGCCTTGACGGAAGCGGCTGCGGAAATAAGCGGCAGCAGGTCGCCGGAGGGCGGCATGGACAAAACTTCCACAGCCTTTTCGTACAGCCCCGCGGAATTGTCTATAATCAAAGTCTTCAGCAGTTCGGCGGCGCCGGAAAGGAAGTCGCGTCGGGGAAGGGTGCTGAGCACGGAAGGGCAGATGAAAGTAAACTCCGGCTGTACAATCACCCCGAGCATATTTTTATAATCGTCCAGGTTCACGCCTGTCTTTCCGCCGATGGCGGCATCGACCTGCGAGAGCAGGGTGGTGGGGATATTGGCATAGCGGATGCCGCGCTTGTAAATCGATGCGGTGAATCCGGCTATGTCGGAGGTGATACCGCCGCCGATAGACACCACAAGGGCCTGGCGCGACACGCCCGCCGAGAGCATGGACCTTGCAATGGAGAGCACTGTGTCCATGTTTTTCATCTCCTCCGAGACCTCCAGCGCCACTGTCCCGAGTACTTTTGCATCGCCAGTCAACGCGTCGATAAACTCTCCGGCATAGACCCCGGCCGCGGCATCATAGACAAGGAATAATTCTTCGCCTTTCACCAGCGAAGCGGCTTCGGCCACTGTACTTCCGGCGAAAATCTTGCTTATTTCATCAATGCACTTCATTCAAATATTTTTCAATGTCATCCCGTTCTTTTTTCAATGTCATCTCGGGCGAAGGTATTAATCATTCTTCTTATACAATTTAGACCAGGTTACCATGGACCATATACCGTTGCCGAGGTAGAGGGCGCAGACTATAGGCATGAAAACATGGCCCACGCTCAGGTGCAGGGCAATCTGGGTAACGTTCACCAGCAGCCATGCCACCCAGCAGTCCCACTTCTTCAGGGCCGACAGCAACTGGGCCATAAGTATCAGCACCGTAACGCATGAGTCCAGATAGGGATGCGGGTCCGCCGGGAAAATCCTGTCCAGAAGAAGCCCCCAGCAGAATGCCACAATAAACACCGCAGCAATTGCAAGCACCCTTTCGCTCCAGGACATCATGCTGACCTTCAGTGCAGTGGAGTCCGCGGCGCTCCGCTCTCCTTCCCGTGGATGCGTCCAGCGGTAATGCCCCAGAATGTTTATGGCAAGGGACACCGGCTGAAGCATAAGGCTTGCGTAGAGATTCTTGTTCCAGAACATAAGGAACAGGGCCGTGGTGTACAGGTATCCCACCCAGAAATTGTACTTGGAATTCCTTCCGGCCAGCAGCACGCAGGTCAGTCCCAGCACCGACGTAATCAAATCAATCAGCAGTACCGGACGGTCTCCCGCGAAGGTAAATAGAGTATAATTTATCCAGTCCATCATCCTACGGCTCCTTCAAGTGAAACGGAAAGCAGTTTGCGGGCTTCCACGGCAAATTCCATAGGAAGCCGGGAGAGTACCTCGCGGGCATATCCTCCGACTATGAGCCCCACGGCGTCTTCCTCTGAAACACCCCTCTGCTGCAGATAAAATAACTGGTCCTCGCTGATTTTGGATGTAGTGGCCTCGTGCTCAACAACGGCGGAGGGATTCATTCCGATTATGCGCGGAAAAGTATGCGCTCCGCACTGAGAACCTATCAGAAGGCTGTCGCACTGGGAGTAATTCCTCGCACCGGCAGCACCGCGACCCATGCGCACAAGTCCCCGGTAACTGTTCTGGCTGTGCCCTGCGGAAATGCCCTTGGACACTATCCGGCTGCGGGTTCCGCGTCCGAGATGAATCATCTTCGTGCCGGTGTCCGCCTGCTGGAAATTATTCGTGAGGGCCACGGAGTAGAACTCCGAAGAAGAGTAATCTCCCTTCAGAACTGTGGAAGGGTACTTCCAGGTAATGGCGGATCCGGTCTCCACCTGGGTCCAGCTCAGATGTGAACGGGCACCCTTGCAGATGCCCCTCTTGGTAACCAGATTCAGAATTCCTCCTCGTCCGGAAGCGTCTCCGGGATACCAGTTCTGAACCGTGGAATACTTCACGTCCGCATCTTTTTCCACCACAATCTCCACAACGGCGGCATGGAGCTGATGTTCGTCCCTCATAGGGGCCGTGCAGCCTTCCATGTAACTCACGTACGACCCTTCATCCGCAACTATCAGGGTGCGCTCGAACTGACCGGTGCCGCGGGCGTTGATGCGGAAGTAGCTGGACAGTTCCATCGGGCAGCGCACTCCCTTCGGGATATAGCAAAACGAGCCGTCGGAAAACACTGCGCTGTTCAGGGCTGCATAGAAATTGTCCCCGACCGGAACAACGCTCGCAAGATATTTCCGCACAAGATCCGGATGTTCGCGGACAGCCTCCGAGAAAGAGCAGAAAATAATACCTTTTTCGGAGAGAGTCTTTCGGAAGGTGGTGGTCACGGAAACCGAGTCGAAAACAGCGTCCACGGCCACTGCGCCGGGATCTTCAACTCCCGCGAGGATTTTTCTTTCACGGAGCGGAATGCCGAGTTTGTCGAAGGTTTTTTCCAGTTCGGGGTCTATCTCGCCTGGCCTGGACTTTTTGGGCGCGCTATAATAGACAATATCCTGAAAATCAATTTCAGGAAGGTCCAGCTGCGCCCACTGGGGCTGCGGCATGGAACACCATTTGCGGAAAGCCTCCAGACGGAATTCCAGCAGCCAGGAAGGTTCATCCTTGCGGGCGGAAATCTCCCTGATAATATCTTCCGTGAGGCCTTTCCGGACGCGGTCTTCCTCCACCCTGGTAACAAAGCCTTCCTTGTATTCCTGGGAGGTGAACTCGCTTATTATTTTGTTATCGTCAGAAGGCATATCCTAAAAATCAAGACCGAGGGCAAGGTAGGCGCCCGGGCCGGACAGGGTGGACCAGTGTACATCCGCTCGAATCACGCTGCCTAGCACGAAGTCCATGCCGTACTGAACGCCGGCGCCGGCGAACAGCAGCCCGTTCCGGAAGTCGCCGATACTGTAGGAATTGTCCCCGAAGGAGGAGAGCATGGAAATATAATGCCCCTTAGCTACTCTCAGCTGAAGGTTCAGCCCTGCCGTCACCAGGAAATTCCCGTCCAGCAGATATGCGTCGTTAAGGCCTATGAACGCCCTCTGGTGCTCGAATGTCCTGCTGTCGTAGCCGACGGAAAGGGAATTGGCGAAGTAGAATGGCATCCGTTCCCCGTTGGAGAAAATGTACCTCGCGCTGGCGTGAGGATGGAAGGTGAAAATCTTCCCGGCAGTCACGGCCGCCTCCAGGTCCGCGCCGACTGCGGAGTACATGTTATAGACTCTGGAGTAGTCGCTGAGATAGTGGTCGTAGCGGACTGAATATTTGATTCCCCGCGTCGGGAAGGCCGCATTGTCGAAATTGTCCCCGCGGGCGAAGGCATAGACCTTTGCGGAAGGCATGCGGTTGCGGCCGACTGAATAATATTCCGTCGCGGCGGCGAGTTCCACTTCGGCCCATCTGGAGAAGCGCGAAATCACTCCGAAGGCGGCTCCGGCATTCACGAAGTTCAGTTCATTGATTCCGCCTGAAGCCTGGCCGTGCAGCTTGCAGTGGGCGTAATAGCCGATACGCATCCTTGCGAACGGATCAATTCCGACGGGTGTCCGGTAGGAATACTCCACTCCGAGCGCCGTGTTGAGGCCGAAACGGGCATTGACGTCCAGGCTGTGTCCGACACCTATTGTCCCGATTCCGAAATTCAGCAGCGCCGAAGCGTATTCCTCAGTGTCCACCCTGAGCCCGACGCCGATTAGATTGCGCGGGTTCGGGATGCAGTCGAAAATCAGTTTATAAGGCGCCTTTTCGCCTGTGAGCCGGTACACGACGGATACGTATTCCCTTGTCCCGCGCAGCCTGGCGGCGATTTCGTCAAGTTCCGCCTTTCCGACAATCATTTCCAATGACGGGTCTATGCGCAGTTTCCGGAGTGTCCCTTCAGCATCTCTGACGCCCCGGAGCTCCACTCCCGTAACCGCGACTTTCTCAAGGGAAAGGTCTATGGCCCTGTCCTTCCGGGGCTCCGCGACGGCTCCTATAAGAGCCGCGAGCGAATCCACCGCGCCGGCATATACAGCCATCGACTCATTGCCCCGGCGAAACAGCGTGTCCACGCTCTTCCGGTCGAAACTGAGCATGTCGTAGCCCTCCAGATTCGCCCTTATGTTGAGGTCCAGGTGCGAATAGCTCTCGCGGAAAGGGTCCATGCCGAGCATGTCGAATATCTGCGAGAATACCCCAGTGCCGGTCTTGATTTCGTCGTATTTGGCCCGCGGTGCAGCGACATCTAGGCCTATGATTATGTCCGCGCCGAGGTCCTCGGCGGTCTGGGCGGGATAGTTGTTGGTGAAGGCCCCGTCGGAGAGGATCATTCCGTGACGCCGCGTGGGAACGAACAGTCCCGGCACGCTGAAGGTCGATATCATCGCATCCGCGACGCTGCCGCTCATCCAGTATTTGGGATGCGCCGTGACAATATCTGTGGAAAGCGTCACCAGAGGAGTCGGAAGATCCAGGAAATCAATATCCTGGCCGTAGCCGACCGAAATGGAATTGATGGTGTTGCGTATGACCTGGGCGTGGAAAACTCCGAGCGGAATCAGGGGATGCTGCTCTCCCTTCCAGTCCTTTCCGAAGGGAAGGGAAACCTGGAAGCGGTCGCGGTAGAGTTTGCGGTCCATGCGCAGTTCGTTTCGCTTCTGGAGCTCTATCACGGCGCTTTCCCAGTCCATTCCGCCCATGATTCTCTCCACGTCATTGCCGTCGTAGCCGAGCGCGAAAATACCCGCTGTGAATCCGCCCATGCTGGACCCCAGGACAAGGTCTATGGGCACGCCCTTCTGCTGCAGAAGCTTGATCGCGCCCACCTGTGCCGCACTTTTTGCTCCGCCTCCGCTGAAAACGACCGCAACCGCGGGCCTGTGGAGGCGTATACTGTCCATGTGGCTGCGGATTTTTGCGAAATGCACGGAATCCAGCTGCGCGTCAAGGCCGTAGCTCAGCGGCTCCTGGGCCGTTGCCGCAAAACTTATCGACAGCGCGGCAGATAAAAATATGAATTTCAGCTTGTTCATTGCTCCCAGTGGATTTTTCGCTCTCCGTCGGGAAGGACGTCGATATAGACCTTAAGCGTTTCTTCCGGAAGCAGCGCTTCAATGTTTTCCGGCCATTCCATAAGGCAGAGGCAGCCGCTGTCCAGATAGTCGTACAGGCCTATATCCAGGGCTTCGCGCGGGTCCGTTATCCTGTAGAAATCAAAATGATAGACAGTGTCCCGGGAGTCTGTGGCGTACTCGTTCACTATCGCGAAGGTCGGGGACGCCACTTCGCTTTCCCTCACGCCAAGGGCGCGGCAGAGAGCACTGATGAATGTGGTCTTTCCTGCTCCCATACACCCGTAGAAGGCAATCAGGCTGTGTCCGCCGGTCAAGGAGAGAAATTTCTCGGCGGCAGACGGGAGAGACTCCAGGTCTTTTATGATGAGTTCTTCAGTCACCGTAGGGATTTCCCTCGTTCCACTCGTTCAGAATGTAGCCGTGACGGTCCACGCAGTGGTCGTGGATGCTGTTCTGTTTATCCATATCCAGCGAGTTCCACCACTGGGTGCAGGCGGGATAGCGTACTTTGTCCTCATCAACGCTTCCGTCAGGAGAGGTCTTGGACATGCCTTTGCGGGCAATTCTTTCTTTCTGTTTGATGGACAGGGACGACCACCATATTTCCAAATCCTTCTTTTGCATAGCTCTTGGTTTTTCAGGATAACAAAGGTAGCAACAATTCTAAAATAATCTTATATTTGTGAGTTGAAAAACCTTAAACCAAATAAAAAATCATGAAAAAACTCGTTCCAATTTTCCTTGCAGCAGCAATGCTTTTCAACAGTTGCGGTATTAGCAAGACAGGCTCCGGTGCCCTTATCGGTGCAGGTTCAGGTGCAGTTGTGGGCGGTCTCATCGGCTACCTCGTCACAGGAGACGCCAAAGGTGCGGCCATCGGTGCGGCAGCCGGAACAGCTGTCGGCGGCGGTACCGGTGCTATCATCGGAAACAAGATGGACAAGAAGGCTGCGGAGCTCAAAGCTCTCGAGGATGCCCAGATTGAAACCATCGAGGACGCCAACGGCTACAAGGCCATCAAGGTGACCTTCTCCAGCGGTATCCTTTTCCCTACCAATGGTTCCACTCTTTCCAAGGCTGCCAAAGCTGACCTCGCAAAGTTCGCCTCCGAAATGGCCGACCTGCCGGACACCGACATCGCTGTCCATGGCCACACGGACAACACCGGCAAACCGGAGGTCAATGACAGACTTTCCGTCAAGAGGGCTGAGTCAGTTGCAAAATACCTCAATGAGAACGGAATTGTTGCCGAGCGTATGCATGTGGAAGGACATTCCTTCAACGAGCCTATCGCCGACAACGCCACCGCGGAGGGCCGTGCCCAGAACCGCCGTGTCGAAATCTTCATCTCCGCCAACGAAGATATGATCAAGGCAGCGGAGGCTGAAGCCAAGAACTGACAGGAAATAACTAATATTTATCCTCTATCTGGTCGAGCTTGTCGTCGATGTAATCGTCGAAGCGGTCGGCCAGTTTTTCGCTTATGGCGGGATCTTTCTTGACCATCTTGATTATCTCGTCGAACTTGTCTTCGATACGGTCCTGACGGTCTTCGTCATCGTCCCGGCAGGCCCTGTCGTACTGGGCGAAGAGGCCCCAGCAGCCGTATTTCTCCAGCAGGGAAGAAAGAGTGGGGGTGTCCGGGGTGCCTTTGGCGGCCTTGTCATCGGTGGACACGGAAAGATTCAGGGCCACGGTCTTTTCCAGAATGGAGGCCACTGCTTTTGGCTGAAGAGCTATTTCAGCCGCGAAAATCACATTCTTTTCGGTGCCCTGCGCAGAGTTGAACACCGGAATAATGTCCGAAAGGCCGACGGCCGACATTTTCTCGGAGCCGTGCACGGGAGCATTGTTGCTGTCCAGCAGGTCCATGGATATTTCTGCGGATGCGATTTTCGTGTTGTCGTTTTTCTTCAGCGGAACGCTCGCCTTCATTGTCCACAGTTTGTCGGCGCCTTCCACGGCGAAGATTTTTACATCGCCGGAAACGGAGAACAGTTTGAAGCCATTGCCGGAAAATTCTACGTTGTCGTCGGAAATAATCTGCTCGTTAATCTTGGTCGTACATGAAACCAGAAGAGAGAGGACAAGTGCGAAAATAACTTTCTTCATAACAAATCTATAAATGGTCAACTTGCAAATATACTAATTATGAGTTATTTTTGCGAGAGTAGCACGATAAACTGATGAAAAAATTACTGAAAGCAGCGCTGATTCTGGGTCTTGCCGCAATAGTAAGCTCCTGCGGCACAAGGGAAATACTCTCTGGAGGAAGGACGTCCCTGAATGAAGAATGGAAATTCGCCCTGACATCCGGGGATGCCTCTTCTGAGGATTTCGACGACTCCGCCTGGCGGTCGGTGAATCTCCCTCACGACTGGGGTGTCGAGGGAGAATTCCTGCAGTCCAATCCGGGAGAGACCGGTAAACTCACATGGTGGGGCGAAGGATGGTACCGGAAGGGTATCGAACTCAGCGAAGACGACCTTATGAAAGACATATCCATCGAATTCGAAGGAGTCATGTCTGGTGCGGAGGTCTGGTGCAACGGAGTGAATCTGGGAGGCCGCCCCTACGGATATTCATCTTTCAGCGTGCTTCTCGGCGATGCTGCACGCGTTGGGAGGAACCTCATAGCGGTCCATATAGACAACAAGCCCAATTCATCGCGCTGGTATCCCGGCGGCGGAATCTACCGCCCGGTGTGGCTCCGCAAGTCGCCGAAAGTCGGTATCGCGGAAGACGGCGTGGCCGTCACGATAGACAGTATCAGCAGCGGCAAGGTCTATGTCCGCGCGGCGATTACGCTTAAGAACCGCACTTCCGGCACCCCGCAGGCATCCGTTTCCGCCATTCTCGGCAACAAGATGTCCATGACGCAGGTGGATTCAGTGCGCGGCGGCGAAACAATAGTTCAGCAGCTGGTTGTGCCGAAGGCGCAGCTCTGGAGTCCTGAAAATCCTGCTCTCTATGCCTTCGTCGGGATGGTCACAACAGTGGGCGGAAGCGATGCGAGAATGTTCAACATAGGTCTGCGTACGGCCGAATTCCGTCCCGACGGATTCTATCTCAACGGAGAAAAGACCTTCCTTCGCGGAGTGTGCGTACATCATGATGGAGGAGCCGTCGGCGCGGTGTGGAACGAAAGCCTGTGGCGCTCGCGCCTCGGGCAGCTTAAGGAAATGGGCTGCAACGCGATACGCATGACACACAACCCTCCTGCACCCGGCCTTCTGGACCTCTGCGACGAAATGGGATTTCTTGTAATTGACGAATTCACAGACACATGGACCTGCCCGAAAAAACCTAACGGCTACGCCTCGCTCTTCGACGAGTGGGCGGAGACCGACCTCGCGGGCATGATACGCCGTGACCGCAACCACCCCTCCGTAATAGCCTGGTCGATAGGTAACGAGTGCGGCGAGCAGGGCTATCCGGACAAATGGGACATCCCCGCACGTCTGAGCGAAATATGTCACCGCGAGGATCCGACGCGCCCCACAACCTCCGGAAACGACAATCCCTGGGGCGCCTTCCAGCCCTATCACGAGACCGTGGATGTCTATGGCTTCAACTACAAGCCCCATCTGTACGCGCAGTTCCACGAGGCCTTCCCGGAGCAGCCTGTCTATGGCTCCGAAACCGCTTCAACCATCTCCACCCGGGGCTTTTACAAGTTCCCGGTGGAGCAGGAGCAGAGCGGCGGGCAGGCGGATTTCCAGATGTCCTCCTACGACCTGTATGCTCCCTGGTGGGCTTCCTGCCCGGACTATGAGTGGCGCTATGAGGATGCCTGTCCTTTCCTCGCTGGAGAGTTCGTCTGGACAGGTTTCGACTATCTCGGCGAGCCCACCCCGTACAATTTCGACCCCACCGTGCTGACTAATTTCCATGATGAAGAGTCTCTGGAAAAGGCGCGGGCAGAACTCGAGGAACTATCCCGCAACGCTCCTCCCTCCCGCAGTTCGTATTTCGGTATTTTCGACCTTGCAGGCTTCCCCAAGGACCGTTTCTGGCTCTATCAGGCCCGCTGGAGGCCGGACCTCCCGATGGCCCATATCCTTCCGCACTGGAGCTGGAGCGGCCGGGAAGGCGAAACAACCCCCGTGCATGTCTATACCAGCGGTGACAGCGGGGAGCTCTTCGTCAACGGAGTGTCGCAGGGCCGCCGCGAAAAGGCCCCCGGTGAGTACCGCCTCGTCTGGGACGATGTGGTCTATTCTCCCGGCAGCGTGGAGGTAGTGGTCTATAAGGACGGCGCCGAGTGGGCCCGCGACTGCGTCAGGACCGCAGGCGACGCCGTTGGAGTGTCGCTTTCGATACGTCCCGTACCTGAGGCTGTGGTATCCCTTCGCGAGTGCCCTACCCGGGAATGGGTGATTGTGGAGGCCAGCCTTCTGGATGCTTCCGGAGTGGAAGTTCCCGATGCGGACAACCTCCTGAAATTCAGCGTGGAAGGTCCTGCGAAGATCATCGCCACCGATGCCGGCGACCCGACTTCGCACAGTCCTTTCTTCCTGACTTCAATAAGGGCTTTCCACGGGAAGGCAATGGCGATAATAGAACCGCTCCCGCAGAAGGGCCGGATAACTCTCAAAGTGGAAATGGATGGAGGGGAAACCAAATTTCTCAGTATAAGATGAACTGGATTGTAACCACCGTGGACGGGAAAATCGCGTCCATAGCAGGCGATTACCGCCATTTCGCGGCGATTGCAAAAGCCGTGGCCGCAGCCTCACCGGATGCTTTCGGGGAGATTTCCACAAGGAAAATATCCACGGAGGATCTGCTCGCCCTCGCCTCGTCCCTCAAGTGGGAGGACCTGAGGCTCTTCGGCACCGACTTCCAGAAAAAGGTGTGGAAGACCCTCTTTGGCCTTACCCATTCTGCCGAGCCGCCCCGGCTCATGAGCTATACTGAATTCGCAGAGCTCTGCGGAAATCCCCAGGGTGTGCGTCCCGTCGCCCACGCCGTGGCGATAAATCCGGTTTCAGTGGTAATTCCCTGCCATCTCATAGTTCCCAAGGAGGCAATGGACAGGGCTGCAGAAATACGTTCCACAGCCCTCAGGACCACGCTTTTCAAAGGCGCGGACCTTTATCTTCTGGACACTGTGGACGTGGGTGACTACGCCTGGGGGCCGGATGTGAAGCGGGAGATGATAAAACGCTCGCTATCGGCTTAGACAGGCGTCCAGGGCCGCTTCGAGGGCTTCCCGGTCGAGGTTGCGTCCGATGAATACGATTTTCTGCATCCTGTCGCCATAGACGGGGTCCCAGTCGCGGCGGAGATTGCGGTCGCGTTCCATCATATTGCGGAGCTCTTCCTCCGGCATGGTCGCGAACCACTGTCCGACTCCTTTGATGCTCTTCTGGCGACCCGCCTGTTCGAAGAGATAGCACTTGTCCTCGTCTCCCGCAAAATAGCAGATGCCCTTCGAGCGGATGATTTCCGCAGGCCATAGCTTGGCTGCGAAATGGTCGAATTTGTTCAGGTCCAGCGGTTCCCGTCGATACCATACAAAGGTTTCAATACCGTATTCCAGTGCCTCTCCTTCGGCTTCGTCCTCATCCTCTTCGCCCTCTATCGCGGCTATCCATGCCGCCGAAGTCGCAACGGCGTCGAAATCGAACATCCCGGTATAGATAATTTCATCGAGGTCTATGTCGCCGTAGTCGCAGTTGAGAATCTTCGCGCCGGGGTTTATGCTGCCCACGATGGCGCGCAGTCTGGCGAGTTCCTCGGGAGAAATCTCGGAAGCCTTGTTCAGCAGCACGATATTGCAGAATTCGATCTGCTCTATTACCAGCCTTTCCAGGTCTTCATCGTCTATGTCTTCCCTCGCGAGGGCGTCTCCGCAGCCGAATTCGTCCTTCATCCGGAGCGCGTCCACGACCGTTACGACGGCATCGACATAGGGAATGTCGCCGAGCACCTGCGAAGGCGCGAGCTGGGGGATGGTCGAGAGTGTCTGCGCAATCGGGGCGGGCTCGCAGATGCCGCTGGCTTCGATTACAATGTAGTCGAACTTGCGGGCCGATGTGAGCTCGGCCACCTGGGCCACGAGGTCCATCTTCAGAGTGCAGCAGATACAGCCGTTCTGGAGGGCCACCAGGCTGTCGTCGGTCTTTGACGCTATTCCGCCTTTTTCTATGAGGTCCGCGTCTATGTTCACTTCGCCTATGTCATTCACTATTACGGCGAATTTGATACCCTTGCGGTTCTTGAGGATTCTGTTCAGCAGAGTGGTCTTTCCGCTCCCGAGATATCCGGTCAGCAGCAGTACCGGAATCTGTCTTCTTTCAAGTTCTATTGTCATTTTTCTAAATTTTACGCAAAAATACTGAATATTTGGAAAATTTATGCTATTTTTGCGGTCCGCTTTCAGCGCGGCCCCTTAGCTCAGCGGTCAGAGCAGCGGACTCATAATCCGTGGGTCGCAGGTTCAAATCCTGCAGGGGCCACAAAAACCTGTTATTAACTATATAAATAGCGGCGACCGTTCCCGGTCGCCGCGTTTTCGATTCAGGTCTTAGTCTCAGACCTTGATTTCGACTTCCACGCCCGAAGGAAGCTCAAGCTTCATAAGAGCATCGACGGTCTTAGCATTGCTGTCGTCGATGTCCAGCAGACGGACATAGGAATCGAGCTCGAACTGCTCGCGTGACTTCTTGTTGACGAAGGTCGAGCGGTTCACAGTGAAGATCTTCTTATGCGTAGGAAGGGGAATGGGGGCATTGACCTTTGCGCCGGTCGATTTCACTGTCTCAACAATCTTAGCCGCGGATTTGTCCACGAGCATGTGATCGAAGGATTTCAGTTTGATTCTGATTTTCTGGCTCATATTAATTACGATTACTTTTTTTAAAACTTACTCATCAAAGCTGCCCGCCCGGTATCCGCTCTTTTCAACTATATCCTTTGCCAGAGATGCCGGAACTTCAGCATAGTGGTCGAAGGTCATTGTGCTGGTCGCGCGTCCGGAGGACAGCGTGCGGAGCACCGTTACATAGCCGAATTGCTCGGACAGCGGAACGAAAGCTTTGACGATGCGGGCGCCGTTTCCCGTCGAGTCCATTGCGACAATCTGTCCGCGGCGGCGGTTCAGATCGCCCACAATGTCGCCCATATAGTCCTCGGGGGTGACGACCTCCAGGGACATGATGGGCTCCATCAGGACGGGGTGGCACTTGGGGCAGGCGTGGCGGAAGGCCATCCGTGCGGCAAGCTCGAAAGAGAGCTGGTCCGAATCCACGGGATGGTAACTTCCGTCCAGGAGCTCGACTTTGAGCGAAGGCACTTCGTAACCGGCGAGGACGCCGTTTGCCATTGCGCTCTTGAAGCCTTTCTCCACCGAGGGAACGAATTCCTTCGGGACGTTGCCGCCCTTGACCACATTTTCGAATTGAAGGCCTTGTGTGCCTTCGTCGGCAGGAGAGATTCTTACGATGATATCCGCGAACTTGCCGCGGCCGCCGGTCTGCTTCTTGAACACTTCCCTCCACTCCACGCTGGAAGTGATGGCCTCCTTGTAGTTGACCTGGGGGGCACCCTGGTTGATGTCCACGCCGAATTCACGGCGCAGGCGGTCCACGATGATGTCCAGATGAAGCTCACCCATACCGCTGATGACGGTCTGGCCGGTCTCGACGTCCGACTTGACCGTGAAGGTCGGGTCCTCTTCCGCGAGCTTTGCCAGCGCGAGGGAGAGTTTGTCCAGATCCTTCTGTGTCTTGGGCTCCACGGCGATTCCGATAACGGGATCCGGGAATTCCATGGACTCGAGGGTGATAGGGTGGTTCTCCACGCACACGGTGTCGCCGGTGCGCAGGTCCTTGAATCCCACTGCCGCGCAGATGTCCCCCGCCTCCACGAACTCGATAGGGTTCTGGTGGTTGGAGTGCATCTGATACAGCCGGGACACCCTTTCTTTCTGGGCCGTACGGGTGTTATAGACATAAGAACCCGAGTCCAGCCGGCCGGAATAAGCCCTCAGGAACGCCAGACGGCCCACGAAAGGATCCGTCGCAATCTTGAAGACCAGGGCGCAGAAAGGCTCGTCGGCAGACGGCTTGCGCTCTATCTCGGCACCGGTTCTCGGGTTTGTCCCTACTACAGCTCCCTTGTCCAGAGGGGAGGGGAGATAACGCATCACAGCGTCGAGGAGGAACTGGACGCCCTTGTTCTTGAAGGAAGAACCGCAGCAGGCGGGGACAATTTTCATCGCGATGGTGCCCTTGCGGAGCGCCGCGATTATTTCCTCGTCTGTGACGGTGTCAGGGTCGTCGAAATATTTCTCCATCAGGTTCTCGTCGCACTCGGCCGCGGCTTCCAGAAGTTTCTCCCTGTGCTGCAGGGCCTCATCTTTCATCGAGGCGGGAATTTCCCTGACCTCGAAATTGATGAGTTCTTCCGATGAGTCGTAGTAAATGGCCTTCATGCCGATGAGGTCTATGATGCCCTCGAATTTATCCTCAGCTCCTATGGGGAGGCAGATAGGGACGGCATTGGCACCGAGCTTGGTGTGGATTTCCTCGACACAGGCGAGGAAGTCGGCACCGACCCGGTCCATCTTGTTCACATAGGCAATTTTCGGAACGCCGTATTTGTCGGCCTGGCGCCAGACGGTCTCAGACTGCGGCTGCACGCGCCCGACGGCGCAGAAGGTCGCGATAGTCCCGTCCAGAACGCGCAGCGAACGCTCCACCTCCACGGTGAAGTCCACGTGTCCGGGAGTGTCTATCAGGTTGATCTGATAGGTCTTTCCCCCGTAGGGCCAGAAGGCGGTGGTGGCGGCAGAGGTGATGGTGATACCCCTCTCCTGCTCCTGCACCATCCAGTCCATGGTGGCCGCACCTTCATGGACCTCTCCTATCTTATGGGTCTTGCCCGTATAGAAGAGAATCCTCTCGGATGTGGTCGTCTTGCCCGCGTCGATGTGGGCCATGATTCCGATGTTCCGTGTGAACTTAAGGTCTCTCATTGCCTTGCCTGCTCGCGATTATTAGAAGCGGAAATGTGCAAATGCCTTGTTGGCCTCTGCCATCCTGTGCATATCTTCTTTACGCTTGAATGCACCGCCCTCATTGTTGTATGCAGCAATGATTTCGGCGCAAAGCTTTTCTGCCATTGAGTGGCCTGAGCGCTTGCGTGCAAACGCGATGAGGTTCTTCATGGAGACGGAGACTTTCCTCTCAGGACGCAACTCAGTCGGCACCTGGAAGTTGGCACCACCGATACGACGGGACTTGACCTCGATCTGAGGAGTCACGTTCTCGAGTGCTTTCTTCCAAATATCGAGTGGAGCCTTGTCAGAATCTTTCATCTTCTCGCCTACCATGTCGATGGCATCGTAAAAAATAGAATACGCGATACTCTTCTTACCCTGGAGCATAAGATTGTTCACGAAACGTGTAACCTGCACGTCGTGATACTTGGGATCCGGAAGTAGAATCCTCTTTTTAGGCTTCGCTTTTCTCATTTTGAAAGTGAATTAAACAGTTAGGTGATTACTTCTTAGATTTCTTCGGCCTCTTCGCGCCGTAGAGGGAACGGGACTGGGTCCTGCCATCTACGCCGGCGGTATCCAAAGCTCCTCTAAGGATGTGGTAACGTACACCCGGAAGGTCCTTTACACGGCCTCCGCGAACGAGCACGATGGAGTGCTCCTGGAGGTTGTGGCCCTCACCCGGGATGTAGGCGTTGACCTCTTTGGCGTTGGAAAGACGGACACGGGCGACTTTACGCATCGCCGAGTTCGGTTTCTTAGGGGTCGTCGTGTATACACGAAGACACACACCACGCTTCTGAGGACAAGCATCCAACGCACGAGACTTGCTTTTTACGACAAGTGCCTCGCGTCCTTTGCGGACAAGTTGTTGAATTGTGGGCATAAATGTTTGTTAATAAATAAGTTATAAAAATGGTCCCCATTTAGGGGACCGCAAAGATAGTAAAATTTTTGCAAAATACAAATTTTAGCTCCAGTCATCCTCCCCGTTTTCCGCCTCACTGTTCTCTTGTTCAAGGGCTTCCATCAAGTTGCTGCCCATCTCCATGGCTCTTTCCCGCCAGGCTTCGGCGGAATCCTCGTCTCCCTCCCGGATGTAGTGGAGATACAGCACCGCCGAGGCGTCGCCCGCGGCTTCTTCCTCCTTTTCGGCAAGTCCGGTCAGTTTCCGGATGATGTCTTCGTCTTCCTCCCGGGCCTCCACCAGCGCGAGTCCGTAACGGAGGATGCACATCTGGTCACCGTTTTCCGCGCCCCTCTTCCACGTCTTCATCGCCTTCCTTTCGTCGCCGGCGGCGTAATAGCATAGACCCAGATTTTCAAGTACGTCGTCCGCTCCCTCCTTCAGCGCCATTTCGTACTGCTCCAGGGCTTTTTCCGTGTCGTCGTTTTCCATATACAGGTCCGCCAGCTGCTTGCGTGCATAGGCAAGCATTTCGGGCGTTCCCTCCCTTTCAGCCTCTTCTATGGCCTCTTTCAGGTCCAGGACCCGCAGTTCGTTGAATTCTTCTTCAGTCATGGTCGATTCGTTATAGACAGCGATAAATATAGGAATAATTTGTTAATTTTGTGTCTGCGGGGGGCGAATTGACTGTTATTTCAAAAAATTCCGTACCTTTGCAACCCGGCCGCTGCCCCGGCCTCCACCGCCTTGGTGGTGAAATGGTAGACACGAGGGACTTAAAATCCCTTGGCCCGAAACGGCCGTGGGGGTTCGATTCCCCCCCGAGGCACGACAAGACTTTGTAAGTTGTTGATTTTCAAACACTTTACAAAGTCTTGTTTCTTGTATCCCCCAAATTTGGTCACTTTTGGTCACTTTTTTCTTTCAGACCAAAGAACCAAAGAGACCGATAAACAGGAATTTAACAGACTCTTTTGCAGGCATTCAGTTCGATAAAGTAACTATGTTTGTAATCCAAATGAAGAACGCTCTCAGGGGCTTGTCGGCCCCTGCCGCTTGGCAGACCCCCGAGAAG
>JAFYEM010000036.1 GCA_017544265.1 Bacteroidales bacterium | reverse complement strand
AAT
Organism: Bacteroidales bacterium; assembly: GCA_017544265.1. Classification (GTDB taxonomy): domain Bacteria; phylum Bacteroidota; class Bacteroidia; order Bacteroidales; family UBA932; genus Cryptobacteroides. The sequence continues at coordinate 9,527 of JAFYEM010000036.1, read as the reverse complement.
GGTCGCAAAGGGCGGTGGCAGCGCGAACAAGACCTACTTCTATCCCATGACCAAGGCCACGATTCAGAACGAAGGCACCCTCCTTCCGTTCCTCGTGGAGAAGATGAAGAGTCTCGGTACCGCAGCCTGTCCCCCCTATCATATCGCTTTCGTAATCGGTGGAACAAGTGCAGAGAAGAATCTGCTGACCGTAAAGCTCGCCAGCATAAAGTACTACGACAACCTGCCAACTACAGGAGATGAGACCGGTCGCGCTTTCCGCGACTTGGACCTTGAGCAGAAACTCCTCAAGGAGGCGGCAAAAATCGGTCTCGGCGCACAGTTCGGAGGCAAGTACCTTGCCCATGACATACGCGTTGTCAGACTGCCGCGCCACGGTGCCAGCTGCCCCATCGGAATGGGCGTGAGCTGCTCCGCGGACCGCAACATCAAGAGTAAAATCAATGCCGACGGGGTGTGGATCGAGAAGATGGACTCCAATCCTTCAGAACTCATCCCCGAGGAGTATCGCCGTCCCGGCGAAGGCCCGAAGGGTGTCGAAATCGACCTCGACAAGGGCATCGACGCCGTCCGCGCCGAACTGGCCAAGTATCCCGTGAGTACGCGCGTCAACCTCAAAGGCACCATTATCGTGGCCCGAGACATAGCCCACGCCAAATTGAAAGCGAGACTCAACGCCGGTGAAGGACTTCCGCAGTATTTCAAAGACCACCCGGTGCTTTATGCCGGCCCGGCCAAGACACCGGAAGGCTATCCCTGCGGCTCGATGGGGCCGACCACTGCCAACCGCATGGACCCCTACGTGGATGAATTCCAGGCACAGGGGGCTTCGCTCGTGATGATTGCCAAAGGCAACCGCACCCAGCAAGTGACCGACGCCTGCAAGAAGCACGGCGGATTCTACCTCGGCACAATCGGCGGCGTTGCAGCTATCCTTGCTCAGAGCAGCATCAAGTCCATCGAGTGTGTGGAATATCCCGAGCTTGGGATGGAAGCCATCTGGAAAATCCGCGTAGAGGACTTCCCGGCCTTCATCCTGGTGGACGACAAGGGCAATGACTTTTTCAAGACAATCGGACTGTAAATGGCTATTAAAATCAATCTTGCGCAGACCGGAAAGGACCTTTTCTGCTCCAGTAAATGGTGGGGCGATCCAGAAATGGCTCCGGACGCGTCGTACCCCGTCGTAAAATGCGAAATCGACGGGGAAGATGGCGAATATCCCCTGACCTTCATCTGCCAGATAAACTGCGAGGACATAGCACCTTACGACCCGGAGGGGCTGCTTCCGCACGAAGGAATGCTGTATTTCTTCGCCGCCCTGGATGAGTACGCCGGCTACGACAGCCCCGTGCACAACGGCATCGGCCCCTGGGAGAAAGGACAGTTCAAAGTCAAATACGTAAAACACGTAAACTTCGAAACCTTCGAAAGTTGCATACTGGTGGACGATGATGACCAGCCGCTGACAGAGCCGGCCCTCGAAATGACGTTCGAGCCATGCGACGATTCCTCAGACAGCACCAAACTCCTCGGCGTACCGTTCTTCGAGGAAGTGCGCAGCGCCAGTCCGGGTCTTGTGAACCTGCTTCAGATTGATTCCGGCACTGCCGGACTGCAGTTCTTCGACGAAGGACAGCTGAACTTCCTGATAGACCCCAAAGCCCTCGCGGAAGGCAAATTTTCAACTGTAAAAGTGTACCTATGTTCATTGTAATGGAAGGGCTCGACGGAGCCGGAAAATCGACTCAGGTCAGATTGCTGAGGACCTATCTCGAGTCAAAGCTCGGGGATGTGCACTATATCCACTTCCCCCGCTATGACGCGCCTGTCTATGGCTCGCTGATAAGCCGCTTCCTGCGCGGCGAGTTCGGCGCGATAGACAAGGTGCATCCCCAGCTGGTGGCACTTCTCTTCGCCGAGGATCGCCATGGTGCAGCACCCGGAATTCGCAGCCTGCTGCGCGAAGGGAAGACCGTGCTGCTGGACCGTTATGTCTATTCCAACGTTGCCTACCAATGCGCAAAACTTCCACGCGAGAATGCCCGCGAAGGCCTTCGGGAATGGATTTTGAATACGGAATTCGGAGAGTTTGACCTGCCGAGGCCGGATCTGAACATTTTCCTGGACGTGCCCATCGAGTTCGTGAAGGAAAGACTGCAGGAAAACCGCGCCGGAAGCGACCGCAGCTACCTCCATGGCGCAGGCGACATCCATGAAGCGGACATAGAATTCCAGAAAACCGTGCGCGGAATTTATCTCCGCCAGGTCTCCCTGGATGAAAATTTCATCCGCGTGGACTGCTCGATCGAGGACGGCTCCATGCCCGCGCCTGAGGATATTTTTGAAAGAGTAAAAAAGGTTGTTGATGAGTATATTTAGAAGAATATGCGCCATAACGGTGGGTCTGGTGTTCCTCACATCGGGCCTGCTGAAAGTGATGGACCCGGTGGGGACCGGGCTGATTGTGACGGAGTACTTCCGCCTTGTGGGCCTTGGCATCAGCCTGGGCCTTGCGAAAGCCTTCGGCGCAGTGCTGTCGATGACGGAACTCAGCCTCGCGGCAATGCTCATCACCGGCACTTTCCGCAGGATTGCAGCCTTCGGAAGCCTTATTCTGACGGGATGCTTCACCATAGTGACAGCCCTCATGCTGATTTTCAATCCGTCGATGGACTGCGGCTGCTTCGGCGAGGCCATACACCTGAGCCACGCCGAGAGTTTCTTCAAGAACATCGTGCTTCTGCTGATGCTAACCGCGGCCTTCAGCGGAAAGGCTCCAGAAAAGCCCGGTGCGAGGAAATACGTCTCTTTCGCCCTCGCCGAGGCTGGATTCATCTTCGCCCTCGCGTCATGCCTTGCCTCGCTGCCGCCCATAGACTTCACCGATTTCGCCCCCGGAAACGAACTTATGGCATCCGCCAACGACCAGTATGAACTCGAAGACGGCACTTTCGTGGGTTATGTCTATGAGAAAAACGGCCAGAGGGGCACCTTCCCGGAAGACCATCTGCCGGATGACAGCTGGACCTTCATAAGGCGCGACACCGTCGCCCGCTCCAGCATGGACACCCACGCTGACACGCCCGTACTGTCATTTTCCAATGCCGAAGGGGAATATCTCGACGATCTCGCGGTGTACGGCCGGGTGCTGGTGATTTCGGTCTATGACAGCGCAAAGGCGGACGCCGCCGCTATCGCAGACCTCGCGAAGAGGGCCGCAGCCATTGGCTTCACTCCGCTGGTGCTTTCCTCCGGCGGCTGCGAAACGCTCCGCGAAAGCATAGACAGTCCTCTTGTCAGCGAGGTCTATTTCTCTGATTACAAGACGCTTATTACACTCAACCGCAAGAATGGCGGGGCGACTGTAATCATAGACGGGGAGATAATTCAAAAGTTCCCCTCCGCCGCGAAGGCGAAAGACAAATACCTTAAGAGGGCCTTCAACCGTGATCCCATGGACACGACCATACGCGCCGTCACTCGTCCGCGAATACGCGCCCAGGCCTTCCTGCTTTACACTCTCGCAATACTGTTTTTCGTATGATAATGATGTTGTTACTGATACTGCTGACCCTGTTTGCCATAATAGCATTCGGGATCCGTTTAATAGGAGATAAGATAGTTTCACTGTTTTCTCCCAGGGAGAAAGAGATAAAACGCACTGAGCAGCAGCAACCCGCCGAAAAAGATGATTTCAAGGTCGGGGACCTGTCAGATGCAAAAGAAGTTGAATTCAAGAAAGAATGATACCTCAGGATACGGTCAGGGAAATTCTCGACACTGCGAGAATTGAAGAAGTCGTCGGAGATTTCGTCACGCTGAAACGGCGTGGCGGAAACTTCGTAGCCTGCTGTCCGTTCCACAATGAAAAGACTCCTTCCTTCTATGTGTCCCCGTCAAAGGGCATCTACAAGTGTTTCGGCTGCGGGAAAGCCGGCTCTGCCGTGGGCTTTGTGATGGAATATGAGCATCTGGGATATGCCGAAGCCCTGAAGTACCTCGCCCGCAAATACGGCATCGAGGTAGTCGAGAAGGAGGAAAGTGCAGAAGAAATAGCCGCAAGGCAGCGCAACGAAAGCCTGCTGCTGGCCTCAGAATTCGCCTATAAGTTCTTCCGGGAAGCCCTCGGCTCGGACGAGGGCCGCGCTATCGGATACCAGTATTTCCGCTCCCGCGGACTGGAGGACGAGACCATAGAAAAGTATGGCCTGGGCTGGGCTCCGCGCTCCAGGCATGCCTTCACCGATGCTGCCCTGAAAGAGGGCTACAAAGCCGAGTACCTCACCGAAACAGGGCTCTGCGCCCAGTGGGAGGACGGATCCCTGCACGACCGCTTCTACGACCGGGTGATGTTCCCCATCCATTCGGTGAGCGGACGCGTAATCGCTTTCGGAGGCAGGACCCTGCTTTCGGACAAGACCGTCGCGAAATACGTAAACTCCAAAGAGTCGGAAATTTACGTCAAGTCACGTTCACTCTACGGCATATACTTCGCCAAGAACGAGATTTCCCGCACCGACAAGTGCTACCTGGTGGAAGGCTACCTGGACGTACTCTCGATGCACCAGATTGGAATAACCAACGTGGTCGCTTCCAGCGGCACATCGCTCACCATAGAACAGATCCGGCTCATCAAGAAGTTCACCCAGAACATCACCATAATGTACGACGGGGACGCAGCCGGAATCCACGCCGCCCTGCGCGGAATAGGGATGGTGCTCGCCGAAGGACTGAACGTCAAGGTCGTGCTGCTCCCGGACGGAGACGACCCGGATTCCTACTCCCGCAAGCACAGCAGGGAGGAAATCGAGTCGTTCATTGCCGCCCACGAGCAGGATTTCATATCGTTCAAGACGGACCTGCTGCTCCAGGAGGCCGGAAACGACCCCATAAAGAAGGCCAACCTGATAAACGACATCGCCGACACCATCGCAGAGATTCCCGACGCGGTGAAGCGCAGTGTCTATGTGGACATGGTCGCGGAGAAATTCCGGATTGAGGCTGAAATCCTCTTCACCCGCATCCGCCGCGTACGCGACAAATCCATTACCGACGGCCGGGCCCAGGCGGAAAGGGAGCGCTCCAGAAGCGAACACCGCACCAGTGACGGGGCTGTTACCGTAGCAGTGACGCCCTCCGCAGTGCAGAACGCTATGACAACGGTGGAGAACGACGCCTTCATGGCCCCGACGGAAAAGGAACTGCTGACCTTCATCCTTCGGGATGGCACTACCCCGCTGGAATTTGAGTCAGACTCCCCCTTCTACAGCCCCGACAGTTCGCAGACGGTCGCCGAATTCATAGACGCCGCCCTCGCAGGCGACGGCAGCACCTTCTCTAACACTGTCTATCAGGATGTCTATGACGCCTACTTCAAGCTCATGGATGAAGGGCTGAAGCAGGTGGACATTATCCGGCGGCTGCTGGATTCGCCGGACCGGAATGTGGCATACGCGACGGGCCAGCTTTCTGAACAGCAGTACCAGATTACAGTACAGAACTTCAAGGATTCCCTGACCACCAATGATTCCTGGCTGGTGAAATATGTTCCCCGCGCCATACTCGCCTATCAGGAAAAACGCTGTCAGAAGCAAATCCGGATACTCCGCTCCAAACTTTCAGGCGCCTCCGCCGACGAGCAGACAGACATTCTCAGGATGATCGGACGCCTCAACTCGGCCATACAGAAAATAAACGAAAACCTCGGAAGAGAGAAAAGCAAGCACAGATGAAATTCAAAAGAACTCTTGTAACCAGCGCGCTCCCCTACGCCAACGGTCCCGTCCATATCGGACATCTCGCGGGGGTCTATATTCCCTCGGACATATATACCCGCTACCTCCGCCTCAAAGGCGAAGAGGTGCTGCATATCTGCGGCTCCGACGAGCACGGAGTGCCAATCACGATAAAGGCACGCAAAAAGGGCATTACGCCCCAGCAGGTGGTGGATGAATACCATTCAATTATAAAGAAGTCCTTCGCTGAGTTCGGAATATCCTTCGACATCTATTCCCGCACCTCCTCGGCCATACATTCCGAGGTTGCGTCGGAGTTCTTCCGCAAGCTATACGACGAGGGAAAATTCGTCACGCAGGAAAGCGAGCAGTACTATGACCCCGAGGCCAAATCCTTCCTTGCGGACCGCTACATCAAAGGCACATGCCCGAAATGCGGCAATCCCGATGCCTATGGCGACCAGTGCGAGAAATGCGGCAGCACCCTGTCGCCGGACGAGCTGATAGACCCGAAATCCACCCTCAGCGGCAGCGCGCCCGTAAAGCGGAAAACCAAACACTGGTATCTGCCTCTGAACGAGTATGAGCCGTGGCTGCGCGAATGGATACTGGAGCAGCACAAAGAGTGGAAGACCAATGTCTATGGCCAGTGCAAAAGCTGGCTGGACGGCGGCCTGCAGCCCCGTGCCGTGACCCGCGATCTGGACTGGGGCGTACCCGTGCCCGTGGAAGGAGCCGAAGGCAAAGTCCTCTACGTCTGGTTCGACGCCCCAATCGGCTATATCTCCAACACCAAGGAACTGCTTCCTGACAGCTGGGAGAAGTGGTGGAAAGACCCTGAAACAAGGCTGGTGCATTTCATAGGCAAGGACAATATAGTCTTCCACTGCATTGTATTCCCTTCCATGCTGAAGGCACACGGCGGATACATACTTCCTGACAATGTTCCCTCGAACGAATTCCTGAACCTCGAAGGGGACAAGATTTCCACTTCACGCAACTGGGCGGTATGGCTGAATGAATACCTTGAAGATTTCCCCGGAGAGCAGGATGTGCTGCGCTATGTACTCTGCGCCAATGCTCCGGAGACCAAGGACAACGACTTCACCTGGAAGGATTTCCAGCAGAGGAACAACTCCGAACTGGTGGCTATTTTCGGCAATTTCGTAAACCGCGCCGTAGTGCTCACCGGAAAGTATTTCGACGGTAAAGTCCCCGCCGACCTCAAGCCCGAAGCCATAGACAAGGAGACTCTCTCTGAACTGCAGCCGCTGCGGGAGAGCATTGAGAAGAATCTGGACAACTTCCATTTCCGCGAGGCGCTTAAAGATGCCATGAACATCGCCCGGCTCGGAAACAAATATATCTCCGACTCAGAGCCATGGAAAGTTGCAAAGACAGACCTTGACCGTACCGCGTCCATACTTCGCACCTGCCTTGAGATATGCGCCAACCTCGCTGTAGCATTCGAGCCTTTCACTCCTTTCTCTACGGAAAAACTGCGCAGGATGCTGCGTCTTGAGAATCTGAAATGGGACGACCTCGGAAAGACTGACCTTCTGGAAGAAGGCCACAGCCTCGGAGAGGCGGTCCTTCTCTTCCGCAAAATCGAGGATGCCGAGGTCGAGGCCCAGGTGTCCAAACTGAAAGCCGCGAAGGCTGCGAATGAAGCAGCTGCAAAAGAAGCAGCCGCAAAGGATGCAGCCGCACGCGTAGAGCCACAGAAGGATGAAATCAGCTTCGACGACTTCTCCCGCATGGATATCCGCCTTGCCAGAGTGCTTGCGGCCGAGAGGGTCCCGAAAACGGACAAACTGCTCAAACTGACCATAGACACCGGCATCGACCAGAGGACGATAGTTTCCGGCATTGCAGAGTTCTACAGCCCGGAGGAGATGGTCGGACGCGAGATATGCATACTGGCGAACCTCGCTCCCCGAGTAATCCGCGGCATCGAGTCACGAGGCATGATACTGATGGCGAAGCAGGGCGACGGCACTATGCGCCTTGTCGCACCCACCGGCGAACTGACCCCGGGCTCGGTGATAGGTTAGCCTTACAGTTCTTTATTACTGATAAAAAAACGACCTCCTAGAACGGGAGGTCGTCATCGTTAACGGGACTGTCTTCAGGAAGGTCCTCGAAGCTAGGCGGAGGAGGAGTGTCCAGCGGAGCGCTCTGCCGAGGCGGCACGCTCTGCTGAGGCGCAGCAGCGGCTGCCTGGCCCTGAAGCGGGGATATCCTCCATATCCTGAGGTCGTTGTACCAGCGTCCTGCATATTCGCGTCCGCGTATGTTGAACGACACTTTCACGCTGTCGCCGACCTGGTACTTCGCGAGTTCCTGCACCTTGTCGTTTCCGAAAGCGGAAAAACATACCGAGGTGGGATAACTCCCGTCCATATATTCGAGAACGAAATCCTGACTTTCCCAGGGTCCGCGGGCGGACTGCCCGGTACGGACCCCGAGTTTGGAGACAATCTTTCCTTCAATTTCAAGCGCCATCGCTATTTCTCCTCTTCTTTCTCAGCGACTTTACCGACTTTGTTGAGAGTGATGTCGAAGTGAAGCACGGAGTTGGGGGCGATGCCACGGGTGCCACGCTCGCCATAGGCAAGGTCGCCGGGGAGGACAAGTTCAATCTTGCCGCCTTCGCCGATGAGCTGCAGGCCTTCGGTCCAGCCCTTTACCACCCTGTTCAGCAGGAAGCGGATGTCTTCGTTCTCATCGAAAACGGTACCGTCGATAAGGGTGCCCTTGTAGTCGCACCATACGGTATCTTTCTCGCTGGGACGGACGTCGTTGCCCTCGTCATAGATACGGTAGCGGAGGCCGCTTTCGGTCGTGACGACGCCTTCCTTCTTCTCGAACTCGGCGATATACTCGGCGCCTTTCTCGGTGTTGAGGGCGGCGGTGTAGTCGCGGCGGGCCTGGACGAAGTTCTCAAGAATATCGTTCATGAGTTCAGGGTTGATTTTGAACTGCTCTGCAAAGGTGGTATCGCGAGGGTCGCCTTTGGAGTTGACCGCGTCTTTCATACCTTTGATGATGAGGTTGTAGTTCATGGGACCGAAGTCATTACCTTTCATCCACATGCCGAAGTTGACACCCATCAGGTAGCTGGCGGAATCAATCTGGCCGTTGGAAGGGAGAAGGGCCTGTGTCTCCTTGCTGCCCTCGAATTTGGGGCCGCAGGAAGCCATCGCTGCAATAGCGAGGGCGAGGACGATAATTTTGTTAAATTTCATAACTCTATAGTTTTTAAAATATTTTACTCTACTGGCCCGCTTTCAGCGAGCGCGGACGCAAATTTCGTAAAAAATTTGGATTACACCAAAAGAATGACTAAATTGTACCAAAATCCTTGGGATTATGGCTGACGGCTCTTCAATCATTCACTCCAAACTGAAGGAATTCTTCGGTTTCGACACCTTCAAGGGTGAACAGGAGGAGATCATAAGGCATCTTATCGGGGGCGGAAATGCTTTCGTACTGATGCCCACCGGCGGGGGCAAATCCCTCTGCTACCAGTTGCCGGCCCTGCTGATGGAAGGAACCGCAATAGTCATTTCACCTCTTATAGCCCTGATGAAGAATCAGGTGGACGCAATCCGGGGCTTCGTCTCGGCCGGAGACGGAATCGCGCATTTCCTGAATTCATCACTGTCCAAAATCCAGATTACCGAGGTCCGTGAAGACCTGCTCTCCGGGGTCACAAAACTCCTTTGCGTCGCGCCTGAATCGCTCACCAAACAAGAGAACATCGCAATCCTGAGGGAAATCAAGATT
>JAFYEM010000035.1 GCA_017544265.1 Bacteroidales bacterium | reverse complement strand
TTTCTGCTGGAAACGGTACCGGCTTTGGGATCCAGGGTGTGAATCTCAGCACCGTCATACTCGTTTCCGCCCCACCAGCTGAGTTTGTCCGTTGTGGAGATATAAACCCCGTACGGGTCCACTCTCCCGTTAAATGTGCAGATGAGGTTTCCGAGTGAGACTGAACTTACGGAGACGCTAAGATTGTAGAAGTCCGTGCAGGCTACGGTCCTGGTCCAGGAATCTTTACCATCTCCCTCCTCGATTTCTTTCTCATAAGTATCTGCGTAATAAAGCTTTCCACCTATGGAAAGGAGGAAAGACTCTTTGCTGGCTTCCACCTGGAGGAGTACCGGCTCAAAGGAAGGAGGAGCGATGATTCCCTGCATTCCGCCATTAGCGCCAGGATAGCCGAAAGTCCCGCCAAGACAGCTGCCGCCAGCAGGATAGAGTTTCCAGCAGGAGATATTGTTTCCCAGCACATTGACCGCATCCAGCGTGTTGCCATTATCCTTCAGACGGATTAGTGACGGAAGCCCTCCGTTAATGCCCTCATAATTCCAGCCACCGGTCCTCACAAACAGGTCTTTGCCCAGCTGGTGGAACCAGCCATTCAGGAAAGTGGGCTGCTTGAAGCCGTCGTCCATTCCGTCCGGTGCACCGGCCTCCAGCGTCCACTCGAAGAGGGCCCCGTCACTCTTGCGGATAAGGTAATGGGCACCGTGGCGCTCGTGGTACTTGGCGCTGAAATCATTGAGTATCTTGGATAGTGCGTGACGCGCAGCCGTCTCTTCCGTGGGATAATTATTCCATCCGCCCTTTACATTATAATGGCAGTTGGCAAGCCACAGCCAGCCTTCATCGACGGGAAATACGAAGCCGGGAGAAATGATAAGATTGGCCTGGATGGTTTCGGCCACCTCGCCGTCGACCCCTTCCACGTCAACATTATAGCTTACCTCCACCATCGTGCCGTCTTCAGACACGGTGTAGAGAGCATTGGGCCCGATATTGACATCTCCCTCGGCCTTAGCTGCCGCGCCTCCCTGGGCGAGGGCCAGCATGTTTGCGCCGCCGATATTAGCCTTGCGGAATGTCACCCTGGCGTTTTTGCCATTCCCTTCCCCGTCTTTGTTGCAGGAGGACATCAGGATAAGAGAAAAAGCCAATATGGCAAATACAATTTTTTTCATGGCCTTGTGTATTTTTCGCAAAGGTAAATTATTGAAACATTTGTCTTGTGGCGGATTCCGCCACAGAGGGGCGATTTGCAAGGATAATTCGGGAGGAAATAATATCTTTGCAGAGCTATGCGTCGCTTTGCTGTCATATTGCTGCTTGCATTGGTTTTGCCGGGATGGGGCTTTCCGCGATTCGTAAACTACAGCGCGGCCGACGGACTGCCGTCCAATACTGTCTATGCAATAGTTCAGGATGACGGCGGCACCCTGTGGATAGGCACAAGGAACGGGCTCGCCAGTTTTGACGGAATGCGTTTCCGCAGCTGGAAGGAGTACGGTCGGGTGAATGCGCTGGCGGTGGATGCAGAAGGCCGGTTATGGGTCGGCACCACGGAAGGACTGATAGTGAATGACAAAAGAGATGCTCAGTGCGGTAATATCCGGGCACTGTACGCCGACGGGGAGGGCTATGTATGGGCCACCGTAGGGGACACCCTTCTTCGGAAACTCTCTTACCGGGACGGAATACACGAGGAGGCCAGCTGCTTTTACTCCAAGAGGGATTCGGAAGGCGATTATCCCTATTATCAGATATATGAGGCCTCCGACGGGAAGCTCTGGCTGTCCGGCCGCCTTGTCCACAACCAGTTTGTAGAAGACAGAAAGGCCCCGCACATAACGGAACCCTCCTGGGAGGGTATGCTCTGCAACGGGAGCTACGCCGAAAGCGGCGGGAAACTCTACTCCTTTGAAGACCATACTTCCCTCTTGCATACTTATGACGCCGGTTGTCCGGTCCCCCTCGGCCGACTGCCAATCGCCCATGCCAGGCTGCTCACGGACCATCGCGGAACGCTTTGGGCGGCAGGATCCTACGGGCTGGGCATCATAGACACAGAGCATCCGGAGAATTCCGAGGTATTCCGCCACAAGGCCGAAGATCACTCCAGCCTCTCCTCCGGTGAGCTATACTGCATATTCGAAGACCGTCAGGGCAATATCTGGGTGGGCGGCGACTACGGTCTCTCCGTGCTGTCTTCTGCCTTGCAGCAGGTGAGAACAGTCTCTACCGCCCAGGTGTCCGCCCTTTTGGAAGACCATAGGGGAAAACTGTGGATCGGGACAGCCGAAGAACGCGTCTCGGCCCTCTATGAAGACAGCTCCGGCACCGTCTATAAGGGCCTGTGGAACAATACCGGCTGGGAGGTATGGAAGAACGGGAAAATGGTACACAAGGATCGCCTGAGCGGCCTTCTTCCTCCAGAGCAGACCGAAGCCCGGCATCTTGACGGAGCCAATTGGATTTCGGATTTCCTGGAAGACAGCGAAGGCCGGTTCTGGGTAGTCAGCTGGGAGGGCGTAGGCCTGAACCACTGGGACCGCCAGGCCCGCAGGAGCCTTCCCCCGCGCTGGCTGAGCCCCTTCCGCTATCCTTCGCCCCAGGTGGATTCCAATATCTATATCAGTTCCCGCCTCGGCAGCCGCCTCATAGAGGACAGGGACGGCAATCTGGTCTATGCCACCACGCAGGCAGGGCTGAATGTCATAGACCGGGAAAGCGGACTTGTGACAAAATACTACAAGGCTAATTCCTCCATTCCGGACGATTATGTCACCGACCTGTGTCTAAGCTCTGACGGCACCGTCTGGGCAGCCACACGCAGCGGACTGTGGAGCCCTTCCGGAGGGCATTATCTGGACGGAATGCTGGTCCAGTCCGTCGAGGCCGATGCCAAAGGCCGGCTCTGGGCCGGGACGGAAGACGGACTATGGTTCATAGACACGGACGGCAGCACAGGGCGTGTGCCGAAAGAGCTTGGCTTTCCTTCAGACATATATGGAGAGCATGTTTCCTGCCCCCTCGCAGACGGTTCCCTCGCCTTCGGAGGCTCCGACGGAGCCGCTTTGTTCCATCCGGACAGCCTGCTTTCTATCCGGGCATCAGGCAATCTGCCGCTGGAGCGTCTGGTCCGCCGCCGCTACCGCCTGAACGAGGGCGAATGGGTGGACGGGGAATTCTCCGGCCTGCGGGACAATATACGCCCTGGAAACTACATTCTTGAGGAGCAGAGTTCCGACATCTTCGGCCGGTGGAATTACGGTGAAACAACCACGCAGATGATTCGCGTGCCTCTTCCTCTCTGGCTAAGCTGGCCCTTCCTGCTGGGGTACATACTGCTGGTTGCGGCGATTATATATCTGGTAATCAAACTACGGGAACGCCGGCTGCTGGAAAAGGAACTGGACAAGCGCAACCAGCTCTTCTCCATTATCTCCCACGATTTGAGGACTCCTGTTTCCGGAAACCGGCTTCTGGCGCACCAGCTGCTCAAGCAGGTGGACGGACTGCCCCCTGAGCAGCTAAAAAGTGCCCTTGAGGCACTCTCGGTATCCACGGACAATGCGTCCATGCTGCTGGAAAACCTGCTCCTGTGGTCCCTGAACCAGAAAGGAATGCTGGAGCCGGTGATGAGGGATGAAAACCTGCCGGCATTGGCGGCGGAAGCTATTGCGACCATCCGGAAGGGAGAAATAATCACCGTGGACATTCCTTCTGGCCTGAGTGTGCGGACAGACCGCAATATGCTGCTGACGGTTCTCAGAAACCTTCTCGACAATGCCGTCAAGGCCAGTCCCGAAGGAGCGGGGGTGTCGCTGCGCGCCCGCGGAAACAGAATAATAATTGTCGATGACGGTCCGGGTCTCCGGGAGGGTGGCGTGCGCTGGGGCCATGGCCTGGGCCTGGTGATTACACGCGAACTGCTGGACAAGCTGGGAGCGGCCATAGACATGCACAACCGGCCGGAAGGCGGCCTTGAAATAACGATTGACCTATGATAAATATTCTCCTCATCGAAGATTCCGCCGTGTTTGTAATGGGGCTGAAACTGGCCCTTGGCGCCGATCCGTCATTTGCGCATGTGGATTCCGTGACTACGCCGGGAGCCGCCGTGGCCTATCTCAATGCCCATCCCGAAACAGACATCGCGGTGGTGGACATAACACTGGAGGCAGAAACCGACGGCCTGGCGCTGCTGGGCATTCTCCACGAGGCCTTCCCCGCGTTAAAGACTCTGGTGCTGTCCCATTATAAGAATCCTTCCTATATACTGAGGGCGATAACTTCCGGCGCCTGCGCCTATCTGGCCAAGGATTCTTCTCCCGAATCCATAGTCGGCGCAATTTCGGATGTGATTTCGGGCAAGTGCCTTTTCTTCGGCGAGACAATAGAGTCGGAAAAGATACTCCGTATTTTCGGCGGCAAAGATAACCTTGAGGCCCGCAAGCCGCAGGGCCTGACGCGGCGGGAACTGGAAGTGCTGCAGCTGACTTCATACGGCTACAGCAACACCCAGATTGCATCTGCCCTTGAAATCTCGGTGAATACCGTGGACAGCTACAAGGAGCGTATCAAAGGAAAATTCGGCCTTGACAGCATAGTCGGCTGTGTAGCCGCCGCAGCTGCCAAGGGAATCGTAACAGTTTAAATTATATTTCGAACGGGCCGCCTTTGGCGAAAAGGGGCTCCACTACGGCGTCGTAGAAGCCGCCGCGCTTTGCGAGGTCCAGCAGGTTGAAGCGGAAGCGCATAAGCTGCACCTTGGCGAACATATCATGGAGCTGCTTGTTGGAAACGCCTATCTGTGCAGGCTCATAGGGGGCGCCTGCCGCCTTCAGCAGCGAACGCATCTTCGAATACGAATAGACCTGTCCCTGCAGGCGGGCTTTCAGCGAAGGCCACTCCGCCTTCAACTTTTCAAGCTGGCGGCGCACTTCATCCGCATCCTGGTACTTTTTGGTAATTTCGTCATAGCCCAGGCGCGGAGCCGGGAAGCCTTCGAAAATGCGGAGCGCGCGCTCCTGTTCCTGTTCCAGAGTGGGCCATGCGGCCACTGCGGCATCGACATCCAGTGCGGACAGGTCCAGCTTGAATACTTCGTCGAACACGGCGCACATTGTCAGGGTGCCTATCGCGACCTGGAAACCGTGACTCTGGAGTTTGCCCTTGTAGCGATGCTCCGTCATGTCCAGGATATGGCTGAACAGGTGGTCGCAGCAGGATGCGGGGCGGGAAGAACGCGCAATCTGCATGGCGATTCCGCTGAGCGTGAGGCCTTCGAAGATGTCCGCGACAGCGTCTGTGTCGCCGGCGGCAACCTCCTCCGGGCGGGACAGGAAATCGTCCAGATAGTCCTGCAGCACGGCCCAGGCCTCCGGGTGAATTGGCGCGGTGCCCACAAAATCAGCCACCATCCATTCTCCGCCGGCAGGCACCTTGGCAGCCAGGTCGGCATAGCCGGCAGCCGTCATGTGCTTCGGCGCGGCGGCGATTATGTCTATGTCGGCGACAATCGCGACCGGCGCGGGACAGGAGAAGGTCTGTTTGGCGCCCTCGAAGGTTATGGACGCGCCGAAAGACGAATAACCATCGACAGAAGCTGCCGTGGGCAGGGTAAGATAGGACTGGCCGTGGTGGTGGGATGAAAGTTTGCAGAGGTCGTTGATAACTCCCGAACCCACGGAAACGAGCACGGCGCCGGGATGGGCGTCCAGCTGCGAATCCACCAGCTCCACGTATTTCCACTCCGCGTGGAACTCTTCTTCCTCAATTATGTACTTGTCCACAGGAATTCCGGCGTCCTGCATAAGCTTGAAGACCTTTTCGCCGAGCACGGGATAGGTGTGCACGTCCGCTATTATAAGCGCCTGTTTTCCGGGAAAACACTCCTTGAACACCTTGGGCGCCTCTTCTGCGACGCCGCAGCCCATCCTGAACACCTTGGTGTCGGAGGAAAGGGCCAGAGCCTGATTGATTCGTTCTTCTCTTGTCATTTTGCCTTAAATGTTACAAACAAGGCAAATGTACGAAAAAAATCAGGACTTGTAACAAGGGGTCAGAGAGAATCGTAGGCCTCGATTGCTTTTGTAAGGCGCTGCTCCACATCGGCGAGGCGGTACAGGCCGTCTTCGTTTTCTTTCAGTCCTCTGAGTTTGAGCTTGACTGCGGCCGGGGGATTGCTGTAGTTCAGCTCGCTTTCGGCGCGGAGTTGTGCGGCGCTGGCATAGACCATCAGGATATCGGCATATTCTGCCCCGTCGCGGCCTTTGAAGCTTTCGAACACTACTTTGCAGCCGATAGGCGTGCTCTTCTCTATGGAGCCGGGAAGGGTGAATTCCTCCGTCTCGAGGGCTGCGAGCAGGCTCCCGACATTGGAGTCATGGCCGCAGAGCAGCGTGAAAATGCGTTTTTCGTTCTGGATCTCGTCAAGGATTACCTGGAGCAGCGGATGGGCGACATTCACGGCAACCGAAGGCAATGAGAACAGAATGTCTCCGTACCGGTCCTTTACCGACGAGACTGTGGCCCAGTCCTCGAAAGTGAGATTGTTTCCGAAGGCGGCTTTTTCCTCGTCAGGCTCCTCATAGTACTGGAGCGAGAGCGCGTCGGAGATTGTGCATGCCATTTTCAATCCTCCCGTCATGGACGGTTCTTCATTCAGTTTGTAACTGACCGACGAAGGGAACTGTCTAAAAGAAGAAGTATCAGGATAAGCCGGAGAATTGGTAATGTCTATAACCCTTTCCAGCATGTCGTATCCGGTGGAAATGCCGTCGTCAAGGTTTCCGAACATGCTTTGGAGTTCGGTCTGGGCCTTGCTTATGAAGCCGTCTGAAATCTTGGTTATCTGCGGATTGAACACCGGGTCCATCTTGTCGAACTGCACGTTCATCTCCACCCTGGGATTGAGCCCGGGGAACAGCGCATCGGCAAAAGTCCTTGCGGTGAGCTGGCAGCGCTGCTTGGCGTTGGCGTAGAAGCGGAAGGAGTAATTGTCCTGGGAATACTTCGAAAGGAAGTCTTTCTTTTTCAGCCATTCCTTGAAGAATTTTCCCATCTGATGCTCAAGTCTTTCGCCCTTGGAAGTCAGCGTGCTGGGCGTACCTTCCCAATGGAACCACTGATATTCGCTATTCGTGAGTCTTGTCAGAACGGAGTTCTTGCTTACCAATGGAGAGCGGATATTGTGGCGGCTCAGGACCACGAGCTGGTCAAGAGTGTATTCGTTATGGAATCCATCCGGCCGCGAAATCCATTCGGTATTTGTCTTCGCTGCGGGAATCTGGGGCACCGGGTCGCGCTGGCAGGAAATTGCGACCAGGGTTAAAAAGGCGATAAAAAGTATTCTTGACTTTGACATAACCCGACAAAGTTAAGCGATTTTCTTCAAAAAACAAAGCCTGGGCGTATCAGAAGCGAGGTCCGAAGTTTTCGTCATTGTATAAGCCGGAGGCCCTTATGGTCAGCGTTCTGCCCGAGACCGAAGCCGATGCGACGCTCTCGCCCCACAGCACTTCGGCACCGCTGAATGTGGGGCAAGTCTGCCTCCCCTCTTGGCGATTATTGAAAAATGACTTATTTTTGTGCAGCGTTAAAACATTTTGGTATGAACCTGAACGAGCCTTTTGTATTGAACGTGAGCCGTGAGGTTGGATCCGGCGGACACACCGTTGGCAAGATACTTGCCGAAAAACTGAACGTGCGTTACTGCGACAAGCAGTTGCTGGAAGCTTTAAGGAAGCAATTCAACCTCACGCAGAGCGGTATAGAAAAACTCAAAGGCGAAAAGAAAACCTGGCTTTCCGGAATTCTCGGCTGGATGGCTCCCATTCCCTCCGCCAGAAATCTCGGGGTGGATTTCCGCTATTGCCAGGAGTTCCGGCCGGACGTCACTTCCGACGATATTTTCGAAGCCGAAAAGGAAATACTCAGGGGTTTTGCCGAAATGGGTTCCTGCGTCATCGCCGGCCGCTCCGGCTTCTTCGTCCTAAAGGACCATCCCAACAAGCTGAATGTGTTCATTACTGCGTCCATGCCCTTCCGGATCGAGCGCATAATGCGCAAGCAGGGCATTCCCGAGAATGAGGCCGCCATCATTATCGAAAGCCTGGACAAGTCCCGCGAGAATTACATCAAGCGCTTTGCCCACGTCAGCCGTTACGATGCCAGGAACTATGACCTTGTGCTGCGTTCTGACGGCCACAGCGAGGAAGAACTCGCCGGGATAATTCTCTCCTATATCGGCTGAGCCCGCCCTGCCGAAATGATCATCGGCCGTCTGGAAATCTTCCCGCTGCTTTACCTGTTCCGCGGTTTCCGCGAATAGGCTGCGACGGAAAGTGTCAGTACATCAGGTGCTGCTTTTCTTTGTTCCGCCAGCCGGCGTCACTCTTGTAGTCGCAGAAATAGACCACCAGGTCCGCGTCGCTCTTGTAGTCACAGAAATAGACTTTCTTCTTGGCGTCGCTCTTGTATTTGCAGAAGTACCAGAGGCCCTTGTTGCCTTCAGCGTCTGACTTGTAGTCACATTTATAGACCACCAGGTCCGCGTCGCTCTTGTATTTGGCTACATAGACCTTGACGTCCGCGTCGCTTTTGTAATCTACGGAATAGATGGTCTGGGCCGATGCCGCAGCTGCCGATATCAGCGCAAACAGAAGGAAAACAATTATTCTTTTCATAATACAGGAGTTTTTGTTCTGCGTCTGCAAATATAATACCCTGGAAGTCGTGGCGCCTTACCGCAGGCTGTGATGACCGGTCTTTTCGAGCCAGCCGATAAGAAGTTCGGGGCGGTCCGTCTGGATCATGGACACGCCGGCGTCGATGTACTGCTGATACACCTTGCCGGGGTCGGAGGCGAGGTAGGCCGCGTCGTCGTCATTGCCGCTGCCGCCGCAGAGGCTCGGCCAGATGGTGTTCACCCAGATCTTGGAACCCTGCTCACGGATTTTCCGGGCCGCTTCGGCAAATGCGCCGTCGTCGTTGCTCTGCCAGCAGACTTCATAGGCCATCGGGACCACGCCCTGCTCCAGGTAAGAATTGAAAAGAGCCTTCCCTTTTTCTTTCTGTATGTCCACGATGGGCATGTACATCATGTTGCTCTCATGTGCGGCCTCATTGGCGGCGACCACCTCGATGGGCTTCTTCCCCTTTATGAGCACCTGTCCGGTCACGCCCAGTTCCTCGGTCAGCGCAAGCACCGCATCGTAATAGTCATAACCCTTGTCTATATTGACGCAGATGCGGTCCCGCGTGCATTCCAGAGCCTCGCGCAGGGTGGGCATGCGCAGCGTGTCTATGACCGCCGCTTCGTGCATGCGCTTCAGGCTCAGGGACTTTATCTCGGCGAGGGTGAGGTCGGATATTTTCGGGCTTTTGTCCGGCTGGTCGCGGAACACCTTGGAGAAGTTCGTGGTGCGCCTGACGCTGCTGTCGTGGCATAGCACAAGGGCCGAATCCGCAGTCATGTGTATGTCTATCTCCACTATGTCCGCGCCCATGGCGATGACGCTCTCTATCGCCGGAATGGAGTTCTCGGGCCAGTTGCGCCAGTCGCCGCGGTGGCATGCCACCACCACGTATTCTGAATTGGGGTCGTGCATCTGCGCAGCGATTGCTTCGGCCCTGTTGCCATTGAAAGATGCCGTATTGCAGGAAAGAAGTGCGACTGCAACGGAAAAGATTGAGAATAGTTTTTTCATTTATGATTTATTTTGGAAACAATAGGCAGCGTTGCTACTTAAAACTTGCCAGCCACAATTTGGGAGTTACTCCGCATATCCGTTTGAAGGTATTGTTGAAGGAGGAGGCGCTGAGGAACCCGCACTGTTTTGCAATCTCGTCCTGCTTCGCCCTGCGGTGACCGAGCAGGTACTGCTGGGCATAGTCCACCCTGAGGGTGTTCA
The DNA here is from genome assembly GCA_017544265.1 of Bacteroidales bacterium. Lineage (GTDB taxonomy): Bacteria > Bacteroidota > Bacteroidia > Bacteroidales > UBA932 > Cryptobacteroides. The sequence continues at coordinate 54,859 of JAFYEM010000035.1, read as the reverse complement.
GCAACTCCGGAAAGCCTATCCTGTAGGTCTCGTTTACCATCTTTGAGATGATGGTCTTGCTGCTGCGCAGCCTTACCGCCACGTCGCCGAGGGACAGGCTGGGCTGTAGGAACAGTTGCTCGTCCTGCATCAGATGCTCGAAATTTTCCCTTAGGCTTTCATCTTCGGGATATGTCCTTATGGTGCTGAAAATCCCTGCTGAAAGGCTGTGGGGGATATATCCGGCAGTATTGACCCTGCGGATTTGTTCTGGTTCCGGGCTTCTGTCCATTTCGCCCGGGCGACGGTTGTAGAGGAAGGCGGAAAACATGTCCTCCATCGAAATGCGGTCTGCGGAACTGAAAAGGGCCGTCCAGGCGAGCAGGCTCACCAGGACAATCTCCAGGACCGCAAATCCGACCATGTAGTTCTGGTGCGAGATAATCCATGGCCGGTACAGATTGGCTTTTACGATGAAAAGAATCGTGGTCAGCGAGATGAATACGAACTGCAGTTCAATAGGAGCGATTTTCCCATTTTTGAACAGGAAATTCCAGACATGTTTTGCGCTGAAATTCCTTCTGAATGCTTGCCGGATCATGTATATTGAGAGGAACAGGATTTCCAGGATCATTACTGCATTGTACGCGATGATATCCCAAAGGTAGTAGTAGTAAACCGCAGAACCCTTGAAAGTCGCCGCAGCGAGGTGCCCGCTGTTTAAGAATTCGCTTATAAAGGCCTCGAAAGCATTGTGCCCGACAAGAATATAGAGGACAAGTCCGGAAGTGAGAAGAGCCGCCGGCAGCATCATCCAGACCATCTGGATGGAGCGGGACGGCTTTCTTGTGCGGAGTTTTCCCAGATACAGCATCAGAAGCGGGATTAAGCACGGTCCCGAGAACTGGGCCGCCAGTGAAAATGTGGCCATTGTGTGTACATTTGTGCTGCCCCAGGAATAGCAGCTGTCAACCAGCATATAGATAGCCAGGTTTAAAAAGAAGAACGCCGCCGAGGAAAACGATTCAGTCCGGGATGCGAGCAGAGCATGCATCATCACCCAGAAGAGGCAGACGGCGAACGGCATGAAAATTATCAGTGCCTGGAGCATAATTCGCTGTTAAAGATTCAAAAATACAGAAAGAGTCGATTATTTGTGCGGTGCTGCAAAAATAAGAAAATAAACGATATCGGCAAAATAAATCAAAAATTTTTTTGGATTCTTGCAAAAATGCCTTCTGAGGCACGGTAGTGGCATATTAAGGGGGGGGGTAAACTAAAAACAGATGAAAAATGCACTCCTGTGAGCGTTTAAATGCGTATTGAGTGATTTGGCCGGGCAATTCAAATATCAAAAAGAAATTGCAAGAATCAAAAATTCTTGCTGAAAAAATTTTAAATATTTGTTGTTTGTTATTTTTTTTGGCTCTATATTTGCCCCGTGTTTGGCTGTTGTTGTGAGTCGCAGACTTGTCAATAAACCGCGTAAAACACTAATATTTAGTTAGTTAGTGAAAAAGTAGTGAAAAACTATTTCCAGAAAATCGTGTGTGCTGCCCAGGCGAGCCTGAAGTTCGCGGCGGGGGTGGCATGCCTTTTCGCTAACATTTTTTTTACGCGCGCGCAGGATTTCAAGATATATTTCCCGCACAATGACGCCGTGCTTCACGAGGACTACCTCGGCAACGCCGAAACTCTGAAGTCGATGGATGAATTTTTCAACACCGTGCAGTTCTCCTCCCGCGACACTCTGGAGATAGTCTCTTATTCTTCCCCTGAAGGTCGCGTGGGCTACAATAAGTCCCTGTCGGTGAAGCGTGCTTCGGCCCTCAAAAACTACATCTCGGGCAAATATCCCGAAATCGCGTCCAGAATCAGTGTCCGCAGCGAGGCTGAGTCCTGGGATGACCTTCGTGCTTCGGTGGAGTCTGACGGCGCGATGCCGGACGAGGTCCGCAAACTGGTTCTTGGGATTATCGACGCAGGGGACGATCCCGACGTCAAGGAGAAGACCCTGAGGGCTTTCCCCGGTTTCGAATCTTTATACGAGGCTTCTTTCCCGACTCTGCGTTACGCTCGGCTGCACATCGGAATGGCGCCGAAGGAGATTCCGGAACTTCCTGAAGAGGACATAGTGCCTGACGAAAATATTATCGTGCCGCCTCCCGTCCTTGATACTCTCGCGGTTACGCCCCGGCAGCAGGATACCATTGCCATAGAGCCCCGGCATACGGAAACCGTGGTGGTGCCCGTCGCATTTGAACAGGATAAGATCGCTAATACCATAATCGCCCTCAAGACCAATCTGCTCTACGATGCGGTCACCGCCCTCAACTTCGAGGTGGAAGTACCCATCGCGGACCGCTGGTCGGTGATGGTGGAAGACGTTTTCCCCTGGTGGGAGACCGGCAATAAATACTGCTTCCAGATGTGGGAGATGGGTATAGAAGGCCGCTTCTGGTTCCGCCGCTGGAATCCCGTAGGTACTGAAAAGCTCCGCGGATTTTTCGCCGGAGTCTATGGCATGAGTTCCAAGTATGATTTCCAGTGGGACCGCGATATCAACTATCAGGGCGAATACTGGTCCGCAGGTGTCAGCGGCGGTTACTGTATGCCCATAGGCAAGCATAAGAAGCTTCATCTCGAATTCAGTCTTGCGGCCGGGTTCCTGCACACGGACTACCGCCACTATATGCCCACGGACGAGTACGACCGGCTTATCCGCGACAAGTACAAAGTAGGAAAGGTTTCCTATTTCGGACCCACCAAGGCGAAGATAAGCCTTGTATGGCCTATCAGTTTCAAGTTCAACAAGCCGAAAACGAAAATGAAATAAAGTGAACGCCAGGCGCATACATATCGTCCTTCTGCTGCTTGCAATCGCCCTGGTTGCAGGCTGCCACCGCCGTCCGCTGGAAGATGCCAGCGAACTGGTGCGCATCCGCGTGGACGTCAATGTGAAGGCAATCACCAACATCACCCAGCGCACACGCTACAGGAACAACCCCCGCATCGATGAACTGACCCGGGAAAAAGAGGACCAGCTCCGCACTGACGTCATGAGATGCCTCGTCTATAACCCCCTGAACGGGGCCCTGCTGAACCAGGCCTTCCTCACCTCCAAGACTTATTCCGACGAGGGTGACCAGGTCCTTTCCGGCAACCTGAACATCAGTTTCGGCGATTTCGACTTCCTGCTCTACAACTTCGACACTCCCACGACGCAGGTCAAGGGCGAGAACCGCGAGGACCAGATTCTGGCCTATACCAGTCCTATTCCCGAGTCCCAGCGTAAGGCTATGCTAGGCACCAAGGCGAATGCATACGACAACGTGACCATCTACTACGAACCTGAACACCTCATGGTCGCGCGCCGGCACGATGTGAGGGTGTCGCCGCACGACACTCTGGTCGTCATCGAGACCGAGGCGTTCTCCATCATAGACACATACTACCTCCAGATCCACGTCGAGGGCCTGCAGTACGCGACTACCCGCGCCACCGCGGTCATCACCGGCCTGGCGCCGTCCAACGCCTTCGGCCTCGGCCAGATTACCTACGATCCCTCCTCCGCAGTCTGCTTCGACCTCCGCCAGTCCACTGACGTGACCATCGAAGGGGAGAATAAGGATGTTCTCTGCGCGGTGTTCAATACCTTCGGGAAACTTGAAAGCGTATCTTCGGACCTGCACGTCACCTTCAATGTGGTGGACGTCTCCGGAAATCTGCAGCAGAAGGATGTGAACCTGGACGAGGTATTCAAGACCAAAGAGGCCATAGAAAACCACTGGCTGCTTATAGACGAAACCTGGACAATAGAAAAACCGGATGTCCCGACACCCGGCGGCGGTGGTTTCCAGCCGGCAGTGGGCGAATGGGAGGAAACAGAAGGAAGCATAACTTTGTAATGCGCAGAATTCTTCATACAGTGCTGTGTATCGGCGTTCTGGCGGCCCTTGCGGGTTGCGCCAAGGAGGCCCTTGCGCCCGCGGCGGAGAATTCCCGCGTCATCAAGTGGAACGTATCGACCAACTCTCCCGCGACCAAGGTCTATCCTACCGGCTCCACCGAGTATTCCACTTCCAACAGCTTCGGCAGCTATGCCCTGCTCTACACCGGTTCAAGTGCGTCCGACTGGGCCACCGCCTCCTACACCTCCTACATCAACGGCCTCCAGATTCGTTATTTCGGCGTCGGAACCCCGATGTGGAGCACCATGACGGAGTACTACTGGCCTACCGCCGCCAGCGCCCGTCTGCACTTCGCGTCGTTCTCGCCGTACAAGACCCTGCACAACAAGGCTATCTACGGCAGCAAGACGGACGGCATTACGATTAATGATTACATCGTGCCTGCGGACAAGCAAGACCAGCATTTCCTGACGGTCCAGGGCGAGGATCCAATCTACGACGACGACATAATGGTGTCCAACGAGTACGACGTGGACTGCGAGGCTATGCAGTCCGCCGACCTCGGACCGACATACGCGTTCACCGGCGTCCCCACGAAGTTCACCCATGTACTTACCCGGATCAATATACGCTTCATCCACAATACTGATTTCCATGTCAACTACTACGACGAGCAGACCATAAGCATCCGTGGCGTCACCTTCAAGAACATCTACACCGAGGGCGCCTTCAAGTCCAATCCGGATACCAACGGCGACCCCCGTCCCGCCTGGAGCAACCACTCTTCCCAGGCAGCGTCTGCCGTGCTGTACAAGAGCAACATAGGCACCGCCGCCATCCAGCAGGGCACTTCTGCCGAGGTCGCGGGCGGCACGGTCACTCCGACCACGGTCGTCAGCGGCTATCTCGCGCTTCCGCAGACCATTTCATCAGGGGTGCAGCAGGTGGAAGTGTCTTACCGCATCACATCCAAGGTGAGCGGTTACCTTTTCACCGAGGATGTGGTGGAGACCGCCTACCTCTCCCTCGCAAACCAGAACTGGCTCCCGAACACGGACCTGACATATACCATAACCCTTTTTGCCATACGCGAGCAGCCCATCCGCTTCACGGCAAGCTGCGAGCCGTGGATAGATTGCGCTCCCGGCGGTGTTGAAACGCCCGGACAGAACTTCCATATAACCGAAGAAGACTAAATGAAACTTTTGAGGAACATATCGATGACCGTACTTCTTGCACTGGCGCTTTCAGCCTGTGTCAAGGAGACCGTCACCGTGCCTTCAAGGCGTGATTCCGCAGTGGTTTCATTCCTCCCGGCGACATATTCCTCGGGCACCAAGGCGGTTTCCGGTTATGTGTTCCCGACTGACCAGTCCTTCGGCTGCTTCGCCTTCTATTCCCCCGACGGCTCCGACTGGGGCACCTACATGGACAACCAGGAGGTGACGTACAATTCCCTCAAGACTCAGTGGCTGCCCACCCTGGACTACTACTGGCCGCGAATAAACAAGGTCTCCTTCCTGTCCTACGCCCCTTACAGTTCGACTCCGTGGATTACCGGGGCGACCGCCCGCAGCCTTGTCGCTGAAAATGTTGCTCCGCAGCCCGACGACGACTGGATGTATGCCGATATCGCCGCGGACTACAATGCCAACGCCGACGGAACGGATGTCACCGACGACCTCGAAAGCGGCACTTCGGATTCCGGCTTCGATGGGGTCCCGACCTTCTTCCGCCATGCCCTGACACGAATTGCGATAAACATAAAGGCACGCACGATAGCTCCAGGTGCCGGAACTGGAACCATAGTGAATATCGGCGACGAGTATGAGGGCGAGAGAACTTCTACGCCGTGGACGGTGGTGTCCGAGACTGTGGACATGGACGATGACGGAACCCACGCCATCAGGACCACCACCACCATCAGGCAGAGGACAGAGACCATCCAGATGAGCCAGACCACGGTCATGACCGAAATCGACAGGCCTTCCGGCTGGACCATCAAAGTGACCGAGGTCAGTTTTGCCGACGCGGTTACCAGCGGAACCCTCGAACTCGATGCGGACACCCATACTTTCGGAACGGCCGAGAGAGTCGGTCTTGTCGGCGGATGGAGTCCTGCGGGTTCCTCGGCCTACGGAACCATTCCGCTCGAGAGCCTGCTCGTGGACATCGACGACAATCCGGTGCCGCTGACAGACACCTACCAGCCGCTTATCGAGGAACGCTCCATGATACCCCAGACCCTGGACCGCATCACCCTGAGGATCAAATACACGTCCAAGATTGAAGCCGCGGACGCCGTAATCACGACTATCGTGGACACCTGGGAGCGTACCAGGACCTTCACTGAAACCCATGTGCTGGTCAAGGACGTCATCAACAACAAGGACCTTCAGGACGAAACTGACGAGACATTTGAAGATACCGACGGCGCCAAGACCACCACTACCCGTGTCGAGAGGCCCGAGAACCACAACACCGAGGTCCTGTTTGACAAGAATGTCCCCTTCTATGGCCAGGGCGGCCTGACCGAATGGGCGATGAACAAGAAAATTACGTACAATATTACCATAGAACCGACCGGAAAGCGTATTACATGGGATCCCGCCCAGGTTGACGACTGGGGCAGCCATCCCGTCGGAAGCATAGTCCTGCAATGATGACAAGACTTCATAAGGCAGTCCTTGCAGCAGCGTTTGCAGCGTTGCTACTCTCATCCTGTGCCAAAGTCGAGACTCTCTCGCCGAGAGTGCTCATCGGCTTCCAGGTGGGCAGAAGCGCTTCCCAGACCAAGGCCTCCATGGGCGGCAGCCTCATAGACGAGAGCTGCAGCAGCTTCTGGTGCAACGCCTGGTACACCCCCACGGCTGGTTCCGTGCAGCGCTTCATGGACACCGACGAGGTCGTTCCGGATGAAACTCCCGGAGTTAACGTATGGGCTCCTGTGCGTGATTATTTCTGGCCGCATACCGGCACAATCAACTTCTTCTCCTACGCCTCCGCGAGGCCGCTCGGGAACAAGCTCTCCGTCACCAACAACGGTTCGACCTTCACAATCACCAACTACACCGTCACCAGTGCGGACAATATCCTCGTCGCGGATGCTGTCTATAACGCCACCCGTACCAATGCGAACGCTTCGCTCGAGCCCGCAGGCGAGAACGACCCGACCGGGGTTCCCGCACTCTTCCGCCATGTGCTCGCCTCCGTGGCTATGGACATGATGCTGAAGACAACAGCCCAGAAGGCGACTGTCAATACTACTTATGAAGTCATAGTGACCAATGTCACCCTGCATAATTTCCGGGATCAGGGAAGCCTGACTCTGACAAACACCTACTCCGGAGGCAGCGCTTACGGTACCCAGGCCTGGACTCCCGCTTCCGACGGAACGCAGGTCGGCTGGGTCCCCACAGGAACGGCCCACGACGTTGACCTTACCCCGGATTCCCAGAGCTCAATTGTGCTCGATGCCGGCGAAACCGAGAGCGATGACGTGATTTTCCTCGGCCGCGGGGCCGTCATGCCGCAGAGCCTGGAAGGGACGCTTTCGATTTCAATTACCCTTACAATCCGCTCCAAACATGGGGCTACTATATATAATGAAGACAAGGATGTAGTTCTCAGCGCTTCCCTGGACCCTGCTCCGGGGGCCGCATGGAAGATGAATCAGAAGATTCACTACCATATCGAGATAGATCCCGTCACCACCACGCTTCGCTTCGATCCTGCGGTGGGTGAGTGGGATGTAGTCAACGGGGGGACCATCCAATTGTAAAACCTTTAAAACGAAACATCATTAACAATTTTTTATTAACTTTTTTAAACTTTTCATTATGAAAAAATTTCTTTTCATTGCAGCCGCAGCGCTCACTCTCGCTGCCTGCGCCAAGAACGAGGTTCTCGAACCCGTTAGTGACAACAATGCCATCAGCTTCCAGGCTGTGAATTATCTGTCCCAGACCAAGTCAGCTCTTCCTGCAGCTGTGAAATTTGAGGACTACACCTCATTCAAGACTGATGCTTTCTTCCACCCTGCAGACGGTGGCGCCTCCCAGGTATTCATGGCAGCCGAGACTGTGTCCATGGATGCAACTTCCGGCGAGTGGGCCCCTTCACATGCCTACTTCTGGCCTAAGACCGGTTACATCAACTTCTTCTCACAGGCTGGTGCACCCGCTGCTACCATCGCCGACACGGATGGAACCAATCCTGCAACTGCAACTTATGGCTCTTCAGCTTCCCCTGTCACTATCGACACCACTGCTAACGCTGTTCTTGCAAGCGCTGCCTATCGTTATTCCCGCGCCAACTGGGAGAATGATACCTATGCTTTCACTTACGGAAACAGCAACACCAATGTAAAGGGTGTTCCCACTCTCTTCCATCACATGCTCGCAAAGGTCAAATTCATCGTTAAATTTGACGCCACTGCCGGTACCAACCTCGATTCATGGACCCTCACCATCAACAGCGCCAATCTCCACTATGCTGATCAGGGCTACACTGTCGTCAGCCTGGCCGATCCGGGTTCCACCGGTCTTGCATGGCCCTGGACTGACAACGAGCAGATTGGCTGGACCGCCGCTGCACATGATGCAGATCTTGCTGCTCCCGGTCTTCCCAAGTCTCAGACCCAGGCTGGTATAGACGGTTCCACTTCGAGCATCAACCCTGGCAAGGCCCTCTTCGGCGAGGTTTCCGTCCTTCCTCAGAACCTGACCGCCGCCCCCACCGGTACCGGTGCCAAGCTCTCCCTCAACTACACCCTCTCCCACAGCTACAATAGTGGTACTCCTATCGTTGAGACCGTCAACCTCACTGATGCAGTTGACGCCGCAGGCAACCCTGCTCTCGGTTCCATCGCTCTCACCGACTTCGTCTCCAACGACTACGATTCATGGTATATGAACCACAAGTACATCTATACCATCACCATCAAGCCTGATCATAAGATCACCTTCAGCCCTGCTGTCATTCCTTGGGTTGACAACAACACCACCAGCTACGTCTATCCTGTTGACTAATAATTTTTCCGGTCCGGGGCGGCTGACCCTGCCCCGGATTGCAAAGCCCCGGCCCGACCGGGAAAAACAGGCAAAACAAATTAAAAACATATTATGCGCATTATGAAAAAACTTATCATCCTCGCAGTTGCCGTAGCAGCTATGGCCGGCTGCGCCAAAGTCCAGGACAGCACCCCCGTCAAGAAGGAAGTTACCTTCGAGGTGGCCAACCGTCTCACCAAAGCCACCACCGGCGGTGTTTACAGCACATCCGTGCCTTTCGGTACATACGCATGGTTCACCGCCACTTCCGGCAGTGATCATGCTGCCTTCATGGTCAACGAGCAGGTCGCCTTCCTCGGCGGCGTGTGGAAGAACGCTGACAACACCTTCTACTGGCCCAAGACCGGTTCCGTGGATTTCATTTCCTACTCTCCTTTCGCGGGAACCTCCAACACCGCGGGCACTGTTCCCGTCATCACCCAGAACAGCATCACCTACACCGACTACACTGCCGGCAACACCGACATCATGTATGCGGACAAGGCGACCTGCTCCTCCAATATCGACGAAATCAACGATACCGCGACTCCCGAATCCGGCTTCACCGGCGTTCCCACCCTCTTTCGCCATGCTCTCGCAAAGGTCAGCTTCAAGGTAAAGGCCAATTTCGTGGAGTGGCCCGATCCGCTTGACGCCTCCAAGAAGACCACCTGGGAAGTCACTATCCGCAGCGCCAAGATCAGCGGCCTGCACACCACCGGCAGCTGCGCCCTCACCCTCAACGCTGACGGCAAGTCCTGGGACAAGCCCGTCACCAACATCGGCGGCACCGACTGGAACATATGGACCAACCTTTCCGGTTCTTCCGCAGCCCAGGAACTCGTGGATCCCACCACTTATCCCGCCGGCGTTGTCCTTACCACCGATGCACAGGACCTGAATCCCCTCACCGGATATGTCATTCCCCAGTCTCTCGAGGCAGGTGTTCAGATGCTTGACCTGGATATCCACATCAAGACCACCCTTCCCACCGGAAACATAATCGAGGAGGACTACATCACTTCTTCAGCGACCCCGCTTCCGGCCGGGAAATTCCCTTCCATCAACCTCTCCGACATCTCCAACCGCACCGTATGGCAGATCAACGAGAACATCACCTATACCATCAACATCAAGCCTACCGCGAAAGACACCGAGGATGACACTCCTGAGGATGTCATAATCACCTTCGACCCTGCAGTAGCCGACTGGGTGTCTGTTTCGAACAATATCAAGATCCAGCTCTAAGCAATTTACAAGTCAATGCGGAAAGTCATTGTTCATATATTAATCGCGGCATTGCTTGCCGCCGCCTGTGCGAAGAATGAAGTCCGGCCTCCGGCAGGGCCTGCGGACATTTTGTTCGAACCTGCCAATTATCTCAGCAAGGCCGGCATTTCGGGTACTGTATTTCCCACCAGTGAGAAGTTCAGTGTCTATGCATGGTCGGACGGTACGGTGGGCGAGTACTATATGGACAATGAAACCGTTTCCTATGTCGAGCTTATAGACGAGTGGAAACCCTCGGGCACATATTACTGGCCGGACCGTTCCACCGTTGACTTCCAGTGCTACTATCCTGCCGGAATGAGCGGCATCACCATCGCGCGCGATATTATAGATTATAAGGATATCGACGTGGAGGCGCGTCAGGAAGATTTGATGTATTCTGACAAGTCGGTCGGATTCACGGACAATATAGACGTGCCGAACGGAATCGTGCCGAGCAAGAACACCGGAGTGCCCATTATCTTCCGCCATGCACTTGCGAAGGTGAAGGTCCAGGTGGAACTTGCCTACAACCATAAGGAAGAGTATGACGGCACCGTGACGGACTGGGAGGTCAGCGTCGGCAAGGTGCAGCTGCTCGGGCTGAAGCATCGTGGAAGTTGCCACCTGTCCCTTTCGGACGGGAGTGCGACCGGGCTTGTCCCGTGGACCAGGCCTGTGAACGAGAAGGGCTTCAACGTCTGGACGGACGACGGCTCGGTGACTTCCATAAGCGGAGATCTCACCGGGCAGAAACTGCTTCCCGAAGGGCCCCTGACGCCAATCGACGAGTTCTTCGTTCTGCCGCAGATGCTCGAGATGGGCGCCCAGCAGGTCAAGATAGACCTGGACATACTGACCATCCGCAACGGAAGTCCTTTCCTGCATGAAAACTTCACGGCCACCGCGAACTTGCGCATAGACAAGTTCCAGGCCTGGCAGATGAACCAGTCGATTACCTATAAGCTGAAGATTGCCCCCACTCAGAGCAGCGGTGCCGGACCCAATCCGGACGACCCTGTGGATCCGGAGAATCCCGATATGTCGGGTGCCGTCATTACCTTCGACCCTGCCGTGGACGGCTGGGACAGCATCGGATTTGAAGCCGTAATTAATTTATAGTATGAAGAGTCTGTTCCGATACATATTCGCAGCCGCAGTGCTTCTGGGCGCGCTTTCATGCCAGAGGAATCCGCTTCCGGCGGCTCCGGAGCTGCCGGAAGGGCCGCCCATGCTGTTCTCCGCAGGCGGTTCCGGAATGCATATAGAGGGCAAGGCAGGAGCAGAACTGCAGGATCCGACCAGTTTCCAGACAGTGGGCAATTCCTTCGCGGTCTATGGAACCTGGACGGTATCCAACGGAACTTCTGCGAATGTGTTTACCAAGCAGACTGTCACGCTGACTCACGATTCAAATGACGGCCTGGACAAGTGGCTCTACTCACCGCTGCGCTATTGGCAGAAGTCCGGAAAGTACCAGTTCCGCGCTGTCTATCCCACAACGGCGGCAACAACCAGTTCTTCCAATGCTTCGTCCCTGATTGTCACTTATTCGATGAGTACGGAGGACTACGACCTGATGGTCGCCTGCTCCCGCGAAAGGGATATGGCCCTCAATGACACCACCATTGTGGATCTGGAATTCCGGCATGCCTGCGCCGCTATCCGTTTCCTCTTCCGCAAGGGAACCCAGGCGACCGCTGATTATCACCTCAAGAGTTTTGAGCTGCAGTATATACTCAGCGTGGGCTCCCTGGTGTTTGTCAGTACAGATGATACCGAGCCTCTGGACGGCCAGTGGTGGGTTGCGGATGATTTCCGTCCCTCTTCCATCTATTCATGGAGCGGCAATATCCAGGTTCCGGCCCTGTATGAGGATTTCCCGGGCAGCGGAACTACCTGGGAAGAGTGGCACTGCGTCATTCCCCAGAGGGTATATAACCGTAATTCGGAAACCGAGGTTCCTTCGGTACGCTTCTCTTCCTCAATTCTGGAAGGTTCGGAGTACACGGACCCGGCATTCACGACCATCGAACTTCCCTCGACCTACATGGACGGCAGCGAAAGCAAGCCTGTTTACTGGGAGGCCGGGAAGATGTACACCTATTATATCCAGATTCAGCCTGGCGGTGCCCAAATCACCGTGGAGACCACCGACTGGGATTCTTATAAAGTTGCCGTGGAGGATATGATTTTTTAGTATGGACAGAAGGCTTTTCATATTATTCGCTCTCTTCTTCCTGTGTTTCGGATGCGGGAAGAAAGAGTTTGTACCCCAGACGGAAGAGTCCGGCGAGCCCCGCACGGTAACCATCTCCCTGTCCTCCAAGTCGATGATGGACCAGGATGATTCTTACGACGGTTACGCATTTCATAATGTGCTTGTAATAATTGCGGACCCTAGCAAGGGAAACATGGTGGTAGCATCCAAGTTCGTGGATGAGGTCCCTGACGGCGCCGGAGGGCATGAACACTGGGATGAAAAGGAAGTTGTTTTCGAGCGTATCCAGATCGGCGCGTACAAGGTCTATGCATACGCGAATATAGACCATACGGCGGCGCAGCTTCCCGGTCAGTATATAGAAGATATAGAGGGCGCGCTTGATGTCGGCGACATACTGCCGACCGACCGTCAGGCTGCCACATTCTCAGGTACGGACGTGCCCGGACCGCCCCGTTTCGACGGAGAGAAGCGCCGTGGCACCAGCGGAATCCTGATGACCGGCTTTGCGGACCTGGATGTCGGTGTTACCCATTCGTCGGCGTCAGTGCAGCTGCTCCGGATGGTAACCCGCCTGAATGTCTATGTGAACAATCACGGCGATTATCCTCTCCAGCTCAACAGGCTCTGGTTCAGCGATTTCAACGCTTCGGCGACCTATCTTCTGGACCATCGTTCAGGCGCGTTTCCTGGAATTCCCACTGGCAATGTCTATCGCGCGGTACCCGCCTTCGACAGCTCCGAACTCGTGGAGGGTGTCGCACGCGGCCCGATTGTCATAGACCCTAACGGACGTGACTCTCTGGTCTATTCCGCGAATATTTATGAGAATGCCCGTACCCTGGACGGCAGCGGCAATCCCTTCGAATACCGGATTTTCGGCGAGGCCACTATGAATGGCGTCACCAAGACCATACACCTGAAGAACTGCGAGTTGCTCACGTATGCACAGGTCAACGGAATGAGCGTTAATGCAGTACGTCCTGTGATGCTTGTGTGTCCCAAGACCAGCAATGGCAAACTCTTCAGGAAAGACCTTACGAAAGGCGCTACCTTCAAGGGTGGAAACAAGGAGTTCGTCACAAATTTCGTGAAGACCTATACAGACGATGAAGCCTATATATTCTATCTTAAGAAAACGGCGGCTTCCACATATTCGTTCTATTCTGACGCTGCATGTACCAACCTTATAACCATCAGCAAAATAGACAGCTTCACCCTTTCGCGCGGAACATTTGTGACGGGCAGCGAGGCGACTTCCATCGGTTTTGCAAATACCGACCTCTGCAATTTCACCTCCCCCGGGGGAAAGCTCCTTTACAATAACAACGGAATTCTCGCAGTTACCACAAGCCCGTCGCAGAAGGAATACCAGTTCGCCGTTTACAATCCGCTTGTGGAGGAGGGTTCTCTTCTGCAGATTGTCGATAACGAAACAGCCCAGGTATCGGTGCTCCGCAACATGCTCCGCAACCAGGAACTCAACATAATAGTGAACGTTTATTATAATGCACAGGAGTTCTCTTTCAATTTTTACGTGGAGAATGCCTATTGGGAACCCGGGCATACGATGACGCATATTTTCAAGTAGTATGAGAAGATTCTTGCCATATATAGCAGCGCTTTTGATTTTTTCCTGTGTCAACGAAGCCGAGCCGGAACTCTCCGGCGCGGCGGACGGGGAAGAGGTGGATTTTGAACTTTCTTTCGGCGCTCCGGCCCAGGATACATTTGAAATAGGTGCCAAGTCAACTCTGGACCTTGCCAAGGAAAGCAAAGTGTGGAATCTGTATGTATTTATCTTTGAGGGCAGCGGAAGGAAACTTTACAGCCATTTCTTCGACGAGAACAATCTCGATGCCGGTACCGGTTCGGACTGGTGGACCGTCTCGAATTCTGAAAATACTACCGGAACCGTCCATTTGCATACCGTGAGCAAGGAGGGCTGCCTCATATACGGCATCGCGAATATAGACGCGGACATGGTCAATATCTCTCCTGAACTGCTCTCAACAGTACAGAGCGTGAATGACCTGAACGCCATGGTCGCCACCCTTAACCAGAACATCACTTCCCGCAACGGATATTTCCCGATGACCGGAACAGTGGTGGATATCAATACCAAGAGGCAGGTGAGGGTCAGCACCCAGGCTCCGAATGACGACAATGTCCTCCGCCTGTGCCGCCTGGACGCAAAAATCTTCTTCAATATCCGCGTAGCGTCTCCGAATGAGGACCGCGACGGGGATATCATCACTGCCGCTGTTGCAAGTTCCAAATACGGAATGTCCCAGGCGCAGGCCATAGAGCAGTACGGCTGCAAAATCGGCGGTTTCACCCCGGGCAAGTGGTATGTCGTGAACATCCCTAAAAAGGCCTATGTCATCGAGAACGGCGAATACGGCGAGACCAACAGGTCCAAGATAAAGAATGCCGCCCAGTCCGCCTCGGATTACTTCAATACGGTGCCTACGAATTTTGATGCTGCCAAGCGTCAGGATTCCCATCCCTATTACTCCGGTTCCACCCAGAATGAGATCTATGTCCATCCGTTCTCCTTTTATATGATGGAGAACCGCCTGGCGCAGAAATCGACCCCCGCCGGCGGCTGGACCTATGCCGCCAGGGAAAAGCAGACCAAGAGTGCGATAGGCGGCGGATTATATGAGAACGGAGATTTCGTCTATGCCCCCGATCTGGGGACCTATGTTGTTTTCTCCGGCCGTATAATCAAGGACAACATTACCTACGGGACTACGGTGGGCGCCACCCTGAATGCAGAACCGACCTATGTCGTGCATCTGGGTGATTTCGCCACCAACCTGAACAACTTCGATGTCTTCCGCAACCATTCCTATACGTATAACATTACGATTTTCGACGTGGACGACATACGTGTGGAAGTGGAGAACAATTATGACTCCAGCCTTACCCAGGAGGAAAAGCTCGCCGAAAATGAGCCCGGCGCGGCCGGATCGGTCACCGTTTCACTGGAGGAAATCTTCACAAGCGACTGCCACTATTCCTCGCACGTGATCACCTTCCATGCGCAGAATATCAAGGAGGACAACGTCACATGGTATGTAAAGACTCCGTTCAATCCCGATGGAAAGAAGCCGCTCCGTATTCCGGACGAAAACGGGGTGGAGCACGACGTCACTTCCGGTATTGATTTCGAGTGGGTTGAATTCAGGGTCAACGAGCGCCACCTGGACACTTCCACGGACCCGCCCTCCTTCCAGTACTGGAAGGAGGAGAGGCAGGTTTACAAACCGCATGACGGAGTATATTCCGACGGCAATACATTGAACGTGAGTGAACTGGTGGAGTATCTGAAGCGCCAGAAGCAGCGTTATGTGCTGGGCATTGCCAATGATTTCGACAATGGCAAGCTCAGTGACGGAACTGACGACCCCAACGGTCCGAAAATATGCATTACTGCCTTCATCAACGAGTTCTATTATGAGAAGGACCCCCGTGACGGAAGTTACTCCCGGGATCTATGGAAGAAGGCAATCAACCAGCCGATGAGGGAAATGCACATCCTCTCGGATACCAAGCAGTCCGCCGACCAGAAGAGCCAGGAAATCGGGGCTTCCTTCACTATTCAGCAGATGTCCATACAGAGTGTGTATAATATGGATAACCCCGAGCTGATGTCCGCGTGGGGCTCCGAGCACTTTGATGACCCTCTCGAGTCCAATGACGGAAGCGGAGAGAGTACTTGGTACAGCAAGGGAGATGTGATCAATTCCGGCCAGAAACGGGGTAACGACAGTATGACCAACGGCCGCCTCAATACTGCCTATGAGTGGGGGATATATGGACGGTATAATGATTATTCCAGCATAGTCGGAAGCACAGCCACTTCAAGCGCCTTCGGAGTGGCTGAATGGAGTACTTACCTCAATCTTACTGCCAACAACGAAACCCCTCTGATGCTCGGGGAGTATCAGGCTCTGCGTTATTCCTGCATGTCCCGAAACCGCGACAACAACGGTAACGGAAAAATAGATGAGGATGAGCTCCGCTGGTATATGGGAGCCACCAACCAGCTTTACGGACTGTATCTGGGTGACTACGGTATAGAGGGTACTGCGAAACTCTACCAGCGCAATGCCACCGAGCAGGCTTCCGCAGCTCCGAAATGGAACCAGCATGTACTCAGCAGCACCCGGAATTACGAAAGTGGTTCGAGCGACGGAAGGGCAGTCGTGAACACCGGAAAGAACGGCCCGAGGTGCATTTGGGCCGAGGAAGGCGTTACGGGTTCGGACATGGCCAGGAGTGCCCAGTATAATGAGAAAGTGACCAGGTTTACGACCCGCTGCCTCAGGAACCTGGGCTATGACGAGGCCAGTACCAACTCTCCGGAAAGCCGGAAGGATTTCACTTATTCCCCTCTGGACCACGAGCCGGTGAATTACATCAGGGCAACCCGTAAGAAGAAGGAGTCAGGAACTTATATAGACTATCCCGTGCCGGCCTCCGGAAACACCAATCCCTATGCGAGGGATGTCTATTACGAGTTTGACTGCACCTTCCTCAACAAGGCTTCCCGCCGTTACTACACTTCGATGGAACTGGATATGACCGACGAATTCTCCGAAGCGGCCATGCTTCCCGACTATTTGAGGATGGCGGCGCTTGAGGATATTCCCGTATTCTCCACGCAGTTCAATGTGGACAAGATGAATGAGTTCCTCAATGAGCACATCGGACAGAATCCCTACTGTCCTCCTGGTTTCCGCGTGCCGAATATCCGCGAGCTCGTACTTATCCGCTACTTCCTGCCGGAGAGGCAGGCCACGGTCGAGGGTACGGTGTGGACTTCGTCGATTTGCGGCTTCGCCAGAAATTACTGGTACTTCGGTGAGCGAGGTATCAACAAGAGGGGCTCGGCGGACCGTGACGTGTGGGGATGGGCCGTAAACAAGGAGAAAATCCAGATGGCTCACCGAAACGGCCAGCCCGCCTATCAGATCCGCTGCGTAAAGGACGTCAACCCGGACGATCCCAACGACATCTACTAGCCTTCCCGGCAGTTCAAAGAATTTATCGAAGTATGTCGCTGAGGATGGTGGCGGCGGCGAGGCGCGCGCCTTCTCCGGCGCCCTGGATAAGCAGCGGGGCCGGGTGCAGGACGGTACGTATGAGAATTGCGTTCTCGGTGCCTTCAAGGTGATAGGCTGGATGGTTCTGGGGGACTTCCCTGACGGCGATTCGGGCTTTATAATCTCCGCCGGACTGCTCCAGTGCCGCAGTGAAACGAAGGTGGCAGCCCCTTGAAAGAGCCGCATCCCGGCGTGCCTCCAGTTCCGCTTCCGATTCCTGAAGGGCTTTGTAAAAATCTTCAATAGACCCTTCTGCGGGTTCGACAATTGGTTCGATTACGACATCTGATGCATCCAGCGGAACTCCCGCCTCGCGTGAGAGAATCAGCAGTTTCATCAGGGCATCCCTTCCGGCCAGGTCAGTTCGCGGATCCGGCTCGGTCAGGCCATCCTCCTGGGCCGCGCGGAGAAGTCCGGCAAAACTGCCTTCTCCCTTCTCAAAACCCGAGAGAATCCTGTTGAGGGTGCATGAAACGACTGCTTCTATGGATATGATCCCGTCAGACGCGTCAGCGCTCCGGGAAAGCGGTTCCAACATAGGCAGTGATGCGCCCACGGTGGCCTCATAGCGAAGCAGGGTCGAGGCCGATGCGGTCTTGATGGCAATATACTCGGCATAGGGGACCGCAAAGCTGCGGCGGTTGGATGAAACAATATTCAGTCCCGCCTCCCGTATGCGGACATAGTCGCGCCATATTTCCGTGGAATCTGTGCAGTCCACGAACCAGGCACTCCTGGGAGCCGTTTCAAGCACTGCGTCTATGAAATTTCCCCTCCGTCCACTGCTCTCCAGTGCTTCCAGCTGCGCCATACCGAGACCTTCAGGGTCTATCAGAAAGTGTCTGCTGTCTGCGATTCCGGCAATGCGGAGGACTTTTCCGCGCCTTGCGGCAACCTCTTTGCTGCGGCTGAAAATCAGCTCCGCAAGAGCCTTCCCTACGGCGCCTGCACCGGCAACGTAAAGGTCTATGGTGTCGCGTGGAGACAGTTCGAAAAAGTCGCGGTGAACCGCCCGCACGGCATCATCGGCCGCGGCCGCATCGACGTCTATATAGACAAAGGTCTCGCGGATTTCCAGCTTCTTTATGTCTATGCCGGCGCGGCGGAGAACGTCTTTGATACGCACGGCAGCGCCCTTTTCCCGTATCGGACCTTCGCTCACGAGGCAGAGCCGGCCTCCGCTGGAGGTGATTCCGGCCCAGCCGCTGCCGAAGGGATTGTCGCCGATGACTGTGCCCTGGTGCGAGGGGTTGAAAGTGTTGCGTATGGAGAAGGCGATTCCGGCGTCCATAGCGGGTTTCACCGTGGGGGCGTAAAGTACTTTGGCGCCGTTTTCGGCGAGTTCGAGGGCTGCGCGGTAACTCAGGCTGGGGATGGTCGATGCCGCCGGAACGACCTTCGGATTAGCACTCATCATTCCTGGCACGTCGGTCCATATTTCCAGCGCGTCGGCCTCTGCTCCGGCGGCGTACAGCGCAGCGCTGTAGTCCGAGCCGCCCCTTCCCAGCGTCGTCACATGCCCTTTCCCGTCTCCTGCTATGAATCCCGGCGCCACGAAAATTTTCACGTCCCCTGCGGAGGGGGTGGTGTCGTTCCACCTTCGGGCACTTTGTGCCCTCGTCCCTCCCAAGCTGACGCTTGGGTCCCACCCGTTCATAGACCACGGGCGGTCACGTTCCACGACACCACCCCCTCTGCGGGGGCTGCCTGATATGGCGGTGCGGATGTTATCGTAAGTGGCGGAAAGATCGCCCTTGACGATGAGCTCGCGGGAATCCAGCCAGAGGGTGCCGTAGCCTTCTGCGGCAAGTTTACGTGCAAGGATGCGGGTGGAGAAGAGTTCGCCGTATGCAGGCTTTTCTTCGGCGGGAGAGGCGAGCATTTCGCTGTAAAGCGCCTCGAACTCCTTCAGCGCTTCCTCCCTTTCAACTCCGGTAAAAAGCCTCCGTATAATGCCCTCGTGACGCTCCCGGATGCTTTCTGCAGCATCCATTGACCCGGCGAGGGAGAGCAGTGCGTCAGTGCAGCCGCTGATTGCGGAACACACCAGTATGACTTTTCCTTCGGAGGCCGCATCCGAGACTATATCCAGCACCCGCGACATATTTGTCGCAGTTGCAACCGATGAGCCGCCGAATTTCAGTACTTTCATCACCGCAGCAAATCTTCAAGGGTAATGCTTCCGGAAGTCTTTTCATCCCGGTATTTCACTATCACCGGGCAGTAGAGCCCCACTCCTGAACCGGCGGAAGGGCCCTTTGTGACTGGCCTGGAGCCGGACACCACGACGGCGCCGCGGGGGACGCTTATCCGCCCGTCCTCGTTTCTGGGAATGAATACTCCTTTTGTAGCATCGAAAAGAGGAGTGGATGACGTGATGATAACCCCTGAGGCAATCACGGCACCTTCCTCGACTATGGTCCCCTCATAGATTCCGCAGTTTCCGCCGATAAACGCGCCGTCCTCGATAATCGTGGGTGCGGCCCCGGCAGGTTCCAGGACTCCGCCGATCTGTGTCGATGCGGAGATATGGATGTTGCAGCCGACCTGGGCGCAGGAGCCTATGGTCACGTGGGAATCCACCATGGTGCCGCTGCCGACGTATGCGCCCACGTTCACGTAGGCGGGCGGCATTACTATGGACCCGGGGGCGAGATAGGCTCCGCGGCGGATGGATGTGCCGCCTGGAACTATCCTGACGCCGTCTTCCTCCTTGAAGCGGCGCACGGGGAAGGTATTCTTGTCGAAGAAGGAAAACTGCCCTTCGGACATGTTTTTGATGGCGCCGAGGCGGAAGCCTTCGAGAATAATCTGCTTCACGTCCACGTTCACCACCCACTTTCCGTCTATTTTTTCCGCGACCCTGACCTCGCCGCTCTCCAGGGCGTCCATCAGGTCCTCGAACTGCTGTAATGTTATCATAACGTTCTATAAATGAAGTTTCTGCAGGACGTCTTTCAACAGTTCCACAGTCTTGTCCTCAGCAGGGACCAGAGGCAGCCGGAGCGTGTTTTCCATCAGGCCGAGAATATGCATCGCAGCCTTCCCGGGAATGGGGTTGCTCTCCACGAAAAGCGCGTCGTAAAGCGGCTGCAGGCAAGTGTCTATGGCTTCGGCTGCGGCGTCGTCGCCACGGAGCAGGGCTCCGGTCAGTTCCGCCATTAGCGAAGGTGCGACATTGGATGCGACGCTGATGACCCCGGCGGCGCCTTTCTGCATCAGAGAGAGGGTGTCGCCGTCGTTTCCGCTCAGCACCGCGAAGTCCTTAGGGGCGGCTGCGAGTATAGACTCGATCTGAGCGAAATTTCCCGAAGCCTCCTTGATTCCGATAATGTTATCGACATCTGCGGCCAGAGCGAGAGTTGTCTCCGCGCTGATGTTCGAGCCAGTGCGGCCCGGGACATTATAGACAATGACCGGCTTCGGCGTTACGCCTGCTATTGTCTTGAAATACTGGTATATACCTCTCTGCGGGGGTTTGTTATAATACGGCACCACGACGAGAAAGGCGTCCGCGCTTTCAAGCAGCTGCATGTTCGCGAGAGTTCCTGCGACGCTGTTGGTGCCGACGCCCGCGACTACGGGACGGCCCGCGGCGTTTTCTTTCGCTACAGACAGTACCCTGAGTTTTTCTTCATCACTCAGGCACGGGGTCTCGCCGGTTGTCCCCAGCGGAACAAGAAAGTCTATTCCGGCATCGACCTGGCGGCGCACCGAAGCTGCGAATGCGTCTTCATCGACCCCGCCTTCTTTGGTGAACGGAGTGAAAAGCGCCGTTCCGCAGCCTTTTAGAAGTAATTCTTTCATATCAGGTCCTTGAATTCGTGAACACCGGTCAGGCCCTCGGTCATCAGGGCGGCAATTACAGCCCCCTGGGCAAGGCCTTCCCGGCCCTTCGCTTCATGAGTCAGGGTGAGAGTGTCCGCCGGAGAGTCGAAGACCACGGTATGGATACCCGGCACCTCGCCTTCCCGGAAGGAAGTGATTTCCGCCCTTTCCCCGAGCGCAGTTTCGATAATCGCGCCGAGGCTCTTCGCAGTGCCGCTCGGAGCGTCCAGCTTGTGGATGAGGTGCGTTTCGCTCACCGAAGGAGTGTAGCCCGCACCCCTGAGCATGGCGGAAACCTTTTCCACCGCCGCGAAAAGCGCATTCACGCCGAGGGAGAAATTCGATGCGTAAATCATCGGAGTGCCCTCTTTCTCGAAGCAGGCAATGACCTCGCCTGCAATGTCGTTCCAGCCCGTAGTGCCCACGACGGCCGCCTTGAAATTGCGGGCGATAGTCTTGTAGTTGGCCCTGAACGCGTCAGGAGTGGTGAAGTCTATGCAGACGCATTCGGCGGCGAGAGCCGGATCCACGGCGCAGATATCCTCGCTTGCAAGGGCGAGGTCCAGGCCGCGACGCGCAAGCTCTTTTTCGACCATATGGCCCATGCGGCCGTAGCCGCTGATGACTATTCTCATACCTCGGTGGCAGTCTCAAACTCCTGCAGGAAACGCAGGTCGTTTTCGAAGTAGTGGCGCAGGTCATTGACCTGCCACTTGAGCATCGCGATTCTCTCCACCCCCATGCCGAAGGCGAAGCCGCTGTATTTCCGGCTGTCTATCCCGCTGGCCCTCAGTACGTTCGGGTCCACCATTCCGCATCCCATGATTTCCAGCCAGCCGGTGCCCTTGCAGATGTTGCAGCCCTTTCCCTTACAGATGTTGCAGCTCACGTCCACTTCGGACGAGGGTTCGGTGAAGGGGAAGTAGGAGGGGCGCATGCGAATCTGGGAATCGGCTCCGAACATTTCCCGGGCAAAGAGCAGGATGGCCTGCTTGAGGTCGGCGAAAGTGACACCCTCGTCGATATACAAGCCTTCCACCTGATGGAAGATGCAGTGGGCGCGGGCCGATATGGCCTCGTTGCGGAACACCCTGCCGGGGCAGATTACCCGAATCGGGGGTTTCATTTTCTCCATTGTGCGCACCTGTACCGAGGATGTGTGGGTGCGCAGAAGCAGGGGATTGGGATGCCCCGCAGAAACGAAGAAAGTATCCTGCATGTCGCGGGCCGGATGGTTCGGAGGGAAATTCAGGGCTTCGAACACATGGTAGTCGTCCTCGATTTCCGGACCTTCCGCCACGGTGTAGCCGTACTTGCGGAAAATATCCACAATCTGCTGCCGGACTATGGAAACAGGGTGGCGGGATCCGAGTTTGAATGCGTCTCCAGGCATGGACAGGTCTTCGGCTGAGCCTCCGCCCTGGGTCGAGGCCGTCGCGGCCTGACTCTTCAGTTCCTCGATCTTTGCTATGGCCTGCTGCTTCAGTGCATTGAGCTTCTGTCCGAATTCTCTCTTCAGCTCGGGAGCGTAGGTCTTGAATTCGTCGAAGAGAGCTGTGACTTCCCCTTTCTTTCCAAGATATTTGATTCTTGCTTCCTCCACCTCTTTCTCGGTGCTGCACTTCAGGTCATTCAGCTCCGACAGAATCTTTTCAATCGTTTCTTTCATTATCCTTAGCTTTAATATAACCAGCAAATATAGGTATTTTAGTGTGAAAATTCAATCCTGAGTCACTGGCTCAGGACCCTTGCTGCTTCTTGGCCTTGGCGGCCTTTTTGTCTCGGGCGAGTTTCGCCCTGGCGTCGCCCGTCTTGAGGTATTTGCCCCACTGGGTGTCGTTGAAGACCTTGTGGAAGGCCTCATGGGTGGCGTCGTTCCATTTGTTCTGCACATCAATGTAGATGGAAGTGTTCCCGACTTTTGCATTCTGGAGTTCAGTGAGTTCGTCCATCATCGCGTGGTAGTTGTAGTTCAGGATGGAGTCCACATAGAATTCCTGCCAGTATTCCAGAGTCAGGTATTCACTCAGGAACTGGACTTTCTTGTCAATGCTTTCATACATTTTCTTCTCCAGTTCCTCCGGGGAGGGCGGAGTCTGCTGCCGGGCCGCCGCGGCGATCCCGAAAAGCATAACAACAAGTAGCGATAGAACTGTCTTTTTCATTTTTTAACAGCCTGGAAGGATTGTACGCCGAGGGCGCGGAGATCCCTTATGAAATCACTTGTGACCGAGAGCGAATACTTCTTGGAATAGAAGGGAATGCGGTATTTGGTCGGCGGGTCGAAGAGATTGATTACCAGCGGGACGGGCCCCTTGTTCGCGCGCAGCAGCGAAACCAGTTTCTTGCGGAACTGCTCCGTCAGCATCGGCGTGTCAAGGTCTATTGAGAAAGCAGACAGCAGTTCCTCGGCAATATTTCCAAGGAGGCTTATCTTCTTGATTTTGAACGCGTAGGGTGGCGGTTCCTTGCCCTCGGCGATTTCTTCGCGCTTGAGGTGGAATTTCTCGTCTATCTCTCCCTCGATGAACAAGCAGCTCTGCGGAGTCATGTAACTCATAAACGTCTCGTGGTCTTTTCCGAACAGCGAAATTTCATAGGTCCCGCTGTAGTCTTCAAGAATCGTGCGGGAGTACGGTTTCCCGCTGCGTCCGACCTGGGTCTTGGAGTCGGTGACAATTCCGGCCACATAGACCTTGGCCTTTTTCTTCTTGGCGTCACACTCCGCGACGAGTTCTTTCAGCGACGAAAGCCCGATAGACGTAAATGTTTCTATCTCAAAACGATAACTGTCGAGAGGATGGGACGACAGATACATTCCGACCAGTTCCTTTTCCTGACGGAGCAGCGCCAGCTTGTCTTCGAATGACGGGAGTGCGGGCGCTTCCGGCCTCTGCGGTTTCATTTCCTCCATGTCTCCGAATAGCGACGAGCCGGAGTCCATGCTGTCCTGGTTGAAAAGTTCGCCGTAGCGCAGAAGTTCGTCTATGAAAGGCTCGCCGCTGCGTCCGGGAAGGGCGAACTGGCTGCGCCTCAGGCCGAAGCTGTCGAACGCGCCGCTATAGACAAGCGCCTCGAAACCCTTGCGGTTGAGACCTTTTCCGCAGATGCGTTCCACGAAATCGTAGATGTCGGCGAAGGTACCCCGCTCTTCCCTTTCCTTTATTATTGCCTCCACCACGTTGCTGCCGAATCCCTTGATGCCGCCGAGCCCGAAGCGGATTTCGCCCTTTGCATTGACCGAGAATTTGCCGCCGCTCTCGTTTATGTCCGGGCCGAGCACGTTGATTCCTCCGGCGCGGCAGTCCGCCATGATCGCCTTCAGTTCGTCTATGTTAGAGAGGTTCTGGCTGAGGTTGGCCGCCTGGAACTCGGCCGGATAATGGGCTTTCAGCCAGCCGGTCTGGTAGGATACCCAGGCGTAGCATGTGGCGTGCGACTTGTTGAATGCGTATTCCGCGAAAGCCCTCCAGTCCTTCCATATCTTGTCCAGGACTTCTTCCGGATGGCCGTTCGCAAGGCCACCGGACTTGAAGTCCCCGTAGAGTTCCTCCAGGGTCTTCAGCTGCTTCTTGCCCATCGCCTTGCGGAGTTTGTCCGCCTTGCCGCGGGAGAATCCGGCCAGAAGCCGCGAAAGAAGCATGACCTGCTCCTGATACACAGTGACGCCGTAAGTCTCCGAGAGGTATTTTTCCATGACCGGAAGGTCGTAGGATATCTCCTCTTCGCCCTTTTTGCGCCTTACGAATGACGGAATATAGTCCATGGGCCCCGGGCGGTACAGCGCGTTCATGGCAATCAGGTCCTCGAAGCGTTCAGGATGCAGTTTCTGCAGCCACTCCTTCATTCCGGGCGATTCAAACTGGAACACGCTCTTGGTATCGCCGCGGGAGTACAGCTCATAGGTCTTCTCGTCGTCGATGGGAATCTTCTCTATGTCTATGTCCTTGCCGAAGCGCTCCTTGACAAGGCGCAGGCATTCCTTTATGATGGACAGCGTCCTGAGGCCCAGGAAGTCCATTTTGAGCATGCCCACGTCCTCGATATAGCTGCCTTCGTACTGCGACACCCAGACCTGCTGTCCGGTAGCCTTGTCGGTGCCCAGGGTGATGGGAATATAGTCGGTGAGATTGCCGCGGCCGATAATCATGGCGCAGGCATGGATGCCGGTCTGGCGTATGCTGCCCTCGAGCTTCATCGCGTACTGCAGCACTTCCTTCACCAGCGGAGTGCCGTTCTCGTACTCATTCTTCAGCTCGGGAACATTCTTGATACAGTTCTTGAGAGTGATCTTGAAGTCCGCGCGGTCCGGAATCAGTTTGGTGAGCCGGTTGGACTCGTCTATGGACATGCGGGAAATCCTCGCGACATCTTTGATGGAGGATTTCGCGGCCATGGTGCCGAAGGTGATGACGTGCGAAATGTGGTCCACGCCGTAGCGCCGCTCCACATATCGGAACACTTCGTAGCGGCCTTCGTCGTCGAAATCCACGTCTATATCCGGCATGGAGATTCGTTCGGGGTTCAGGAAACGCTCGAACAGCAGGTCGTAGCGGATCGGGTCCAGGTTGGTGATTCCGAGGCAGTAGGCTACTGCGCTTCCGGCGGCGCTTCCACGTCCCGGACCGACTGAAATCCCGTGGTCCTTCGCCCAGTTTATGAAGTCCTGGACAATCAGGAAGTAGTCCGGAAATCCCATGCGGGAGATGGTCTTCAGTTCGAAGTCCAGACGTTCGGCCTGTTCCTCGTCGAGAGTCTCTCCGTAGCGCTTCACCGAACCCTGGTAGGTCAGGTGGCAAAGATAGGCTACTGAAGCGCAGAATTCATCGCCGCGGTAGGTGCGCTTGATGATATTGCCATTTTTGTCCGTTTCTATCTCGTCGCGGCCTTCGTCGATTATTGCGGCGTATTTCTCAAGATATTCGGGAAGATTCTTGAGGAATTCTTCCGGAAGGTCGAATTTCGGCAGTACATGACCGCGGTCTATGGTATAGCACTCCACCTTTTCAGCCACCTCGACGGTGTTGTCTATAGCTTCGGGGTGGTCCGGGAACAGCGAGCGCATCTCTTCTTCGCTCTTGAGGTATTCCTGCTGGGTGTAGCGCAGACGGTCCGGATCGTCTATGAAGGCGTTGGTGGTGAGGCAGATAAGCCTGTCATGGGCCGGGCCGTCCTCCTTGCGGGTGAAGTGCGAGTCATTCGTCGCAATCACCTTCACACCGTGCTTCGCGGCCAGTTCGAAGATTCCTTCGTTGTATTGTTTCTGCCTCTGGTACAGGTCGTTGGACTGGCCGGGAATCTCGGTCTTGTGGAGCATCACCTCGAGGTAATAGTCTTCGCCGAATACCCTCTTGTGCCATTCTATCGCCCTTGAGGCGCCCTCCATGTCTCCGGAGAGAATGTGACGGGGAACTTCTCCCGCGATGCAGGCAGAGGAACAAATCAGGCCTTCGTGGTACTGCTCTATCACCTCATGGGATATCCTCGGGCGGTAGTACATCCCTTCTATGTGCGCAGTGGAGACTATCTTCATCAGGTTCAGGTAGCCCTGATAGTTTTTCGCAAGCAGAATCAGGTGATAGTAGCCTTTTTCGCGAATCTTGTGGTCGCCCGGCGAGACATAGACCTCGCAGCCCACGATAGGTTTCACCGAGGGGTGGTCCGCCGCGACTTTCAGGAATTCCTTCACCCCGTACATGTTGCCGTGGTCGGTCATTGCGATGGCGTTCATTCCGAGTTCTTCGGCTCTTTCGAAGAGGTCGGATATGGAAGAGAGTCCATCGAGGATGGAGTACTGGGTGTGGACGTGAAGATGGACAAACGACATCTCGGTTCTTTCTGCGGGTTTGAAACACAAACTTACACAAAATTTCCGACAATACCTATATATTTCTGCGGCGGAAAAGTTACAGCTGCGCCGTGTAACGTGACCGCCCGTGGTCTATGAACGGGAGGGGCCCAACTTGTTGGGAGGGACGAGCCACGAAGTGGCGAAGGTGGAACGGCACAGCTGTAACTTTTGCGCCCTATACGTACATGGGAATCCAGGCGGATGGATAGTAGGAAATTTTTGCGAAACCGCCCCGGAAGGTTACGGTGACGGCGTCGAAGAAGATTTCGTCGTTTCCGCCGCAGCTGTGCAGATATCTCAGGGCAGCGGCAGTGATGCGGTCGCGCTTGGTGCGGGTGAGATGCTCCTCTGGAGCCGAAATGCTCGGAGCGAGCACGGACTTGACCTCCACGAAATGCAGCCCGTCAGGAGCGCGCGTGACAAGGTCTATCTCCAGATGCGACGTGCGCCAGTTCCTCTCGAGAATCACGTGTCCCCGCTGCTGAAGGTACTCCGCAGCAAGTTCTTCTCCGCGTCGCCCGAGCGTAATGTTCCCCCTCCCCTTCATCGCAGCGTAAGTCTATGTGAGCGTCACGACAGTGACTCCGGAGCCGCCGCGACGGATATCCTCGTCGGCGACGGAATCGACCCCGGCGACGGTGCGCAGATATTTCTGGATTTCTTCCCTAAGGGCGCCGGTGCCCTTGCCGTGAAGAATGCGGACCGTGCCTATGTCCAGCATTATGGCGTCCTCGATAAAGCTGCGTACAGCTTCCAGAGCCTCCATGACCCTCTCTCCGCGGACATCCAGTTCGGGGCGGAAGTTCAGCCTGCGCTCTGTAATGGAAGTGTCTATTTTCTGCAGCGGCGGCGTCCATGTTTCCTTCATGGCCGACTTGTATTCATTGGATGTAACTCTCTCGAGCCTGTCGGGAGAAATTTTCGTCACCACATTTCCAATGACCACGGTAACGCTCTTGGGGGATACTGCGCGGACTTCCCCCACCATGTTGTTGTCCTTGATACGGACTTTTTCCCCGGCCTTGAGGGGAGCTTTTCGGAACGCCTCCATGCGGGCGGCGTCAGAATCGGCGGAACCCTCCGGGGCCCCCTTCCTCGAACGGGACTTTTCCTGGCGCTTTTTCGCAGCCTGAAGCTTGCGCTCCAGATAGTCCTCGCGGGAGCGTTCCTCGACCTCTTTCTTTTCGGTAATTGCTCCCAGGAAACCACTCAGGGAACTGCGTGCGGCCTTCGTGGCCTCCTTGTCCGCGGCAGTCTCGCGTATTACCCTTATGGTCTTTTCGACCTCCCGGTTTGCGCCACGGATAATCTCTTCTGCCTCCTTGCGGGCTTTTTCGAGAATCTCCGAACGCATGCCGAGCAGCTCCTCCAGTTCCTTCTGATACTTTTCAGTGAGCGAATCGAGGGTTTTGTCCGTTGCCTTGATCTTCTGCAGCCGCTCGTCCAGGGCCTTGCGGCTCCTGGCAATGCGCCGCAGGTTCCTTTCGATTCCGACATATTCCTCGCCGGAGCGCAGTTCGGCGTCGTGGACTATACTCTCGGGCAGGCCCATTTTCCTCGCCAGTTCAAAAGCGAAGGAATTGCCGGGCAGTCCGGTCTCCAGTTTGAACAGGGGAGCGATTGCGCCCGCGTCGAAAAGCATGGCTCCGTTGAGCACTCCGGTCTGTGCGCCGGATGCATAGAGCTTGAGATTGGTGTAATGGGTCGTTATGACCCCATAGACACCACGCTTGTCGAGTTCCGAAAGAATGGCTTCGGCGATGGCGCCGCCTGCCTGCGGCTCGGTTCCGGAACCGAATTCGTCAATCAGCACCAGGGTGCGCGAATCGGCCTCGGCAAGCATCTCCCGCATGTCCGAGAGAAATGATGAATATGTGGAAAGGTCGTTGTCTATGGACTGGTCGTCTCCGATTGAGACCATTATCCTGTCGAAAACCGGCAGCTCTGAGGTCTCCGAGGTGGGTATCAGCATGCCCCACTGGAACATGTACTGAAGCAGCCCGACCGTCTTCAGGCACACTGATTTTCCGCCGGCGTTAGGTCCGGAAATCAGCAGTATATGCTTCCGGGGGGTGAGTTCCACGCTCAAAGGAACGATTTCCTTGTGCTCCCTCCTGAGTGCCTTTTCCAGCAGGGGATGGCGGGCCTTGCGGAGACTGAGCGAATGGTCGGAAGAGATTACCGGCATCCCGGCGATATAGTCGAGTGCCACTCCGGCCTTCGCCATTATAAAGTCTATTTCCCCTATCAGGACTGCGCCTTCGACAAGCTCCGGCACAAAAGGTCTGAGGAAGTCCGAAAATTCGTAGAGGATACGGGCGATTTCGCGGGCCTCGGCAAAGTGCAGCTCCTGTATTTCATTGGTTATTTCCACTATCTCAGCCGGCTCCACGAAGCTGGTCTTGCCAGTTGAGGATTCGTCATAGACAAAGCCCGGGAGGCTGCGTTTTTTCGCGGAAATCACCGGAATGAGCATCTTCCCGTCGCGGACCGACACGCCGGCGTCGGCATCCACGATTCCTTCGGCGCGCGCCCGCTTCAAAATGGCTTCCAGACGCCTGGAAACGGATGTTTCCTTGTCGCGTATGGAGCGTCGGATGGAGAAAAGTTCGTCTGACGCGGAGTCTTTGACCTCGCCGTGGCGGTCTATTATCCTGTCTATCCGGGCGAGCACGTCGGGAAAGGCCTTCACAGGGGCTACAGTGCGCTTCAGGCAGGGATAGACCCCGTCTTTAACCTGGTTGAAGAAATGGGTGATGCGGCGGATCGTGTCCAGCATGGTCCGCAACTTTCCAAGGGACGGAAGGTCTATCGACGCGTTGTCGCCGATGGGCTCGAGAAAGCCTATGCAGTCTATGTAGCCGTTTGTCGGAAAGCCTTCCTCGAACATCAGCACCAGGCGCATTTCGTCGGTGAGCTGAAGGCGGTGCCGTATGGTGCGCGTATCTGAGGAGAAGTCTTCGCTTTCCACGCGTGCGGCGGCATAATCTGTTGCGCAGCGGTCTGCAATGGCTTTTCTTATCCTGTCAAATCCCAGCTTGGCCTCCACCCTCGAATTTGTCATTGCCTCTCCTCCTGCTGGATTTTCAGTTTGAGTTCATTGATGTTTCCAATCGGATTGATGCCGGAAGCATTGATAAAGGTGATGCCGCCGGTCTCTTCCGAAACGACAATGATATCCGCGTCGGATACCTCGCTGAGGCCTATCGCCGCCCTGTGCCGCATGCCGTAGCTGGCAGGTATGTCGGTCCGGTCGGTGATGGGCAGGGTGCAGCGTGCGGCGACTATCCTTCCTCCGGAAATCACCATTGCACCGTCGTGCAGAGGGGAATTCTTGAAGAAGATATTGCGGATCAGACGGCTGGAAACGACGGCGTCCACCCTGTCGCCGGTCTCCACTATATAGTCCATGTTGGTGGAGCGCGGAAGCACTATCAGGGCCCCGACCTTCTCGTCTGACATGGCGCGGCAGGCTTCGGTGATTTCGCGTACCGCGTCGCTGCCATAGACCTCCTTGGTCGTGCCCAGAAGGCGGGCGAGGAAGTTGCCGGCGCGTTTGGTTATGCCGGAATTGCGGCCTATCCGGTTGAGCATGTGACGGACTTCGGGCTGGAAGATAATCAGCACCGCCAGCACGCCGACGTCCAGGATTGCGGACATCAGGGCGGTCATCATCTTCATTCCGAGGGCGGAAACTATCACCTGCGCTATCAGCAGGAAGGCGACCACGAGGACTATGTTCATCACAGAGGAGTCCTTGATCCACCTGAAGAGCAGGAAGATGATAAGCGCCACCATGAGGATGTCCAGAATATCCACCACGGAGAACTGCAGAAAACCGAATATGCCTAAAACTGACATCTTGAAATTGTCTGTCCATTTAATGACTTACCGCAGGTCCTTTTGGGCGGGGGCCTGCGGTAAATCTGTGAGATGCTTTTTATTTCTTTGCGGCAGCGGCTTTACCTCTGGCGGCGGCAGCGTTGGCATCGAACATAACCGGGGTACCGATCATGATGGATGCGTAGGTGCCGATTATGACGCCGAGGCAGAGTGCGACTGCAAGACCGCGGATGCTTTCACCGCCGAAGCAGGCGATGGCGATCATCGGGAGGAGGGTGGACACCGAAGTGTTCACTGTACGGGTAAGGGTAGCGTTCAGAGCCGTGTTCACGGTCTCGCGGAAGTCTGCATTCGGATGCAGGCCCTTCTGCTCACGGATACGGTCGAAGATAACCACGTTGTCGTTGATGGCGTAACCGATGATGGTAAGGATAGCCGCGATGAAGGTCTGGTCCACATCCAGGTTGAACGGAAGGATACCGTTGAACAGGGAGAAGAAGCCGATGACGATTATGGTGGTGTGTGCCAGGGACACGACGCCGCCGGTTCCCCAGGTCCAGCCCTTGAAGCGCACTGCGATGTAGGCGAAGATGCCCAGCAGAGCCAGGATCACCGAAATGATGGCGCTGCGCTGAATGTCGCGGGCGATGGTAGGACCGACCTTGTCCGAGGAAATGATACCGTTCGGGTTCTCGAGGGTCGAGGTGAAGCTCTCCAGGGAGACCTCTTCCTTATAGAAACTGCCGAGGGCTTTGAAGAGGAGGCCTTCGATTTCGGCATCCACTGCGGTGTCTTCGGATTTGACCTTGTACTGGGTCGTGATCTTCATCTGGGAGTCGCCGCCGAACTGTTTGACCTCCACGGAGTACTGCTCCTCGCCGGCTGCCTCGGCAGCCTCTGCGAAGGTGGTCTCCAGAGCTGAACGGACGTTCTCAGCGGTAACGGGAGCGTCGAAACGGACGATGTAGGTACGGCCGCCGGTGAAGTCCACACCGTAGCTGAAGCCCTTGAACGCAATCGACAGGATGGAGATGAGAATCAGGGCGCCGGAGATAGTGTAGGACCATTTTTTCGCGCCGATGAAGTCGATCTTCGTATTCTTGAGGAAATTGCGGGTGAGGTTGCTGGTGAGGCTGACGGTCTTTCCGCGGGCGATGCGGTCATCGAAGATAATCCTCGTGATGAAGATGGAGGTCAGCACGGAGGTGATGATACCGATGATAAGGGTGGTGGCGAAGCCCTGGACGGGACCGGAACCGAAGATATAGAGGATGATACCGGTGAGCAGGGTGGTCAGCTGACCGTCGATGATGGCGGAGTATGCGTTGCGGTAGCCGTCCGTCACAGCTTTCGAGAAGCCCTTGCCTGCGGCGAGTTCCTCCTTGATACGTTCATATATGATAACGTTGGCGTCCACTGCCATACCCAGGGTCAGCACCAGACCGGCGATACCGGGAAGGGTAAGGACGGCGCCGAAGCTCACCAGGGTTCCGAACAGGAAGAGCACGTTGCACAGAAGTGCGACGTCGGCAATCAGGCCGGCTCCCTGATAGAAGAACACCATGTAGATGAGTACAAGGCAGAACGCAATCAGGAAGGAGATGAGGCCGGCCCTGATGGAAGCGCTTCCCAGGGAAGGTCCGACGACCTGCTCCTGGATGATGGTCGCAGGGGCGGGAAGTTTACCGGACTTGAGCACGTTCGCAAGGTCTTCAGCCTCCTGGACGTCGAAGTTGCCGGTGATGGAAGAATTACCGCCGGTAATCTCGTTCTGCACGTTCGGATAGGAATAGACAAGACCGTCGAGGACGATGGCAATCTGCTTGCCGACGTTGTCCCTGGTAAGGTGGGCCCATTTGCTGGCGCCTTCTGCGTTCATGGACATGGACACGGAAGGGGTGCCGTTGCCGCTGCGGCCGGAGTTGAACTCCACGCGGGCGTCGGTCACCACACCGCCGTCAAGGGGAGCCTTGCCGTCGCGGGCGGTGGACTTGATGGCCACGAGTTCATAGGCATTCGCGCCCTTGATGAACTCGGAGGGTTTCACGGTCCACATTCCGCGGAAGCCCTGGGGAAGGACATCCTCGGCGAGGGCCAGGTAGCGGTTCACGGTCACTGTGTCAACACCCTGTGCGAAGCCGATGCAGGCATTGTTCCAGCCGCTGGGGCTCAGCACGGAGAAGAGGGGATGTTCGCGGGCGAACACGGCCTCTGCGGTGGTGTCCGAAGGATTGGTCTCGCCGAGGTTGCCGAGGATTTCGGCAATCCTGGAATCCACAGCCTGGAGGTCAACCTCGTTGGCGGTGAAGGTGGGCCAGAACTCGAGGGATGCGGTGCCCTGGAGGAGCTTGCGCACACGCTCGGGATCCTTTACGCCGGGAAGCTCGATGAGAATCTTTCCGCTGTTCTCAATCCTCTGGATGTTCGGCTGGGTGACGCCGAAACGGTCGATACGGTTTCTCAGGACATTGAACGAGTTGTCGATTGCACTCTTCGCTTCACCTCGGATAACGTCGAGGACCTCCGAGTCGGTGGATTCGGGTTTTACCTTCTCACGAAGCTCGAAGGTGCCGAAAATCTCGGCCAGGCGGCGTCCCGGAGCCTGCTCGGCCCAGGCAGCGCCGAACAGGGCGATGAAATCCTGGCTGGAGTTGACGTTGGCTGCCTTTGCGGCGGCGATTGCGGCGAGGAAGTCAGGGTCGGTGCTGTCGCCGGAGAGAGCCTTCACGAGGTCCTCGAGCTGGACTTGCAGCATAACGTTCATACCGCCCTTGAGGTCGAGGCCAAGGTTGATTTCCTTTTCCTTGACTTCCTTGTAGGTGTAACCGAGATAAACTTTTTCCGCGCTGATGGAATCCACGTAAGCACGGTTGCGGAGCGAAGCCACGGAGTCCAGGACGAATTCCCTCACCTCGGGGGCCACGGCGTTCGCTTCCACGAATTGCTGGGCTTTGAGCTCTGCGTGCTTTGCGGCCTTGTTCTCCTGGATACGGGTAATAGCCGTGAAGGAGAGCTGCCAGATGCATGCAATTGCGAGCAGGATAGCTACCAGTCTGATTGCGCCTTTGCTTTGCATTTTCTTATCTTTTTTATACAATTATTCAAAATAGCCCGCAAAGTTACAATATTTTTTTGGTTTTCAAAACTCCTACATATTTCTGTCACGATGTCGGACTCCGGCAGTTTTTTCATATATTTGCAAGATTTACCAATGATGAAGGCCCGTCGCATCATACTGTTTTTCGCTTTCTCGGCAGCCCTGCTGTCCGGAATGAGGGAGGCGCGTGCGCAGCTTCCGCTCTTCCGCTACAGCAGCGATTACGTGGCGGAAGGGGACTCGCTGCACCGCGAATACAGGTTTGAAGATGCGGTCGAGGCCTATCACAAGGCCCGCGTGACAGCCCGCAGCGATGCCGAGCGCACCCTTGCCGAGGCCAGGCTCCTGAACAGCCAGAACGCGATAGGCATGACTTCCGAGGGCACGGAGCCGGTCGTGGTGGCTACGGAAAGGTTCTCCCGCGAGGACTTTTTCCTCTATTTCCCTCTCCCGCGCGGCTGCTGGCATCCCGGCCGGGGCAAGTTCCCGGATTTCCTGCCCAAAGGCGGCCGGGAGTTCTTCTTCGCCGACGGAGGCATCTGCCGCAGCGAACTCCGTGATTCCCTGTGGACCCGTCCGGTGCGCTGCATAGGCGCAGACGGCGCCGCCTTCCCCCTGAAATGCGGCAGGAAGATGTATTTTTCTTCCGATTCCCTCTTCGGAATGGGCGGCTACGACCTCTATGTCTCCGTATGGAATGAGGAAAAGAAGGTCTGGGGCGAGCCTGAAAGCATGGGCTTCCCGTTCTCATCGACCGGAAACGATTATCTCGCGATGGATACCGACGACGGCCTGTACACTATTTTCGCCTCCGACCGCGACTGCCCGCCGGACAGTATCAATGTCTATGTGGTCGAAGCGGACGCAGCCCGTGTCCGCAAGAGTTTCTCCACCCCCGCGGAGCGGCGCAGGATAGCCTCCCTCAAGGCTGCGCCGGACCCTTCCAGGATGGACCATACTTCTGTCTCGGCACCTTCCGGAGAGACTGACACCTTCACCCAGGAGTACCGCCGCTGGTCCGCCACGAAACGTGCCATGCGCGATTCCGTCCGTGTCTATGCCATTGCGCTCGAAGGCGCCACCGGCATAGCCCAGAGGCTTGTCAATGAAAGGCTGTCAGCCTTCCGCGATTCTCTCAACGCCACCACCGGCCGCCTCCGCGAAATTGAAATGCGCTTCCTGCGCAGCGGAATAGTCCCCGATTTCTCCCAGATGGAGAGCGCGGCCGAGAGAAAGGTCGTCGGAGTCTCCTCCGGATATACCTTCACCGGCAGCGAGATGGGAGGGCCTCTGAAACTGCAGTTCGAGGCGGAAGTGCCCGACGAATACAAGATTGAAAGAAGCGAGAAGAAAAAATGGTGGGAGCAGTAGTTCCTACGCTTTGAAACTGTGCCGGGCCTCGACCTCTCCGGTGAACATGTTGTGCACCGTGATTAGGAGTTTTCCTCCCGTAACCTCTCCTTCAATGACAGTAGGAAATCCCTTTTCGGCCAGTTTCGGACCGCCGCCCACTATCTGGGCCCATTTGCGCGAACTGTCGGGGGCGTCGTAGCGGTAGTTGTGCTGGTGCCCGCAGATTACGAGTTGGCAGCCGGCCTTGTTCAGAAGCGGTCCCCACATGGAAGCACATGTGCGCTGCCAGGCGGCATATCCCTTTTTGTAGCGGGGATCCTTGTCGTCCGGGGCGACGTCGCCGGGGTTGGCGTCCGGCCTGGGGTCGAAGAGCGGAATATGGCAGAAGGCCACTTTAAACTTGGCTCTCGCTATGTCTTTGCGTTTCAGTGCGTCGCGAAGCCACAGTGTCTGCGCCTCCCTATAGGCTTTCATATTGAATATTCCGGCAAAGAGCGGATTGCTGTCCAGTTTGTCTTCTCCAGTGTCCAGGCCAATGAGGGCCACATCCCCGAGGCGGACGGCGTAGTTGCGCCCGAGGTCCCAGTCGCGGGAGGATCGCTCCTCCGCCTGGCGGTACATCCACACTCTCTCCAGATGGCGGTTGGCCATTCCGCGATAGTCGTGGTTGCCGGGTGAGAACAGATACGGAATCTCGGCGGCATAGTCCTTCGGGCCTTCCTGGGGTTTCAGGAATATCCGCATCTGCTTTTCGATGGTCTCTTCCGTGTTGCTCGCGTCTCCGTTCCAGATTACGCAGGAGGGCTGTACTGACCTTATTTTCTCCATGCACTTCACGATTGTGGGCCACTTTACATGAGTGTCGTTTATAACGCAGAAATGCGCCGCGGTGTCTTTTCCCGCGGTCACGAAACTATAGACCTTCTCAGATTCTTCGCTGCCGAGATTTTTCATGTCGTATCCGCCGCCGTAATGGATTCTGTCCGCGCCGATTCTATAATAATAGCGGGTCGATGGTTCCAGCCCGGTCAGGCGTATCTGGGAGAGTTTGTCGCTGATTTCGGTGAGCCTCAGTCCGCCGCATTTTACCTTCCTGGCGTCGCTGAGATCGGGTTCCCGGCCTATCAGGACGTATCCGCTGGAGAGGCTGCTCACAGCGAAGGCGATTCCTATGGATGTTTCCGCAAAATTCTGGAGCACGGGCTCTGACGCAATCAGGGGCCCGTCGGAGGGAACTTCTTCGATTTCTTCCTTAATCTCTTCTGCTGCCTCTGAGGGCTCGATAGCGTGCAGCAGGTCGCCTGTCCCGGCCGCAGCAAGCAGCACCGCGGAACCTTTTATGAAATCTCTTCGCTTCATAGACTTTTAGTTATGTGCAAATATAATTCTTTTTCGTATTTTTGCGATATACATTGTTATTCATGAAAAAAATCCTTGCTTTGATTCTGTCTTTAGCCGGCTGCGGAGCTGTGCTCCCGGAAGGAAAGCCCGAGGTCTATGAGTATTCCCATAATACCTGTGCGATGTACCCGTACTACTATTACAAGGTGGATGTGGGGGAGGACGGACAGCAGCGGCTCAGTTTTTCGAATTACACCGACACCATAACGGTAGTACGCCTGAATGAAGACGTACTCGGAAAGATAGGGGAGATTGTCTCCGGGTGCCGCATGCATAAAATCAAGGAGAGTTACACCCCTTCGATGCTTGTCCTGGACGGCTACACCTGGCATCTGTCCATAAAATTTCCAAATACGAAGATCTATTCCTCCGGCCAGAACGCCCGCCCGAAAGGGTCAATCCGCGAAGGTATCGAAAAAATCAACGAAATGCTGAAATCCATCTCGGCCGCTGCCGCCGAAGAGGATATCATCGGCTACGCCTCTCATAATGACCGGCGGCCTTGAGCAGGGATAAATGTAAGTCTCTCTACAATAGCTCAATCAAGGCAACTGCATTGGATTCCAGAGTGATGACGTTGGAAGCGTCCGGTCTGCGGTCCATGCCAAGGCTGTCCGTGAGCCGTATGGCGGATACTTCATACCCACTTGGAAGTTGAATTGTTATATCACGCGTCGTGTCGTGACTGTCGTCTTCGTGGTATCGGGAAATCAGAAGGCGGATTTTTCCGTCTTCTGATTTTGCGGCGCAGGTATAGATGTTTTCGGTGTCGCAGGTGGATTCTATCCAGGTGCCGTAGTCGGCAAGTTCGGCCCAGTAATACAGTGCCCAGTAGGGAGGCCGGATGTCATATACAATAGGCTCCCACGGACCGCACCAGGAGGTGTTGGGTCGCAGGTCATAGTACATGAGCATGTCCAGCGGTGCGCTTTGGCACTCGCACATTACCGCAGCGATGAATGCCGCCGCCTTCACGGTGGAACGGGCTCTCCGGCTGTAGAAATGAGGCGACTCTTCCCAGCTGCGGTTATAGTTCCATTCGTTGAGGATAGACTCCGTGGAAGTGAAGCCTTTGGAGTCCAGCATTTCACGAACGATGCGCACATCCTCCGTGATGCGCGCAGGTTTGCGGTGGTACATGTGGTGGGAGAAGAAGTCCAGGGGAACATTTTTCCCCTTTATGTAGTCCAGGAAAGGAGGACCGTATTTGCGCGGATTCGCGAAGGCCGGCCCGCCGATTTTCAAATCCGGGAAACACATCTTGAGGTGTTTGGCAGTAGTGACGTACAAATCGTAGAACTGCTGCTGGGTGCCGCCCCATGTGCGCGGATCCGTTTTCCAGCGGTCATCGGGATCATCCAGATCCGGTTCGTTCCAGATTTCCCAATACTCGATACCCATGTGGTATCCGTCCGCCCAGCCTTCGTTGTAGTGGCGGATGATATGCTCGCAGATGCGAGCCCACTTATTATAGTTCCCTGGCGGGTAGATGCCGTATTTCTTTGTCTGATGCTCAATGCTCTGCCCAAGCCGGAAGAAGGGTTTGGTTCCGGCTTTCAACATATCCTTGAACACCACGTCGCTGTTGGTGAAATCGTAGGACCGGGGATTATTGACATTGGCATTGAAATTCGGGAAAATCTGGTTGATGTCTATGCAGTGGCCGCCGTATTCTTCTCCCAGGGCGGTGTCGTGCGTCCTGGCGTATGGAACGCGGAGGGCAGTGTAAGATTCCATAGTGGGGTCAATGGGACCGTTGTTTGCCGCATTCATGGGTTTTACTGGTCCGAGAGTGGTGGCAGGGTTGATCCCCACCACCGCCTGGGCGGCAATAAAAAGAGATATGAGGATGGAGTGTGTCATTTCTTCCGTTTTGATGTAAAGTTAGTCATAATTTATTGTTCTCCAAAATTTTTCAGTCCGGATGTTGTTCTTTGCCGAGATTCCGTCGGGCTGGCGCGACTTTTTTGACCCAAAAATGCACTGTGTTCAAAAACCCTGTCTCTACAATCCAAAGTATCTTTCAAAGAAGTTCTGTATCTTCTCTATGACAGTCTTCTTCTCCTGACTTGGGCTCCTTTCTTCTTAATGACTTCCAAATCAGCTTCTGTTCCATCATTGAACTCTACCTTCTCAATCTTTCTGCATTCACAGAGAAGTATCCCCAATATCTCCTCATTAGTGGGTGATATAACAAGTCTCTTCAAGTTGGTGCAATCCATAAATGCAAATCCCTCTATGGATTTGAGCCCCTGGGGCAGCACAATGGACTCCAATGACCAATTTGCATTAACTATTTATTTTATATAAATTTGTATCGCTACTGGGAAGAGTAATACCCAGAGCTGAAAGGTAGTTCATCTTTAAGAGAAAATCTGGACAATTTTTTTAGAGCAGATGGACGTTTCGCTTTGGTATGTCTCGACGCCGTTCATGGCGCCGAACATATAAGGCAGGAAGTCTATTGCTCGAAGCCACGTCCAGAGGCTCTCTTAAGATAGACAGGTTCCTGCCTTTTTATTTAACAACAAAATGCCGAGTCTGGAATCTGTAGGTGGAAAAACTAACAACGTTATGTTAAAAAATTTCTTGAAGGCTGTCACCCTTGTGATGTTGATGACAGTTTACTCCTGTGAAAAGGGGACTCCAAACCAAAGTGCGAACACGCCTGCGACGGTTGATCCAGACTCCGGTGGTGAAGATTCTGGCTCGGGCGGTGGAGATTCTGGCTCGGGCGGTGGAGACACCCCGTCAACGAAGATTAAATTACCGTATGAAATTAGCCGTCAGGATAGCGATGGCGACACCTATCAGTATGCCTTTTCCTATGGTGAGAATGGAATAATCAGTTCGTACAGTTATTCAAGCAAATATGCCGGTGAGACTTCCACGGATGTCGATAATTATGCATTCACGTTCACAAGTCTTAGTCTGACCATCAGTCGTACGGGCACGTCCTCGTCGAAGACATGGACAAGAACACTCTCCAATGGATATGTCAAGAGTTACACCGATGACATGACCAAATATGATTTTGAATACAATAATGGCTGTCTGAAACAAATAACGGCAACTGACACCTACGGAAATAAAAATACCTTGACGGATATTTGGAGTTTCACGTGGAGCAATGAATGTCTTACGAAGGTGGTTCACACTTTCTATGACGACCAGGATCCGATTGTGCTTTCTACCTATGTGATAAACTATGGGAGCGAGTTGAATCCCTACTTCGGGAAAAATTTTGAACCGCTTTGTCTCCATACAGATGTAGCAGATGTTTATCCTTACACCCCCTCCCATATGCTTGGACTTTATGGGAAGAATAGCAAGTACCTTGCAACGTCCGTCAAACATACTTATATTGATGAGTGGGATGGAGTGACACCCATAACCAGCAATTGTGCTCTGCAATATCAATTCAAGGACGGGTTGTTGAGTGGAATGACCGAGACATATTCGGATAACGAAGAGGTTTCATACACGATTAAGAATAAAGCAGTGAATTGAAAAACTTACGATAGCCTGTTGCTGATTTGAACAGTCTGAGGTGCCGGGAGGCCCCGCGGATTATCGCTCTATGTGGTGTCTATAGCGGTTAATTCGCCATCGTGAAGGAGGTCACCTCCGAGGTCAGGTTTTCAAGCGCTACGAGAATGTAGTATTTGGTGGAGGGTTGGAGGCTTTGATGACCTCTGACCTCTTGTCCTTGTCTGCAAACCCTTCCAGCTGCTGTACCAACTCACTCTTGGGAACATCCTGCCGGCGATAACTTTTTGAGGCTCCAGCTAATCTACGGCGTCCGTCTCGTCCCCTCCGAGATTCCGTCGGGCTGGCGCGACTTTCCGTCTCGCCCCCTCCGAGATTCCGTCGGGCTGGCGCGACTTTCCGTCTCGCCCCCTCCGAGATTCCGTCGGGCTGGCGCCCTCCGGCATCTCTCCCGCCTGCGGCGGGCTTGCCATAATGAAACAAAAAACCGCGCTCAAGCAAGCTTGGCGCGGCTTTTTGTTTCATTAGGCGGAGGGGACGAGATTCGAACTCGTGGTACGGAATAACCCGTACGGCAGTTTAGCAAACTGCTGGTTTCAGCCACTCACCCACCCCTCCGGGGTCAAAGCCAAAACGTTTCCGCAAAAAGCGGGACTGCAAAGATACAACTTTTTCGTAAAGTTGCAAAAAACTTGATGTTTTTACGAATAGATGTTATTTTTGTAAAAATTTTTACGAATGGATTTATCTGTCATAGTCCCGCTTCTCAATGAGGCTGAATCACTTCCGGAGCTGGCAGCCTGGATAAAGAGGGTGATGCAGGAGAACTCGTACACCTATGAAATAATTTTTGTGGATGACGGCTCCACTGATGGTTCCTGGGATGTGATCCGTTCCCTGAAAGACGGGGACGCGGCAGTGAGGGGAATCAGCTTCCGGCGGAATTATGGCAAATCGGCTGCGCTCTACGAGGGTTTCGCCGCCGCGCAGGGCGAGGTGGTCATAACCATGGACGCGGACCTTCAGGATTCTCCGGAGGAAATCCCAGGCCTCGTGAAAATGATAAAGGAAGAGGGATACGACCTGGTTTCCGGATGGAAGCAGAAGCGGAAAGACAACGCACTGACTAAAAATATCCCTTCAAAACTCTATAACTGGGCGGCCCGCCGCGTGACCGGCATACGCCTCCACGATATGAACTGCGGCCTTAAGGCCTATCGCGCCGATGTCGTCAAAAGCATAGAGGTCTATGGCGAAATGCACCGCTATATCCCTTATCTGGCGAAGAATGCCGGCTTCGGCAAAATAGGCGAAATGCCCGTGCATCACCAGAAACGCAAGTACGGCGTATCCAAATTCGGAATGGACCGCTTCGTGAACGGCCTGCTGGATTTGATGAGCCTGTCGTTCCTTTCGAAGTGGGGCAAGAAGCCGATGCACTTTTTCGGTACCAGCGGAATACTCATGTTCCTCGCCGGTTTCGTTATGACGGTATGGATCATAGTCCGCAAACTTGTCTATCAGGCCCAGGGCCTGCGCTTCAGGGCAGTCACCGACCAGCCGCTTTTCTATCTCGCACTGGTCGCCCTGATTCTCGGCGTGATGCTCTTCCTCGCAGGATTTGTCGGAGAACTCATCTCCCGCTCCTCCGCCTCGCGCAACGATTATAATATTAAGGAACGCATATAGGCACAGCCTTCAGCAGCGGCGAACGGGACATATCCTGCGGATTTGTACCCGGGACGCCCTGAGGGACTTCCATCCCCAGAAGCGCAAACAGCTGCTCCCAATAGACCGGCATGCTCCCGTCCGGGGCGTGGAAATTCATCGGCGCCTCGTCGAATAGGGGAGATCCGCCTTCCGGGACATAGCTGTCGCGTATCAGTTCGGTGCAGTAGTGAGCGCCAGGGGTGGGTACGAAAGAACTGTTGTAGCTCTCCCCGAGGAAGGTCCGGGCCTTTTTCACAAAGCCCGCCACCCCGGTGGTGTCCTTCAGCCGCTTCACCTCGAAAACCGGCAGGGAACCGTCCCTGAGGGTGAAATCGCGAAGGAACGTATCCAGCGGATGACGGTCCACCCCGCGCTTTATGGTCGCATCTATGATCCACTGCGCCCCGTCGCGGTCCACCTCCACTATCGCCGCGTGAATGAGATTCAGGCCGCCGCCGTCTCCGGTCGCGGACGCGATGGCATTGTCCATCGAATCATGGTCGAGGGAATAGTCCATGCGTATCCCGACAAAAATCAAGTCACCGTTTTCCAGTTTCTCCGGCGCGGCGCCCCTGCAGGAGCAGAGCAGTGCCAGCAAAGCGAGTCCAAAAATCCTTTTAATAGCCATTTTTTCCTATATTTGCAGGCCCAAAGTTAGCATTTTATCTTGACTCCGCTGTCCGTCATACTGATAATTGCAGGATGGTTCGCCATGACCGCCATGGTCGCGGCACTGTCGGCCCGCTCCAGAGGAGACTTCTTCACCGCCGGCCGCAGGGCCCCGTGGTGGGTGGTCGCGATTGCCATGGTCGGCGCCCCGATGTCCGGCGTGACCTTCGTGTCGGTCCCCGGAATGGTCGGAACCGCGTCCATGAGCTACATGCAGATGGTCCTCGGCTTTTTCACGGGCTATCTGATAATCGCCTTCGTGCTGACTCCGGTTTTCTTCCGCAAAAATATAGTTTCGATCTACCAGTATCTGGAGGAGCGTTTCGGGGCGAGCACCCACCGCACGGGCGCCTGGTTCTTCTTCATCTCGAAGATTCTCGGCGCGTCAGTGAGGCTGTTCCTGCTCTGCGCGACCCTACAGCTGATGGTCTATGCCCCGCTGGGCCTGCCTTTCGGGCTGAACGTCGCCGTCTGCATAGCCATAATCCTGGTCTATACCATCCGCGGCGGTATGAAATCGGTGCTGTGGACGGACGTGCTCAAGACCCTCTTCATGGTCGCGTCCATAGTGCTGTGCATTGTCTATATCGCCGCCGGACTCGGCCTGGACTGGAGGGGGACCATAGACGCGGTCCGCGGCAGCGAAATGTCGGAAG
Source organism: Bacteroidales bacterium (assembly GCA_017544265.1). GTDB lineage: Bacteria > Bacteroidota > Bacteroidia > Bacteroidales > UBA932 > Cryptobacteroides. Next base: position 11,417 of record JAFYEM010000035.1, on the reverse strand, counting down.
TGTTCTTTTTCGACGAACCGGCCTCTCCGTACTATTTCTGGAAGCAGTTCCTTTCCGGGGTGCTTCTGGTAATTGCCATGACCGGCCTGGACCAGGATCTGATGCAGCGCACACTCACCAGCCGCAATGCCCGGGATTCCAGAAAAAACATGATTGTAGGAGGTCTGATGCAGGTTCCTGTAATATTCCTCTTCCTTTGCCTGGGAGTGCTGCTCTATCTGTTTGCCGCCAGCCGCGGCATAGCGGAAAGCGGAGACAGCCTCTTTCCCGCGGTCGCTACCGGTGGATATCTCCCGACTGCTGTCGGCGTGCTTTTCGTGCTGGGCCTGGTGTCCTGCGCCTTCTCCGCGGGCGGTTCCGCCCTGGTGGCGCTGACCACCTCCTTTGTCGCCGACCTCGCGCCGTCAGAAGCCGGGCCTTCCGACGGGAGCCGGCGCAAATGGGTCCATGCCGCCCTTGCGCTGGTGATGGGCCTGTGCGTCTATGCCTTCCATCTCATAGACACGAAAAGCGCAATAGACGTCGTTTATCGTCTTGCGAGCTATACCTACGGCCCGATTCTGGGCCTGTTCGCCTTCGGGCTGGCCTGCAAGAAGCAGGTCCACGACAAATGGGTCCCGCTTGTCGCCATACTTTCGCCGCTTGTCAGTCTTCTGCTGCAATGGGGCGCGTCGAAAGCCGGCTACAGCTTCGGCTACGAGCTGATACTGGTCAACGCCCTCCTCACCATACTGGGCCTATGCGTCCTCATAAAGGAAAAATGAAATTATTACTAAACGATAGCTTATGCAAAGATTCGCGGCAATACTACTGATATTCCTGAGCATTTCTCTCGGGGCGCAGGGGTTGCGCGAGAGTGCTCCGTCAAGGCTGGAATTCCCGAGGGAACTCCAGTGGAGCGGCCCGACGGACACCCTTACTCTTTTTGTGCTCGGCGACGTAATGAGCCACGGCAAGGTCCAGAAGAGCGCTGCGGAGCACGGCTACGGCAGTTTCTTCAAATATATTGAGGACAGGATCCAGGGCGCGGACCTCGCAGTCTGCAACATGGAATTCCCCCTCGGAGGCAAGCCCTATTCTGGTTATCCCGTCTTCTCCGGCCCTGACGATTTCGCGCAGTACCTTTCCGATGTGGGTTTCGACGTGCTGTTGACCGCGAACAACCACATGCTCGACAAGGGCGGCGCCGGCCTGTCGCGCACAATAGACCGTCTCGAAAAAATGGGCATTGTCTATACCGGCATCGCCGGCAGCCCCGCCGCGGACACCCTTCAGAATCCGCTGATGGTCCATGTCGGGAGCGTCAGCGTCGCCATAGTCAACTGCACCTACGGCACCGAGCGGGGCCAGCAGACCCTCTGGCCGAAGGTGCATTATATGAACAGGGAAAAGCTCCTGCCGGTCATGCAGCGTGCCAGGAGGGCGGACCTGGTGCTGGTGTTTCCGCACTGGGGAGTAGAGTATGCCCATTTCCATAGCCCAGCGCAGGAAGATTTCGCCCGCTGGCTGATTTCCAACGGGGCCGATGCCGTAATCGGCGGCCATCCCCATGTGGTGCAGGACGTGCAGTTTATCGACGGCGTTCCCGTGGTCTATTCCCTCGGCAATGCCCTTTCCAACCAGAATGACCTTCCGGCCCGCCTGGAAGCCGCCCTCAGCATGAAAATCATCTGCCGCTTCGGAGAAGCCCCCCGCCTCGACGGACCGTATTTCGAGTACCTGTGGTGCACCAAGCCGGGAATGGTGGAGGTCTCCTATTCGGCGGTTCCGGTGACCTCTCCCGCGGAAATATGGAAAGATCCCGCCGACTATGAAAAGATGTCGGCGACTCTGTCTTCCCTGAAAAAAATCGGGATAATCCGCTAACCCCGCTCCATCTCCCGGCGTATGTCCCGCTCCCGGATGGTTTCCCTCTTGTCGTATTCCTTCTTGCCCCGTGCAAGGGCGATCAGAAGCTTTGCGTAGCCGTTGTCGGCAATATAAAGCTTCACGGCAACTATTGTCAGGCCCGCCTTCTTGTCTTCGATTTCAAGGTGGCGGAGTTCCTTGCGGTTCAGAAGCAGCCGCCTGTCCCTAAGCGGCTCATGCTGGCCCCAGCCGGAGCCCCAGGCGTAGAGGGCTATGTTAAGTCCCCGCACGAAGAGCTGTCCTCCGGAGAAATAGCACCAGGCGTCCTGCAGCGACGCCTTTCCCGCCCGAATGGACTTTATTTCGGTGCCGACCAGCTGTATTCCGGCAACATAGGTCTCCAGGAACTCGTAGTCAAACGAGGCCCTGCGGTTTGAAATCTGAACCTTATGTTCCTTCTTGATGGCCATAGCGGCTGCAAATATAGTAACTTTTTGCTTATATTTGCGACATGGTACACATTCAGGCAGCAGTTCCCCCGGCTCCCATTCCAGAGCCCGAAAAGATAGACCCCGCCGAGGTCGCCGGCCTATGGCGCCGCGGCGAAATAGACCTTGTCGTCGTACTCGGCCCGACAGCCTCCGGCAAAACCCGCTTCGCAGTGTCGCTCGCCAAGGCGCTTGCATCCCTGCCGGCCGCTCCTCCTGCGGCGGTGACGCCCCGTGGGGCTTTTCAGGGGGTCGATGCCCCCCGGAACGTCACCGCCTACGGCTTGGCTATGCAGCCCGGGACCGCCGCAGGAGAAGGGGTGACGGCGGCATCGACCCCCTGTAAAGCCGCAGGCGCCCCTTCTCCTGCGGCGGGAGTGGCGGCTGAGATTGTTTCGGCGGATTCAAGGCAGGTGTACCGGGGAATGACAATAGGCACTGGAAAGGATCTCGGAGAATACGGAGATGTACCGTACCACATGATAGACATAGTCCCGGCCGGCGAAAAATATACACTCTACGACTATCAGCGCGACTTTGAGAAAGTCTATGCCGAACTTCGCGGCCGCGGCGTCCTCCCTATACTCTGCGGAGGGACAGGCCTGTATATAGACGCGGTCGTGCGGGCCTATTCCCTGCCTGCGGTGCCTCCCGACGAGCAGCTCCGCCGCGAACTCGAGGCAGCGGACATAGAAGAACTCCGCGAGGCCTATGCCGAAAGGACCGAGCCGGACCCCGAGGTGATGGTCTCCAAGCGAAGGCTGGTGCGGGCCCTGGAAGTGCTTCTTCAGGAGAATGTGGAAAAGACCTCCTACAAACCTAAGCGGGCCTATTTCATCGGAACGGTCGTCTCCCGCGAAGAGCGCAACGAGCGCATAGACCGCCGCCTGGATGAAAGGCTTGCCGGAGGAATGATTGATGAGGTCCGCGGCCTGGTGGAGTCCGGAGTCAGCTACGACGACCTTATTTACTACGGCCTTGAGTACCGCTACATAGCCCAGTACCTGATGGGCCTTATCGACTACGAGTCCATGCGCGGGCAGCTCGCGACTGCAATCCACCAGTTCGCCAAGCGCCAGATGACCTATTTCCGCGGCATGGAATCGCATGGCACGCAAATCCACTGGACCAGGCCGGAACTGTGACGAAATTGGAGTTTTGTAAGATAATTCATATATTTGCCCAAATGCTTAAGTCTATGAAAAAAGTATTCTTACTGGCGGCGATGCTTTTTGGCGCCCTCGTTTTTTCCTGTAAAAAGGAAAACCCCGGATCTGATAGCGGCAACCAGGGCCATAATACGAATCCAGACCCCCCGGCTTCTGAGTTTGTCGAGGTGACCGGAATAGATGTCCCGTCTTCCTTTTCACTTGCCATCAATTCCGCCCCCGCTACCATTAAAATCGCGCTTTCTCCGGACAATGCATCCCTGAACAAGGATGTGGAAGTGACGTGCGAGCAACCGGAGACCGCCGTGATTGAATGGAGTCTCGTCGCAGAGGGAATAAACATAACACCCAAGTCCATCGGCGAGGCCAAGTTCATTATTCACCCGAAAAAGGGCAAGCTGTCTGGTAAAACCTGCAAGGTCACCGTCACCCAGAAGCCGGCTGAACCGGCTTCGGTGTCAATAGTGAAAACCGATTCGCATTTCCTTTCAGACGGCGCCCTGCATCTTGCAGAAGGCGAGTCCTTCCAGCTCGAAAGCCGGGTAATCAATGATTTTGACGCGGTCACGTCGGACTTTCCGGTGGCCTGGTCCATAGTCAAGGGAGATACTTACATCAGTCTCGACAGCAAGACTGGCACGATTCAGACCAAGGACCTGGGCGGAGCGACAAACGCCGCGGCCATAGTGAGAGTGGAAGTTGAAGGCCACTCTGAGCTTTCAGACGAGGTCAGTGTAAAAATCCAGCCCCTGCCCACGGGCATTTCCCTGTCGGGTGAGTATCTGAACAAGAATAACGAGCGCCTTATGAAGGTGGGCTCCAAGGTTGTATTCACGATAAATCCTGTCCCGTATGGTGCCATCGAAGGCTTCGAGGCCACTTCGTCGAAACCTGGCATCGCAAGCGTGAAAGTGGAGGATGATAAATTGACCGTAGAGGGATTGGCGAGGAATGCAGGCAGTGTGGACATAGTTGTCAAGTCTTCGTACGCCAAGGACGTCAAGACAACTTTCAAGGTCTATGTGTTTGATTATGAACGCACCGATACAAAGCCCGGGGATTATGTCTATTATTCTGACAACATGTACGTCGCCGTGGACTGCGGCTTGAGGTATGCCGCGGGAAGCAATTCCAAGTATGAGGCCTCCGACGGAACGGTTTCGAATACTCCCCAAAGCCCTACTAATATGGGAGTTTTCAAGTATATCGGAGTCGTTGTGACTACAGATGTGCCTTCAAGTTTCGATATGGATAAACTGAATGGGTGCAAAGACGAAGAAAATGCCGCCGGCCTGTATGAGTTCCGTACATTCAGCCGCAGCAATCTTCCCGGCTTCTACATCCCTTCTTCCGCCCATGCGCTGGTGCTTAAGAAAGACCAGTCTCCCGACAAAGTGGAGTGGCAGCACAACAATGAATACATAGCAGCAACCGAGGATAAGCAGAACGGTTCAAATCTCTGGCAGTTCCAGCTTTACGGCCGCTATGTCTTCAGTCCCGAAACGAAAGAATATGCGAAGCAGTGGACGGGTTTCGGAGTTTACTGCAGCGATTACGGGCTGCTGTCATACCTCCTTCTGAAGTTTTATAACAACCATTTGAACAACCACAATTACGACGTGTTGCCTGTCAAGATGGTCGATGCCTATTCAGACATTCCCAAGATTTCATCCGGGGATAAAAGTATAAGCGGCTGGTATCTTCCCTCAAAGTGGGAGTTCGATTCCATGAAGGCGAACCTTGCCATTATAAACGCCTCGCTCCTCAAGACCGGTGCCACCCAGCTCAGCGGCGATTACTGGAGCACTGAAGAAGAATCCGAATACGAAGCTTTCTGTTACACCGTATCTGGCAGCAATGTCCACCGGTGTAGGCAGTACAAAGACACCAGGACCCACAGCAACGGCAGCGCCTATGTCCGTGCCGTGATGTGCCTGTAGGCAGAGACGAAAAAAATACCTGCATCACTTTTCCTGAAGCCGGAAGTGATGCAGGTGTTTTTTGTTTATATGTGGAATCTTAATTCTTGTACAGGATATATGAAGAACCAGTTGCCAGGAGGGTAAAAGTCATATCCGACTTGTTGACGTTGCCGTTGCCCACCTCGGTTTCATCTTCATAGACAGTGAGTTTGCCCTTCGAATACTTGTAGCTGTACTCTTGCTTGGGATTCTCTTCTCCTCCGATGGACTGGATGACGATGAGCGAAGAAGAATCCACGAATTTAAAGTTCATTACCCAGCCGGCTTCATTCTCTTTGGTGCTCCAGGATGTTCCGTCAAGGCTTTCGGGCCCTTTGTTGCAGGAAGAAACCACAACAAGTGCAAGTGCTGCCACAGCAGCGAGGATTAGTTTTTTCATAATACGTATTAAATTAAAATTTAAGTTCTTCTACGGCTCTCTGAAGCAGTTCGGTCTGCTCTCCGAGCCAGGCGTTGAAATCAGCACCCTCCGGTACTGACGGAAGGTGTATTGGTTTCCCTATGGCGAGGCGATAGCGGTGCGGAAAACTCCATCGGGCGTTATAGACAGGCACCAGGCGGGCTCCGCTTTTCGCGGCGAGAAGGGCGGCTCCGCTATGGAATTTCAGAAGCCCGTCCCCGTTCTTGTTCCGCTTCCCCTCCGGGTATATTATAAGGCTCTCGCCCTTTCCGAGTGCTTCCAGCGAGCGCTCCACCCACTCTGTGGCCGGATTGTAGCGGTCTATGGGAATGCACTGCGCGATGGGATAGAACTTCCGGGTAAAGGCGTTTTTCTCCACATAGTCCTTCGCCACAAGCGGCCGGACCATCATCGGGAAGTACTCCACCATCAGCATTACGGGGTCCATCAGTCCGACATGCCTGCACACAAAAATCACAGGCTCGTCCAGTCCGGGCTTTTCCCCATAGACCTTAGGACGGTGCACGGTTTTCACCAGGCACCACGCAAAGTACCTCAGGAAGGTTTCGGCCAGTCCGAGGTGCGCCGCTTTTACCGAGCCTCTTTTCTCCATTAAGGGACAATTATGTTAATCTGTGAGGATGCAATGTCTATGGTCAGGGGAAGTGTTCCGGGGATTTCTCCGTCCAGTTCCACCCTGTCAGGAGTGCCATCCAGAGGAGTGACAACCATCTTTTTGAAACGCTTTGTGATGATGCCCGGCTGCACGGCGAAGTCCCCCGAGAGACAGTGCATCATCTTCCCAAGTCCGGCGAAGTGGCTCATGCCCGGCAGTATGGACATTTCCAGAATTCCGTCCGACCAGTCGCCGCCTTCTTCGTTCTGCTTAAGTCCGCCGCCGCGATAGACGCCGTTGCCGATTACCATGGAGAAGAGCTTACCCTTATAGACATTCTCGCCGTCCAGTATGACTTCCGCCATCCGGAGTTTCTTCGACATGACCGACCACGGGGCCACCATCTTGTAGAGCAGGTCGCCTTTGTAGCCTTTGTCTTTCAGCGTATTGGTGTTGAAGCAGATGTCTGCGTCCACGCCGATACCGCCGATGTTGGCCATGCAGAATACTCCGTTTTCAAAACGTGCCCTGACCACATCTTCCTTTGCGGTCTTGCCGCGGATTATGCAGGCGGCAGCCTTGGAGATGTCATTTGGAATTCCGGCAGTCCTGATCCAGTCGTTGCCGGTGCCGTAGGGGAGAACCGCGAGGGTGAAGTCCGAAAAGTCGGCGCCGTTTGAATCGACATAGCGCAGCAGTCCGGTCATTACTTCGTGGATGGTGCCGTCGCCGCCGGCGGCGATAAAGCGGCGGTAGCCTTTTTCCGCGGCTTCGCTCGCGATGGTGATAGCGTGACCAGCATATCCGGTGAGCGCCTCATCGACCTCGTGCCCGGCATCGGTCAGGACTTTTCTGGACTCTTCCCATTTTCCGGCTGTGGATTCAGTGGCGGAGGAGGGATTTACAATTAAAAGCCATTTATCCATAATGACATGTTTGGTTACAAAGTGACAAAGTTACAAAATTCTCCGGAGAGTAAAAATGTCTATCTTGGGAAAACCGCCGAGGCGGAAGGCGAAAGCGCTGCCCAGGCCCTCTGACACGTTGAGGACCTTGTCGCCCTCGCGGTAGATTCCGCCTGATTCGCGGAGCCGCCAGGACGACGGGTGCAGTCCGGCCATCTTGACCTTCAGGCCGTGGGTGTGTCCGGACAGGGTGAGGGCTATGTCGCTTGAAGGAATGACTTCCGAACGCCAGTGAGTAGGGTCGTGTGACAGCAAGATCTTGAATATGTCCTCCGGAAGTCCCTCAAGGGCTTTTTTGAGGTCCCCTCCGGTCTTCGGGAAGAAGGGATTGGAGGAAATGTTCTCCACTCCCGCGACTGCAATCCTGTCCCCGTTCCTTTCTATTATTGTATTGCTGTTGAGTAGCACTTTCCAGCCGAGTTGCCTTTCAATCTCCAGCAGTTTTTCGGCTTCCCTTTCGCGGGATTCACCTTTGTGCGGCCCGTGCAGCAGGTAATCGTGGTTTCCCCGTATGGAAATGACCCCGAGGGGTGCTTTGATGCGGCTCAGTGCCTGAAGGTGCGGGACGGTTTCTCCGGTCTCGAAATTCACCAGGTCCCCGCTGAACAGAATCAGATCGGCTTCGAGTTCTTCAACCTTGCTCACAATCCGGCGGATGTATTCGCCGCTCCTGGGGAAAGAGCCCAGGTGAAAATCCGAAAGGTGGCACACTCTTACACCGTCGAATCCCGCCGGAAGCCCTTTCAGAGGCAGTTCTGAGGACTTCACCCTGAGGTGGGTGGTGACGAAGAATATCATCACGGAGAACAGCAGCGAAACACCGCCTCCGACGATGTATGGCACCAAGTCTGCCACGATTCCGTCCGCTCCCGCGGCGTGGTGAAGGAGGATATGGAAAAGGCAGAACAGGAATTTCGGCAGCGAGAAAATGAAAGTCAAATAGGAAAAAACCCTGACCGCATCCATATATTTCCTGCCCGTGCCTATCAGCGGCAGGCAGACAAGTTCCGCCGCCGTAGGAAGCAGCAGAAGGGCGGTCCACCATGATCCCCGCAGCAGCACCAGAGAGAAGTACAAATCCGGCAGCAGCGCGAACAGCAGGAAGAATAATATAAAAGAGTGAAACTTCATACGGCGCCCGGCGTTTTGTCGCCCGACCATGCAAATATCGGCATAAAAAATCGCGTTAGCAAATATTTGGAAATCAAAAAAATAATTCTTACCTTTGCGGTCCGCCAAAATGAGCGGACTTATTTTAACGTATTAAGTAACAATTAATTAACCAAAACCAATGCCTGGATTAATTGGAAAGAAAGTCGGAATGATTTCCGTCTTCGGTGCTGATGGAAAGAATATTCCATGCACCGTCATTGAGGCTGGTCCGTGTGTTGTCACGCAGGTTCGTACGGTCGAAACTGATGGTTATGCCGCCGTGCAGCTTGCCTATGACGAAAAGAAACCCAAACACACCAGCGCTGCCCTGAAGGGGCACTTCGAAAAGGCAGGAACCACTCCCAAGCGCAAACTGGTCGAATTTCCGGCCGACTTCGCGGGAGAGCTCTCCCTGGGCGACACTCTCACCCTCACGGATGTTTTCACTGACGTGAAGTTCGTGGATGTCGTCGGTACTTCCAAAGGTAAAGGTTTTCAGGGTGTTGTCAAGCGCCACGGGTTCTCCGGTGTCGGAGGCCAGACCCACGGCCAGCACAACCGTCTCCGTCACCCCGGTTCCATGGGCGCATCGTCCTGGCCTTCCCGCGTCCTTCCCGGAATGCGCATGGCCGGCCACATGGGCGACGAGAGAGTCAAGGTTTTCAACCTCGAGGTCATCAAACTCATCCCTGAAAACAATCTTCTCGTTGTCAAAGGTTCCGTTCCCGGAGCCAAAGGTTCCTACCTGTTGATTCTTGACTAATCTTGGAGGCTTTTATTATGGAATTGTCAGTCTACAAAATCGACGGCTCACTCTCCGGAAAGAAAGTCGTCCTCGATGAGAAAGTCTTCGGAATCACCCCGAACGACCACGCTATCTATCTCGATGTCGTCCAGTATCTCGCCGACCAGAGGCAGGGTACAGCGAAGACCAAAGACCGCAGCGAGGTTGCCTACTCCACCAAGAAGCTCGGCCGTCAGAAAGGCGGCGGCGGTGCACGTCACGGCTCCCTCAAAGCTGGTATCTTCGTCGGCGGCGGCCGCGTTTTCGGCCCCAAGCCCCGCGACTATCGCTTCAAGCTCAATAAGAAGGTAAAGAGGCTCGCCCGCTTCTCCGCCCTGTCATACAAGGCCACCGAAGGCGCGATCACCATTCTTGAACCCTTCGCAATGGATGCCCCGAAGACCAAGGAATTCCTCGGAATCCTCGCAGCCCTCAAGGCCGCGGACAAGAAGGTCCTCTTCGTGCTTCCTTCCAAGAGCGACAATATCTATCTTTCATCCCGCAACCTTCAGGGTGTCAAGGTTATCACCGTGGACGAGATTAACACCTATGCCATCATGAACGCAGCTCAGCTCGTTCTCGTGGACGGCGTCCAGGATATCCTCGCCCCCGCAGCGAAATAAGGAGGACACGAAATGGGTATCTTAATCAAACCTATAGTAACCGAGAAAATGACGGGTCTGGGCGAAAAACTCTCCCGTTACGGTTTCATCGTTGACCGCAAGGCCAACAAAATCCAGATCAAAGCCGAGGTCGAGAAACTCTATGGCGTCAGCGTCCTGGAGGTAAACACTCTCAACTACCACGGCAAGAGGAAACAGCGCTACACCAAGTCCGGTCTCCTCAAAGGTCGTATGAATCACTTCAAGAAGGCTTACGTCACCCTCGCAGGCGACGATAAGATTGACTTCTACGCTAACATCTAACGGAGGATAAGCTATGGCAATCAAGAAATACAAACCGACCACTCCCGGTCAGCGTAACAAAGCTATCAGCTCCTTCGAGGAGATTACCGCAAAGAAGCCCTGCAAGAAGCTCCTTGCTCCCCTTAAATCCACCGGCGGCCGCAACAATACCGGCCAGATGACCGTGCGTTACCGCGGCGGCGGACACAAGAGGATGTATCGTATCATCGACTTCCTTCGCAACAAGGATGCTGTCAAGGCGACTGTGCTCACCATCGAGTACGATCCCAACCGCAGCGCCCGTATCGCCCTCGTCCAGTATGAGGACGGCGAAAAGAGGTACATCATCGCCCCCAACGGACTTACAGTGGGCCAGGTCATCATTTCCGGCAGCGGAGTTTCTCCCGACACCGGCAACTGCCTCCCTCTGAGTGAGATTCCTGTCGGTACCCTCGTTCACGCCATCGAGCTCCGCCCCGGACAGGGCGCCGCTATGGCCCGCAGCGCAGGTACCTACGCCCAGCTTGCTGCGCGTGAAGGCAAATATGCAATCCTCCGCCTCCCTTCGGGTGAGACCAGGATGGTTCCTGTCGCCTGCCGCGCAACCGTGGGTATCGTATCCAACACGGATCACAATCTTGAATCGTTCGGCAAAGCCGGTCGCAACCGTCACCTTGGCCGCAAGCCCCACAACCGTGGTGTTGTCATGAACCCTCATGATCACCCGATGGGTGGTGGTGAAGGCCGCGCCTCCGGTGGACATCCGCGCAGCCGCAAGGGCCTCCCTGCAAAGGGCTTCAAGACCCGCAACCCGAAGGCTGTGTCCAACAGGTTCATCATTGAAAGAAGAAAGAAGAAATAACGGAATAACACTTAGATTATGAGTCGTTCACTTAAAAAAGGACCGTACATCCAGGAAGCCCTGGAGAAAAGGATTCTTGCTATGAATGATGGCAGCAAGAAAAAAGAGGTTGTCAAGACCTGGTCACGTGCCAGTATGATTTCCCCTGACTTTGTCGGCCACACTATCGCAGTTCATAATGGAAACAAGTTTATTCCGGTTTATGTAACTGAGAATATGGTCGGCCACAAGCTCGGCGAGTTCGCT
>JAFYEM010000034.1 GCA_017544265.1 Bacteroidales bacterium | reverse complement strand
TTTCCTGGCTCTTGAAATTGAACACGGTGTCTTTGCCGTCGATCTTGAAGTTCTTCGGAGCTTCCTCACCCTCGACGTAAGGACATACGAGGAGGTGAACTTCACCGAACTGGCCGGCGCCGCCGGACTGCTTCTTGTGACGGTACTGAGCGGTCGCAATCTTGGTGATGGTCTCGCGGTAAGGCACTTTCGGGGCATAGAGCTCAATGTTGAGCTTGAACTCGGTGGTGACTCTCCACTTCACATAGTTGATGTGCTGCTCGCCCATACCGGAAAGGATGGTCTGGCGGAGTTCTTTTGAGTATTCCACGCCGATGGTGGGATCCTGGGCCGCGATGCGGTTGAGGGCGTCGCCGACCTTGGCCTCGTCGTTCTTGTCGAGGGCCTTTACGGCGCAGCGGTACTTGGCGTCCGGGAACACCATGTGAGCGATTGCATCCACACCCTGGGCGGCAAGAGTAACGTCCGTCTTGCCGTTCTTGAGTTTCATGACGCAGCCGATGTCACCGGCGCTGATGGAGGAGACTTTCTCTTTCTTGCTGCCGGCGACGGCGTAGATGGCGCTGAGACGCTCGCCGTTTCCGGTCTCGGGGTTCACGAGATCGGCGCCTTCGTTGAGGGTACCGCTCATCACCTTGAAGTAAGAAACATCACCGAGGTGCTGCTCCACGGAAGCCTTGTAGATGAACAGGCTCACGGGAGCCGCGGGGTTGCAGACAATCTCGCCGCCTTCCACCGTGGCCTGCTTTGAGCCGAGCGGTGAGGGGACGACATTGACAATGAATTCCATGAGACGTGCAACACCGATATTCTCCTTTGCGGCGACGCAGAACACGGGGATGGTCTCGCCCTTGAGCATTCCGAGGCGGAGTCCTTCGCGGATTTCGTCGGTGGAAAGCTCCATGGTATCGAAGAATTTCTCCATCAGTTCGTCGGAACCTTCGGCAGCCTTCTCCATGAGGGCGGAACGCAGTTCTTCAGCCTCGTCCGCATGTGCGGCAGGAATCTCGAGAGCCTCACCCTTGCGGTTGTAGAACTTCATCGTGATAACGTCCACGAAGCCTTCCAGGCCGAGGCCGGGAGCCACCGGGAACTGGCAGATGACGGCCTTGTTGCCGAACTCCTCGCTGATGGCGGTACGGACACCGTCCCAGTTGGCCTTGTCGTGGTCCAGCTGGTTGACCGCAATGATCATAGGGACCTTGTACTGGTCTGCGTAGCGGGCGAACAGGGTGGTGCCCACCTCGATGCCGGCAGTGCCGTTCATAACCATGACGGCAGCCTCGACGACCTTGAAAGCAGAAAGGGCTCCGCCGGAGAAATCGTCCGAACCGGGAGTGTCTATGAAGTTGATCTTGCAGCCGCCGAACTCAGCGTAAAGCGGGGTGGCGTTGATGGATTTCTGGTTTGTCTGCTCGAATTCAGTGTTGTCGGAGACGGTGTTCTTGTCCTCTACGGAGCCTCTGCGGTCAATCACCTTTCCCTCGAAGAGCATGGCTTCGGAGAGGGTGGTTTTACCGGAATGGGACGCGCCGATGAGGGCGACGTTGCGGATGTCTTTAGTATGGTAGGTTTTCATTATTATGTGTGTTTAACTAATTCTAATGAATAGAGCCTACAAATTTACGAATTTTTGGCTTACTTGCAACACCTTGCAACTATTTCGTCCCCGGTAAAACCGGTTTCTTCTTTGATATAGGCGTCGAGGGCCGCCTCGTCGGCACCCAGGCTGCGGCAGATTTCGGAGAAGGTCCTTCCGGGCCACTGCTCCACGGGAGTATCCACCATCATGGCGGAAAACTTGTCATAAATTTTTATTATCTGGTCCATCAGTTTGATTTTTTGCAAACTTACTGCGACTCCGGGTAAAATGCAATACCCCGGCGCATTTCAGATTCAGAAATATATGTTTTCGTCAATTATTCAGTGTTCTTGTTAATTTTTGTGACAAAATGTTAATTTTTTGTTAACATCGCCCTGTTTGGAAAAGTGCTATATTTGCAGGCATGAAAGATATCAGACTGAAGAGTTTCCTGAAAGAAGGGAGGCTGGAAGCCGGCTGCGACGAGGCGGGCCGCGGGCCCCTCGCCGGCCCCGTATTCGCAGCCGCAGTGATCCTTCCCCCGGATTTCCATCATCCGGCTCTGAACGATTCCAAGCAGATGAGCGAAAAAGAGAGGGATATGCTCCGCCCCATTATCGAAGCCGAGGCCGTAGCCTGGGCAGTGGAGGAGGTGAGCGTGGAGGATATAGACAGGCTGAATATCCTCTGGGCGTCCGTTTCGGGCATGCAGCGGGCAGTTTTACGGCTCGACCCCGCACCGGAGTTCCTGCTTATCGATGGAAACAAATTCCGCCCCTTCGCCCACTACGGATTCAAGGACTACCAGACCGTGGTCCACGGAGACGCCACCTACATGAGCATCGCCGCGGCCTCTGTGCTGGCCAAAACCCACCGGGACGCGTTCATGCGGCAGATTGCCGCCGATTTTCCCGAATATGGGTGGGACAGGAACATGGGATATCCCACCCCGGAGCATATCGAAGCTCTAAAGAAATACGGTACCACCCCGTGGCACCGTAAGTCATTTCATGTCAAAGAACTGGAACCCTCACTGTTCTAACCCATCCGGGCGGCGAGCTGCGCCGCAAGCTGGAGAAAAGCCTCCCCGTCGGGACCGGAGCCAAGGGCGGGAGGAACACCTGAATCCCCTCCTTCGCAGATGCTTTTGACAAGCGGAATCCGGGCCAGCAGAGGAATGTCGAAATGTTTCGCCATCTCAGCGCCGCCGTCCTTCCCGAAAATGTAATACTTTTCGTCCGGGTGCTCCGCAGGGGTGAACCAGGCCATGTTTTCCACAAGCCCGAAGACGGGACGGTTTATATTCTTGTTCCGGAACATATCGACGCCTTTCTCCACATCGGCGAGAGCCACTTTCTGCGGAGTCGTGACAATGACGGCACCTTCCATGGGAATCTCCTGCAGGAGGGATATATGGATGTCGCCCGTTCCCGGAGGCATGTCTATCAGAAGATAGTCAAGTTCTCCCCAACGGACCTGCAGAATCATCTGCTTGAGGGCTCCGCAGGCCATAGGCCCCCGCCAGATGAGCGCCTGCGAGGGGTCTGCGAAATAACCGATAGACACCCATTTTACGCCATATTTTTCCGCCGGGATAATTATTTCCTTACCGTCCTGCTGCTCCGCCGGCAGCACAGCTCCCACGGTTCCTGTCATCAGCGGCACAGACGGGCCGTAGATATCAGCGTCTGCGAGCCCCACGCGGAAGCCCTGCCGGGCAAGGGCGATGGCGAGATTCACCGCCACGGTGGATTTTCCCACTCCGCCCTTTCCGGAAGCTATGCCTATGATATGGCGCACATTGCGCAGCTCGTCCAGGGTCAGTTCCGGAGCTTTCGGCTTCGGGGCTTCCCGGACTATGGTCCTGACCTCTATCTCGGTCCCTCCCGGAACGGCCCGGTAAAGAGAAGCCTTCACGGCCCCTGTGAGATAGTTTTTCAGTGGATCCGGCTTGCGGGGGAAGGCGAGGGTAACGCTTATCTTACCCTCCTCCTGCTCGATTCCATCGACCATTCCCAGCTCCAGGATGCTCCTGTCCTCCATCCCCGGATGTTTCACCTCGCCGAGGGCCTTGAGTATTTCTTCTTTAGGAATCATCTGTCGCTCCTATTTTGCAAATGTCACTTCGTCGATGATACGGCTGCATCCGCCGAGCTTCTCCACGAGGAAGAGGACATAGCGGATATCGACGCAGATGCACCTCTGGAGGGCCGGTTCGAAGATGACGTCGCTGGACATGGATTCCCAGTTGCCGTCGAAGGCAAGGCCTATCAACTCCCCTTTGGCATTCAGCACCGGCGAGCCGGAGTTGCCGCCGGTGATATCGTTATTGGTGAGGAAGCAGGTGTGAAGCGTGCCGTCCGAATCTTTCCACCGGCCGTAGTCACGCGCTTCGCACAGTTCCCACAGCTTGTCAGGGACCTGGAATTCGGGATTTGACGCATCGGCCTTTTCAATTACGCCGTCCACGGTGGTATAATAGCGGTAGTCAATTCCGTCAGCGGGGCTGTAGGGTTTCACTTTTCCGTAGGTAAGCCGCATGGTGAAATTGGCGTCAGGATAGCTGGGTTCGCCTTTTTTCCATTCCAGAAGAGCTGCCGCATAGGCGGTCCTGCCTTCTTTCATGGCAGCCTCAACCTCCGGCGCGACTTCGCCGTAACATTCATAGACCTCGGCGAGAACAGCTTTCCAGAGCAGCATGGCGGGATCGTTTACAAGCAGCGAATCAGGAGCCGCATCAAGAGTTTCCTCGCTGGCAAAGGCGCTGGTGAAAAGATGGTCCACATAGGCCTCGGTGGTAGCGAAACCATCACTGACTATCTCCAGCTCGCGCCCGGGGCGGGCATTGCGGGCATAATGGTCCAGAAGAGCCACTGCCTCCCTCTTGTCCAGGGCCTGACAATAATCGCGGTAACGGCCCTTGACCGCATCTTTTCCCCCGCGGGTATAGGCAGCAGCCATCGAGACAAGCTCTATCCTGAAGGGAGCTTCGGTAATAAGGGTTATGTCCATGTCGGGCTCCGACATAGCCTCAACGGCATCTGCTATCTTTTTCACCGCACCCGCATAGGCCTTTTCCCTTGAAGGATTTTCATTTATCCACAGGTCCAGCTGGTCTTCTTTCGCTTCCTGGCGCTCTATGACCTGCAGCTTGTCGAAGGCCAGTTCTTCACCCTGCCATTTCTTCCAGCCGTTAGCGGAACCGGCATATTTGGCGGCATACTGCAACTGCACATCCTTGTCCTTGAGCATTTCATCCCACATGATATCCTGACGGATTGTGCGGGCGTCTATCCGGATACGGTTCTGCCTGATCATCTGGCGAAGCTCCGCCGCGGTCTGGAAACGCTGGGTGCGGCCTGGATAGCCGAGAATCATGGTATAGTCCCCCTGCTTTACGCCCTTCAGGGAAATCTTCAGTGCGCGCTCAGGCCTGTAGGGGCGGTTTTCCTCGCTGTATTCCGCAGGCTCGTTGTCCGCTCCGGCATAGACACGGAACATGGAGAAGTCGCCGGTGTGGCGTGGCCACATCCAGTTGTCCGTCTCACCGCCGTATTTTCCCACCGATGCCGGCGGCGCACCAACGAAACGGATGTCATTAAATACTTTATAGACAATCAGATAATAGATATTGTCGTTATAGAACGAGGTGACTTCTGCCTTGCAGCCGGGATTGTCGCTCAGGGCTATCGCTTCGAGCATTTCGCACTCCGCCTTTACAAGTGAGTCCACCTGCTTCTTTGTCATGAATTCATCAGCCTGGGCACGGACGGACGCAATGTTGTCCGTAACATCGCGCATAGACTTCATAAAGGTCACCGAAAGGCCAGGGACAGGGATTTCGCTTTTGAAATCGAGGGCCCAGTAGCCGTCCATCAGGTAGTTGTGCTCAGGCGTGCTGAGTCCCTGGATAGAGTTGTAGCCACAGTGATGGTTGGTTACGAGAAGACCCTGGTCGGAAATTATTTCTCCCGTGCAGCCTCCGCCGAACTGGACGATGGCGTCCTTGAGGGAAGACTTGTTGATGGAGTAAATCTCGTCGGGAGACAGACGGCAGCCAGCTTCCTTCAGGGCTTTCTTGTTCATCTGTTTCAGGAGCGGCAGCAGCCACATCCCTTCATCAGCGCTTGCGCCGAGGCATATCAGCGCCGCAAGCAGAGATACGAGTATTTTTTTCATTGTCTATTGATTTTTCCCTTTGAAAATAAATAATGCCAAAGATAACAATAATGTAAGAATCAATGAAATCGACGCGACGCGGGAAATCATTGAGCCTATACGGTAGGACTCGGGGGCGAAGCGCATGACAAGGCTATGCTCCCCGGCTGGAAGCAAAGCCCCGCGAAGCGTGTAATCAGCACGAAGCAGGTCTATCGGAGTACCGTCCTCCAGTTGCGCGGTCCAGCCGGGATACCAGATTTCGCTGAAAACAGCGAAGCGTTCCTCTGCAGCGGAATACCTGTAGGTCAATTTGTTCGGCGCGTATTCCACCATGTCTATGGTGTCATCTGACGGGGCCTCGGCGGCTTTAAAGAGTGTCGATGCCGCGGAAACCCCGCCAGATGACGACGGTGCAGCGACAGCGGCATTGACGTTCCGGGGGGCATAGTCCCCCCGTTCAGCCCCACGGGGCGTCAATGACGCGGGGGCGGCAGAGGCATCGACCCCCTGTTCAGCCCCACGGGGCGTCAATGACGCGGGGGCGGGGCCTTCCAGGACGGCAGTCGCGGCGAGATCGACCTGGCCGACGGCATTGACCGCCTGCTCCGGCGAATCAACGCACAGGACATCGCTGACAAACCACGCCGGGCCGAGAGCCCCGGGACTGCGGAGAGGCGGATTGGAAGCCCCGAGAATAATATAGCGGAGATTCAGGGCATCGAGCACTGGAGTCCGAGGGAGCGCATCCTCCGCCTCTGAAACAGTCTCGACACTGCTGAGAGCATTGTATATAGACTTGATTTCACGGTTCAGATGACGGTCTATCAAATCCTGGTAACGGCTTAATTTGGCCGGAGAATATCCGCCGATATTCTTGTGGCGGTAGCTCGGCACAGATGAATTGAACACATTCACCGTAAGGTCCAGAACCCTGTAGGAAGGGTCGGTGTCCTGCAGTATTATCTTGTCCACAGGCCTCTCGTTGAATACTTTCCGGAAGTCTTTGGGTGTGACGAAATGACTTTCGTTGAGATAGCGCTTTCCGGTGGCGAACATATTCACAAGCACCAGCACCCCTATTGCTGCGCCGGCTATGAGCGACTTCTTTCCGGATTTTGACGACGCCGCCCAGAGGATCAGTCCGAAAGTTGCCGAAATAAGCAGGAAGGCCCGCAAGGCATCAGCCCTGAGCAGAGCAATCCGGTCAGCAATGAAGGCCTCCACAAGGACATCCTGCTGCCCGGCGTCGGAAGGCCCCTCGAAAGTACCTGCCAGAGAAGGGAAAATCCAGAGCAGGAGGCTGAAACCGCCAGTCAGGGCAAAAGCCCATATCGCAGGCCTGAGAAGCTGTTTGAAACTGTAGCCGCCTTTCAGAATTTTATCGAGAACGATAAATCCGAGTACCGGCATTGAGTACTGCAGCACTATCAGCGCCATAGACACCGTGCGGAACTTGTTATACAGCGGAAGGACTTTGAAACAAAGCCGTGTGAAAGGCATGAAATGGTTTCCGACGGCCATCAGGACCGCTATGACGCTCACCGCAAGCAGCCACCATTTCTCCCTGCCCCTCCACAGCAGCAGTCCCAGAATGAAAAGGAACACCGTCACCGCGCCCATATACATAGGTCCTGCGGTGAACGGCTGCGGCCCCCAGTAAAGCGGAAGCGCCTTCGCAATCTCGCGGGTTCCGCTCTGTCCGGCCTTTCTGAGCAGCTTCACGGTAGCCGATTTGTCCGGGTCTATAGCCTGGGCGGACGCACCTCCGTTGAAGTTCGGAATCATCAGGTTCGGCAGTTCCTCCCAGCCGTATGACCAGGCCGTGGCATATTCCAGGTCCAGTCCGCCGCCGTCCCGGTCCGATGCGAGGGCAGAGCCTCCGCGCATGGTATGGGGGGTATAGGCCTGGATAGGCAGCAGTTTGTTCGCAGTCGTCGCAATTCCGCCGACGCCGAGGGCGAGAAGCAGGACGGACGCTGCCGCAAAACGGCCGAAAAGCCCGGAGCGGATGGCGTGGATAAGTTCCACGAGGGCATAGACAAGCACCACTATTGCGAGATAATAGGTTATCTGCTGATGGTTTGCCTTGATTTCCAGACTCAGCGCAAGGGCGAACAGGGCCGCGCCGAAAAGCGAGCGCGTCAGCCATTTTTTCTCCTTCAGCCCGCGATAGGTCCACACCAGGGCGGCCAGCACCCAGGGAAAGAAGGCTATTGCCTGCATTTTGGTATTGTGACCTACCTGGATTATCTGGAAATTATACGAACAGAAGGCCATTGCGACGGCTCCGGCCAACGCCAGCAGAGGATGGATCCCGAAGGAGAGCAGCAGCAGGAAAGCCCCGAGTAAAGCCACGAAAATATAGGTCGCAGGGCGTTTTCCAAGAAGCAGGGAATTGTAAAGAGGCTGGGTCCAGTCTCCTCCGTTGCGAAGCGAAATCGCAGTAGTGGGCATTCCGCCGAACATCGAATCTGTCCATGCTGTCGGATCGTCCGGATGGGCCCGGTCCCATTCATCAGCCTCGTGAGCCATACCCATATAGCCGGATATATCGCTCTGGTTGACAATTTTTCCGTCAAGCACCTGAGGCACGAAGGCGTAGCTCAGTAACAGGAAAAACACAATCGCAGCCGCAGCGACACCTATTTTCTTAAGTATATCCTTACTCATTTTTCTTGCTTACTTTATCCAGAAGAGCGGCGAGCCTACTTGTCAGCGCCCGGCGGGAATACATGCCTATATCGCCTTCCGGCACGGAAATACCACCCTTCTGCCAGCGTTTGAAATTATTGTCTATGAATGAACGCACCGTTTCCCCGTCGTTCCATCCCGCCATCACCCCGGCCCCGGTCTCATTAAGTATTTGGGCCTGGGCGCCGTCCTTCTGGCCGAAACCGAGAACAGGCTTACGGGCCGCCAGATATTCAAAGACCTTCCCCGGCAGAATGTTTTTCATTTCAGGAGCGTCCCTGAGCGGCAGCACAAGCACCGAAGCGCGCTGCTGTTCCCGTATTGCGTCCGGGTGGCTGCAGTAGCCGAGGTTAACCAGGTTTTCTTCAAGGCCGGCGGTAATAATTGCGTCTATGACTTCTTTGTCGGTCACGCCGGAAAGGCGGATTCTGAGGGACTTCCGGAAAGCGTCATTTTCTTCCGATAGCCTCCCAAGTTCCTGCCAAAGCACCACAGGATTGCCGTCAGAGGTCAGGGAGCCTGTCTGAGTGACATTGAAAAAACCGTCCGTCTGAGGCGCCGCCGCATAATCCTCTTCGTCGAAACCGTTTGTTATCATGGCCACGGGCGTGCTGGTCTGAGACTGATAATCCTTCTGGACAAGCGGCGTGACGGTGAGCACCACAGAACAGTTATCCAGCACTGCCTGCTCTTGTTTTTTAAGTTTTCGCCAGCTGCACTTTGTCAGCGGAAGGTACTTAATCGCGTAGTGTCTTGTCCATGGATCGCGAAAATCCGCAATCCAGGGGATTCCTGTGGCTTTGTGAACTTCCAGACCTATAAGGTGCATGGATTGGGGAGGTCCTGTCGTCACCATTACATCCACGGGATTCTCTTTCAGATACTTTTTCAGGTACCGGACCGAAGGCCTCACCCAGAGTATTTTCGGGTCCGGGACAAAGAGGTTGCCTCTTACCCACAGCGATATCCTTTCCTTGAAGGACTTCTTCCCCGAAGAAATCGGCGTCACCTTGTCATCTCGACCAAACGAAGCGCGCGGAGAGATCCCTAAAAACCTTCTATAAAGGCCATACGGCTCAATTATCGGTCTTCTGAGAATCTCCGCCCCGGCGGGAATTTCCGCCGCAAGACTGTCGTCACGCGTATTCAGGTCGGGATTCTCGGGAGTATATACGACCGGCTGCCACCCCTCCTGGGGCAGGTACTTCGCGAACTTGACCCATCTCTGCACCCCCGATCCCCCGCTCGGCGGCCAGTAATATGTGATAATCAGGACTCTTTTCATAATCCTTACAAAATTACAATAAAAATATGAATAAATAGCGTGCCCCGCTTTGTTGTTGCGTTCCGCGTAACTGGTTGATACACTGAAAATTGCCAATACCCTGGTGCTTGAAAGCCAGCACCTGTTTTTGCTAATTGACTCAAACACAGCGTGTTGCACAACACAGCAACACAGGACTCTGACGTATTACCTGGGCATTTCGGGTGATAGCCTCCGGGGTCCTGCGGGGCGTTTTGCTAACTTGACGCAAAATTCTTATTTTTGCAGGTTATGAAAAAATCAGAAGATACTCCGCTGCTGAAACAATTCTTCGAGGTGAAGTCTCAGTATCCCGAAGCGCTGCTGCTGTATCGCGTCGGAGATTTCTATGAGACCTATTCTGACGATGCGATTACCGCCTCAAAGGTGCTTGGACTGGTGCTTACAAAGAAATCCAATGGAGACAAGGACCCAATGCCCATGGCCGGATTTCCGCACCATGCCATTGAGAATTATCTGAACAAATTGGTACGCAACGGTTTCAAGGTGGCTATCTGCGACCAGCTCGAAGACCCAAAATTTGCCAAGAAGCTGGTAAAAAGAGGTGTCACCGAGATAGTCACCCCCGGAGTATCCTTTGGCGAGGGCATGCTGAATGTAAAGGAAAACAATTTCCTATGCGCCCTTACCTTCGAAAAGGACCTTTGCGGAGCTGCCTTCCTGGATGTTTCAACCGGGGAATTCAAAGTCGCACAGGGTAAAATCGACTACATCGCCACCCTTGCTTCATCGCTGTCCCCAAAAGAACTCCTGGTGCAAAGAGGCTATGAAAAAGGGGTGAGAGAGCGCTTCGGCGACATCTATATCACAAGCCTTGACGAGTGGGCCTTCACCTATGACTCTTCGGTGAAGAAACTCTGCCGCCAGCTCGGCACCGAATCCCTGAAAGGTTTTGCGGTGGACGGCTTCCCTCTGGCAATATGCAGTGCCGGCGCTGTCATTGTCTATCTGGAACAGACCCATCATACCGGCCTGAGCAACATTTCCTCCATCTCCCGCATCGACGAAGGGAAGTTCGTCTGGATGGATCTTTTCACCATCCGCAACCTGGAAATTTTCCGTGCCGCAGCGGAAAAGGGACAGTCGCTGGTCGACACCATAGACAAATGTTCTTCGCCTATGGGGGCACGCACTCTGCGCTCATGGCTGGCGATGCCGGTCATGGACATAGATGAACTGAACCGCCGCTACGATGTCGTGGAATGTTTCATAAAGGATGAAGAGCGCCTTCTCAACATGCAGCACAATATCGGCGAAATCGGCGATATGGAGCGGATTCTCGGGCGGGCGGCCAATGGCAAAATCAACCCCAGGGAGGTGCTGCAACTCGGCCGGGGCCTGTCAAAGCTCATTCCAATAAAGGACTTATGCACAGGTTGCGAGGCTCTGGAAAGTTTGGGAGAGTCACTTGAAGACTGTTCCGCGGTTCAGGCGGAAATCTGTCGTACGCTGCAGGGCGAGCCTGCTGTGGCTTTGGGCAAAGGCCCCGTAATCGCAGACGGCATAGACACGGAGCTTGACGAACTGCGCGCGATTTCGTCGGGGTCGAAAGACTATCTGCTTGAACTTCAGCAGCGAGAAATCGAGCGTACGGGCATAACTTCACTGAAAATAGGCTTCAACAACGTTTTCGGCTACTACATCGAAGTGCGAAATTCGGCCCGGGACAAGGTCCCCCCGGAATGGATCCGCAAGCAGACTCTTGTGAGCGCGGAACGCTATATCACAGAGGAACTTAAGGTCTATGAGGAAAAGATAGTGGGCGCCGAAGGGCGTATCTATGAGATTGAATCCGAACTGTACCGCAGATTGATTTTGTCTATTCAGGGACATATATCGACAATCCAGCACAATTGCCGCATTATCGGCCGCCTGGACACGCTCGCGAGTTTTGCCGAACAGGCCGTGACGATGGGATACTGCCGGCCGGAAGTCAACGGCTCCACGGTGCTGGACATACGGGATGGCCGCCACCCCGTGATAGAGACATTGATGCCGGCAGGCGAAGAGTATGTGCCAAATGATGTCTATCTGGACAGTTCGTCACAGCAGATAATCATTCTCACCGGCCCGAATATGGCAGGTAAATCAGCGCTGCTCCGACAGACCGCGCTGATAGTGCTGCTCGCGCAAATCGGCTCGTTCGTCCCAGCCAGGAGCGCGTCCATCGGATATTTTGATAAAATTTTCACCCGTGTCGGAGCATCGGACAATATCTCCCGCGGGGAATCCACCTTCATGGTCGAGATGCTGGAGACGTCGATGATACTGCACAACCTGTCGGAGCGTTCACTGGTGCTTCTGGACGAGATCGGCCGGGGCACATCGACCTACGACGGCATGTCCATCGCCCGCGGCATTGTGGAGTATGTCCATGAACACGGCCACGGGGCAAAGACGCTTTTCGCCACCCACTATCACGAACTTAACGACCTTGCCGAGGAGTTCCCGCGCGTGAAGAATTTCCATGTGGCGGTCAAGGAATCGGGCAAGGAAGTCATTTTCTTAAGGAAACTCCGAGAAGGAGGCACGGCCCACAGTTTCGGTATCCATGTGGCCCGGATGGCCGGTATGCCACGCGAGGTGCTGGAAAGCGCCGAAAGGACCTTGAAGGAACTGGAAGGTACTCCAGTGCCCGCCGCAGTGAAGCCGCACAATACCAAAGCCGGCCGCGTCCAGGGCGACGGCACCATCCAACTGTCTATGTTCCAGTTGGACGATCCTGCCCTGGAATCCATCCGGGACCGTCTCCGCGAGGCCGATCTGAACAATCTCACCCCGCTTCAGGCTTTTGACCTTATCAGGGGCATGAAAGAAGAACTGGGAATATAAGCCCCGGAAGGTACATAAAAAGGGCGGCCCGGGAAGGTCGCCCTTGAAAGTAATTGTGCCTTAAGGACTACAGAAGGCCCTTGGCGGCAAGTTCAGCGCGCTGGGCGATGATGCTCTCCACGAGTTCACGTGCAGCTTTGGCCTGTTTGACTCCGGAGAGTTCGGCAGAAGCGAAGTACTTCTGGGCGGTTTCCATGTCGTCGCGCAGGGCGGCAAGCACGCCACGGGTGTAGCGCACATTGGCATCGTCACCGGCGAGTTCGAGATAGCGCTCTGCACCATCGAGGTCGCCCACAGTCATCGCGGCATTGGCGGCGTTGACATTGGCGACGGGATCGTCCGGGAAGACCTCGGCGGCGATGGCGAACACCTCGTTGAATTCGGCGGTGCCGCTGGCATAACCTTCGGATGCGAGGAAGAACTCGTTGATACTCAGGTTCTGAGGCTTGGTGCGCATGATTTCGCGAATCTCATCGGCGGTGGTGTAGCTGCGGACAGTGAAACCAACCTTGTAGTCAGTACGCCTCAGCAGGGGGAATATCTCGTTGGAGAGTTTCTTCCAGTCCTTAGGGTACTTGGATTTCAGGCGGGCTTCCTTCTTGTCGGGATCCAGGTCGGAGTCGATAATCTCAAGCAGTTTGTCGCGGTTCTTCCACTCGGTGGCTGCGACTTCCGCCCTGAGGCCGTCCCAGTTCTCGGCGACACTCTCTGCGTGGAACACATCTTCGGGCATCTCGAACAGGCCGCTCACGTATTCACGGATAGCCTCGGTCCTCTGCTCGGAGAGTTTCTCGTTGCTGGAATATTTTCCTTCAGGAGAAGAATAGCCTTTCAGCACAACTTCCTTGATTGTGATATCCGGATCCACGCGGACAGAGTCGATGGTGTTGCGAATCTTCTGCAGTTCTTCGGAATTCTTGCGGTAGGCAGGGTCCACGGCGCTCTTGCCCGAAGGGAAGACGACATAGGCCTCGCCCGATACGCTGCGCTCTTTCACGACGGCCTCGGCGGTCGGGTGGAGCCAGATGTAGTTCGGGGTATAGACAATGATCGGAGGCATGGGCTCCTCGTATGTTGCGAAAGGTTCGCCCTTGTCCACAAGATTCAGGGAACCCTTGCCGCAGCAATTGGATTTCCATGCATCCAGACGCAGAGATGCACCGTCCATCCAGCCGGCCCATGCTACAGTGTCCTTATACTCCAGGTTTTCCGGCATGTCCCTTACGGAGAACTTGTAGTTCTCATTCTCGAAGGGTTCGCTGTCGCGGACTGCACGCTGAATGTGAATGTACTGGCGGCGGCCATAGACCTCGATAGGGGCGAGGGAAAGGGAGTCGCTGCCGTTAAAGAGTACGGGAATGAGGATGGCGGCATTGTTTCCGGAAGGATCAATGTCTTCCATATTCACGTTGAAGGCAATGTCAAGACGGTCTTCGTTATGCTCCAGGACCGCGTCGTTGACTTTTACAGACTGAGCAAATGCCACGGCGCCCACCATGAGGGCTGCGACGACGGCTGTAATTCTGTTTTTCATGTTTCGCGGTACTTTTTAGAAGATATAGACAATTGCAACAGAGGCTTTGGTGGGGCCTACATAATCGAATTCGGCTTCCTTCACGACAGGGAGGGCGTTCTTCTGGGGAACCTTCCTGCCGGCGCCGTTGTCAACCATTTCATAGAGGTCGCCGTTGGCATAGATATAGCCGAGTCCGAGCTCGAATTCGAGGTTCCAGTGACGGGCCAGAGACACGTCGTAACCGAACGAAACACCACCACCGAGGACAAGCGCTTTCTCCAGTTTGTAGTTGTTGAGGTTCGGGAACTTGTGATAGTACTGGCTGAAGTCGGGACCGTTGGAGAGGGTGGCCATGCCGCCGATTCCATGAATGCCTACGAACCAGCCGTTGAACCTTTCGCAGAACCAGTAGCGGACTGCCGGCTGGAAGATGGCGTGCTTGTAGATCATGTCCTTGACCCCAGGCCACTGGTTGTAACTGAACGGGAGTTCGAACGACCACTTAGGAAGGAAGGCGTACTCCACTGCAATGTTGGGCGAGAGCGTCGCATCGTGCAGGATGTTGGTTTTTATGGCCACATGTTGCTGGGCCTTCGCAACACCCGCCGACATAAGCAGCGCCGCCACAATGAGAATGTTTTTGATTTTCATAACTTGTGACTATTGTGTATTAAAGACTAATATGCCATCGTCGTCCCAGTCGGCGACCGTGACGGAGAAGGACACCGGATTGGTGATATCCCCTGCGGGAATTCTTATTAGGCTGGTTCTATATGCAAAACCTCCCTCGAAGTTTGCAGGTGTATCCAATGTCGCGGTTACGACATATCCCTTACGGGTCCGGATCTCTATCGGGAGATTGATTTTCTGGGGGACCAGGATGGCTACATATCCGACGTTTCCGTTTCCGGATACGGCCTTCCCGGCTTTAATGAAATCTGTTTTAGTGCCGGCTGAGGCTGACGCGGCTTCCATGTCCACCTCAACATTGACCACGAGTTTTCCGAGCGTGACCGCGACCACCTCGTCGGAGGGGTCGTCGCAGGCGGCGTCAACAGTCAGCCTGGACAGCCTGTGCGAGAATTCGAGATTTACCTTTGAGCCGTATTCGGCGGTCATGGAGGCCGTCGAAATGTCACTCGCGCGGTAGTTCTCGTATTTTGTCTGGTCAGTGTTCACGGAGAATGAATAACCGGGCTCGGAAAGATTGGCGTTGTAGGGGTGATAGGCCATAAAATCAACAGTTTCCACAAGTTCCCAACGCACGGGGCTTTGCGGAGACACTGCGCCTGATGCCGAAACGACAGCTCTTACGTTATATGCGTCTATAGGATTGAGAGCAAAAATACCGATGACATCGCCGTCCCCGAAAGAAGAATCGGTAGCCTTGGTCGAGAACGCGCCGAGAGACGCGGTGAACTCGACAGGGGCCCGTTTTTCGTCCAGGATTTCGTCGAAGCTCCTCTTCTCCCTCTGGCAGGACGCCAGAAGGAAAAGAGCAGCCGCGAAGAATAATGTCAGGTATTTCTTCATGGAAAGACTTTACTGGACAGGTGCAATTTCATACTTGCCACCGTTCTCGGCTCCGATCTCATAATAGAGTTTGTCGCCGTTCTGGATGGTTATATTGGTTACGTCAGCAGTCTGAACCCCTGTGGTCTTATCCAAAACAAGGAAGCCGATGCCGATACCCATATAGGTTCCGTCGAGCACGAAGTGGATATATTCCTTGCCGCCGACTTCGACTGTACCGGCCTCAGGTTCAAGACCATTGGGCCATGCGCCGGGCATGGCGATATTTGCGCCCCAGGCCCAGATGGCGGGAGATGCCCAGCCATGGGTATTTACGACGTAAAGGTCCGCAGATGCCGTGGGATCCACGGGATCCGCTACGGGCGCTATCCAGAGATGACCGTCGGAAGGCTGGAAGTAAAGGATGAGGTTAACGGGCTCGGCGACATTGACTATGATATTGCCCGGATTGTCATTATCAGCCTTGCCTACAAGGTAGTAGTCGGTGGATACGTCGAGGTTTCCGCCGTCATAGCCGAAGTAGTTGTCCCAGTCGTTGAGTACGAACTTGAATCCATAACCGTCAGTCGCAGGATCATAGGCGATTGTCGCAACCCATTCTTCAAGTCCGCTGACAGCGGAGGTACCCTTTGTCATCACAACGCCGTTCGCAGTATCCCAGTCACCGTTCAGGCCGACCACGCGCCATACGTTGGGATCCTCACCACCTTCGAGAACCTGGATGTAAGCGGTTTTCTCCATCGGGTGCAGGTAGATGTTGTACTTGCCCACGGCGATGGAGATGTTGGCTCCGTCTATTTCAAGAGGAATATCCGCATTTGCCGCGAACACGCCGCCAAGGTTGCCCTTGCCGAGGCCGTCATTGTAGGTGTACTGGGATTCTGTTTCATCCCAGCTGTGGTTGAAGCGGAATTTGAAGGAAGATGCTGCGGTGACCTCGAAGTTGAGAATCTGCCAGGTCTCTTCATTTTCGACCTTTGTGAGATAGATATCGTTGTCCCAGTCATTGTAGAGACCGATGATGGACCACTTGTAGTCATTGTCTTCCTGACCTTCGACAGGGTTGTCAAATGCGAGAGGGTCGCTGTCCTCATCCCAGTTCTTCACTGAAAACGAAAACGAAGCGGGAGAGGCAGACGGTTCTGCGGCGGTGATTTCGACCTCGGCGGTAGCTTTCTTGCCGGGCTTGAAGGTCGCGGCGGCAGCAAGGGAGAAGGTGTAGGTCTTTCCGCTTACCATGGTGACCACGAGCTTGGGCTGGGCGCTCTGGGGGATTACGATGAGTTCGAATTCATCCTTGGCGGCATCCGGACGGAAGGCTTTCTGAATGCCTTCGGTGGTGCCGATGGCGAAATCATCCTCGCCGATGGTAAGGGTGGCGTCGAGGATCATCTTGTCCAGGGAAACGCTTGCCACGGTCTCGGTCGCGACTTTGTTGTCCACCTTGACCACGACTTTGGAAAGTTTGTGCTCGAGTTCGAACACAACAGCCTCGGTCTTGGGTGCCGACTTGACGCCGCCGCCCATGAGGTCGGATGCCTGATAGTTGGCGGCAGAGCTCTGGTCAGCCTTTACCGCGAAGGGTACGGGGGTGTTGAGCGCAAGGCCTTCCGCGTAAGGATAGTAGGCAATGAACTGGGTCTCCTCAGTCTGGTCTTTGCCCCAGTAGATGGTGTTCTCGGCCGCTATTTCGAGGGCGGTGCCGGCTACGGTAGCTTCGACATTCTGCCTGTTGATAGGCGCGAGGGCGAAGATACCCACCTTGTCACCGTTGTCAAGGCCGGTATCGGAAGACTTGAGAGTATAGGTCCTGGTCTCGAAACGGACCGCGGTTCCTGCGGCAGGATTCACGCTCTGCGGAAGCTGCTCTTTATTGGAGCAGGCGCAAAGGGCGGCAGCTGCCAGTACGGTAAGGAAAATCTTTTTCATACTTATTGGTTATTAATTGTTGGAATGTGGCTGAATCCAAACCTGGTTCTCACCCGGTTTCAGATAAATGTCGTATGCCTGCTCGGCGTCGGCGAGGGAAATATCTCCGCCGTCGGAGACAAGAGCTATATTCTTGCCGTCTCCGACTGTCACAGGGACAGCTTCATTCGCACCCAAATTTGTAGTCCAGCTGTCACCGATACGGAATTTGAACTTGGCACCGGGAGCGATGGTGATATTGGAGATGATGAACTGGCTGTTTGCGGAATCCTCGATCATGGGGAAATCTACGCTCCAGCTTGAACCGAGGATGTCGCCGATAAGGTTCCAGTTGTTCACGCCCTGGATGCCGTCGCCGCCGAATGCAGCAGCGTCGTCAGCTTCTGTCCATGCGGAAGGCTGGGTGAAGGAGGCGAAACCGACTGCGTTTGCGGATACCTGTCCGGGATTGTAGGTAACGGTTACGTCAGCCGTGGACTTCTTGCCGGCAACGAAAGTATAGGCGGCAGAAATGGAATACTTGTATTCGAGGTTGTAAGGCTGGCCGGCCTTCACGAGGATGTAAGGCGAGACGTTTGCCTGAGGAACGACGATGGCGGCGTAGGTATAGACATTGCCGCTCTTGCCGACGAAGAACATGTCGATATCGCGGAGATTGTCGTCAACGGCCACGGTGCCGGCGACCACATCGACGTTTGCCTTGCTGTCAAGGCCGCATATCTTCACGGAAGCGATGGGGAGAGTCGCGCTGGTCACATTGATGACCACTTTCGTGAGAGCATGGGCGAAGGTGAGGGACACATTTGTTTCGGGAGCCACGTCAGCGGCAGAGGCGAGCATAAGGTCAGACGCCTTGTAATTGGCCTCGGTATTCTGGTCTTCATAGACATAGAATGGAAAATCAGTCGTGGTCCTGTTCTCGTCGTAGGGGGCATAGGCATAGAAGCTGTTTGCAGTACCCTGGGCGATCTGGGAAGCGCTCCATTCGAGAGTGTTTGTGTTGTTCTTGTAGCTGAGGGCATTGGCGTCGCCGACCACCAGGGGAACATTGTTTTTGCTGATAGGGGCGCCGGCAAAGATACCTACTTCGTCAGCAGCGTCGAGGGCGTCGATGCTCTTGAATGAATACTCGCCGACATTGGCGGTGAAGCGTACAAGACGGCTTCCGTCAGTCTTGGGAGCAGGGGTGTTCTCTTTGCTGCAAGCGCAGAACAGAGTCGCTGCAGCGGTCAGGATTAGTAGGAGTTTTTTCATAAGTAATTGGTTTTTAGTTGTTTGAGTATTATGTTTGGCTTCTTTGGCATTCTCAAATTTACCCATTTCTTTTCAACCTCTCACGCGCGCAAGAGAAATTTATGTACGAATGGTAATATTCGGGGGATGAGTGGTAATTATTCACCACCGGACAAAACTATGCCATGTACGGTAGCGGACTAGAAATCATAGTCGAAGATGAAAGAGGCGGAGAAGGGTTTCCGGAGAGGTTCCGGGAGGCCTGCGGCGCCGTTGTAGTCCAGTCGGACACCGATGGAAAAGTCGAAGGGAATCCACAGCAGGTTGGCGAGCGCCACGGTAATATCAGCACCGGCGGACCAGAGCAGGGCACGGCCGAGGGTCTTGTCCGAAACAAAACTCAGGTCCGCATGCGGAGTCAGCACGAAATTCCGGCCGTAGGCGACCGGAGACAGCCACCACATATCCCCCACAAAAATGGGAATGGCGTAGTCCAGGGACAGTTTCGCCTGGGTTCGGTAAAGTGAAATTCCGGCATCCGATATACCTCGCGGAAGGGTCGATGCCGTCGCGGCGGGGCCGAAGAGTCCGTTTCCGAAGCCTTCGGACAAAAGGGCCGTCAGGCGGAAGCCCTGGGTGCGGGTGAAGCCGGGGAGGTAACCATAGACATAAAAATACGCCGAGGGCCCGTACAGGCGCGACAGTGAGGGCATCAGCGACATACCGGCTTCGGCGCCTATGCCCAGCCGCGGATATATCTGGCTTTCCGCTTTGGGCAGCATCACATAGCCCCTGAGCGACGCAGACGCAGAGCGCACGGGCACCCACCTTCCGCTGTCCATGCCGGTCGCTATCGGCATTATGGTATCATCCTCCCAGGCCTTCTCGCGCCTTACATGCATTACTGCCGTGGAAAGCTGGTCGTTGGTGACGGTATAGCGGACGCGGGGCACAATTCCTGCGGAAACGACTCCGTTGGAAAGGTTGAATGGGATATATGCCGAGAACGAGCCGCGGGCATACAGATTCTTGCCCAGAGAGCCCTGGGACAGCGGCGAACCGTCCTCATAGACAGAGAAAAAGAGGCAGTGCGTGCGGCGGTCGCCTATGTCGAACTCGGCCTCCAGCACTGGATAGAGGCCCGCGTAAGTGAATTTTCCGTGGAAGGAATGCATCCATTTTTTGCCGCCGTCCGGGTCCGGATGCGCGGAATAGCCGAAGCTGCCATAGACAGTTGAACGGTCGTTCTGGAAAAATCCGGTGACGCCGAGAGAGGCCGTGCGGTAATATGTGTCGAATGAAAAGTCTTCGATATTGTCCGTGTTGATATAGACGGGCGCCCAGGAGTGCAGTTTCAGGATATGCGGAAATTTCCAGTAGCGCGTGCGCTCCATGCGGATTTCGCCCGGAGCCTCTATGCCCTCCGTGATGTCTTTCTCCTGCGCAGAGAGTGTTTCCGCGACGGGATAATAATGCGGCCTGGTGATGTCTATGGGCGTGGAATGCAACTGGTCCAGAGGCAGGCTGAAAACCATCGTGCCGTTTCTGGTGACGGAGGTGAAATACATGTTCTCGCCGTCGTCGCAATAGTCGTCGCCGCCGTAGCGCAGGGAGGTAAGCCGCCTGGGGTCGCTGCCGTCAGGCTTCATCCGGTAAAGTTCCTTGGAGCCGTCAACATCACAGACGAATTCCACGTAATCTTCTCCGGCGCTGATACCCCCCATCATTTTAACGGATGGCTCGTTCACACAGGTCCATCTGCCGTCAGAAAGGCACCAGATACCCTCTCCGCCGTCGGCAACCCCTATGGCGTATATCTTCTCTCCCCTCCATACCATTTCCGTGAGCTGGACAGCTTCTGGGGCCGGTACCGATGATATTTCACTCCCGTCTCCGGCATTGAGAATCACCACGGAGCATCCTCCGTTTTCCGGGAAGCAGACAGTCGCGATACGCTCCCCGTCCTCCGACGGGACAGGATTGAAAAGACGCCCTCCGCGAGTCAGGGTGCGGGTTTTTCCGCTGGTGGTCTCGTAGTAGCTTATGGCTGTCTTACCCTCCATCTCCCATCTCAGGTCCGGCCTGGTGGAACTCCAGTAAATCCTGTGTCGGACATGGTCAAAAGTCAGTGGACTCGCCGATGACTGAATCCCACAGATGGCCCTGCAGCTGCCGTCCCTGCTGATTGTCACCAGTTCAGGAGCATAGGTCTTGCCGCTTCTCACGCCGTAAAGGAGTCCGTCCGCGAACACCAGGTTGCCATAGGAAGTGGCGTATGAGGGTGAAGGAGTTATCTGAACCGGCTCCTGCAACGGCCCGCGCTTTGCCGCCTCGTCGTTCCAGATTTCCTGGAATTTGCCCTCTATATCCCTCCAGGCCTTTCGGAGCGGCATCCCGGAGGCCTTTTTCATCTGTTTTGAAAGGTTCCCTATGCTGAAGGGATGGCGGCTGACGTGGTCGAAATACTTCTTTGTGAACAGGGAGTCCGAATAGAAGGCCCTGGCGCCGCCGATTGTCATATAGCCGAGGGTGTAGTGGTCGGGGCTGAAGTATTTGAAAGAGCCGTAGCGCCAGCGGTACCAGTTGCGCCAGTCACCCTCGTCGAAGGCGGCCTGATAGTAATTCAGGAACGATGCCGTACGGCCCCGTCCAGCCTCGGTAAGAGCTGTCTCTGCTACCACGGCGTCACCTTCCAGGAAGGCCTGGTTGGGATACAGTGCGGACACCGCTCCCGGCCACATTTCGCCTATAAGCGGAGTCAGGACCTTGCCTATTCCGCGATAACCGAGCTGCATCTGGGCCACGTGCCGGCTCTCGTGTATGGAAAGCTGCCGGAGCCACGGGGTGGGCTCAGCGTCGAAAGTCTGGGGCAGGGTATAGAGTTCCATCCGTTTCGGAGTCCATGTCACCGATCCGTTCGAATGGATGTTTCCGGTATGGAGAATTACGGGCAGTTTCCGCTTCTGGAACTGCACAGGGGCCATTCCGGCCGATGCTCCGACATAAGGCCGGACTCTTTCCAGTTCCCCGGCATATTCGATGGCGAGGGAATCGGCGCCGGCTTTGTAGATCACACGGTAATGGTCCGTCTTTATCTGCATCCACCGCCCGGGACGGTCAACTCCGGGGACGGAGAACTGCGACCAAGCCGCCGTTTCCAGCAGCACCAGGGCGAATATTATTGCCAAAACCCTTTTCATCGGTGCAAAGATATGAAAAGTTAATTTATCTTTGTAAAAAATTGAGTTATGGGAAGAAGAGTCATAGCGGCAGTGCTGGCGGCGACAATGTTGTTCTCCTGCGGCCCCCGGGGTCAGAAGAAGGCGCCCGCTCAGGCAGAGAGGGATTTTCCGTACATAGTGGTTCCGGATATGTATGAAGACCCGGACGACAGGGTGGACTACGCGGTGCAGCATTTCTGGGACAGGTTCCTTACGGGCGAGCCTGTGTATCTGTCGGATTCCCTGCATTTCAACGGCGTCGCGAAAGAGGAACTTGAAAAAGCAGCTGGAACATACTTTTCACTGGTAAAAACCGCCGCAAACGCAGCTGAGGCGATGAGCAGTTTCCATGAGAAAATATATGTCTATGACGCTGCGCGCGGAGACAATGTCTATGACGAACTCTGCCGCCTTACGGAAAAATATCTCTACAACCCTTCCAGCCCCGCCCGGGACGAAGAACTGTACCTTCCCTTCGTCAGCGCCAAGACTGACTCCGGCAGGGCCAGCGCATCCGACCGTTTCGCCGTGAAGATATGCTCGCTGAACCGCCCCGGGACCAAGGCCGCCGATTTCGGCTTCATAGACACAAAAGGCCGCCGCAGGACGCTCTACGGCATAAAGGCTGAACTCATCGTGCTGATTTTCGGTCATCCTGACTGCGAGGCCTGCAGAGAAATGGTGGGATATTTTTCAGAGATTGACGGACTTTCAGATGCCATCCGCAGCGGCCGTATCGCGATTGTCGATATCTATACCGACGAGGATGTCGCGGCGTGGAAGGCGGGGGTCGGCAATTATCCTTCCGACTGGCTCTGCGGCTACGACCCCGAAGGACTGATCAATTCCAATACTCTCTATGCCGTCCGCGCCGTCCCGTCCATATACCTTCTCGATATAGACAAAACTGTCATAGCCAAAGACATAGAACTCTCCAACCTTAACTATTATCTTTCCTCAGTTCTATAGGAAGTTTGGCGGTGACGGACTTGTTGTCGTAACTTACCGCCGTGACCACGAAATCTGCGCCGGAGGCGGCGTCCGAGGGGATGGTGAACTCTGCGGAGAATTCGTATTCATTGGGGTAGGAGCCGACAAGTGACATTGACTTTGAAAAGCCGAAAGCGGCAATGGAAAGGTCTATATGGGCTATTCCGGCGGGGTCGTTGACAGTTCCTTCGACCTTTACGGCATCGCCGGGCGAGGCCGTAATGCTCTCCACGGGAAACGTCACCTTGGGATCTCCGTTGGGACGTTTTTTTTCGCAGGCGCACAGGAGTACGGCCGCAAAGGCAAATATCAAAGCAACTCTTCTCATACCAGAATGTTCGTAATGTATATCAATATTATCGTCACAGGAGCCACAAAACGGATAAGGAACAGCACCACGCTGAAAATGGCGGAATTGAACTTGAGCGTGCCGCCGTTGGTGAATTCGTCCCGGACATCGGAGGAAGACATCTTCCACCCGACGAAAAGGCTGAACAGAAGACCGCCCAGGGGCATGAGTATATTCGAGCACAGGCCGTCCATCAAATCGAAGATATTCCTGCCCCAGAACACTACTCCCTTAAGCGGGCCGAAGGACAGCGCGCAGAACACTCCGAGCACCCACAATATGGCGAAAACCAGTACCGTGGCCTGGCGCCTGGACATGTTCTGTTCTTCGCAGAAATAGGCCACACAGGCCTCCATGATGGATATTGCCGATGACAGGGCCGCCACCAGAATAGACAGGAAGAATATTATCGCTATCAGGCCGCTGAGCCAGGAAACCTCCCCCGACATCTTGCTGAAAATGTAGGGCAGGGTTTCGAAAACGAGTCCGGGTCCGGCGCCTGGCGCAATCCCGGCGGCAAAGACGGCGGGCATCACCGCTACTCCTGCGAGAATTGCGAAAAACAGGTCGAAAACAGCCGTCCCCACTCCTGAAACCAGCAGATTTTCATCCTTGCGGACATACGACGAATAAATCAGTATCGTTCCCACGCCGAGCGAAAGGGAGTAGAACGACTGCCCCATCGCGGCGGTAATTACCGAAAGGTTGATCTTCGAAAAATCCGGCCTCAGAAGATAGTCCACGCCGGCGCGTGCGCCCGGCAGCATTACGGAATAGACCGCAATTATGACTATCATCACAAATAGCACCGGCATGGTAATGTTCGAGAATACTTCTATTCCCTTCTTGACTCCCCCGGCAATGATTATGGATACTATGGCAAGGAAGATGGTGTGCATTATGACCGACATCCATCCGTTGGACGTGAAAGTCTGGAACATGGAGGATATCTCCCCTGGTGAAGAGGTTGTGAATTCGAAAGCCAGGGACTTGAAAAGGTATTCCACCGCCCAGCCGCCTACGACGCTGTAGTAACTCAGAAGCAGCATCGGCGTAACGGCTATCAGCAGTCCAAGCCACTTCCAGCGGCTTCCCGGGGCGAGTTTCCGCATGGCCCCGAAGGTATTGGAACGGCTGCGACGGCCTATTATGGCCTCGGAGAGGAAAATGGGCAGCGCCAGGACGATACCCGCGATAACATAGACAATGATGAACGCGCCGCCGCCGTATTCGCCGACCATATATGGAAAGCGCCATATATTGCCGAGGCCTATGGCGGAGCCGGCCATTGCCATAATGACCGCGAACCTGCTGCCGAAATTTTCTCTTTCTTTCACTTGCGTCTATATTTTACAAATGTGAATTCTATGCCTGTCCCGGGGTCTTTCTGAAGCTCCGAACGCCATGTTTCGGCCCATATTTCCGGCGAAATATCCGGAAAGAAGACGTCTGCGTCCGCGGGTGCGTCGTCCACATGGGTAATATACAGAGTATCAGCTGATTCCATGGCCTCCGCATAGGTATAGGCCCCGCCTATGACAAAACATTTCCCTGCGCCCGACGCCTCTGCGGCGGCATAAGCCTCAGCAAGCGATTCCACTATGGTGATTCCTTCCGGGGCGTCCGGCCAGGGAAAGATTGAAATCACGATATTCTGCCTCCGGGGAAGCGGACGGCCTATGGACTTGAAAGTCATGAAACCCATGATTACGGGATAGCCGGTGGTGGTTTCGCGGAAATACTTCATATCCCCCGGAAGGCTCCACAAAAGGGCGTTCCTGCGGCCGATAGCCATGTTCGAGGCGACGGCGACTATGATACATTTCTCCATCATACTGCGACAGGGGCTTTGATTGAAGGCCAGGGGTCATAGCCTTCGAGGGTGAAATCTTCGTAGCGGAAGTCGAAAACAGACTTTACGGAAGGGTTCAAGACCATCTTCGGGAGCGGACGCGGCTCCCGGGAAAGCTGCAGGGCGACCTGGTCGAAATGATTGACATACAGGTGGGTGTCGCCGGTAGTGTGGACGAACTCGCCGGGCTGAAGGCCGGTGGTCTGCGCTATCATCATCGTAAGAAGCGCGTATGAAGCAATATTGAACGGTACCCCGAGGAACACGTCCGCGCTGCGCTGATAGAGCTGGCAGGAAAGTTTCCCCGCGGCGACATAGAACTGAAACAGGCAGTGGCAGGGCGGCAGGGCCATTTTATCGACCTCGGCGGGATTCCACGCTGAGACAATCATGCGGCGGCTGTCCGGATTGCGCCGGATCGTGTCTATAACCTCGGACAGCTGGTCTATAGCGCGGCCGTCAGGCGCGGGCCACGAGCGCCACTGGTGGCCATAGACAGGCCCCAGGTCGCCGTTTTCATCCGCCCACTCGTCCCAGATGGTCACTCCGTTGTCGCAGAGATACTTTATATTGGTGTCGCCGGCAATGAACCAGAGGAGTTCGTGGATTATGGATTTCAGGTGAACTTTTTTGGTGGTCAGCAGGGGGAAGCCCTCTGAAAGGTCGAAGCGCA
Source organism: Bacteroidales bacterium (assembly GCA_017544265.1). Lineage (GTDB taxonomy): Bacteria > Bacteroidota > Bacteroidia > Bacteroidales > UBA932 > Cryptobacteroides. The sequence goes on along the minus strand of JAFYEM010000034.1, from coordinate 63,700 downwards.
TCTGGTAGCCGAACACGCTCTGGGTGCCGGTGCCGGTACGGTCGCTTTTCATCACTCCGTTCCCGCGGATATGTCTTAACAGGTCAAGGTATTGTCTCATAGCTCGCAAAATTACAAAATTTTAGGTATATTTGTATGATGCTTCGGAAGAATGAAAAATTACCTGCATCACTTTCATCGCCTGTGCCACCCACGGCATCATAAGTGGGAGGGGCCCGTCGCTTGCGATGGGAGGGGTCGCCCAGAGGGCGACGGCAGGGAAAGTGATGCAGGTAATTTTTCACCCTCACTTAAATGACATACCATTCAGAACTAATAACAATATCATGGAAATTACAAAGAGACTCTGGGGCAGCGCCCAAGGAAAAGACATTTACCTCTACACTTTGAAGAATTCTTCCGGAGCTTATGTGGAGCTCGGAAGCGTCGGGGCGGCCATTGTCGGAATACATGTACCGGATGCAAAAGGGCAGCTTTCGGACGTGGTCATCGGCTATCCGGACCCGCTGTCATATTTCGCCGACGGGCCTTGCGCCGGTAAAATCCCGGGGCGCTTCGCAAACCGTATCGGCAAGGGCATCTTTTCACTTGACGGAAAGGAATACCACCTCCCCATAAACAATGGCGGGAATCATCTTCACGGCGGCCCTGACGGTTTCCAGAACCAGGTGTGGGAAAGCCGGATTGAAGGCGATGCGGTGGAATTCATGTACTTTTCCGAAGACGGGGAGGCCGGTTATCCGGGCAACCTGAAAGTCGTCGCCCATTATGAGTGGAGCGAAGATAACGACCTTCGCCTGAGCATTACTGCGGAGACAGACGCCCCGACAGTGTTGAATCTTACGAACCATGCCTATTTCAACCTGGACGGAGAGTCATCCGGCACGGTGCTGAATCACGAACTGCGGCTCAACGCGTCGGAGTATCTTGAAACAGACCCGGGACTGGTTCCCACCGGAGTGGTCGCCCCCGTGGCAGGCACTCCTATGGACTTTGTGACACCCAAGGCCCTGGGCCGGGACATAAAGGCGGATTTTCCCGCCCTGAACTACGGCAAGGGTTATGACAACTGCTTTGTGATAGACGGCGCCATGCCGGGACAGCTCAGCGAAGCGGCCGAACTCCGCGGACCCCTTTCCGGACGCACGCTGAAGGTCTATACCACCCAGCCCGGGGTGCAGATATATACCGGCAACTGGCTCCACGGCTCCCCGGTAGGCAAGGGAGGCCGCAGCTACGAGGATTATGACGCGGTGGCGATAGAGTGCCAGAACTTCCCGGACGCGCCCAATAAACCAGAATTCCCGTCCCCGGTCCTTCGTCCGGGCGAAGTCTACGCCGCCGGAATAATCTGGGCTTTCGGGGTGTAATCAGCGGATTACGGAAGTAACCCATTCAGCGTCTATGCAGGGAAAAGGCGTGCCGGGAAGAAGTGCGCTGTTGCGGGAGAGGATCGCGCGGCAGTCTTCATAGACATTGAAACCGACGTTCACGGTGAAGGCCCCGCCATTGTGGAAATAGCTGAAAATCAGTTCGTGGTCGGGGCTGTCCGCGCCGGAAAATTTCATGGGCACATCCCTGAGCGAAGCGTCTTTCTGCGTGGTGGAAAGTTCCATCCGGGTGATGTATTTGCACATTTCCATCACGGCGTCGTCCAGCCCCGCATTGAAGATGTTGATTTTTTCCATCAGTTCTCCGGCTTCATGGACACGGCGGAGGGTATAATTGCCAAGTTCGCCGCGAAGGGCGTCTGAAATGGCTTGCAGCTTTTCTTCCGCCGGCGCGCCGTCAGGAAGCAGCCATATCATAAGGTGCTCTGCCGGGTCGTGGTAGAGGGATTCGTATTTCAGAAGGTTCCTGGCGCCGCAGTAAGGGCAGTCTCCCACGAATATGGAACCGTCCCGGACCCGGGCCTTCAGTTCCGGGTCCGAGGCGACATTGATCAGCGGATAAGCGCGGACCTCATATTCCCGCCCGCATTTGGAGCACTTTGCTTTCATTTGCTTTTCTTCTCCACCCAGCCCCACAGGCGGTACATCAGCCAGCCCCAGGCGAGGAACAATACTACATAGACCCAATATGGAAGAGACGGGGAATAAACGCCGTCGCGGAATATCTTTTCCGCCTCGGGTATGTCCGCCCAATAATACGCCCCTGCCCCGAAATCCAGTCCGTCCGCCAGCCCCAGCCTCAGGGCCATGACATACACCGCCGCAGCGACCACCGCCACTGCGACGACCCATGTCACGACTTTCTTCCAATTTTTCATTTAAAAAACTGTTTTACCCCTTCATCAATCATTTACTGAAGAACCGGTATGGGGAAAACCACACCGGAAAGGAGCAGCCAGACGGCGAATAGGGTTAGCAGGATGTTGAAGGTCTGGCCGATGATATAGAGCCAGAGTACCTTGCCGCCCTGCATCTGACGGCCGATTTCGCGGAAGTTTGTATCCAGGCCTATGCTGGTGAAAGCCAGCACGAAAGCCCAGTTCTTATACTGGTCCAGCACTCCGTTGATGGCCTTTACTGAATCCCCGCCGAAAACAGGCTGGATAAGGAAGGACGCCACAAGCGAAGCCGCGAAGAAGCCTATGATGAACTTAGGGAACCGGACCCAGATTTCCGAGGCGCCGACCTTTGACGAGCCTGTACGGTTGACTTTGGTCGCAAAGAACAGAGCCACGAAGAAAGCGATAAAGCCAATGAGGATATTCTGGATACTCTTTACCAGCACGGCCACCTGCTGGGCCTCCGGACCGAGCGCGGTGCCGGCGACGACCACAGCCCCCGTGGAGTCCACAGTGCCGCCTATAAGGGCGCCGCCCATCATCTGGTTCATTCCGCAGGCGCGGATAATCATGGGCTCGAACACCATCATGAGAATTGTGAAGATGATGGAAATGGACACAGCGATGGACAGGTCGTTTTTCTTCGCGCCGGCTGCCGCTCCGGTGGCAATCGCGGCGGATGTTCCGCAGACTGATGTCGCCGAGGCAAGGGTAATCACCAGCGGCTTATTGTCCATCTTGAATACCCTGGTACCAAGCCAGTACATGAAAATTATTACCAGCGGGGTTACTATCCAGGCGATTCCCAGACCATAGAGACCGAACTTGGCTATGTTCGAAAACAGCACCGAAAAGCCCATTATGACGAGTCCGGTCTTGATGTAGAATTCAGTGCGGATTGCGGGCTTGAGCCAGGCGGGTACCCCCACGGTGTTGGAGATCAAAAGTCCCACAAGAAGCGCCCAGAAGGCCCATTCGAGATAGCGGTTCAGGGTGAACTCGGCGCTTATCAGGCGCACTGTGAAGGCTACTGCAAAAAGGCAGAGGAAGGCCGGTATGTACTTTTTGAGGCTCTCTCCCTGAAGTTTGACTCCGCAGGCGAAAAGCACCCCGAGAACCAGCAGGGTGACCAGGGTTTTCCGCCAGAAAACCCAGGAGCCAAGCTGTGCTCCGAGAGCTGTGACTTTTGCGGCCTGGGCTTCGGTGAGGTTTTCGCCAAGTGTCCAGGTACTGAATTTAACTGCTGAAAAGTCGAACCAGCCTGTTAAAACCGCAAGGCACCCCACAGCAATCACCGCAAAGCCTATCCACACCGCCAGCCAATCTTCGGTTTTGTATAGTTTTTCTTTGTTGCTCATAAGTGGTGGGAGGGATAGGGCCGAAGGCCCGTAGTTTTATAACAGTATTCTTCTTTATTACAGCCTTCTTGCGCCGTCGGAAATTACGACGGGATAGACCTTCGGGGCGTGACCGAACTTGGCGGTGAATTCCTTCACGGCGGTGTCGATAAAGCTGTCGTAGATCTCGTCCTTAACGAGGTTGATGGTGCAGCCGCCGAAGCCGCCGCCCATGACGCGGGAACCGGTGACATCGCACTTGCGGGCGAGCTTGTTAAGGAAGTCGAGTTCTTCGCAGCTGACCTCATATAGACGCGACATGCCGAAATGAGTCTGATACATCATCTCGCCGACGGTCTTGAAGTCACCTCTTTCGAGGGCGTCGCAGACATCCAGAACCCTCTGGACCTCACCTATGACGTATTCCGCACGGAGGAAATCCTCCTCGGGAATGTCCGCACGGACCTCGTCCAGCCATACGCGTTTGGCATCGCTGAGGAATTCCACCTCGGGATGGTTCCTGCGTATTGCAGCAGCGGCATTTTCGCAGGAAGCGCGGCGCTTGTTATAGGCGCTGGAAGCGAGTTCGTGCTTGACGCAGGAGTCTATCAGAACGAGTTTGTAACCCTTTGCATCAAAGGGGAAGTATTTGTATTCCAGGGTCTTGCAGTTGAGGCGGATAAGCTGGTCCTTCTTTCCGAACACGGAAGCGAATTGGTCCATGATGCCGCATTTCACGCCGCAGTAGTTATGCTCGGTGCTCTGCCCGATTTTGGCAAGTTCAAACTTGTCGATATTATTGCCGAAAATGTCGTTGAGGGCAAAAGCGAATGTGCTTTCAAGTGCGGCCGATGAGGACAGGCCTGCGCCGAGGGGCACATCGCCGGCAAAAACGGCGTTGAAACCTTCGACCTTGCCGCCGCGCTTGATGGTCTCGCGGCATACTCCGAAAACATAGCATGCCCACTGCTGTGCCGGCTTGTCCTCTTCATTCAGGCCGAATTCCACATATTCGTCGTAGTCGAGGGAGAAGAGTTTGACCTTCTGGGTCCCGTTGACACTCAGGGCTGCGACAATTCCCTTGTCGATTGCGCCGGGGAACACATAACCGCCGTTATAGTCAGTGTGCTCACCAATGAGATTGATACGGCCTGCCGATGCATAGAGGATACCTTCCTCGCCGAACAGGGTCTTGAATTTTTCCTGGATTTTCTCTTTCATGATTATTTAGTTTTTAGTTTTAGTTTTCGAATTGGGCAAAGTTAATAATTTTATGGAATCTTAACAAGCACCGGGAGATGGTCGGAAACGCCGCCGGAATAACGCGGTCCTGAGTATGTACGCAAGGGTTTTACCCCACTGTGCACGGTGTCCTTTGTCAGCAGGAAGGGTATCCTGACGACCTCCACAGGGCAATTGGCGAGGTCTTCCGAAAGAAATACCAGGTCTATAAGTTCCCATTTGCCGTTAAAGCGTATTGAGCCTTCGCCGCGCCGGTGAAGGGGCAGGGAGGCGTTCACCATAGGCAGGCGCAAATAGACGGGATTGTCGGGCGTGTCGTTCATGTCGCCGATGGCGATTATCCGCCGGCGGCCCTCCGCCGCGAGAGAGTCGGACAGCTCAGCAAGACGGTCTATGGCCTTTTCGCGGCGAGCGGCGGAAGAGGCTCCGCCGTATTTTGACGGGTGGTGGTTTACGAGGAGGGAGATCTCTCCGCTCGCTGCGCTCGGGCGGGAGGACAGGGGTGGGGACTGAAGCTGGAACTCGGCGAGGAGTATGTCGCGGCTTGCGACTCCGGGGATATGACAGGGTTTGGAACGGAGTTTACGCAGTGTCGACTTGCGGTAAAACAGCCCCACGTCGATTCCCCTCGGATCCGGCGAGTCATAGTGGACTATGCCGTAATCCAGTTTATCGAGCGCCGTTAAGCGCAATATGCTCCGCATTACAAAGCGGTTTTCAATCTCGGCGACAGCTATTATGTCGGGGATGCGGTTCTCACGTGAGGCAAGCCAAAGCACAGCCTTGGAAACCAGTTCGCATTTGCGGTAAAAACGCCGACGGGTCCAGTGCCGTTCCCCCTCAGGGGAAAATTCATGGTCCGCCGCACATTGCAGGCTGTCCGCCGGGTCGAAGAAATTTTCCAGATTCCAGAACATCACCAGCAGCGAATCACCGGGGGCGAACAACAAACTCAGATATATCACCAACACCTTCATACCCGCAAATATCAGCAATTTTCAAATACCCGACGACCGAAAACACGTATTTTTTATTGCTCAAAACATAAATTTTCAACAAAAATCCAGTCATTTTATCATATATTTGCTTTTTACGATAATAAGAAGCTGTTTAAAGAAAAATGAAAAAGATTATTGCTGTATTATGCGCTGCGACTCTTGCGATGGCGGCGCTTTTCGCACAGACCCCCGAAGAAATACTTGAAAAGATGGTAACCGAACTGAACCGCGGCGAGACCGAAGGCTTATATATGATTATGGAAATGAAAATCCCCATCCTGGGCTCCATTCCGACAAAGTGCTATACCAAAGGGGAAAAGATGAGGCTGGAAGTCAATATAATGGATGTCAAGACCGTGGAGATAAGTGACGGAAAAACGGACTGGTCCTACAAATCCGACTCCAACGAACTGACAATCACGAACTCTGGCGTAAGCGGTTCCTCAGATGCGGACGACGGCGCCGCCATGATGGGCGCGGTCACCGAGGGGTACGACTGCACCCTTTCCAAAGAGACCGATACTGCATGGTATATCAGCTGCAAAAAGCAGAAAAGCAACACCAACAAGGACGATCCCAAGAAGATTGACATCGTCGTTTCGAAGAAAACTTATCTGCCTTTGACCTTTTCTGCCAAAATAAGCGGCATAACCATGGTTATCAAAGACGTCGCCATCGGCGTTTCTGAATCCAAAGTGGCTTACAATCCCGCCGAGTTCGCCGGCGCGACAGTCATAGACAAACGCTAAACGTTGAAAAGGAAGTGCATTATGTCACCGTCCTGGACGACGTAATCTTTCCCCTCGATACCCATTTTTCCTGCGGCACGCACCGCAGCCTCAGTGCGGTAGTTAACGAAATCCTCATACTTGATGACCTCGGCACGGATAAATCCGCGTTCGAAATCCGTATGGATCACTCCGGCGGCCCGGGGAGCCTTGTCCCCGACATGGATGGTCCAGGCTCGGCACTCGTCGGCGCCGGCCGTGAAGAAAGTGCGCAGATTGAGAAGATGATAGGCCTCCTGGATAAGGCGGACTACGCCAGATTCCTCAAGGCCGAGTTCCTCAAGGAACATCTTGCGGTCTTCATAATCCTCGATTTCAGCTATCTCGGCTTCGGTGCGGGCTGCGATTACAAGGATTCCCGCATTCTCGTCTTTGACCGCCTCGCGGACGGCATCGACGTATGCATTGCCGCTTGCGGCAGAGGCCTCATCGACATTGCAGACATACAAGACGGGCTTGTTGGTGAGAAGGAACAGCTCGCGGGCCATTTTTTCCTCCTCTGCATTCTCCGGCACCACCACGCGGCAGCACTTGCCTTCAAGCAGCACTTCGCGGTAGCGCAGCAGCAGGGAAAGCAGTTTCCTGGCATCCTTGTCGCCGCCTGTGGTAGCCTGCTTCTCGACCTTCTTGATGCGAGCCTCGACGGTTTCCAGATCCTTTATCTGCAGCTCCAGGTCCACGACCTCCTTGTCACGGACAGGGTCCACGCTGCCGTCCACATGGACGATATTGCCGTCGTCGAAACAGCGTAGAACGTGCAGGATGGCATCCGTCTCGCGTATATTCGCGAGGAACTGGTTCCCTAGACCTTCGCCCTTGCTGGCGCCCTTGACAAGCCCGGCGATATCCACTATTTCTACGGTAGCGGGAATGGTACGCTTGGGATTGCAGATTTCACTGAGGGTGTCAAGCCTGCGGTCTGGCACGTTCACCGAGCCCACATTCGGCTCGATGGTACAGAAAGGAAAGTTTGCGCTCTGCGCCTTGGAAGAACTGACGCAGTTAAACAAAGTGGACTTCCCTACATTGGGAAGTCCCACTATGCCACATTTGAGTGCCATGTCAATTAAAAGAATCTTTCGCGGTTATCCTTTACGTCGGCATCGTCCATCATCACGGGGAGAATCATCCTCGAGCCGTAGGCGACAGCCTGTTTCAGGGAGTTCTTTGCATCATCCTCGGTGTAGTAGGAACCGGTTTCGCGGCCGGTGACCTTGAACACATAGACACCGTAAGAACCTGCGACGGGGCCGGTGATGACACCTTCCTGGGCAGCGGAAACAGCGCCGATGAGCTTCGGATCGAGGTTGCGGGAAGACATTGAGCCAAACGCGACGCCATCCTGGGTGCTTACCGATGTGCCAAGTTTCTCAGCGATGGCCTCGAGAGTTTCAAGACCCTCGATTTCAGCCTTCACCTCGGCAGCCTTCTTCTCTGCGGCTTTCTCGGCATAAAGAATATTCTTGATGCGCTCGGAGACCTCGCTGAGCGGGGCTACGCCCTCTTTGTGAGCCTCTTTTACTGCAGCCACGAAGAAGTAAGTGTTCTCCACGGTAATGATGCCGGAAGCGGTTCCGGGCTTGTTGTCGAAGGCCCAGCGGGTAACTTCCTTGGCGCGGGAAATGGAACCGTAGGTGTCCGTTCCCTCGTTGATGGTGAGGTTGCGGGAGTAAATCCCGATGGAATCGACGGCGGCCTCATAGCCGGAAAGTTTGCCGGCAGCGAGGGTCGCAAGACGGTTGGCCTGGTTGTAATAGTCGTTGAACGTCTCCTTGCTGGCAAGGATTTCTTTCTCGAAAATCGCTACCTGGGCGGAGTCTGCATTGGATTTGATTACGCGTGCGGCGTAGAGGACATTACCGGAATGATAGATGGGGGAAGTGCCCTTTCCGCCATTGAACACAAAGTCTTCAATGTCCGGGTTGATGACCTTAAGGTCTCCCTTGTGGTAGAATTCCTCCTGCCACTGGCGGTCGGAATTGCGCTGCAGGAAGGCACGCAGGTTCTCGGCGGCGGCGAACTCGTCATAAAGACGGGTGAACTCGTCAGATGCCTCCTCGACGTCCTTGCGGGAAGGAACCACCTGGAAAACGGCATACTCAATTTCGCGGGAAGCCTTCTGGCGGAAGGACTTCTGGTGATTCTTGTAATAGCTCTTGATTTCAGCGGGAGATACCACTATGGTGCTGTCATTCGCATAGCTCAAGGGAGCCATGACGAATTCCACATTTGCGGTAGTGTTGTTCTCTTCGATATTGCGCTGGGTCATGAGGCTGTTTGCGAAAGCGGACGCAGTGAACAGGGCATTATACTTCTCGTAATAGCGCACTGTGTTGACAGACTGCTTCATATTGTCCCATACGAGGGCGAGACGGCCGGTCTCGTCTTCATCCACCGCCTGCACGAACTCCACTACCCTGTCAGAGGAGAACGCGCCGTTCTCACCTGCGAACATAGGGTTGGATGCGAGGATGTAGGAAGGATTCTCACCGATGGTCAAATCCCTCATTTCCTCCTTGCCGACGCGGATACCCGCAGCCTGGGCATTCTCGATGAAAAGGTATTTGTCTATGAGTTCCTGCCACGCCGCGTCCCTCATCTGCCTCTGAATCTCTTCGCTGGAAGAGGTTCCGTACATGATTTCGGCGAGACGGTTGTATTTCTCGACATTTTCATGGAAGTCGGTGTAGGACACGGACTTACCATTGATTTTGCCCACATCGTACTTGGAGGACACAGACTGCACGGTCTGCGCAATCTGGCTCGGATCCAGGATGAAGAGCAAGAGCGGAAGGGCCACAAGAATGGAAAGGACAATTCCCCATCCGCGAAGTTTTTCAAGCACTGCCATATCTAATTTTTTTTAATTATCCAATAAAGCCCGCAAATTTAATAATTTTTATTTTTTCATCAAAGGCCCGATGAAATTAGCCGTATCTATGATGACTTCGGTGGAGTCCCGGACGACGTAGCCGTAACTGTTGAATGGCTTCAGTATTATGGAATTGCGCGCCATTTCATCCGAGCGCATGCCGTAACCCTGCATGAAACCCGACGGAGAGTACATTTTGATGTAGCAGTCAGTCCAGATTTCCTGCTGCTTCTGGTCCCAGTAAATGGTATCCGTCTCCATAGTCTCCTGCTTGATCTGGTTCTTCACCACCACATTGCCGAATGCAGACCACTTCTCCGCTCCGCTGGCCTTGATCTTATCGTGGCGGGCGTTATCGCTGCGGATCGTGGTTTCCAGCAGCCCGCTTTCCGAATAGGCATAGACATTAAGTCCTTCGGGGAAGAGTTCGAACGACACGGTGTCGTGGTCGTAACTCTCCATCACGGGAGCCTCAACCCTCATTTTTATCCGCCCGTTTTCGGTCTGGGTGAAGAACATTTCACTGACCGTCTGGAAGGGAACGGCCTTAAGGTCTATCTTGTCCGCCTCGGACAGGTTGCTCTTGCAGGAATAAACGACGAAAGCAACCGCCACAGCGGTTGCAATCATCATTGATATTCGCTCTATGTGTTTCAAGTACTACCTGGACACCCTCACGGTCGTGGTTGCAGTCATTCCTCCGCAGGAAACGGTGTAGGACTGGCCGGCGGCGAGGTCATACATGAAGGCCTCTGCAGCCTGAGGATAATAGGAAGCGTAGCTGCCGATGAGTTTGTTGGCATCGGCCTCCAGGCTCGGATCCACATTCTTGGCTTTCTGGAGATAATCCACCGCCACCCAGTAACGGGCCCGGCTGGTGACTTCGTTGCCGCCGCAGGGGGTCGAGCCCCAGAGAGTTCCGATCAGGAAGTAAGCCATGCCGGTGAAGCCGTAACCGAGTTGTGCGGCGGTCTGGGCTGCACTGAAAGCCTTGCCCCTCATACCGTTATGGAGGCAGTAGTTCGCCATTTCATAGTTGAACTTGGCGTCCTGTTCGTCGCCGGACTCGGGATTGTCTATGGCTTCCTGGAGATAAGCCACGGCCTCTGAGGTATTGCCCCTTGAAGAGTGCAGCTTGTAGAGGAAGTACGCCGAGTTGTAGGACGGGGCGTTCTTGTGCAGGGAAGTGACGGCCCTCAGGTAGAGATCATTGTCCAGACAATCTTCCGCGCCGGACATAAGTTTGACGATGCTGGTGATGAGCGCGACATTGTCGGGATCCGCCTCGTAGCGGGGACCGAAGATGTTGATAAGGTTTTCGCAGTCAGCGACCTTGCTCTCCGCAAACAGGGATTCCAGATCGCTGCGGACCTTGTTCTTCGTAGCAGCTTCATCCTCGTTGGCGGCCTCTGCCGAATCAAGGACTTCACCAGTCTTTCCATAGATTTCTATCACCTTGTCCGCGGAGATTTCGCCGGCGCGGTAAAGGTCTATGGCCGCCTGGAGATAAAACACCAGAAGCGTGGGATTGGTCTTTCCGCCGAGCTGTGCTATGATGCCTTCCAGTTCGTTGAGCACATAATTCTTGTCCTCTCCTTTGAAACGCACGATATAATTACCCTTGTTGTTGAGTATGGACACCTTGTTCTTAGACTTGGGATAGAACTGCAGGCGCTGGTTCTGAAGGGTGATCAGGGAGTCGGCGAGGGCAGCCACGTATGCCTTGTCCGAAGAACTCCTGGAGATTTGCTCCAGAAGCAGGTTCGAACCGTGCTGGAACATATTCTGTGATGCTGTTCCGGGGCAGATGGCATAGGCCTTCCTCCAGTTGCGGATGGCATCCTCGAAGGCGGCCCCGCGGTTTGCGCTGGCCTTATTGTTGAACTGCTTGTAGTAGTCGTTGTAGAAGGAAAGATACTTCACGCATTCGGCGCTGTCCGCTCCGAATTTTCCCTGGGCGAAAACGCTTCCGGCTGATAAAAGAACTACCAGGGCGAGGCTTGCTAATCTTTTCATAACTATAGTGTTTTTATTCATATCTGGGTTTCTGGAACCAAATGTCGAAGATATTGAAACTTACGTTGAAGCCGAAATATCTTTCGCGGACCAGGTTGTACGCGGTGCGGCCTCTCTGACCGACTTCGAACCCTACGGTTATTCCGTTGTATCCCCTGAAAACGGGGAGGGTTGCACCGAAGGTTACACCTATGTTCGTCACCGGGTGTCCATCGACCCGGTAGTATGATTCTTCAAAATACGCGCCAACACGGTAAGTGCAGCGTTTGAAATAGTAGCGGATGTCGTTTGCGGCGGGGGTGTATTCGAAGCCTGCCCGGACGCTGCGGGCCACCCAGGAGGAGAAAGCGGACACTCCGACATTGGAAAATCCGTCCGCCGCGTCAAGACCGCATTTTCTCCAGTCGGACTGCACGTAGTCCACCTCGACGAGGAATTTGTCCGGGCTGCGGAGGGAAAGGCCCACTCCCCACTCGGAGGCCAGACGGAGACCGGTGTTCCTGCCGAGCGTGTCCCTTGAGAATTCGCTGGTATTGGAAGCGATGGTCTTGTTGGCGTACTTTATCATGTTCCCGTCCAGATTGGTCTTCAACCTGTAGGTGGCTCCTGCTCCGATGATTAGCCTCTTGCTTATCGGCTGTTCGAACTGGAGGCCGAATTTCCCGGTCATGGAGCGGACCTGGAGATTATATCCTGTGGCGTGGCTGGAAATGGATGTGGAACCGAAGGTTGCGTCCGAGTGTTTGCCGAGGTTGCCGAAATAATAAATGAATTCTGCGCCTATGGAAAGACGTTTCCAGAATGTCGCGCCGCCTGCGACGAAAACTTCATAGACACTGCCGTTGCCATAGACATTGATTGTCTCGGTGCTGCCCATGTGGCCGATTTTATCCAGGCTCTGCTCCGATTTGGTGAAGTTATAGCCCATGTTGCTGTACGGAGCGATACCGACCATGAGCGCGGATGAGCGCCAGATGGGGAAGGAAATTACGAATTCGCTGATGTTGAGGACAGTTTTTGCGGATTTCGCTCCGTTCTGTGCAAAGACGGAGGTCCTGCCGGTCATTCCGAGGTCCGCCATGAATGAGAGCGTGTCCCGGGCCGTCACCGCGGCGGGATTTATGGTGTTGATGAAACGATGGTCCCTGGAGGCTATCCCTATTCCGCCCAAAGCGTTATTGCGGGCGTTTCCGGGCTTTGCCATATCACCGATTCCATAGACTGAATAAGGGGAATAGCCGCTGTATGTTCCGGTCGTCTGGCCGGACGCGGCAATAGCCGACAGCATCAGCGCCGACAGCACCCAAAGTCTATTTTTCCATATTTTTAACATATTCATCCGCAATAATCGCAAGCCCCATCAGCACGAGGTTGGAAACCACAAAGATGGGACTTTTCATCCTTTTTGCAAAATAATTGGCGTCTCCGCCGGTGAAAACCACCATGTTTTCGCTGTAACGGGACGTGTATCCCTCAATTTCAAACATTATGCCCGAAACAACTCCGGCCTTGATTGACGCGTCCAGGGAATTACCTTTGACCGGAGGATCGTCAGGGGTGTTTATCAGCGGCAGTGAACGGGAATAGCGGTTGAGCGCCTTGAAGCGGGTGCGGCATCCGAGCGAGATGTTTCCGCCTTCATAGACCCCGTCGGCGCCGATAAAATCTATGGTCAGGGTTGTGCCGAAGTCTATTATTGTGCAGCCGTGGTTCTTGAAAAGATAGCGGGCAGCTATTATGGATGCGGCGCGGTCGGAGGAAACATACTGCGGGATGCGGCGTGGCTCCAGGGTCTCCCTGTGGTCGCTGTCCAGTATTATCAGACTGGCGCATTCTGCCCTGAGAAGGGCCTCGTCAGAGGGTGAAATCGGATAGGCGGCGGAGACCACCATAACGTCCGGTTTTTCCTTCTGGGTAACGGAGAGAATGTAGTCCATGCACTTTTCGCCCTGGTAACGGAAGGTCTTGCCGAGCGTCATTTCGTCCGACCAGGCCGCTTTCAGGGCTGTGTTTCCTATCTCGACCAGTAAATTTGCCATAGCTTGCAAATATACGCATTATTGCAGGGATTTCAAAATTGGCCGGGAGATGTGCTTATTAACTTACGGCGGAGGTGGTGCGGTGTACCAGAAGAGTTGCAACCAGGTTGCCGGTTGCATTGAGCAGCGTGGCGGGAATGTCACAGATGGTGCCTATGATCAGAAGGGTGGCGGCAAAGGATGGATCTAAGCCCAGCACGGCGCAGATCAGTATTTCGCCTGTCATTCCGCCAACCGGGATGGCGCCGACAACAATGCTTTCCAGAACCGCCAGAAGGATGACCAGTAGCGCGGCGCCGATTCCGTGCGGGGCCGCGCCGAAGAAATAGAGCGCAAACAGAACTTTTGCAACGGAGGTTATAACCGAGCCGTCCTTATGGAGATTCGTTCCAAGGGGAATTACTCCGTCGACGATCCTGTCGCTGACGCCGAGATTCTTCGCCGCGGTCATATTGACGGGAATACATGCTGCCGATGAGCAGGTGCCAACCGCCGCGACTGACGGGGAAATCATTTCTTTCCAGAACTTGCCCAGTGGTATTCTGCAGAAAAGAGCATAGAGGGAATAGAAGAGCAGGTAGCAGATTACGCAGGCGGCACAAACCACCAGGAAAATCTCCAGATAATCCCCCACTATTTGACCACCCAGATTTCCGACTATATCGGCAAAATAACAGCCAATACCGAGGGGGGCAAGCTTCATGACTATTTCCATCATCTTCATCAGAACGGCGCCGCCTTCATCGACAAACGTCTTGATCATAGAAGCCTTTTCGCCGATATAAGCGACTGCAAGGCCGAACAGCGCGGATATAATAATCAGCGGAAGCAGGTGCTCGCGCGAAAAAAGCAGCGGAAAATCATCGACAGTAAAGGCCGAAACGACAGCGTCACCAATGTCTATGCCTTCGCCAAGAAGCCCTCCGCCGGAAATGCCGGCGCCTGCGTTATTCTGGACGATGTCCGCGAATGGATTCCATATAGACATAAGTCCGTATGAGAAGGTTCCCGCGACTATGGACATAAATAAAAATATGCCTATTGCTGCGCCCAGCACTTTGCCGATTACCCCGCTCTTGTGCAGCACTATCATCGACTGGGCCACGGAGAAAAACACCAGCGGCACCACCAGCACAAACACCAGATTGAGGAATACCGCCCCGACCGGGCGAAGAACCCCGGCACCATCCTTCAGCACGACACCAAGGATTCCGCCAATCACCAAGCCCGCAAGCAACAATACCGTCGCCCCGTAACTCTTCCAAAAGGGATTCTTTGACGTGAGTTTCATTATAATACCATGACGCTTACACGCCTTCCAAGACCTTGGAACAAACTACTTTTCCATTTTTGCGAAATTAACTAATTAGTGAACATTTTCCAAATTTATTGCACATTAATTGAGTCATTTATATACCCTCTTGAACTCTTGGGCGGCTTTCCATTTTCAAAAACAGCAGTTTCCGCCGAGCCGCGTAATGCGAGGCGGCGCCACCTCTTCCCCTGCCCTATTAAGAGCCCTATGACCCGTTACTTCAGGTCCAGTGTGATTCCATGACAGGCGATTAAGCGGCGGAGCATTTTTTATAAGAAGTCGAAAATCACCTTGAGGGGAAATCAAGACTGGAGTGCACTGAAGTGCACAAGGCGAGCCATTTTTTGCAGACCTTGAGGGGTAGAGCGATGTCGGTGGCTGTTTTTCACTCAAGGTGATTTTTGGGCAGAGTTTTGCCCGCTGTTTTTCCTGCTGGGAGTTGCCTTTCTGTGTTTTCGGTAGGATGGTAAACGGCACCGCCGCCGGAATATACGACCTCCGGCGGCTACAGACCGGACTCTGCGCCGGGCTTCGAACGAGAAACTACGCGAGAGAAACTACGTGATGAACTACGCCAGTTGCCGCAGGGTGGCGAGGGCGGCGGGGAGGGTGTCGATGCCGCGGGAAACGGTGCGGAGGCGGCCGCCGTCCTGGTTGAATTTATAGACTGCGGGGAGGGCGGTGGCTTTGGACATTACTTTTTCGAAGACCTTGCTCTTGTAGTAGGGCGAAAGAGGGTTTGAAATAAAGAACATTATCTGCATGCCGTTCTTTATAATGATTTTCTCGAATCCGAGTTTCTGCCCGAGATTACGTATCCTGACAACCAGAAGCAGGTTTTCTACTTCCTCCGGGACTGGTCCGAAACGGTCGCAGAGACTTCGGCGCAGACTCTCTATCTGCTTGTCGTCGGTCATGGAATCGAGGTCTTTATAGAGCCGTATCTTTTCCGCGGACATGTCTATATATGTGTCCGGAATCAATGCCGGTTTATCGGTGTCGATAACGCAGTCTTCTATGTAAGACTCCCCGGCGCCACGCACCGGCAGACCTGTCTCTACACCCAGTTCCTCCATCGCCTCGTAAAGTATCTTCTGGAAGGTTTCAAGGCCCATGTCGGAGATGAATCCGCTCTGTTCCGCGCCAAGCAGGTTGCCTGCTCCGCGTATGTCCAGATCCTGCATCGCTATATTGAATCCGCTGCCCAGATCTGAAAATTCTTCTATTGCCTTGAGGCGGCGGCGGGCATCGTCGGTAATCGACACCAGCGGAGGCACTATCAGATAGCAGAAAGCTTTTTTGTTGGATCGCCCTACCCTGCCGCGAAGCTGGTGCAGGTCGCTAAGGCCTATATTCTGCGCCTGATTGATTATAATTGTGTTCGCATTTGGTATGTCCAGGCCGTTTTCTATTATGGTGGTACAGAGCAGCATGTCATAGTCCCCGCGCATGAATTCCAGCATCCGGTTTTCCAGCTGTCGTGATTCCATCTGCCCGTGGGCCACGCATATTCTCATATCCGGCACCAGACGGTGCAGTATTTCCTCGATCGACGGAAGTTCCTCGACCTTGTTGTGGAGGAAAAAAATCTGTCCGCCGCGGTTCAGCTCGTAGTTGAGTATGCTGCGGATTTCTTCTTCGCGGAAAAGAATAATCTCGGTCTGAATAGGAATACGGTTGGGCGGAGGGGTGTTTATTATAGACAGGTCGCGGGCGCCGAGAAGCGAGAACTGGAGGGTTCGCGGAATCGGAGTGGCCGTGAGCGTGAGGGTATCGACAGAAGTCTTCATCTGGCGGAGCTTTTCTTTCGAGCTGACGCCGAATTTCTGTTCTTCATCGATAATCAATAGACCTAAATCCTTGAAAATGAAGCCTTCGCCGAGAATTTTATGCGTGCCAATAAGTATGTCTATGCGGCCGTCCGCGAGGTCTTTTTTAATCTGCGTCAGGTCTTTCGGAGTGCGCAGCCGGCTGACATAGTCTATATTGCAGGGAAAGTTCTCCAGGCGTGCCTTGAAAGTAGTAAAATGCTGGAGAGCAAGAATCGTAGTAGGCACCAGAACTGCTACCTGCTTATTGTCGGTAACGGCCTTGAAGGCGGCCCTGATGGCTATTTCCGTCTTTCCGAAACCCACGTCTCCGCAGATAAGGCGGTCCATAGGGCACTCATCCTCCATATCATGCTTGACCGCCTCGGTGGCCTTTTCCTGATCCGGAGTATCCTCGTACATAAACGACGATTCCAACTCCTCCTGAAGGTAAGTATCAGCAGAAAAAGCAAAACCCTTTGAAGCCTTACGCTTGGCGTAGAGTTGGATAAGGTCCTTGGCTATATCCTTAACCCTGGATTTGGCAGAATTTTTAAGCGTTGTCCAGGTCTTGGAGCCGAGTTTCGAAATTCTCGGGGCCTCACCTTCCTTCGAGCGGAAGCGGGAAATCTTATGCAGGGCATGGACAGAGACGAAAACCACGTCATTGTCGCGGTAGAGCAGTTTCACGACCTCCTTCGGCCGGCCCTTGTCGTCGAACATCTTCACCAGCCCGCCGAAAATACCTACTCCATGGTCTATATGGACTATATAATCACCAATATTGAATGCGCTCAAGTCATTGAGCGTCAGTTGCTCTGTCTTTTCAACCGTGCGGCGGAGGCGGACGCGGTGGAAGCGGTCGAAAATTTCATGGTCGGTATAACAGCATATTTTATCGTCTGCATCGACAAAACCGGAATGGATATTCTTCCCCGGCACGAATTCCGGCATATAGCCGCCGTCTTCCATTATTATGGACCTCAGCCTTTCCAGCTGCGAATCTTTGCTGCCATAAATATAGACCTTGTATCCGTTTTCCGTCTTGACGTTTATATCCGCCTCCAGCAGTTCGAAATTTTTATTGAATGACGGCTGCGGGGATATATTGAATTTTATTGTGTCTATACCTGTTTCGCCGAGGGGCGGTTCCATAAAAACGCGGCGGAAACGAGCTGTGGATGGGAAAAAGCCGCTTTCGCGGTACATATCGGCAGAATCCAGCCAGAAGGTTGCTTCAGTGTCTATAATGTCTATAATTGATACCTCACCGGCCCCGTTTGCGACTATGTCGGGATAGATTTCGGCGGCATCTACGTCTTCGACAGAGAGTTGGGTGTCGGGATTGAACAGATTTATCCTGTCCACTTCGCTGCCGAAAAATGAAAGTCTGTAGGGATAATTGTTTGAATATGAGAATATATCTATTACTGATCCTCTGACGGCGAACTGCCCCGGGGCGCTGACGAAATCGACCTTTTCAAAACCTTCGCTGAAAAGTATTTCCTTTATCCTGTCGTGCTTTATCTCATCTCCTTTCTTTATGGTAAGCAGAGATTTCTTTATTGAATTTTCAGCCGGAACCAATTCTTCCAGAGCCTCCGGATAAGTGACTATAAATGTCTTTTCTTCAGGCTTTGACAGGATTTTTCCTATTGCGGATGTCCTCTGTACTCCGAGTGAGGACTTGTAATTGCTTCTTTCCACTGATGTTCCGGAAGAAGGCAGGTAGAATACTATGTCTCCTTCGGTCAGGGCGTACAAATCTGATGAAGCATATTCTGCGGCTTCTGAATTAGGCAGCACGACAACATTCAGACCTTCCATGGCCGCTTTTTCAAGCACGAACCACCTGGCTGAAAGGAACAATCCCTCCAGATATATCTCTTTCTTCTTCTCAAAAGAAGTTATTATTTCCTCAATCTGTCGCCGCATATTGTTAATAAGTTGTTGAAAACCCTGTTTATAACGCTGTTGAAAACTTTTGGGCTGAATTTTGACTGAGTTTCCAACAGATTACAAACAATCCATATTTAGGTTTTACACAATGTTTTTAAATTTTAAATTATTGGTTTTCAAAGAGTTTTTACAGTTATTAACATTTCAACAGCAATAAAAACAATAACAATATAAATAAATAAAAAGGTTATATTTGTAAGACTTAAAAACTGCTGGCTTATATGAGCGAATTCGATCCTCACGACAAAAACATAGGCAAAGATAATGAATTGGACGGAATTATCCGCCCTAAAGAGTTGGATGATTTCACAGGACAGAGGGAAATAGTCTCCAACCTTAATATTTATATAAGGGCGGCGAAGATGAGAGGTGAAGCCCTGGATCATGTATTGTTCCACGGGCCTCCCGGACTGGGAAAAACAACTCTCGCGCATATCATAGCCAATGAAATGGGTGTAAATATGAAAATCACTTCCGGACCGGTGCTGGACAAGCCGGGAGACCTGGCGGGACTTCTGACTTCGCTCGAAGAAGGGGATGTGCTTTTCATAGACGAAATTCACCGCCTGTCGCCCGAGGTCGAGGAATATCTTTACTCCGCGATGGAGGACTATGTCATAGACATAATGATAGACAAGGGACCGGGGGCGCGTTCGGTAAGGATTACTCTGAATCCTTTTACACTTGTCGGTGCGACTACCCGCAGTGGTCTTCTGACTGCTCCCCTGCGTGAGCGTTTCGGTATAAACTGCGCCCTGGAATACTATGACAAGGAGGATCTTAAGCGAATTATTATACGCAGCGCCCGTATTCTCGGTGTGGATATAGACGAAGAAGCTGCGATGGAGATTGCTCTGCGCAGCCGCGGCACACCGCGTATAGCCAATGCCCTTCTGAAACGCGTCAGGGATTTCGCACAGGTGATGGGCGACGGCCATATAGAACTGGAAATCACACGCTTTGCGCTGAATAAACTCAAGATAGACAAGCGCGGACTTGACTCTATAGACAATAAGATTCTGCGAACACTTATAACTACTTTCAAGGGCGGTCCTGTCGGGCTCGGTACGCTGGCCACTTCAATCAGCGAGGATGCCGGTACGCTCGAGGAGGTCTATGAGCCTTTCCTTATAAAAGAAGGTTTTCTGCTGCGTACACAGAGAGGAAGGGTGGCTACTGAACTGACATACAAGCATCTCGGTATGGAATCATATCTCCCGGACAGGAAATATGACGGGGATTCCCTGTTCTGATACTTGTAAATTTGCGCTAAAATCATTAAAATTGCAGATTGTAATACATATATAGGATAATATGGCTGACACAAAACTTGTTTCCAAGATTCCGGAAGGACCGCTCGCTGAAAAATGGTCGAAGCGCAAATCCGAAATCAGAATTGTAAGTCCCAACAACAAGCGTAAACTTGAAGTTATAGTGGTTGGTACAGGTCTTGGCGGAGCGTCCGCAGCTGCCTCTCTGGGCGAGCTCGGATACAATGTCAAGATTTTCTGTATCAGTGATTCTCCACGCCGCGCGCACTCCATTGCCGCTCAGGGTGGTATAAATGCCGCGAAGAATTACCAGAACGACAATGACTCCGTCTACAGGCTTTTCTATGACACCATCAAGGGCGGTGACTATCGCTCCCGTGAGGCTAATGTCTATAGACTCGCGGAGGTCAGTGCCTCAATCATTGACCAGTGCGTTGCCCAGGGTGTTCCGTTCGCCCGCGAATATGGCGGATACCTTGCGAACCGTTCATTCGGCGGAGTTCAGGTCAGCCGTACTTTCTATGCCCGCGGACAAACCGGTCAGCAACTGCTTCTCGGTGCATACGCTGCTCTGAATAAGGAAATTGCGGCTGGCAGCGTAAAGAGTTATCCCCGCCACGAGATGCTGGACCTGGTGATTATAAACGGTCAGGCGAAAGGTATCATAGCCCGCAACCTCGTGACCGGAGAAATCGAGCGTTTCGGAGCCCACGCTGTGGTGCTTGCAACCGGAGGATACGGAAATACCTATTTCCTTTCAACCAACGCTATGAATTCCAACGGTTCAGCCGCGATGCAGGCCTACCGTAAAGGAGCTTTCTTTGCAAATCCCTGCTTCGCGCAGATTCATCCTACCTGTATTCCAGTCCATGGCGACCAACAGTGCAAACTTACCCTTATGAGTGAGTCTCTGCGTAATGACGGCCGTATCTGGGTTCCGAAGAAAATGGAGGATGTTCTCAAACTACGCAAGCACGAAATAAAACCTTCCCAGATTCCTGAAGAAGATCGTGACTACTATCTCGAGCGCCGTTATCCTGCTTTCGGCAACCTGGTTCCCCGTGACGTTGCTTCGCGTGCTGCCAAAGAGCGTTGCGATGCCGGCTTCGGAGTCAATGAAACCGGTCTTGCCGTGTTCCTGGATTTTGCAGACGCAATCAAACGCCTCGGCCACCAGAGAGTTGAAGAACGCTACGGAAACCTCTTCCAGATGTATGAGAAGATTACTTCCTCATCGCCTTGGGAAGAGCCTATGATGATTTATCCTGCAATCCATTACACTATGGGCGGACTTTGGGTCGATTATGACCTTCAGACCACCATCCCCGGACTTTATGCAATAGGCGAAGCCAACTTCTCCGACCACGGCGGAAACCGCCTCGGTGCATCAGCCCTCATGCAGGGTCTTGCAGACGGATATTTCATTCTGCCTTATACTATCGGAGATTATCTTTCCCATAAATTTGCAGAACCCAAGACCGATATCAACGCTCCTGAATTCGCAGAGGCCGAAAAGAAGGTCCGTGAAAGGATCGACCGTATTTTTGCCGTCAAGGGTACTGAAACGGTTGACAGCATACATAAGAAACTGGGCCATATAATGTGGGAATATGTGGGTATGGCACGTAATGAGGAAGGACTGAAGAAAGGTATTGAGGAAATAGGCAAACTGCGCGAGGAATTCTGGAAAACCGTACGTGTCCCCGGTTCAAACGAGGAATTCAACCAGGAACTTGAGAAAGCCCTGCGCCTTGTGGACTTCTTCGATATAGGTGAACTTATGGCCCGCGACGCACTTCACCGCAAAGAATCCTGCGGCGGACACTTCCGCGAGGAAATGCAGACAGAGGAAGGGGAAACCAAGCGTGACGATGAAAACTTCATGTATGTAGGCGCCTGGGAGTACAAGGGTGAAGGAGCAGAACCTGAACTTCACAAAGAACCGCTCAAGTACGAGAATATCAAGATTGCAACCCGTAACTATAAAGACTGACGGATTATGGAATACAACATCAAAGTATGGCGTCAGCGCAACGCTAAGACAAAAGGTCATTTCGAGACTTATCACGTCACCGACGTGGAGGAGGATGCTTCCTTCCTTGAAATGCTCGATATACTCAATGACCAGCTGATCCGCCAGGGAATAGACCCGATTGCTTTCGATCACGACTGCCGGGAGGGTATCTGCGGAGCATGTTCCCTCTATATAGACGGCCGTGCCCATGGTCCGGACGACCAGGTAACCACCTGCCAGCTTTTCATGCGTCATTTCCAACCGGGCGCCACAATTACGGTCGAACCATGGCGTTCGGCAGCTTTCCCTGTCATTAAGGACCTTGTAGTGGACCGTCAGGCCTTCGACAAGATTCTTCAGGCCGGCGGATTTATTTCGGTGCGCACCGGCGCAGCCCAGGATGCAAACGCCATTCTTATTCCCCATGACGACGCGGAACTGTCTATGGACGCGGCCGCCTGCGTAGGCTGCGGAGCGTGCGTAGCCACCTGTAAGAATGGTTCAGCGATGCTCTTTGTTGCAGCCCGAGTGAGTTCTCTCGCCCTGCTGCCTCAGGGACGTCCGGAAGCTGCCCGCCGCGCCCGTGCGATGGTCGCAAAGATGGATGAACTTGGATTCGGTAACTGTACCAACACCCGCGCCTGCGAGATGGAGTGCCCGAAACATGTCACTATAGACCATATCGCCCGCCTCAACCGCGAGTATCTCAAGGCCCGCTTCAGCGAGTAAGAGTCAGTTTGAATTTTTACCTTGCTTCAAGGAAGCCGTTGTCGTCGGCGACACACTGCTTCCAGTGCTGGGTGTATCCTGGCTGGGAGAGTGAGTCGGGAATGGCTGTTGAAAAGCTGGAGGTTATGAATTTTCCGTCCTTGTCCTGAGCCTTTATGTTGCCGTCTATGAATTTTACCAGAAGTTCTTCTTCCAGTGCGCTCCAGGCCTTGAATTGTTTTTGGGCAGTGTTCACCGAATAGTTTGTGAGATATTTGGCGACGGAGGCGAAAGGGGTCTTTGAAACCATTACGTCACGGCCCTTTGCAGACAGTTTTTTCTGCATTTTCAGGGCAATGTTGTTGTACATCACTACAGCGGTGGAATCAGCAGTGTGCGTGCCCCTGAAAATCTGGTAATTTTCGAATTCGTCTATCCTTTTCCTGACAAAAGGTGCCATGTAATTATACATTTTATAGCAGGCGTTGGATATGCGGTTGTTAATCCAGAAGGAGGAGGTGGGGCTGTATTTCAGCAGGTTTCCGTTCCCCACCCTGAAGCATTCCGGAACAGCTGTGGTGCTGGTATAGATGGGAGTGAGATAGGAAGTGGCGGCATCGTCGGTCCCGAACCAGAGTATTCCTCCTATTTCATCAGGATAATAATCCCTGGATTGTCCTATCATCCAGAATCCCGTCTGCTGCGTTGCAATAGCCCTTTCATTGATATAAGTCTTTCCATCCACTTCAAATTCCATAGGCCTCCAGCGGTACGGAAGGGCATTTCCTCCGGCGCCGATATCCTGGGTCATATCCATGGGAGTGTCCTCATAATGGTCGCGCATTACGTCGGCAAGCATTTTAAGGGTGATTTTTCTGGTAGGGAAGACAAAAAGAGGAAGACTTCCTTCAAGATCATATCCCATAGCGTAGTCAAGGAAAGATGAGGCGTCCCGGGTCTGGGTTTTTCCGTTCTCGTTCTTGAAGCTGAACCAGCCGTCGCAGAGAATATTGAATGCACTCCAAACCCTTGCATCACAACCTCTTACGGTTCCGAAATCAACGGGACAGTAAGTTCTGCAGAAACTGAATTCTGAATCTTCTCCGCTGAACCACCCCTTCCTGCGGGCAAAGCTTATAACATCGCTTCCGTACAGGCAGTTGTCAGGATCATCGAGAGGAAAACGGTCTATGCGCGCCTGATTTGCATGGGCGCAGATCGCACCGTCGGGAATACGTCTTGCAACCCAAAGGATTCCTTTCTGAATATTGACTCCGTTTTTGATGTTCATGCCCTTGCCGACGAGATCCATGATCCAGACCTCGTTCTTGTCGGCTATGGAGAAAGTCTCCCCTTCTGAAGCGTAGCCGTAAGTATTTGCAAGATTGACAATTATATCTATCGCTTCGCGTGCAGTTTTGGCGCGCTGCAGAGTAATGTAGATAAGCGAACCATAGTCAATTTTACCTCTCTTGTCTATGAGTTCATGGCGGCCGCCCCAGGTCGTTTCAGTTATGATGAGCTGGTGCTCATTCATATTACCTATGGTTTTGTAGGTATGGGGAACCTGGTCTATTTCTCCGAGATACCTGTTGGTATCCCATTCATTTATACGGAGTTTTTCACCGTCCTTCCAGTCCGCTGCAGGGTGAAAATACAGTTCTCCGAACAGCCAGTGTGAATCTGCTGCATAGGAAACCATAACCGAACCGTCTGCGCTCGCCCCTTTTGTAATTATTACATTGGTACAAGAGAATGCTTTAACACTTACCAGAAGCGCTATTGTTGCTAATAAAACTCTAAATATTACTTTCATTGTCAATATGTATTATAAATAAGTTTATATGTTTTTGAACGATATAAACTTATTACTACCATAAAAAATTATTGAATGGATAGCGTCCGGCGTGGATTTCAGATACCATTCGATAGATATCTGCCCTCAGTTTTTCTATTCCGGTCTTATTGATTGCCGATATGAAAATACAGGGGGCCTTCTCGCTCGCTATCCAGCTGTTTTTTAGTTCTTCAAGTGTTTGATGCTCAGGCCCTTTGGGAGTGATGGAAAATTCATCATATTCTTCTGGGCTATAAGCGTCTATTTTATTGAATACGACATAGACAGGCTTGTCGCCGGCGCCGATGTCGCGAAGCGTCTTTTCAACTACCGTCATCTGCTCTTCAAAGTCCGGATGTGAGATATCCACCACATGGACAAGGATATCCGCTTCCCTGACCTCATCGAGAGTGCTTTTGAAGGCTTCTATAAGTTGTGTTGGGAGTTTTCGGATAAAACCCACGGTGTCGCTCAAGAGGAAAGGCACATTTTCTATGACGACTTTCCTGACCGTAGTGTCCAGGGTCGCGAAGAGTTTGTTTTCCGCAAAAACGTCTGATTTTGAAAGCAGATTCATTATAGTGCTCTTCCCCACATTGGTATATCCCACAAGGGCCAGCCTTACAAGGGAGCCGCGGTTGCTCCGCTGGGTAGCCATCTGGCGGTCCACTTTCTTCAGTTGCTCTTTCAGCCTTGTGATTCTTTCCTTGACTATACGGCGGTCTATTTCTATCTGGGTCTCGCCCATACCTCCCCTGGCTCCCATACCGCCCCTCTGACGTTCAAGGTGAGTCCACATGCCGGCCAGTCGCGGCAGCATATACTGGTATCTTGCCAGTTCCACCTGCATTTTTGCATAGGATGTCTGGGCCCTCTGCGCGAATATTTCCAGAATCAGGCTGGTACGATCTATCACTTTGGAGACTTTTACCTCCTTTTCAATATTTCTCTGCTGGATACCAGTCAGTTCATCATCGAAAATTATGTAATTTATGGAGTTTTCCTCGCAGTATTCGGTAATTTCTTTAAGTTTTCCGCTTCCTATATATGTGGATTTCTCGGGCCTGTCCAGACGCTGCATGAATTTCTTTTCAGTAACCACTCCGGCGGTATCTGCAAGAAACTCCAACTCATCCAGATATTCCTTAACCTTTCGTTCTCCGCCCTTTTCCAGCACAACTCCTACAAGGACAGCTCTTTCTAAATTCTCATTTTCCATACTCATATCATGCAAAATTACATATTAATTTGTAATTTTTTACAATCACTAACGAATAACAACTCTCTTTATTTCATTATTTCTTATTAGATTTGCGTAAAATATTTTGGTATGGTTTCTTATTACAGGGAAGATACTAATTTCGTCTTCAAGGACAGGAGATTGAATAACCGTTGGCTGAAGCTGGTGGCTGAAAGCGAAATCCGCCGACTTGGGGACATTTCCATTATTTTCTGTTCCGACAGGAAGATTCTGGAGATAAATCTGGAGTATCTGCAGCATGACTATTACACGGATATTATCACTTTCGATTATTGCGAAGGCGAGACGCTTTCCGGCGATTTGTTTATAAGCGTGGATTCGGTAAAGGAAAACGCTTCTTATTACGGGGTCAAGTTTTCAGATGAGCTTAACAGGGTTATAGTTCATGGCATCCTTCACCTGATTGGTTATGACGACCACACCGAAAAGCAGAAGAAGCAAATGAGAGAAAAAGAAAACTATTATCTTTCTCTCCGGGAACTTGTATGATCTACGATGTAATTGTCATAGGAGGCGGACATGCCGGCTGCGAAGCTGCAATGGCGGCTGCTAATATGGGTTCATCCGTACTTTTGCTTTCCGCCGATATGCACAATTTTGCAAAAATGTCCTGCAATCCAGCTGTCGGTGGAATTGCTAAAGGACAGATAGTCAGGGAAATAGATGCACTCGGAGGATATACTGGTATAGTTACTGACGCTTCCAGTCTCCAGTTCCGGATGCTGAACAGGTCCAAGGGTCCCGCCATGTGGAGTCCCCGTGCGCAGTGTGATAAATCGGAGTATTCTTTCATTTGGGGTAAAATTCTTGCAAGTAATTGTAATTTAAGTATTTACGCCGATTTTGCGGAAAGTTTTCTCTTTGAGAATTCAAAAATCGTCGGTGTTCGTACGATTACCGGGGCAATTTTTAAATCTCAGACGCTTATTCTGACCGCAGGAACCTTCCTTAACGGCAAGATGTTCATTGGTCGCCGGAGTTTTGAAGGAGGCAGGATCGGAGAGAAATCTTCTTATAATCTGACAAGTCAACTTGAAGAAGCCGGAATTCCGACCGATCGGATGAAAACCGGAACGCCTCCCCGAATCGATATAAAATCTGTAGATACTGAAAAGCTTCAACTTCAGTATGGTGACGAAACTCCCGATAAGTTTTCTTTTCTTCCTTATCTTTCTACCACGCAGAATGGCACTCCCCAGATGCCATGTTATATACTTCATACTTCCGATCAGGTGCATTCTGTACTTCGCGAAGGTTTTGAGGACTCCCCTCTTTTCACCGGGATGATTCATGGCAAGGGACCAAGATACTGTCCCAGCATCGAGGATAAGATCAGGACATTCGAGGGACGAGATTCCCACCAGTTGTTCCTTGAGCCGGAAGGCCGGTATTCTGATGAATATTATCTACAGGGTTTTTCTTCATCACTCCCGCTTGATATTCAGCTGAAGGCTCTTCACCGTATAGAAGGGCTTGAAAAGGCAGTTATTTACAAGCCGGCCTATGCTGTCGAGTATGATTATTTCGACCCGATGTATCTTCGTTCCACTCTTGAATCCAGGATTGTAGAGAATCTCTTCCTTGCTGGTCAGGTAAACGGTACTACGGGTTATGAGGAGGCAGCCGCCCAGGGGCTCATCGCCGGCATCAACGCTCATCTTAAGGTTCATGGGAAGGAGCCGTTTGTGCTTCGCAGAGATGAATCCTATATTGGAGTTTTAATTGATGATCTCATCACCAAGGGTGTCGATGAACCCTATAGGATGTTTACGTCACGTGCGGAATACCGAATTTTGCTCAGACAGGACAATGCCGATTTGCGGCTTACCGGGAAATCTTATAATATCGGTCTTGCTGATGAGAATCGTTATACCTTCACAAGCCGTAAGTATGAGCGTGCCTCTTCTCTCGAGAACATTGTTTCTTCTGTTAAACTGAAGGCTGTGGTTTTAAATCCATATCTGGATTCTATTGGTTCTGCAGGTGTGACGGATTCCAAGTCTATAGAGGAAATTGCCTCTCGCCCCGAGTCTTCTCTTTCGGAAATTCTGAGTATTGTTCCACGTGGAACATTTGAAAAGCTTAACTTTTCTTTAAATTACTCTGCTCGTGAGGATGTCGCCCCCAGGGGCTCAGCCTTGTTCAGAGCCGAAGATGTGCTGTTTTTCAATACCCGTTATCCCCGGCCAGAGGCAGATGCGTCATCTTTGCTCGATGTTATTTATAATAAGGAGGTAGTGGAGTCTGTCGAAATCAAACTTAAGTATAAGGGGTATATTGAGAGGGAAGAGAAGCAGGCGGAGAAAATTGCGCGCCTTGAGAATCTGAAGATTCCCGCTGACTTTGATTTCGATTCTCTCAATGGCCTTTCGATTGAGTGCCGGCAGAAACTAAAGCGCTACCGTCCGGAGACGATAGCGCAGGCTTCCAGAATTTCCGGGGTCTCCCCCGCCGATATATCCGTTCTGCTGGTATTCTTTGGCAGGTAGTTTTTCTTTCACAGTGAACTAATCTTTCAGTTCGCCCGTGTAATAGATCTTGTCGAGGAATTTCTGGACGTTTTCTTCTGTATCTGCCTGAACATATACGGTGACTCGGTAGTCATCAATGTTGGTGCTTCTAACGACGCCTTCGAACAGTTGGCCGTTGTAAGTTCCGTCAAACCAGTAGCAGGCTTCATACCAGCCATCTTCTTCATCGATGGTATCAACGTCTATGTCGGTCCAGTCGTCGATTTTTTCGCTCAGGTTGACACAGTCCTCTTCGATTGCAAAAGATTCAAGCATATTATAGGCAGTGTAAGCCATATACGCCATCTTCTTGTTTTCGTCTCCTCCGGCAAGTCCGTCCCAGTCCTCTTTTTGAATTTCCAGTATCATGAAGTTGATGGTTTCGTCTCCGTCCTCGATCATGCAGGTCAGATTTTCTTCATCAACATCCTGATGAGTTATTTTGAAGCCGCTGGGACAGTCGAATTTAAGATTACCGAACTCGATGCTGTTGTTGCAGGAGGCAAGCAGAAGAATGCTAGTGAAAATTGTGAGTAATTTTTTCATAAGTTTATTATTAAATATTTGATTTACAGCTTCTTAAGTGCTGATTTTATAATTTCTTCAACCTTCGCTCCGGGATTTTCTTTCAGAATTGAAGGCATAACCTTCGCGATATTTGCCTTTGAGAAACCGAGCATTACAAGAGCCGTAGTAGCCTCGTCAACCAAAGCCGCATTTCCTCCGGCCGGGAAAAGCTGGGCCGCTTCAGAACCGCCGCCCTTGAGTACCTTGTCTTTCAGTTCAAGTATGAGACGTTGAGCGCTTTTAAGGCCTATTCCTTTGACACTCTTTATCTTATGAATATCTTCAGCGATAATTGCATTACGGATTTCTTCGGAACTCAAAGAAGACAACATCATTCTGGCGGAGGCGACGCCAATTCCGGAAACACTGATCAGCAGCCGGAACAGCTCTCTCTCATCCTTGGTGGCGAAGCCGAAGAAAAGTTCTTCTTCCTCCCGGAGATAATGGTGGATATAGATCACTGTGTCGGTTTTCATCTGCAGCGCCTCGTATGTCTGCAGAGAAATAAGTATGCTGTATCCAATCCCGCCGCATTCCAGAATCAACTCGGCCGGCGACAGTTCTATAATTTTTCCTTTAATATAATCTATCATGGTCTTTTTGTGATGTTGAAAAATTATTCCTTGAAAATTCAAACTTAATAATTATTCGTTGATTTTCATAATTTCAGCGAGCGGAATTCTTACAAAATCGCGTTTCGAAATGCCGGGATGGGGGATTGTCAGCTCTGGCGTGTCCATGCGGACGTCGCCGAAACAAAGTATGTCTATATCTATGGGGCGGTCGCGATAAATCCTTGAACCATGCTTGTCGAAGACCTTTCCCTCGTCTTTTCTGCCGAGTTCCCGTTCAATCCTTTTACATATTTTAAGGAGAGAGTGCGGAGTCAGGTTCCCGTCGACGCAGAAGCGGACGCAGCAATTCAGGAAGCGGTTTTCGCTTTCAAATCCGTATGCATCCGTCTCTATAAGTGAGGAAACTGCCGCTACAGGAGTCTCCAGGGCCGCTTCAAGCAGCGAGATGGCTTCTTTCAGATTCTTTTCCCTGTCGCCCAGATTGCTTCCGAGAGAAAGACATACATCAGTCGTTGAGGGAGCCATAGTCGTCGTCCATGTCGTCCATTCCGAGCTGGACCCTCGCTTCTTCCGAGAGCATGCTTTTGTCCCACTGTGGCTCGAAAGTGAGTTCTATCTTGCAGGAAACAACGCCCGGAACCTCTTCAACAGACTTTTTCACCTCTGCTACTACCTCATCTGCCATGGGGCAGGTGGGCGCCGTAAAGGTCATCAGAATATAGACCTCGCGGGTCTTGCTGATGACAAGTTCGTAAATCAGGCCGAGGTCATAGACATTCACCGGGATTTCGGGGTCATAGACCTGCTTTATCGCCAGGATTACGTCTGAATACAGGGGCGCCAGTTCTTTTGCGTCTTCGCTTGTCAGTATGTTATCTTCCATTTTTTGCAAGAGTTCTGATAGTGTCAACCATCGATACTAGTCCGCCGGCGCGGGTGGGGGACAGGTTCTCGCGAAGGCCGATAGACTCGAGGAAGGCAAAATCATCCTCCGCGATTTCTTCTGCGCTCTCTCCGGAATAGACCGAAACGAGCAGGGAGATTATCCCTTTTGTTATGACGGCGTCGCTGTCGGCGCTGAAATAAAGTTTCCCCTTATCTTCCCTTACATCCAGCCATACCCTTGACTGGCAGCCTTTTATAAGCCGGTCGTCGGTTTTCTTTTCATCGGGGAAAGGCTCAAGGTTTTTCCCGAGTTCAATCAGGTATTCATATTTGTCAAGCCACTCGTCATACATCGAAAAATCTTCGATCACGGCTGCTTTCTTTTCCTGAAGTGTCATATCAGCATTTTGATTGCCCTGTCGAGGGATTTTATGAAATACTCCGCCTCCTCCATGGTGTTGTAGGCGGCAAAAGAGGCCCTGAGCATGCCAGTGACGCCGAATCGGTCCATAAGCGGCTCGGCGCACATCTGTCCGGAACGGACGGCTATGCCCATCTTGTCCAGGATCAGGGCCAGATCTTCGTGATGTGCCCCGTTTACTGCGAAGGAGAATAGCGGAATTTTTGCGGATGTTTCACGTGGAACACCGAAAAGTCTGATTCTGTCGTCCTGCAGAAGGGTTTCCAGCACGAAGTCGCGTATGTTTACAAGATTCTGCGAGAGGGAAGCGTCCTCGCGGCAGAGTTTTGTCATCGAAATTGCCGGGACGAAGGTCGGCACGCCGGAGATATTCTGTGTTCCCGCTTCAAATTTATATGGAGCATCGGCATAGGTCGTTCCGCTGAATGAAACCGAGCCTATCATTTCGCCTCCGCCCATGAATGGCGGCAGAGAGTCCAGCCAGCGCTTCTTTCCGTAAAGCACACCAGTCCCCGTGGACGCGAACATCTTGTGTCCGGAGAAAGCATAGAAATCGCAGTCCAGGGCCTGGACGTCCACTTTTTCATGGACTATTCCCTGGGCGCCGTCGATAAGGACGGGAACACCCCTGGAGTGAGCGATGCGGATTATTTCCCCGACCGGATTCACGATCCCGAGGACATTGCTTACATGGGCTGCGGCAATGAGTCTTGTCCTGTCTGAAATCAGGCGCTCAAGTCCGTCCAGGTCCAGTTCTCCGTTATCAAGCACCTTCAGTACCCGAAGGATTGCCCCTTTCCTTTCGCAGAGCATCTGCCATGGAACCAGGTTCGAGTGATGCTCGGCCTCCGGGACAATTATTTCATCTCCATTTCCGACGAATTTCTCGCCGAAACAGAAGGCCACGAGATTGACTGACGCCGTTGTTCCGGATGTGAAAACAATTTCGCGTTCCGCCCCGGCGCCGATAAATTCGGCTACGGCTTTGCGGGCGGCTTCGTATTGTCCTGTCGCCGCGGAGGCGAGGCTATGTACGGCCCGGTGTATGTTTGCGTTGCAGAAATTATTGATTTCCAAAATTTTGTCGCTGACCTGGACCGGCCGCTGCGAGGTTGCGGCATTGTCCAGATAGACAATATCGCGGCCGGCCGACTTTATCGACAGTATCGGAAACAGTTTTCTCAGCTCATTTACGTCCATAGCCTGCAAATTTACTAAAATTTATACGGCTCTGCCACAGTGTCAACTTGTTTTATGGTAAAAATTAGTAATTTTGTGGGATAAATATTTATAAGGTATGACACAGGAAGAACTTTTCAAGGTACTTGTTGCTCATTGCAAAGAGTACGGATTCATTTTCCCTTCAAGTGAAATTTACGATGGTCTGGCAGCCGTCTATGACTACGGCCAGATGGGCGTACAGCTGAAAAACAATATTAAGGACTACTGGTGGCAGGCTATGACCCGCCTCAACGAGAATATCGTGGGCATCGACTCCTGCGTGTTCATGCACCCCAAGACCTGGGTCGCATCCGGTCACGTCGCGGCGTTCAACGATCCCCTCATAGACAACCGCGATTCGAAGAAACGCTATCGCGCAGATGTGCTGATAGAGGAATATCTCGCTAAAATCGAGGAAAAAATCGAGAAGGAGGGCGCCAAGGGCCGCAAACGTTTCGGCGACGCCTTCGACGAGGCCCAGTTCCGCGCGACCAATCCGAATGTGCTGCGCGAAAAAGCCAAATATGACGAGGTCCATGCCCGTTATCTGAAGGCGGAGAACGAGAATAATCTCGAAGAATACAAGCAGATTATCATCGACTGCGGAATTGTCTGCCCCATCAGCGGCACCGCCAACTGGACCGACGTGCGTCAGTTCAACCTGATGTTCTCCACCACTATGGGGTCCACCGGCAATCCCGACCTGGACAAGATTTATCTGCGTCCGGAGACCGCCCAGGGCATTTTTGTGGAATATCTCAATGTCCAGAAGACCGGCCGTATGAAGATTCCTTTCGGTATCGCCCAGATAGGAAAGGCCTTCCGCAACGAGATTGTCGCACGTCAGTTCATCTTCCGCATGAGGGAGTTCGAGCAGATGGAAATGGAGTTCTTCGTACGCCCCGGAACTGAAATGGAGTGGTTCCGCAAGTGGAAGGAGAACCGTATGAAATGGCATGTCAATATCGGTATGGGTGCCGAGAATTACCGCTTCCACGATCATGAGAAGCTCGCTCACTATGCCAATGCCGCCACCGATATCGAGTTCCGTTTCCCCTTCGGATTCAAAGAGCTTGAAGGTATCCATTCCCGTACAGATTTCGACCTCGGGAACCACCAGAAGCTTTCAGGCAAGAAGATTCAGTATTTTGATCCCGAGACCGGCGAAAGCTATGTCCCTTACTGCGTAGAGACCTCCATCGGCGTGGACCGCATGTGTCTGGCCGTACTGAGCCATGCCTATACCGTGGAGCAGCTGGAAGGCGGCGAAGAGAGGGTTGTGATGAAGATTCCCGCCCCGCTTGCCCCGATCAAGTTGGCAGTCATGCCCCTTGTCAAGAAAGACGGCCTGCCGGAGATTGCGCAGAAGGTAGTGGATGAACTCAAGTATGATTTTGCCTATCAGTACGACGAGAAGGACTCCATCGGCAAGCGTTATCGCCGCCAGGACGCCATCGGCACGCCTTTCTGCGTCACCATAGACCATGAAACCGTCAATGACGGCTGCGTGACCGTGCGCGACCGCGACACCATGTCGCAGGAGAGGGTCCGGATCGAGGATCTCCGCGCCATTATCGACAAGAAGGTCAGCCTGACGAATTTGCTACGGAATCTTTAGAAATAAGCTGCAACGTTTTCCTCCTTCGCCCTTTAAGGGCTCGTCCCTCCCACCGCAGGCGATAAAAGAGATGCTGCTAATTTTTTTATCAACAAGAACCACAAATGGCAGTAACGGTCGTAATAGCAGTTTTTTTGTCGGTGTTCGGAGCCGGCAGTGGAGAGTTTGATGCAGTGGAGAAAGTGGCGCCGGACAGCGCCCTGGTGGTGCTGGAAGGCATGGACAGAGGGTCTATGTCTCCGCGTCGCGGAGCAGAATATGACTATCTTCACGCACTGTCATTTTACAGAAGCTATTATTTCCTGACGCCTGCCGAAGAGGAGGCGCTGCTGTCGGCCTGCAACTGGTTCGAAGAAAACGGCCCGCTGTCGTCGCGAGTCGCAGCCTGGGAGCTGCTCGGAACCGCAAGGACGGCGGCGCATCAGTACACCGGCGGGCTTGCGGCGCTGATGAAAGCCCGGCAGGCGGCATTGGAGCAGGAGAAGCGACGTAGCCGTACCGGCGCGCTGCTGTTGCTGATAATCGGCGTTCTGTCTACGCTGGTGCTCTATTTCTATGCACTCAAGATGCAGGCCCAGAAGCGCCTGGCAGAGGAACGGGAGGAAAACGAAAGACTGCTTTCCGCGGCTGAGGACCTGAGGCGACGACTCTCGGCCCGGAAGGCCGGGAATTCTGCGCTGGACCGTCTCTGCGAACAGTATTATATCCACGAGGGCACGGATAATCTGCAGCCGAAAATCCTCCGGGAAGTCAGGTCCATAATAGAATCCTACCGTTCTGACTCCAGGGAAAGGCGGGAGCTTGAAGCCGCGCTGGATTCCGACGGCACCATCACCAGGCTCCGGGAGACGTTTCCCAAGTGGAAAGAAGAGGATTTTTCTCTCTATATCTTCACCGCAGCCGGTTTTTCCACGACAACTATCGCCGCTCTGCTGGAAAAGGACAAACCATATATCTATAACCGCCTATACCGCATCAAAGAGAGGATAAAAGCCTCTCCGGACGCGGAGTTCTTCCTGTCTAAACTGTAACGTCCATTAAGGAAAATCCGCCTGGCGAGGCGACATTGTATTTGCTGCAAGGAAGTTCGGCAAAAAGTTTGTTGCGGCCCTAGAAAGCAATAATCTTCAAATAGTCCTGAAGCCGGGCGTAGTTGTTTCCCTTGCCTTTTTCGGAGTCGTTCACAAGCAACAGGGTGCGATGGCCGTTGAGGAACGGCCCCTCACACATTCCTTCATAGTTTGCAAGGGTGGGGTCGCCGCCGAGTACCATATTGAAGGCGCCGGGGAACTGGGTGATGAAACCGGCGACCAGCACCTTGGAAAGGATTCCTTCGGAAGAGTAGGGGTCTATGAGATATATCTTTGTCACCGTCCTCGCCTCAACCAGCATATTCACGATTGACGCATAGTCGGAAGATGCATATTTCGGTACGTGGACCTCGCGTTCCATGACCAGGAATTCTCCCCCGGAAAGTACGGCAATATCCGATATCCCATGCACGTAATTGGACCCGGCCGTCTTTTTCAAGGCAGGGGGATCCATTGCGTAGAATCGTCTCTGAGCGGCTTTTCTCGTGCCCGTATCGAAACTCTGAAGCCTTACGATTCGGCGCTCCTGCCCGACGGGGAACCAGTCGGCATCCTTTTTCAGCGGCTCTTCGCTTACAGTCCACAGACGCGATTTGGATCCGTCGTAGGCAAGTGATTCAAAGCCGTTTCCGGTAGAGAGTTTGTCCGCGGCGAGATCCTGGGGAACCTCCATGGACCTGCCCGTAGGATTGCCGCTGAGGTCATATTCCAGAATATCCTGGTTCTTTTCCCCGCACACCCAGAGGGTGCGGGTCTGGGAGACGTATGCAATCCCTTCCGGGTCTCGGACCGACGTGGCGCTTTCGGTGCCGGGCGCCGGCTCTGCTGAGATTGCTGAAATGCCTGTATCTGAGAACTTTATATCCATGGTATAGATTCCTCCTCCCTTGGCGCCGTTGTGCACTATGGCATAGCGTCCGTCAGATATTCTCGTGATTCCGGAAAACTCTCCGGGGGTGTATCCCGAGGTGTAATCAGCGAGGTTGGAAAGGGAATACTCCACTCCGAGCCTGGGTGCGGCGGTAACGCTGTACGGCGTCAGCTGCGGAGCCGGGACAGCCTCTCCGGCAGGGGGTATGGACACGAAACTGCTCCACAGGGTTTCGCCGTCACGGGACAGAATTGCAATGTCGCCGCTCTGCGACGGCAGGGAAAGGAC
This sequence comes from Bacteroidales bacterium, assembly GCA_017544265.1. Taxonomy (GTDB): domain Bacteria; phylum Bacteroidota; class Bacteroidia; order Bacteroidales; family UBA932; genus Cryptobacteroides. The sequence continues at coordinate 27,898 of JAFYEM010000034.1, read as the reverse complement.
ACTCGAACCTTCCGGCACTGAAATCCTGGCCGCAGCGCCTCCGGGAGTCAACTCTCCAGTCGTCGGGTCGAGGGTTGCGGAAGTATGGATATCTCCCGCGAGCGGGACTATTTCGGCGGCAGAGCTGCTCGGCAGAAGTATGAATGACGACACCGGACGCAGCGTTATTATAAGCTGCCTGTCCTCAACTGTACCGCTGCCGAAAAATGTCGAGGTATTTGATGCGCCTGCTACAAGTTCCAGCGGGCCGCGGACCACGGAAAAACTGTTCCCGTCGGCAAAGACCGGGTCCTCGCAGGTGAAGGAAACCTCGCTGCCGCCTTCCTCGACGGTGAATTCCAGATTGCCCGCAGCAGAGCGCAGAAGCAGTTTTTCCCCGCTCTCCCAGAGGGTTTCAAAAGGAGACTCTAAAGATAGTATTATACTCCCGGGTTCCTGATTCCGGGGAGTTGGTTCAGCCTTCGGCGGAGTCTGCTGTACCGGAGTCTCTGCTTTCGGGGGAGCAGAGGTGGTGGCAATTATTTTCTTTCCGCATGATACTGCCGCCAATGCTGCGGCGAGCACGATTAATCTACTGACTTTCATAGTCTTTCCATTTAAAAGAAATGCTCTTTCCTTCTCTTGTGCGAACCCCGCGTACATATCCATCAGGCCATGCTTTCGGGAGCGCGGGCAGCAGCTGGGTTCCCTCAGGAGAGGACTGGACAAGCATTTCGACAATAGCGGCGCTGCCGCCGAAATTTCCGTCTATCTGAAAGGGCGAATGGGCGTCCATCAGGTTGGGATAGGTGCCTCCGCCACGGCGGGCGTCAGCACCCGAATAGCCATCTGGAGACACATATCTGAGCAGGCGGCGGAGCATCCTGTAGGCGTTTTCCCCGTCGCCGAGACGGGCATAGAGATTTATCCTCCACGCGCAGCTCCAGCCGGTAGTTTCAAACCCCCTTGTCTGCAGTGTTTTCGCGCAGGCCGCGGCAAGGGCCGGATCGGCCGGAGTTATCTGGTGGCCGGGATACAGGCCGAAAAGATGCGACTGGTGACGGTGACAGGGGTCATAATCCTTCCAGTCATGGTACCATTCCTGCAGGGCGCCTTCTTTTCCGATCCGGAAAGGCCGCAGCTTTGCCAGAGCCTCCTCCGTCCGGGCGGCGAACTCCTCGTCTCCAAGCAGTTTTGCAGCTGCCGAGGCGTCCATGAGGCACTCCCTCGCGATTGCAAGGTCCGCCGTACAGCCGTAGAGCGTGGAGCCGATGAAACCTTCCGGAGTCAGATAGAGGTTCTCCGGGGAAGTACCGGGAGAGCTTATCAGCTCTCCATCCTTTTCCACCAGCCACTCAAGCAGAAATCCGGCCGCCCCTTTCAGAGCAGGATAGTCCTCCTTCAGCCGGTCTTTGTCTCGGGAGAACAGGTAATGCTCCCAGATATGCGTGGAAAGCCAGGCCCCGCCCATGGTCCAGTTCGCCCAGCTTGGGTGCCCTGAGCGAAGACCCACCGGCTGCGCAAGGGCCCAGATGTCGCTGTTCTGCCCGAGGCACCAGCCCGGCGTTATTCCATAAATATCCCTTGCAGCAGCTTCTCCGTTGACTTTCAGCGCCTTAATGAAATCCAGAAGGACAGCGTGGAGTTCGCCGAGTCCGGTCAGTTCCGAGCCCCAGTAGTTCTCTTCAAGATTGATATTGGTGGTGTAGTTGCTGCTCCAGGGAGGGGACGGGTTTTCATTCCACAGCCCCTGCAGGTTTGCCGGAACTGCGGGCGTGCGGGAGGATGAAATCAGAAGATAGCGGCCGAACTGGCAGTATAGCACTTCCAGTTCAGGATTATTCTCCTTCAGATCGGTGTAGCGGCGAAGCTGCACATCCGTCGGCAGCGCCCGGACGGAATCCGGGGTCCTCCCAAGGTCTATGCTGAAGCGGCCGTAAAGGGCGCGGTAGTCTTTTTCATGACGCCTTCGCAAAGCGCCCGGAAGCATCTTTTCGGCGTGGTCTATATTATTGCGCGCCAGGCTCTTATAGTCAAGCCCCTGCTTCACCGGATCGCGGTCGAAGCCTGCGAAGGAGGTGGAGTTCACTATAAGGATTTCCGCACGCCGGCCGCTGATTTCAAGGCCGCCGTCGATGGCCTTGACCTGCTTTGCGTCAGCGCTGATTACCGTCCTGAAATGGATTCCCCTTTCCGGGTCCCACAGGAACTGGCCGGGCCCGGTCATATAGTCCCGGGGGTAGGAGTGCCAGGCGGTGTAGCCGTCGGCCGTGATTCTCCGGCCCTGCGATGAAATTTCGGCCCTCTGCGGCGTTGAGAAACGAATTTTTGCCTTGAATGGGGATTTTGAGCGAAGTCTTATGACTATGACGGAGTCCGGCGAGGAGGCGAAGTATTCGGCCCGGAAGGCCTTTCCGCCGCGCCTGCAGAAGACCTCCGCGACAGCCTTTGAGATATCCAGGCTGCGCTTGTAATCAGTTACTTCCGCCGCATTGTCATATTCTATGTAGAGCCGTCCCAGAGGCTGGTAGTTCTCGCTGTAATGGCCCTGGAGCCGGCAATTCAGGCTTTCCGCAAGAGGATAATTCTCTTCCGAGAGGGCGCCGCGCACGGCTTCGAGGCAGCCGTCATAGACCCATCCCTTAAGGTCGGGATGGTCAAGGCCCCTGTCGGGTTCGCCCGTCCATAGCGTGATGTCGTTGAGCGACAGGCTGTCCACTGCCGTTCCGCCATAGACCATCGCTCCAATCCGTCCGTTGCCTATGGGGAGCGCTTCTTCGAAAAACTCCGCAGGACGGTTATAAACAAGCTGCTGCGCCGTCATTGGCAGCGCAGCAGTAAGAAAAAATACAGTGAGACGTCCTCTCAATTATTTGGCAAGCTTGAAGCCGATACGGAAGGTGTCGTAATTCTGGGCAAGGCTTGCGATGGAACCGAGTGCGGAAGAGCTCTGTCCGGCTTTGGCGGTCATCTTCTTCATCAGGTTGGTGAAGTTCTTCGGGGTGAAGAGGATGCTTGCTCCGTTGAGGTTGGTCTCCAGAGTGCCGGTAACGGTCAGATACTTAAGCACTTTACCGAAAGTAAGGGTAACGGTGTTCTCGCCGTCGTGGACCTTGTAGGTTCCGCTGAAGGGAATGTTGAAGAAGGTCGCGGTGAAGGTGTTGTCCATTGCGTTGAACACCCATGTGCCCATGCCGGGTTTGATTCCGACCTTGGCGAGAAGTTCATCGGCCTTGGCCTCGACTCCGGAGGTAAGGGCTGTGCCGGCCATATTGGCAAGGATGTTTCCGTCGGAAGAGCTTGCGCTGATGGCTACGCCGTTGTAGGTATAGGTGCCGTTGAGGCTGACAGGGGCGGAATAGACCGTGTTGATGAGACCGCCGAGAATGCCTCCAAGGAGGTCTGTGCCGTTAGAGGATGTGCTGCTTCCGCTGCCGGTGTTGCCGCCGAGAAGTCCGCCGAGTAGAGACTGGGCCGGTGCTGCCACGCTGAAAGCGAGCGCAAGGGCGAGGATGGTAATGGTTTTTTTCATTGTCGATATGTTTTATTTAAACTCTTTACAAAATCATACAAATTTAATAAAGGTTTTTCAAAAAGCAAGGCGTGTTCTTCCTTCTTTCTATTCTCCTGCTTTACAACCGCTTCTGTGAGACGTTTTGAAGAGTCTGCGAGAAATGCAAGCCCCGGGAGTGTATAACTGATTAAAAATCAATTATTAAATTATTACATCTGCGAGATTTTGAAAGGGGTTGAAATTGCACGTGCGAAAAATGATTGGTAAATTTGCATCAGTGAAATAACAAAAAACCGATATTATGGAAATCAAGAAAAGCGAAAAAGCCAGCCTTGAAAACAAGAAGCTCCTCTTTACTGAGATAGGCCTCGTTGTCGCTCTCGGGATTGTCTATGGAGCATTCGAGTTCTCAACCAAGGAAAGCGAGGTGGCGTTGCTCGAAGACACCACCCAGGTCAACATCGAGGATGAAATGATCGCCATCCAGAACGAACTTCCTCCGCCCCCGCCCGAGGTGCCGAACATCCCTGTGCTGTCCGACCAGATAGACATCGTGGACGATGAAATCTCCGTGGACGACGACCTCTTCGTAAACCTTGAGGACGACGCCAACACCGGTGTCCAGATTATGGACTACAAGGAAATCCAGGTTCAGGAAGAAGAAGAGGAGGAAGAGACCTACAACTATGCCCAGGTGCAGGAGAAACCTTCTTTCAAGGGCGGTGACGCCAATGAGTTCTCCAAGTGGGTCAACTCCCGCCTCGTGTATCCTGAAATTGCCAAGGAGAACGGCGTCCAGGGCCGCGTTACCCTCCAGTTCACTGTGGAGAAAGACGGTTCGGTCACCAATGTGAAGGTCCTCCGCGGCGTTGATGAATCCCTTGACAAAGAGGCTGTCCGCGTCGTTGCCAGCTCCCCGAAATGGAAGCCCGGCAAGCAGAGGGACAAGGCTGTGAAGGTTGTCTATACCTTCCCCGTTATCTTCCAGCTCCGCTAAAATATTTTGCTTAAGTTAAATAACCTGACAGGTGGAAAAACGTGTGCAGGTTATTTTTGCATTCCATGGAAAGATTTTCAGATTTAGGGAAAATTGAAGCCATCAGAAGGCTTTTCGAGAATACGGGATTTCAAAATTCCGTATTCTTTGAATGTGGCCGGGGCTCAAGCCTTACCACCGCTTCCAGACTGTTCATAGAAGGCACAGACTTCAATCTGGTGTATTTTCCCCTGCGCCACCTTGGCTATAAATGCGCCTTAAGCACCACCGGTCCCCTGATGGCCCGCATGGCAAAACCAAAGGGAATGGATGTCGTGATCGGCGTATCTTCAAAACTCGATTTCCGGGAGGTTTCCGAACTCTGGGGAGGCATAGTTGCCGCTGCAAAAGAATTCGGCTACAAGAACCTTAGTCTCGACCTCACGCCGTCCCAAAACGGTCTCACCATCAGCATTTCCGCCTCCGGCGAGCGCTCGGCCCTGACTTCGGGCCGTCTGCCAAAGCCAAAGACCAAGGACCTGCTCTGTGTCAGCGGCCGCTTCGGCGCCGCCTACATGGGCCTGAGAATTCTGGAAAGAGGCCTGGAAAAATTCAATTCCGGGCAGACACCCGAGCTCGAAAAGCACAAAATGCTTGTCGGGGCCTATCTCAAGCCCGAACTGGATGCAGGAATCATAGACCATCTGGAAGATGCGGAGCTCTATCCTTCTTCGGCTTATTTCCTGCAAAGCGGCCTTGGCGACGCCTTAAAAAGGATAGTCCGCGACACCGGCCTCGGAGTCAAGGTCTATGCTGACCATATTCCGTTCGAGGGCAACACTTTCGCCCTGGGCAAAGAATTGGACATAGACCCTGTTTCCGCTGCGATGAACGGCGGTGACGACAGCGTGCTCTTGTTAGTAATTCCTATTCTTCAGGCGGAGAAATTCAGGCGCGAAATGCCAGGCTTCACCGTTATCGGCCATCTCGCCCAAAGCGATGCCGGTGCAGTGCTCGTAACCCCGGACGGCCTGGAACATCCAGTGTCCGCCCCGGGCTGGGGATATCCTTCCGGCAGTTCGCCGGATTAAACAGCATCTGAAACTATTTCCCGGCCAGGTGCTTCTCCCAGGCCCAGGCGGCGGCGAGGGTTTCCTCCACGCTGCGGGTGGCCTTCCAGCCCATCTCTGTGTTCGCAAGGGTCGGATCCGCCCAGATGGCGGTAACGTCTCCTGGACGGCGTGGTGCAAATTTATAGTTCAGCTTCAGTCCGTTGACCTTTTCGAAGGCATTCACGAGTTCGAGCACGGAGACCGGGCGGCCGGTTCCGATATTGAAGATTTCCACATCCTTCTTCATCTTGCCCTCAATCATGCGGGTGACGGCATAGACATGGGCTTTCGCGAGGTCCACGATGTCTATATAGTCCCTCAGGCATGTGCCGTCGGGGGTGGGATAGTCATTGCCGAAAATGCTCAGGCACTCCCGCTTTCCGATGGCGGTCTGGGTGATGAAAGGAACGAGGTTGTTGGGAACTCCGCGCGGCAGCTCGCCGATTAGGGCCGAGGGATGGGCTCCGATGGGGTTGAAATAGCGCAGCAGAATGCCTTTCAGCAGGCCTCCGGAGGCCTTTACGGCATCGTTAAGAATGTCCTCGCACATCTTTTTGGTGTTGCCGTAGGGCGAGGTTGCGTCCTTGCGGGGAGTTTCCTCGGTGACGGGGACTTTGTCCGGCTCGCCATAGACAGTCGCGGAAGAAGAGAACAGAACATTGCAGCCTCCGTGTGACTGGGCCGCTTCCAGCACGTTCAGGAATGATTCCAGGTTGTTCTTGTAGTACATCAGAGGCTTTGCAACCGACTCGCCCACAGCCTTGAAAGCAGCGAAATGGATCACCGCGTCGATTTTATAGTCAGTGAAAATCTTGTTGGCGGCGTCCGCGTCGCAGAAATCCATTTTCACAAGCGGGAGATCCCTGCCGGTGATTTTCTTCACGCCCTCAAAGCAGGTCATATCGCAATTCGAGAAGTTGTCGGCGACTACCACGTCATAGCCGGCCTCAATCAGTTCCACGGTCACATGGCTTCCGATGAAACCTGCGCCTCCGGATACCAGAACAGTCTTTTTCATATCAGGGTACATTCTTACGGGTTAGTTTCGCAAAGGTAACGAAATATTTCAGTATATTTGCAGGCTATGATTAAATTAATAAAAATAATAGCTTGTCTTATTCTGGTATCTTCATGCAGGATGGTCGGCTCCATGGTGGAGTCTGCGGAGAGTCTTTTCGGGGATGAAGTCGTAGCCAGGGTAGGGAACCACAAACTGCATCGCAGCGACCTGGAAAAGTATATTCCGGCCGGAGTTTCCGCGGATGACAGCCTTGCGCTCGCCGCCCGCTACATAAATTCCTGGGCCACAGAACTGATATTTCTGGATATGGCCGAAAAGGAACTCTCTGACGCCGAAAAAGACCTTACGGAGGAAATAGAAGAATACCGCACCGCCCTGCTGAAGTATCGCTATGAACAGCATTACATCGCGGAACGGCTGGACACTCTCGTCACGGAGGCCGAAGTCAAGTCCTATTACGAATCCCAGAAAGAGAAATTCAATCTGGAAGTCACGATATTGAAAGCCCGTCTACTGGTGATACCCGCCAAGTCCGGCCATCTCAAGACCCTGAAGAAACTGATGTCTTCCGACGACGTGGAAGAGGTGCTCGAGGCGGACACCCTGGCCCGCAAGGCGGCCATTTTCTATTCCGACATGTCGGACAGCTGGACGGACGCCATCACCATCGCCAAGCAGCTCGGAACGGACTATGAAACCCTGCTGTCGTCCATCAGCGGGAAATTCGCGCAAATAAAGGACGACGACGGGAACCTCCGGATATGCTATGTCGCAGACATCGTCCGCGCCGGCAGGACCGCCCCGCTGGAATATTGCTATGACACCGTCCGCAACCTGGTGGTCAGCGGCAGAAAACACGCCCTTCTGAATGGTTTGGAACGGGACTTGATAGAAGACGCACTCGCGAAGAAAAAATATGAAGTTTATGTACACTAAAAGACTTTTCGTGTCTATAATTGCGGCCGTCCTGGCCATGGTCGCGTCCGCGCAGAAATACGGCGGCGTGATAGACAAGACCGTCGCGGTGGTCGGCGGCGAGTCCATCACCATCGCCGAAATAGAATCGCAGGTCCAGACGATGCGTGCCCAGGGTTATTCTTCAGACAAGAATATGCGCTGCGAGCTGCTGGAGCAGATGCTGGAGTCGAAACTCTTCCTGATGCAGGCGAGGATAGACTCCCTCGTCGTCAACAACGATATGGTGGAAGGGGAGATGACCCAGAGAATAGACCAGATCCGAACTCATCTCGGCGGCGACGAGGAGGTGGAGAAGTACTTCGGAAAGCCTCTTTACAAGCTTCGCCAGGAATGGAGGGAGGCCCTTCAGGACCAGAGCCTGACCCAGCAGGAACAGCAGCAGGTCGCATCTTCCATCGCAGACCTGACGCCCTATGACGTCAAGCAGTATGTGGATTCCACCGCGGCGGAGGACCTGCCCATGGTCCCGATAAAATACCAGCTCAGCCAGATTTGCATCTATCCGGACCGCGAGGCGGCCAACAATGCCGTGAAGGAAAAGCTGCTGGAAATCCGCGAGAGGATTATCTCCGGAGAAAAATTTGCCACCCTGGCCCGAATCTATTCGCAGGATCCCGGCAGTGCCCGCAAGGGGGGTGAACTGGGAATGGCTTCAAAATCAATTTTCTGGCCCTCCTTCTCGGATGCCGCCATGGCTCTCCGTCCCGGCATAATCTCCCAGATTGTGGAGACCCCGGACGGATTCCACCTGATCGAGGTGCTGGAAAAAAGAGGGGATATGTTCAACGCCCGCCACATTCTGATAAAGCCCCAGTACACTACCGAAGACAGGGAGAATGCCTTCCACAGGCTGGACAGCCTGCGCAATGAGGTGATAGCCGATAATATCAAGTTCCCCCTCGCTGCGAGGTTCTATTCCGAGGACCCCTCGACCCGCACCAACGGCGGGCAGATGGCGGATCCGTCCACCGGTTCGTCATATTTCGAGATAGACCAGCTCAAGCCGCAGGACTATTCGGCCATCAAAGACCTGGCCGAGGGCGAAATCTCCGAGCCTTTCGAATCGCTGGACAACGAAGGCCGCAACGGAAACACTGTCTATAAGATCATCCGCGTGGACAAGATTATTCCCGCCCACACCGCCACCTTCGAGAACGACTATGCTCAGATTATCGGCGAGGTGAGGATGAAAAAGCAGCTTGCCGCCATAGACAAATTCCTGAACGAAAAAGTCAAAACGACATACATCGTCATAGACCCCCTGTTCGGGCAGTGCGAATTCTCCCGCGCGGGGTTCAAGGATAAAATCCGCAAATGAAGCTCTCCTCCTTCCGAAGTATTGCCCTGACGGCCCTGACGCTGCTGTCCATCAGCCTCCGCGCGGAGGAAAGGGACAGCCTGGTGACCCTTGTCAGCGCCAAATCGGCACAGCTTATCGAGAAGGACGGGATCAGCTACCGCAAGGTCATAGGCCCGGCGAAGTTTTTTCACAACAACACCTACCTGCTCTGCGATACCGCGCTCTGGAACGTGTCCACCAACATTATCAACTGCATGGGGCATGTCCAGATGATTCAGGACCGCACCCGGCTCAAGAGCGAGACCCTGGACTATATAGTGGACGAGGACCTGGCGAAGTTCCGAGGGGCCCTGGTCCAGCTTGAGGACAGCGACCACAACATACTCCGTACCCGCTACCTGGACTACAACACCAAGGATTCAGTGGCGGTGTTCCAGAACGGCGGCGCCATGAGGGACAAGGACGGGCAGATTATCGAGAGCAACTACGGCACCTACGATTCCAAGGCAAAGAATTTCACTTTCATCGACGAGGTGAATATGTTCACCGACTCGATTTTCATAAAGACTTCGCGCCTGGAGTACCTTTCAGACGTGCAGAAGGCCTATTTCGGTTACGGCACTGATGCCTGGGACCATGAGAACATGCTGTCGGCCAACGACGGCTGGTATGACCGTTCGAGGGAGCTGTTCCTCTTCATGCAGGACGTGCATGTGCTGAGCGAAAAGCAGGAAGGCTGGTCGGATTCGCTGTATTTCTACCGCACAGTCCGGGATGTGCAGATGCTCGGCAACGCGCAGCTGCTGGACACCACCCGCAATGTGTTCGCACTCGCCGGGCTCATTGACTATCGCGACACACTAGCCCGCGTGCTGCTCACGCGCGATCCGGCAATCATGGCCATAACCGAAGAGCAGGAGCGTCGCGACACTGTCTATATGGGTGCGGATACTCTTGTCTATCAGACCTTCCGCCGCTGTGACGTGGATTCGCTGGAGGTGGTGAATGCGGAGGCCAGATTAAAGGATCTGTCTTTCGATGCCGTTTCTGAATACCGCCGCAAGGCTGCCGAAGAGGCCGCCAAGGCCGCCGAGGAGGCGGCGAAGAACGACCCGAACCGTCCGCCGGAAAAGACTCCTCCGCCTGCCGAGCCAAAGGCGTCGCCTGAAGCTGAGGCGAAGGGCAAGGAAAAGCATGCCCCGCCAGAAGAGTCTGCGGCAGAGGCGGAACTGCCTTCGGCTGATTCGCTGGCGCTTGCTGCCGATACTCTGGCGGTACCTGCAGTTGCTGACACACTTGCCGTCTCGCCGGAACCTGCAGCAGATACACTGTCATCTCGAGCGGAGGACGAAGTCCGGAGTCGGGAGATCTCTCCGCTCGCTGCGCCCGGCCGGGACGACAAGGAGGCGCCGGCCGACAGTATTGCCGCGCCTGCAGACAGCGTTGCGGTGGCCGTGGACAGCCTTGCCCTGGTGCCGCCCGATACCACGAAAATCGGCTTTGTGTGGGGTCACAGGAAGGTAAAACTCTACCGGAAGGACATACAGGTCAGCGCAGATTCCCTGGCCTACAACGAGCTGGATTCCCTGATTCGCTTCTATCGCGACCCGCTCGTTTTCAATGAAGGCAACCGTCAGTATTCTGCAGACAGCATATTCGTGATTCCGCGCGGAGGCAAGGTGGACAAGGCCCATCTGCTTTCAAATGCTTTCATCGCCACCGAACAGGACACCGTCCATTACGACCAGATAAAGGGCACCGAAATAGTCGCCTTCTTCGACGGGAACGGAGACCTGGGCAGGTTTGATGCCCTCGGAACCGCGAACGCCATGTTCTTCCTGGAGGAAAACGGAACTCTTGCGACAGTGAACAAAGTGGAATCCAAGATGCTCAGCGCCGAGTTCCTCGCAGGAGAGCTGCAGACAGTGCGCTATTTCGACGCCGCGAAGAACGATGCCTATCCCATAGTGCAGCTGCCCAGGGAGGATTTCCGGATGAAGGGCTTCAACTGGCAGCCGGAGCGGCGCCCGAAGGGGAAGGAAGATATTACTTCGCTGGAGTCCCGTCCCAGCGAGAGGCGTGTCTATCGCCGCAGACCCCATGCCCGGTTCGTCCAGACCGGACACTATTTCCCTGGCTACATAGACAAGGTCACCAGGGAAATCGCCCTGCGCGACTCTCTGAAAGAGGTGCGTGAAAGGGAAGAGGCGCTCCGCAGGGAAATAGAGAAAGATTCCCTTGCCATTGCGGCCAATGACAGTCTCTCCGTCAGGGATACCCTGCAGCTGGATTCGCTCCGGCAGGCCGATACTCTCGCGGTGAAAGATTCCCTTGTCACCGCTGCCGACAGCCTTGCCACGCGGGATTCGCTTGCCGTGAAGGATTCGGTCGCAACCAAACCTGTGCTTACGGAAAAAGAACTGAGGAAGCTGGAGAAGCAGAAGAAAAAAGCAGAAAAACAGGCTGCGCTCGAAGCGAAATGGGCCGCTCAGGACAAAGCCTATGCGGAGCGCCAGGCCGCCAAAGAGGCCAGGGCGCAGGCCCGCTTGAGGGCCCGCAAGTTGCGCGAACTGCGAAAGCAGGAACGGAAAGCCCTGCGGGAGGCCCTGCTCCTGGAGAAATACATACGCCGATACCAGAACAGAAAAGCCAGAAAATAGTTATCTTTGCAAGATAAGCAAACTCTAATAACATTTGATATGAAAAAATTGTCTAAACTTATCGCGACCATTGTTCTCGCTGCCGTGACGCTCGGCGCAGCCGCCCAGAACATCGTCATCGACAATTCTTCCTCGACAGAGAAGGAGGTGGCGCAGAACAAGAATGCCGTGAACGAGGCTAACCTCCGTAACCAGCAGCAGGTCAAGGAGAGCAACGCCCAGATCAAGAAGAGCAACGACGCCATCAGCGCCCTCAAGAAGAACATCGACACCAACAAGCAGTCCATCAAGACGCTGAAGGCGTCCATAAAGCAGCAGAAAGAGGCCATCAAACTCAAGAAGCAGGCCATGGACCTTCAGAAGAAGAGCCTCAAAATCGATGACGGCAAGCTCGACAGGGCGGACAAGATGGAAATCGCCGGCCTGAAGGATGAAATCGAAGGCATGAAAGACGCCCTCAAGAATGACGAGAAGAAACTCAAGGAACTGGACGCACAGGTAAAGGCGGACCAGAAGAAGATTTCGGAAGCGAAGAAGGACATCTCCGAGAGCAAGAAGGCCATGAACGAGACCAAGAAAGATCTGAAGGACAGCCAGAAGACCCTGAAGGACAGCCAGAAGCAGCTCGAACTCGAGAAGAAGCAGGAAGAGGCGGCGAAGGCAGCCGAGAAAGCAGCCAACGAGGCTAACCGCGCCGCCGAAAAGGCCGCAGGCAATGCCGAGGCCGCCAGGACCCGCGTGGAGAATGCCCAGATGGTCGAGGTTCCCGAGTCTAACGCCGCGGAAGTGATTCCCGTGGCCCCCGCAGTTCCCGCAACACCCGTAGTCGCTGAATAATGCAGAAGAGAATAGCAGTACTTACCGGCGCCGGTGTCAGCGCAGAGAGCGGCTTCGCCACTTTCCGCGACACCGGAGGCCTGTGGGAACAGTATGACGTCAACGAAGTTGCATCTATAGAGGGTTGGCGCCGTAATCCGGAGCTGGTCCTCAGGTTCTATAACGACCGCCGGCGCCAGCTGAAAGACGCAGCTCCGAATGCCGCGCACAAGGCTATCGCAGAACTGGAAAAGGACTTCAGGGTGGACGTGATAACCCAGAACGTGGACAATCTCCACGAAAGGGCCGGTTCCACCAGGGTCCTGCACCTTCACGGCGAATTGACCAAGGTACGTCCGAACTACGGCCTGTATGACCGCACTTTCCGCGAGGATGAGGTCATAGACGTGGGCTATGATGAGGTCAATATCGGCGACAAGGCTCCAGGCGGCGAACAGCTGCGGCCTCATATAGTCTTTTTCGGAGAGGCCGTGCCCAATATAGAGCGTGCGGCGGACATCGTTTCCGCCGCGGACATACTGCTTATCGTGGGCACGTCGATGCAGGTCTATCCAGCCGCGGGGCTGTACCGCTATGCGCGTCATGGCTGTCCGATCTATATAATAGACCCGGCCTCCGTGCCCGTATCGGACCCGCGCATCACCCATATCAGGGATGTCGCGACCAGGGGTATGGAAAAAATGAAAGAGATACTGGCTAAATAAATGCTGAAGAAATTTTTAAGATATGTGCCTCTGGTGCTGCTTCTTGGATGCGCGAAGGAAGCGGCAGATTTACCCGACGCTCCGGAGGTTGGATTCTCCTTTGACAGGTCAATAGTCACCGGAGAACTATGCGTAAAATTTGATGAAGAGACCGTCTCCCGCATCGAGGCCGGTGAATTTGCCGCCACAAAGGCCGCCGGGGTGTCTTCTCTCGGCGAATTTACCCTCGAAAGGGTGTTTCCGGATGCCGGGCAGTGGGAGCCGCGGAGCCGCATGGCCGGCCTGCACCGCTGGTACCTGGTAAATTACGGCAGTGGGGCCGAGCCTGCCAAGGCAGCAGACGAGCTCTTGCTCGCAGGTGGAGTGGAATTTGCCGAACCGGTGCGCAGGAAGCATGTCCGCGCGGTTTTTGACGATCCCTACCTGAAATACCAGTGGCATTACGCGAATCCAGTTTCGAAGGGGTCTGATATAAATGTCGGGGAAGTCTGGGAGAATTACACAGTCGGATCCGCCCAGGTGATAGTCGCCGTGGTGGATGAAGGAGTCCAGCTGAATCATCCCGACCTTGCCTGGAACGCCATTCCTGCCGGAGAAAACGGCAGTTGGAACTGTGTCAAAAACAGTTCTGCTCTCGTGATTGGCGAGCATGGGACCCATGTCGCCGGCACCATAGCGGCAGTCAACAACAACGGCATCGGCGTGAGCGGCATCGCAGGAGGAGATTATGCCGCCGGGATACGCGGCGTCAGCATCCTTTCCTGCCAGATTTTTCAGGACGATGATGAAGAAAGCGCTTCTGATGCGGTATGCGCCCGGGCCATAAAGTGGGGTGCGGACCACGGAGCAGTCATATCCCAGAACAGCTGGGGCGATGAAGCAGATACCAACCAAGACGGGGAGATCAGCCCTCAGGAAGAGGCTGTTTTCCGAAAGAGAAAATGCCCCAAAGTGATAGAAGACGCGATCAATTATTTCGTTGAAAACGCCGGATGCGACAATGAAGGCAATCAGCTGGAAGATTCTCCCATGAAGGGAGGTGTGGTTTTCTTCGCCGCCGGAAACGAGAATCTGGACTTCGACCCCATCTGTACAAATGTTGAGGCGGTCATTGCCGTGGGCGCTTTCGGTCCCACCGGCAGAAAAGCCTCCTATTCCCAGTACGGCGACTGGGTGGATATAGCCGCGCCGGGAGGAGACAGCGACGTCAGTTTCAAAATTGAAAATCTCAGCCAGCCATATATTTACAGCACCGTTCCGACCAGCCGTTACGGGTACAAATACTGGGAGGGCACATCCATGGCCTGTCCCCATGCAAGCGGAGTGGCGGCCCTCGTGGTATCGTACCAGGGCGGTCCCGGCTTTACCGCCGAGGACCTGAAAAAGAGCATGCTGGAATATCAGGGAGAGAGCATATCCACTATAGGCAAGAAACTTGACGCCTTGAAGGCAGTTACTTTTCTCGGCGTGGGAAATTATCCTCCTGAAGTGGCCGGCAGCCTTCCCGGCTATGACCTGGCTTACGGCAATACGGAGGAAATAGACCTTTCCGGCGTGTTTACCGACAAGAACGGAGATGAACTTACATACACCGTGAAATCCGATTTGGAAGGCCTCGGACTCAAACTTGACGGCTCGACCCTGATAATCGAGGCTTCCGCATACGGTGTCTATCACCTTTCGGTAAAGGCTTCGGACGGAAAGCGCCAGTCCAAACCAGTGAATTTCACCGTCGGAGTGAGAATGACCGGCGGCACCGGCGCAGTGGACATCTATCCCAATCCGGTGAAAAAATATGTCTATGTCCGCGGCTCCGTCCAGCCTATTCAGGCCAGGATCCGCATAAGTTCGTCTTCCGGCACCGTCGTCTATCTGGACGATGCGACAATCAGCCTTGAACAGCCCCATAGAATAAATCTTGTGGATTCCGCTCCCGGAAAATACACCGTCACCGTTACAGCAGGCGGTACAAAGCATACGCAAACTATAGTAAAATTATGAGATTCAGACACTTGTCGGCGGTTATCCTGATGACATTCACCGTCGCACTATCCTACGCACAGACATCCATCCAGAGTGAGGCTCTTGGATTCTCCCGCATATTGCAGGACCCTGTCGCCACCGGCCTCGGCTTTGCCGGCAGGGCATCGACACACAATCCCGCATGGTCATCATGGACCAATGCCGCGGCCATTCCATTCTATGACGGGAAGGCGGATTTCGGCGTTTCCTATCAGCACTGGGCTCCTTCTTCCGCTATCGAACGTACCATCGCCGCCGGTGCCGCCGGCCATTTCGGAGTGTTCGGCGCCTCGCTCGGCTTCATGACGCGCAGCGGCGAGCCCTACGACATCATAGACCTCAACGGCGTGCCTGACGGGCAGTTCAAGCCCCGCGATATCGTGGGCAGCGCCGGTCTGTCGATAAGGCTTGTTAAATGGCTTTCGCTGGGCGTGGACCTGCGCTATATCCATCAGTCATACTATCCTCAGGCCAGCCTTTCCAGCTTTGCCGCCGACGCCCTGCTGATGGCCAGGTTCGGGGACTTCCGCGTCACGGCCGGCATCGCCAATGTCGGCGGTCAGGTCAAGGATGCCGAAGGAGAATACTGGTCGCTTCCGACTTCAATCGCGTTCGGAGCGGGCTATGAGGCCGTTTTCGGCGGAAAACATGGCGTCAACGCCTATATAGACTTCGACTATTTCTACGCCGTCAAGGCCGTTACTTTCGCCGTCGGCGCGGAATACTCTTTCAATGACATTGTATTTGTCCGCGGCGGCTATCACTTCGGAAGCGTGGGCGCAGCTCTGCCGCAGTTCGCCTCCGTCGGCCTCGGCGCGAAATACTGGGGCGTGAAGATCAACGCTTCCTACACCTTCGCCAACAAAGATCTTATGAACACCTTTACCGTCGGTCTTGGATATTGCTTTTAGATAATGAAGAAACTTTTATACATAGCGTCTGCGCTGGTTTTGGCTGCGTGCGCAAACGAATTGGAAGATATAGCCCCGGAGCGGGCCGCAAAGAGCGAAGCTGAAGTTCCGGAGGCACCACTGCGGGAAATAGTCATACAAGTTGACGAAGACTGTTTCAATCTTGTCAATGCTGATATTGAAGCTGGTCAGGTGAAGACGAAGTCCGCATCGCTGAACGCCCTTGCCGATGAACTTGACATAGTGTCCATGGAGAGGCTCTATCCCGATGCCGGAGAGTATGAGCAGAGTTGCCGCAAATACGGCCTGCACCGTTACTACATAGTGCGTTACCGCGAGCCTGTAGACGGCACCAAAGCGACGGAAATCGCGCTCAGGGGAGAAGGAATAGCGAATGCCGAGATTGTGCGCAAAGTGACGCTCAGGGGCTTCAACGACCCGTATTTAAAGTACCAGTGGCACTATGTGAATACTGTCAAGGCCGGGAATGATATCAATGTCAAGGAAGTCTGGGAGAAATACACGACAGGCTCTCCCGAGGTGATAGTCTGCGTGGTGGATGAAGGCGTGGCCTATACCCATCCGGACATTGCCGACAATATGTGGACGGACGGAAACGGCAAGCACGGTTACAATTTCAGCAGAAACGACGGGGAGATAAAATGGAACGGGTCAGGCGATATAGGCCACGGGACCCATGTTGCCGGCACCATTGCCGCTATAAACAACAACGGAAAGGGCGTCTGCGGAATTGCCGGAGGGGACTATGCTGCCGGAAAGGGCGGCGTCAAAATAATGTCCTGCCAGATTTTCGATTCCGTCACAGGGTCTTGTGTAAGCGATTATCTATGCGGCCAGGCCATACGTTACGGCGGCCTGAACGGTGCTGTCATATCCCAGAACAGCTGGGGGACGGGAATGGATGATTTCAACAATGATGGCGAAATAGACAGCCAAGACCTTGCGATATTCAAGCAAATCGGGATATCGAGCTATATAGACAATGCGATAAATTGGTTTGTCGAGTACGCCGGATGCGATGGAAACGGGAACCAGCTGCCCACCTCTCCCATGAAGGGCGGTCTGGTATGTTTCGCCGCCGGCAATGATGATGTGGACTATGATCCCGTCAGTGCGAACAATGATTTGGTGGTGTCTGTGGGCGCTTTCGGACCTTCCGGGAACAAAGCCTCCTATTCCCAGTACGGCGACTGGGTGGATCTGGGCGCACCGGGCGGAGATGGGGAATATTTTTATATAGACGGGAATCTCCAGCCATTTATCTACAGTCTCGGGACCAATAATGATTATGTCTATTGGGAATGGGCGGGAACCTCGATGGCCTGTCCCCACGCGAGCGGTGTGGCGGCTCTCGCCGTTTCCTATTTCGGCGGGCAGGGCTTCACTTCCGCGCAGCTTCGCGAAGCAATGATCCAAGGCTCCGACGTGGTGGCTTTCACCAACTCTTCCAAACCCATAGGCCGCAAGCTGAACGCCCTCGGGATTTTCAACTACCTGCTTGATCAGCAGATTCCTCCGGAGCCCCCGGCGGCGCCTTCATCATTCACCGTGAGCGCCAGCGGAAACACCCTGACATATTCCCTTTCCGTGGGTGAAGACTATAAGGGAAATCCTGTCAAAAGCTATATACTGCTTGCCTCCAAAAACAGGTCGGCGCTTGCCGCGGCGGATCCTTCAAATCCCGGAGCCGGGATTGTCAGTGCCAGCGTTGCGGTATCCGGAGCAATTGGGTCCATGGTTTCCGGAAAAATTACGGGCCTGGATTTTTCAGCTCAGTATTATGCGGCTGTCGCGGCTGTGGACAGCGATGGCAGGGTCAGCGTCCTGTCGGCTATAAAGAGCATCTCCACCGGGGTGAACAACCCTCCGGTCATATCCACCTCCTACACCGGGGATTTCCGCTTCCTTCCTACTGAAAGTGTCGTTATCCCATTTACGGTCTCGGACCCTGATTCGCACGATTTCACGGTGGCGTTCACCACGGACGGCAAGGCCGGCCTGACCGGCAGCGGCTCTTCGTGGACCTTCCGGCTCAATGCAAAACAGGAGACTTTCGGCGTGGAACGCAGCGCCAGCATCAAGGCGACGGATTCCTACGGCCTGAGCACCGTCTATGATATAAGCTACACTGTCCTTGTACCGGAACCTCCGGCCGCTCCGGATTTCACCGTTGGCGCGGACATGAATGTGCTTAACATTTCCTGGACGCTAGGAACGGACTGTTTCGGGAACAAGATAAAGAGCTACAAGATTCTCTGCAGCAAGTCCAGGGAGGATCTTGTGGGGATTAATCCGGCCTCGCCGGCAAGTTCCGTGAAGACGGCCGTCGTGAACGTGGGTTCGTCTGCTTCGGTGGGTTCGTCCCTTGGCGGCAGCATATCTTCGCTGGAATTCGACACACCCTATTATGTCACTCTCTGCGCCTATGACGCCAACGCCCTCTGGTCCACGGACAATAAAATCATCCAGACGCGCACGCAAGTGAATCACGCGCCGGTCATAGAAACGAGTTACTCCGGAGAGTTTGTCTTCCTCCACGATCAGTATGTGACTATTCCTTTCACCATTTCAGACCCTGACGGTCACGCCTGCACTGTTTCCTTCTCCACCACCGGAAAGGCGACCATGACAGGAAGCGGCTCCAGCAGGACCGTCGTAATCAACGGCTCCAAAGAGACAGGAAAGGGAACGCTCCGCACATTCACTGTCGTCGCCACGGATTCTTACGGAATGGTAAGTGCCAAATCGTTCGATTACACGGTGCTTCCGAACCGCGCCCCGCTGCTTTCCGCCGAAATACCCGGCCATATAATCAACGGCCTTTCGTACCGAATCAGCGTGGACCTGTCGGAGTATTTCACCGATCCGGACGGCGATGTCCTGTCCTATGAGATCGTTGCCGACGATAATATCGTCACTCTTTCCAGGAGCGGTTCGGTCCTGTCAATCACTTCCGCCGGCTATGGTATGGCAGAAATTACGATTATTGCCACCGACACGGAGAATGCGGACGTCAAAGCAACCCTGAAAGTGCTTGTGAGGTCGGATTCCGGCTCTGTTGGGGAGGTTGCCGCCGACGATGTCATCATAGACATTTATCCCAACCCGGTTTCGCGCTTCCTCTACGTACGCGGCGGCGTCACGCCTGTTGAAACTTCCATCCGCGTCAAGACATCCACCGGCACCGTCGTCTATGACAATACGGTCCCGGTCTCCGGCTTTGCGCCCTGCGCCATAGACATGAAAAATTCCGCCCCGGGCAAGTACATAGTGACCGTCGGGGCGGGAGGAGAGACCGTCACCAGGACGGTCGTCAAGCGTTAGGACTTTTTTCAGACTTTATTTTCCGAGCCCTTTTTTGACAGCTTCACTGAGGCTGTCATAGAGGGCGTCGGTCTCTGTCAGAAGGCGTTTGCGGAGACCGTCATAATAGGCCTTCTTGTTGCCTTCCGGCATGCTGACCTTGTCGCGCAGGTCGTTGAAAAGGTCCACAGCCTTGTCCACAAGCTCCACTATTTCGTCTGAGTTGCTTCCGGGATGAACGGTAGTGAAAATCGTGCAGTCATCGATAAATGCCCCGATGACGTATTCGATGTCTTTCTTGATGTCTCTTAAGTTCATGTATCAATCACTTTGGTTTCAGGATGCAAAGATAGAATTTTTTTCAATGCAGCAAACAAATTATGGCTTTGAGTTTAATCGTAAGCTATAGTTAGCACAATATCGTTGGTGCCTAGTATATTGCCGGTTTTAATGTGCGCGCTGGAATTAGGCACTTCACTCCAGGAACCATTTGCATCGACGTCATAGTCAAATACATATTTGTACTCATCAACGTTCACCGTGTATTTCAATTGCGTGGGATATCCGTCAATATCATACTGGACTGACATGTCCGCAGTATCGCCAAAATTATTGTAGCGAGATTCATACGGATGCCTGCCCGGGGTTTTGTCTGGAACATCGTCTACGGGAATTTCAACATTCAGGTTCCAGGGATATTGCTCAAGAAGAAGACTGCCGGCATGGCCGAATGCGCCCCATAATGCAACGGAAGCCGGCCCGCTGGTAAAACCCGAAACCCCTGAAAGCAACACCCAGTTAAGGTCTATATTAATGAAGTCAATTGCCGGAATCTTTTTATCGTATATAAATTCAAGATCATTCAAGCCCGATTTTTTGTACTTAACCAGTACCCAGTCATCGTCATGCTCAAGTGTCATACCTTCGTTTGGCGGAAGGCCCATGCTTGTTACATAACCGTTAACCCTTTCAATGGGGTATTTATAGGAGCTTGAAAGATTGATGATGCTGACAAGTCCGTCGGCCCCCAGCGTCAGTTCCATAGGTTGTCCTTTCTTCGTAGGAGAATACCAGGAAGTCACAAATATGGATCCTTCTTTGGTGGTGTAGTCAATTTCTTCTATCGTGTAATCATTCTGTCTGTCAAGAGATGTATTAGTGTACTTCACCACCCTGTTCAAGTTGTCGTACTCAAAATCCAAGGTTCTGTTGCCAACGGTTGGAGAATTCTGTACATTTTGAACGCAAGACACCGTAAGGGTCTTAACATATCTCATGGACTTAGCAGGATTGTCATCGTCCTTCTTGGGGGCTTCCTGCGTAACGGAACCTTCCAGCTTCTGTGCCCCGCAGCTGATGGAAAACTTCGCCGTACGGGCCTCCTTCGCGGTATTCGCTTCTAACGCCAGATGAATCGTCGCCTCTCCGGCTTCGCCCTGAGTGGGGTCTATGGTAAGCCACCCGGCGTTGCTTGCCGCCGTCCATGCCTGTGCTGCGGTAAAGGCAATACTTTCAGCCTTCGTGGCATCTGCCTTGACGGTCTGTGTCAGCAACGCCGTGTTCGCCTCGTCAAGAACGAGTAGTTTGTCAAGGTCTGAATTATCGCAGGAAATCAGCAGCGCAACGGCCGCCAGGACCGAGAAATACTTTTTCATAATAAGACTAAAAACCAATTATGAAACAAAGGTAGCCATTTTCCGGCAGATTGGCAAAATAGTGTCATCCTCATTGACCTTGCTCCCTTCCGTTTTGTCTAATCTGGATTATTTGTTATATTCCTGTCTTTGACACTTTGATTTTGTTGGACAGAGGGTATTCGGGGGTGGGAATATTTTACAATATTTAATTTGTACAAATCGCAAATTGTTTATACCTTTGCAAATAAGGATTGATGTATGAGATTTGAAGATATACTTCATAATGGACGTCTTTGGGCCGTTGTCTATGACGGAGATGCGCAAGATATTCTTACCAAGACATTTGCCAATTGGTTAGACACTGGGTTCCTGGAGGATTTCTTTAGTAGAAACATAAAGGATCTTAAAACCTATTTCCATATAACCAATCTTGACCAGGCCATCTACGATACAATTGCGGATGCCGCCTCATTATCTTGTTTGATTCTAGATATCCGTCCGGATGCAAACCTGGATAGTCTATTTCGTCCTTTGGAGAATCAGCGTATCCGTGAGATGCTTCTTTCGCGTGAAAAGGCGAAAGGGACAAGATCAACAACACATAAATCCTGGCTAAGGATATATGCAATTAAACTTGAAATAGGAACATATCTTGTTACCGGCGGCGCAATAAAGCTGACGCATTTTATGGCAGAAAGGGAACATACCTTGAATGAATTGAAAAGGATGAAACACTATGAATATGAATGCGATTGACTTTTTCAAGGCTAATGAGTACACAAGCACTCGCGGCTTTGTCTCACAAGCCCAATACCTTAAAGACAACTGGTCTTGGTTAAAATATTCCTATGCTGTTGCCATAAAGGTCCGGCACAGGATGAAAGAATTGGGAATAACGCAAAAGGATCTCGCGCAGCGATTGGAATGCACTCAGCAGCATATATCAGTCCTGCTGACCGGTAAGACAAATATGACTCTTGAAACCCTGGCCAAATTGGAACAGGCCCTTTCCTTTGATTTAATACAAGGGGTGCTTGAATTCGGGAATTCCATTCCGGACAGGAACGCAGTCAGGTATCTGAATGACTCCTCAGTGTGCGGTCCAATTCCTGACGGATTCAAAACAAGCGACCTCGTTGACGGCTACAAGCCCAGAAAGAAAAAAGGTCCCAAGAGTTCTAAATAACCTTGGGACCAGTTATTGTTCAGACACGAAACATTATATATTTTTACGTCCTTTCTTGATGTCTCTGAGATTCATATAAATTATCGGGGACCCCGGCAGCGGCAAACTGAAATTGATTGAACGAACTTTGCAACAAAAAAAGCATGCAATTTTGTCATGCGTGGTATTTTTCTTCTTTTCGAAAAGAGTTATATTTGCGATTGCACAAAGAATAACCGAAAAAACCATGAAAAGAATTCTCCTTATCCTCGCATTTGTTTCCTTGTGCTTTTGCGCTTCCGCCCAGGCACAGAAGTGGAAAAAAGTAGAAGTTTCGTCGCTCAATCTTTGCGGCAAGGCTTTCGACACCCCGAATCCGTATCATCGCATAGACACCTGCGTCTATAAGGGTTTTACGCCGAGAGAAAACGAGCAGTGCCGCGTTCCTGCGGGCCTTACGGTGATGTTCAAGACCAACGCGACGCAGATCGGCGCGAGTGTGGAATTTTCATGGGCGAGCGCTGCGGCTTTCTGCTCATACCGCGGATTCGACCTTTACATCAAGAAGGACGGAAAGTGGCTCTGGGCCGGAAGCACCACCTTCTCAAAAGAACACAACGACAAGGACAGAGTCCGGACTTTAGTCAGGGATATGGCTCCCGGGGACAAGGAGTGCCTGCTTTATCTCCCTATATACTCGGAGTTGAATTCCTGCCAGGTATGCGTCCCGGAAGGCAGTTATATCGAGCCTCTGGAGCCCCCGTTCAAACATAAAATAGCTTTCCACGGCAGCAGTTTCACACATGGAATCAGCTGCACCCGCGCCGGTATGAGCTACCCGATGCAGTTTATGCGCAGGACCGGCCTGCAGGTGATTCCCCTCGGCTTCAGCGGCAACTGCAAGATGCAGCCCTATTTCGCGGACGTGCTGGAAGACGTCGAAGCCGATGCCTATGTCTTCGATCCTTTCTCCAATCCCAATATCCCGCTTATCCGCGAACGCCTGCTACCCTTCATCGACAGGATGGTTAAGGCCCATCCCGGGAAGCCGATCATCATTCAGCGCACAATATACTGGGAAAAGGAAAACTTCAACACCACATCCCAGGCCGAGTTCGGCGGACGCAGGGCCCTTTCCGACAGCCTGATGAAGATAGCCTGCAAGCAGTATAAGGATGTCTATTATATCAAGCCTGACGCCGCCCTTCACAACGGTGAATCTTCCACCGCCGACGGCACCCACCCCAACGACCACGGCTACTCCCTGTGGGAGGCTTCCATAGAGAAACCGATTCTCAAAATCCTGAAAAAATACGGAATCAAGAGGGTCTGGTAACTTTTAATAATAGACCATGAAAAAACACAAAAGACTATTCCTTCTCATAGCCCTGTTAGCGCTTGCCGTTCCAGCGGCGGCCGTATTCACGGGGATGAACCTGGACAACACTCTTTCGAATCTGAGGCGCGAGCTTCACCAGGATTATACACAGATATCCCAGACCCGGGAGCAGATGCTTGAAAAATACGATATCCAGCACCGCAGGATGGTGGATATCGTCAAAAAGTGCAACGACCAGTCGCTGATGCTGTATTCCCAGAAGCAGGAATATACCTTCGACATCAGCTATGCCCTTGAAAAAGTGAGCAAGGAATACAGGGATTTCAACAAGAACCGTACGCCATACGACCGGATCGTGTCAAAACTGGACATTGAGATTAACCGCTACGCGCGCCTGATAGAATCGCTCCGCCGCCTTCCTCCCGAGCTGAAAGATGTGGAAGTCGTTCCGGACAGCCTGGCCTATCATAACGACACGCTGGATACCCATCTCCTGCAGAACGAAAGTCTCCTGGAGCAGGAACTTCAGGAGCAGGTGGATGTGATTCTGGCCGTCACGGAACAGGTGCAGGACACATCGGCAACAGAGAGTGGTGCGCCCGCATTCATTCTGAGCGAGCAGGGACAGACAGACCGCGACACTTGCCTTTTCTATGCTTCTGAACTGCTGAAAATGTATGCCGGGGCCCGCGAAGTCGTGATGGCGGACAGTACCTACTATAAGGAGGCCCAGCTCCGTATGACGGAATCCTACGACTATGCGCGAGACTATTACAACATTCTCCAGAAGAGTGTTTTCAAGGAGGGACAGATTCCGTGGATGCAGATTCTGATGCATCCGGAAGTGCATTGGCAGCAGATTAAGACGGATATCAACAACAAATACAGTTTTGGATTTATCCGGAAAATCTTCAAGGGAGACTTAAGTACGTCGGAAGAAGTGGATTCCGCCAGCAAGGACAGCCGTTTCAGCAATTCGGCGACTCTGATGTGGTTGGGTATCTATATCATCGAGTTCTTTATCCTCTGGGGCCTGCTCCTGCTGATTCTCTGGCCGGTATTCCATTTCGTAAAGCCGTTGCGCGAAAAAGTGGCCAAAGAACAGAGGCGCTATCTGGCCCTTTTGCTGTGCTGTGTCCTGTTTATCGCACTCACTTTTGAAGTCACGCCCGACGACAGGATTGGAAAGGCGTTGGGTTTGCTGCATGCCTTCCTGTTGCTCCTGACGGCCATCACGGCAGCTCTTCTCTTCCGTCTAGAACCCCAAAAACTTAAAAGCGGATTCAGGAACTATCTTCCCACCATCTGTACGGCGCTGTTCGTAATCAGCTGCCGATGCCTGTTCATACCCAATGCCATAATGAACCTTATCTTCCCGCCGCTGCTGCTGTTGATGACGCTGTGGCAGTTTATAACCAACCTGTTCCGGAGCCGTAAGGCGGACAGGGCGGATGCGATTATCGGCTGGGTATCTTTCGGAATAACGGCGGCCGCCATGTTGATAAGCTGGGCTGGATTCATATTCCTGGCGCTTATAATCCTGGTATGGTGGTATTTCCAACTGGCGCTCATCCTGGGTATCGCTACGGTCTGGGACCTCCTCTTGATATACAAGGAGAGCAGGCTGGACAAGCGTCTGACTGAATATAAGGAACGGATTACCTATGTATCCGGTTCGGCAAAAGAACAGTTGCTCTTCGGCGCATCCTGGTTCTATGACCTGGTGCGGGAGGTGATTATCCCTTCGCTGGCTATGGTTTCCATTCCCCTGTGCCTGTACTGGGCGCTGGATATCTTCGAGTTTAATGATTTGTTCCGCCAGATATTCCAGGAGCCATTCCTCCGCCAGGGCGGCCCGGACGGATTCCGGGTGTCGCTGTACGGCCTGCTGTTCCTGTCGGCCATGTTCTGCCTCTTCCGCTATATGAACAAGGCGATACACACCATCTGGCAGAGCTTCGAATACCGCCGTTTCCTCCGCAAATACAAGCGGACGACAGTGCGCAACAACGAGATAAACCTCTCGCTGGGCAACAGCCTCATCAGCGTATTCATCTGGTTTGTCTATCTGGATCTGGTGATTGTCACGCTGAATATCCCGACCGGTTCGCTGGGCCTGATCGCCGGAGGTCTTTCGGCCGGTATCGGTCTTGCGCTCAAGGATATAATCAACAACTTCATCTACGGCATCCAGCTTATGGGCGGCCGCCTGAGGGTGGGCGACTGGATCGAGTGCGACGGAGTCCGCGGTAAAGTGACGGATATCAATTACCAGACGACCCTGGTGGAAACGCTCAATGGCACGCAGGTGGCTTTCCTGAACTCCTCGCTGTTTGGCAAAAGTTTCACCAACCTTACCCGCAACAACTCCTATGAGATGACAATAGTGAAGGTTGGAGTCGCCTACGGCACCGATTTCGAAAAATTGAGGAAAGCTCTGGAAAAGGGCCTGGAGGCCATGAAGACCAAAGATGCCTATGGGCGAGACGTGGTCGAGCCAACTTACGGCATATATATACGCTTTGACGATTTTGGAGACAGTTCCGTGAATGTGGCAGTGCGGCAGAAGGTGCTTGTGCCTGAGCAGATAGAATATGTGTACCGCTGCAAGGAACTTATCTACAAGATACTGAAAGAGAACGGCATTACAATACCGTTCCCGCAGCGCGATGTGCATATGATTGCAGACGACAAATAACCAATACCCAGTATCATGAAGATCAGATTCAAGAACAAGTCGGACATCTTCAATGTCCTACTGACCATCCTCTTCGCGATTGTCTCCGTGGTGACGATGCTCTACGGCATACTGCATTTCGGCCTCAGCCAGACCTGGCCGGAACTGGTGCTCAACCTCTTCTATATCGCCTGCCTGGTAATGATCGGGATGTATTTCTTCCAATACGGCATCACCACCAAGCAGTTCAACTACTGGTGCACCGTCTGCCTGGGCGTCACGGTCCTGCTGCGCGACATCCTGTTCGCGCCGCATCTGGCCTACTACTCCCTGCACCTGGCCTGCCTGACACTCTCGGTGGCCCTTGTCCTGCTGCTTACCTTTTTCTATGCCCGGAAGGAATGGAAGACCTACTCCAAGCGCAACCTCTGGCTGATATGCATAGTCGATATGCTCATCGCACTCCTCTATAACATCGACATCCTGCTGGAGCCCAGCGATGAATTCACCACCTATATGATGGTGGAAATCTGGATCCGTCCCACCATCAGCTATGGCCTGGTGGCCTGTTACGTCAAGGGGAAAGAGAACGACTGACAGGCAAGCATGAACCTGGGTTCCATCATACTGGACGAGGAAACGGGAGAGCCTTCGATCGGGGATGTCGGCGCCGATGCGCAGATCAACCTCGAGCGAGGAGTGGTGGTGACGCATGCCAAAGTTCCTCCGGTGTCGGAGTACGTCGCGCAGGTATCGGCCGAATTCTTCGGACCTGACGGCCGCCACGCCTACGACTATATGTACTACTTTAATAACATCAAGGCCAACGTGGCAAAGCGAGTGGCCGCATATCTGGACAAATAGTAACCCTTAAATATGATACATCATGAAAGTTGATCGAATTTTCAAAAACGCTAAGATCTTTACTTCTGACAAGAATCATCCGCAGGCAACTGCACTGGCGGTGAAGGACGGAAAATTTGTATATGTCGGCGACGAAGCCGGCCTGAAGGATTATGAGGGAGAGGTGGTGGACCTGGGCGGAAAATTCATCATGCCCGGCATCATCGACAGCCATGTACATATTACCATTCCTGTAGGTTTTGAGTATGCGCCTATGGGAGAGCGGATTGAGCCGGACGGCAAGCAGGCCGCCCTGGACATCATGGCGGACTATATTAAAAAGAACCCCGGGGAGAAGCGCTACAGGTTCTACATGGAGAAAAGGTTCCTGAAAGGAGAGGATATCGTAAAAGAGGAGCTTGACGCCATCTGTCCGGATGCCGAGCTGCAGATTCAGGAAGGCGAAGGACACAGCATCTGGGTGAACTCCAGGATTCTTCAGAGACACGGAATTACTGACGACACGCCGGATCCTATCCCGGGACTCGCGTATTATGTGCGTAAGGACGGCCACGTGACCGGAAATATGTATGAAGGTGCAACGGAAGTCCGTATCATTCTGGACAGCGGAATGGATTTGACCGATGAGCAGGTGGATGCCGCTCTTCAGCGCTGGATTGATTTTTCAGTCGAGTATGGTGTTTCCGCGGTATTTGATGCCGGACTTCCGGGAGACATGAAGTTCCACGAGAAGGTCTATAAGCGCCTGGTGGAACTGGACAAACAGGGAAAGCTTCCCGTTTATGTGGACGGCAGTCTGGTGGTGAACGCGGAGCGGGACGCTGAGGAGGGCCTGAAGGAGCTCAAGCGCATCCAGCGTGAGTATAACTCGGAGCACC
>JAFYEM010000033.1 GCA_017544265.1 Bacteroidales bacterium | reverse complement strand
GCTTCTTTTGCAAGCTCGACGGTCAGGTCCACGAAGGAAACGTCGGAGGTGGGAACACGCAGGGACATGCCGGTCAGTTTGCCGTTGAGTTCAGGAAGAACCTTGCCGACAGCCTTTGCAGCACCGGTGGAGGAAGGAATGATGTTCTCGAGGATACCGCGGCCGCCTCTCCAGTCCTTCTTGGAAGGACCGTCGACGGTCTTCTGGGTGGCGGTTGCAGCGTGGACCGTGGTCATGAGGCCGCGGACGACACCGAACTTGTCATTCAGGACCTTGGTCAGAGGAGCTAGGCAGTTGGTGGTGCAGGAAGCATTGAGATGATGGCCTGTCCGGCGTAGGTCTTGTGGTTCACACCATAGACGAACATAGGAGTGCTGTCCTTTGAAGGAGCGGACATGATGACCTTCTTCGCACCGGCCTTGATGTGGGCCTCTGCGAGCTCGGAGGTGAGGAAGAATCCGGTGGATTCGACGACGACATCGACTTTGAGGTCGCCCCAGGTGATGTTGGCGGGATCTTTCTCAGCGAAGACTTTGATCTTGTTGCCGTCCACTACGAGATAGCCATCCTCGACTTTGATGTCGTGGTTGAACTGGCCATGCACGGAGTCATATTTAAGCATGTAAGCAAGATAATCGGCGTCGAGCAGGTCGTTGATGCCCACGACGATGACGTCTTTGGAGAAATTCTCGACAGCAGCGCGGAAGACCATACGTCCGATGCGGCCGAAACCATTGATACCAAGTCTGATCATAGTTTAGATTTTTTTAGAGTTTGTTGATAGTTTTTAACGAATTGCGGCGCAAAATTACTGAAAAAAATTATAAATACCTATATTTGCATAGAATTTTTAGAAGGCGTTTAAATGAGAATACTAATTAGCAATGACGACGGTTATTCTTCGCTCGGTATCCACACCCTCGCGAGGATAATGTCCGAGTTCGGCGACGTGACCGTCGTAGCCCCGAAGTTTCATCAAAGTGCTATGTCCATGTCGGTTTCCCTCGGGTTCAAGAAGCTGGCTTTCAAGCCATTGCCCGAAGAGGGACCGGGTAAGTGGTACTATCTGGACGCTACGCCTGCGAGCTGCGTTAAGTTTGGTCTTGAATACATGTACGAATCCCGGAATCCGGATGTGGTGATAACCGGAATCAACCATGGTACCAATGCCGGAACCGCGGCTAATTACTCGGCCACCCTGGGCGCTGCTGAGGAGGGTGCGCTGAACGGCTGTCGCTCCATAGGCGTATCCGTGGACAATTTTTCTCCCAACGGGGATTTGTCCCTGGTGATCAAGTACTTCCCCAGGATTTTCAAATATCTGATGGAGAACTGGCCGGAAGACAGTTTCGGGCTTCTGTACAATGTCAATTTCCCCAATGTTCCGGAGTCTGAACTGAAAGGTGTAAGGATTGCCCGTCAGGGCAGGGGTCACTGGGAGAAGGAATTCCGCGAGTGGGACGAGGAGAAGCTGATGGACTATTACGACACCCCCTGGCAGAAGGAACTCAAGCCCCTGATGCCTGGCGAGAGGGCATTTATGATGGTAGGGGACTTCGTGGATGACGAAAGCGGGATCGGCGATGCTGACCACCGCCTGCTGAAGGAGGGCTGGATAACCGTCACTCCCAATAATCTGGACCGTACCGATTACCGCGAACTCAAACGTATCAGGCGCGGCCTCGGCACCGACGTACTGGACATTCTATGAAGTATTACATCATAGCCGGCGAAGCCTCCGGCGACATGCACGCATCCAACCTGATGAAGGGCCTTCTCGCGGAGGATCCCGACGCCGTCATACGCTACTGGGGCGGCGAGAAGATGGATGAGGTATATCGCTCTGCGCGCGGCTCTTCCGGCCTGGTGTATGACTATCGCGAAACAGCCGTGATGGGATATGTCCAGATTTTAAGCAAACTGGGCACGATTCTGCAGCGTGCGCGTTTCTGCGAGGATGATATTCTGGAATTCAATCCCGACGTGGTGATTCTGGTGGATTATCCCGGATTCAACCTCAGGATAGCCAGATATGCCCATAATAACGGCTACCGGGTTTTCTACTACATAGCGCCTAAGGTCTGGGCCCACAAGGAATACCGTAACAAGCAGCTGAAACGCTATGTGGACCGCCTCTATGTGGTTTTCCCCTTCGAAACGGAGTATTTCGCATCCAAGGGAATCAAATATGTCTATAAAGGCAATCCGCTGCTGGACGCAGTGGACACATCGCCGCAGCTTACCGAGTCCAGGGAAGAGTTCTTTGCCGGATGCGGAATCCCCGACTGTCCCTACATAGCCCTTCTTGCCGGCAGCCGGAATCAGGAAATAGCTTCAATGATGCCCCTGTATATGCGACTTGCGGACGTGCTTCACCGGGACAGGCCCGGGATGCGTTTCCTGATTGCCGCAGGCCCGAAGCGCAGTGACAAAGACTATGAAAAGTACATCGGCCGGAGAGATTATGTCCATATCATTCATGGCCGGACCTACGGAGTGCTCCGCCATGCGGAGGCGGCCGTCATTAATTCCGGAACTGCATCGCTGGAAGCCGCGCTTATAGGCACTCCGCAGGTGGTCTGCTACCGGGCCGGTCTGCTTATCGGACTGATCGTGCGCATCTTTATAAAAATCAAGTATGTCAGCCTCGGGAACCTGATTCTTGACAAACTGGCGTTCAGGGAGATTCTGCAGTCGGAATTCACCCTGGCAAATGTCAGAAGGGAGGTGGAAAGGCTTCTGGACGACAAGGCTTATGTCGCAAAGATGAAGGAGGACTATGCCGAAATCCGCTCCCGTCTCGGTGGAAAGGGAGCATCCCGCGCAGTCGCAAGGTCCATGATAGCGGAGTTAGTCGCGCTTAAGGACAGAAAGGTCTGACAGACCGGGGATTCCTTTGATTATTGCCTTTTCGCTGAATTGCCAGCATTTCCAGTTCCTGTAAAGGGGGAATGGAACGCCGTAGTGCGCCACCCAGATGGGATAGCTGTTCTTTATATCGGAGGAAATGACAAAGAGCGCATAATTGTCGGGGCAATAGACAACGGGCTTGATTCCATAGTATTCTTCCACGGTCTGAAGCCATTTCAGGGCCTTCTCGTTCAGTTTCTTGGCACCCTCGTTCTTCAGTATCGTCTCCACGTCAAGCACCGGCGGCAGGTCGTCGCTGCGCAGCGGCCCTACGGTCTTTATGAAATGATTCGCCTGGTTTACTGGACTTTTGGATGGGAGGAAATAATGGTAGGCGCCGCGCCTGATCTGATGGGCCTCAGCATTTTTCCATGAATCTGAGAAGTTTTCATCGACCATGCTCTCTCCTTCGGTGGCTTTGATGTATATGCCTTCGAGGCGCGTGACTTTATCGGCCTGGTCTATGCTGCGCACAGTACGGCCGCGGCTGTCCGTCATCACCAGCAGGGAATCCCAGACTATCGACGGACCGTTATGGTGCGAGATGTCGGCGATGAGAAGGTAGTCGCCGTCAGGTATGGTGTCGCCGGAGGAGCCGTCAGTGCGTCTGAAACGGTAGGGGAGAATGGTCAGAGCAATAGCCAGCAGTATGGCTCCTATGAGCCACCAGAAACTGATTTTCAGCTTCTTCCCTTTGATTTTCTTTCTGCTCCTCTTATTTTTCATGTGCCACTATGGCAGTGATGAGATTCTGAATGATGTAGGCCGCGATGAAAAGGATGATGACGGCGCTCAGGTGAATCCGGAGAACGAGAACGGCGGCGATTATGCCTGCGCAGACGGGCAGGAAAATTTTAAGCGGTGCGGGGAGGTCCCTCAGGCTCTTGATTTTAAGCGAGAACATGGGAATCTCGCAGACCAGAAGGGCGGACAGTATCACTGTAAGTAGCGGAAGTCCCCAGACTGAAGCGGCGAAGTCTGCAACCATGCTGTCCGGCGAGGCGGATGCATAGCATACAACTGCGCCTGAAAGCATTGCCGCCGAAGGAGTGGGAATGCCCAGAAAGTTTGTACTCTGCCGGGTATCGACATTGAATTTGGCCAGCCGGAGGGCTGAAAACAGCGCAAGGCAGAGGCAAATCCACCGCCATGGAGAGGGTGCGCAGCAGAACATCATCAGCGAGGGCAGAACTCCGAAACTGACCATGTCCGAAAGCGAATCAAGTTCCTTGCCGAGGTCGGAATAGGCCTTGAGCAGTCGGGCGGCGGCACCGTCCATGAAATCGAAGCAGGCAGCGGCAAGCATCATGACGAATGCGAGCTGGGGCCTGCCGTCAAAAACGAAAATCACCCCGATGATACCTGAAAGCAGGTTCATCAGGGTAATGGTGTCAGGAATAAAACTTTTCAGTTTCATTTGATATTCAGTTTCTTCTTAATGTCTTTGGGAACAGCCTTCCTGTTCACTACGAAATTCAGGGTCTTTTCCTTAGCATAATTCTCGGACATGTACCAGATGCCCTTGTACTTGCCGGATTCGCCCCATGAATTCTTGACAAGGTAATACTTGGTCCCGTTCTGGTCTTTGGCGATGCCGAAGATGTGCATTCCGTGGTCATCAGTGGACTGCTTGTTGTCGAAACTTTTCTGGCGGCTTTCCTGGGTTACCTCGGCTTCTGGTGCAATCTTGGGACCGGATGCTTCGGCGGGTTTTTCCTCGGCCTTTCCGACCCATTTCTCCTGGTCGGAGCCGGCAGTCACTTTCGCCTCCTTGTCCACAAGGACACCGAGGCCGTCGCGGGTAAACCCTATTTCGGATACGTCACCGCCCCAGAGAACGGTGTATCCGTTTTCAAGAGCATTGTCAATTACAGCCATGAACTCTTCCAGGGGAAGGTTCCAGGACGGGGTCCAGCGCCAGTTGTCTTCAACCTCGATGGCGAACTGGGTATAGAACGGATGGTGGGTGTAGGAAGTGAATCCGACGAAATCATCGGGGTCTATGCCCATGGAGTCACGGTATGCGGCGGCGTCAAAATCAGGAACGGGTCCGAGATAGGCGTCCAGGATGCCGTCGAAGCCCTTGCTCCAGACGGGGGTGAGGCTGCGGTTGGAATTCTTGACCACGGCTTCCACATAGCCTTTGAGTACGGCGTCCAGCTCGCCCTGTACGGGGAGATCGGTCCCGTAGTTCATTCCGGAGTATTTGTCCTGCGGAACGAGTCCATAGTCACGGACGATGCAAAGGACGTCACCGAAATCCGATCCGGCGGCGAAGTTCAGTTTGCCGTCCAGTCGGACATATTTCAGCGCGCGGTCGTGGTAGGCGTTGCGGACCACCCACATTTCTGAAAAATCGGGATAGGCGGATTCGTCTTTTATATTCTTGGCCTTGATTACTTCGGACTCAAGGAAGGAAAGAGACGAGAAGCACCAGCAAGTGCCGCTGCGGAACTGGTTCTTTACGGGAGTAATGGGGATTTCCTTGACAGTGGTGAACTGATAGGCATCGGGATTGGGCCTTTCGGGCTTGCCGCCCTGGGCGGAAGCAGCAGCGCAAACGAGGACTGCGGAAGCGATGGCGATGTACTTTTTCATCTTTACAATAATTCGTTTTATAGGCAACAAAATTAGTGAGAAAATAGTAAATTTGCAACCTAAAAAAATGCGTGATGAATATTCTGTATGTCCACGGTATGGGTGGGGGAGGCGACAGCCGTATTCCCAGGCTTCTGAATGAGTATTTTCAGGATAAGGAATATGACGGCAGAAAGGTGAACGTCGTGGTGAGGACATATGATTTCGACCCCGAAATCGGCCGGCAGCAATTGCTTTCCTGGTTTGATGAACTCAAACCAGTGCTCGTGATCGGGGAGTCGCTCGGGGCTATTCAGGCAATCAGGCTGAGGGGAGTGCCGCATATCCTGGTTTCCCCGTCCCTCGGGGCGCCGCGAAACCTCTACGGCAGGGCATGGGCAGTGTGCATTCCGGGTGTTTCCCTTATCATGCACCTGATATTCCGGGTGAAGAAAGGGGACAGGCAGAAACTCAAATTCCGCAGGAAAATTATGCTCAAGTATCGGGCGCACTGGGAAGACGCCCTCAAAAATATGCCGGCAGGCGGCAGTCATGACTATTTCTATGCATTTTTCGGAACGCATGACCATTATATGAAGCAGGGAATAGTCCGCCTGGACCTCTATGAAAAGTATTTCGGCAAATCCTATACTGTCTATGAGGGCACTCACTTCATGGAGGAAAAACATGTGAAGAACCTGCTGATACCGAAGATATTGGAAACATTGGATTTATGTTCAAAGACAGAATAAGCAATGAAGAACTGAAGGAGCTGCCGATCTCTGCTTTTGAAGGAGAAATAGTCGTAGTGGACGCTCCCGGAGAGGTCTATGACAGGGCTGTTGAATATCTGGGCGGATGCACTCTCCTGGGTTTCGACACGGAGACGCGGCCTTCATTCAGCCCGGGTACGCATTACGGCACCGCGCTGCTGCAGCTTTCCTCTGAGGACAGGGCGTTCCTGTTCCGACTTAACTGCATAGGCCTGCCGACGGAGCTGAAGTCGATCCTTCGCAGCAAGAATATTAAAAAGATAGGCGCCGCAGTGCTTGATGATATCCGCGGTCTGCAGCGGCACGGCATGTTCACTCCGGGCGGATTCGTCGACCTGCAGAAAGAAGTAGGCCGTTTCGGAATTTGCGAACTCGGCGTCAAGAAAATGGCGGGAATCATACTCGGTGTAAAGATATCCAAGGCCCAGCAGCTCTCCAACTGGGAGTCTTCCACGCTTTCTCCGGCTCAGCAGCGCTATGCCGCCACGGATGCTTGGATCTGCCGCGAAATGTACCTTAAACTGCAGAAAAATGACAAAGATATATCTTAAGAAAGGGCGTGATGAGTCCCTGAGGCGTTTCCACCCCTGGGTATTCTCCGGTGCTGTCGCCCAGATAGTAGGGCAGCCGCGGGAGGGCGAGATAGTCGGCGTGTTCGCCTCCGACGGCTCTTTCCTCGCCTACGGCCATTACCAGATAGGCTCCATCGCGGTACGCATACTGAGTTTCGACCAGACGCCTCTGCAGGCCGATTTCTTCGAGATTATGCTCGGGAAAGCTCTTGAGGAACGAAAGGCGGCCGGGCTGGTGTCGTCTTCCCTGACGAATTGCTACCGGCTTGTCCATGGCGAAGGGGACAATCTTCCCGGGCTTATCGTGGACTGGTACGACGGAGTGGCTGTCATCCAGGCCCATTCAGTCGGGATGTTCCGCAGCCGGAAGCAGATATCCGACGCCCTGATGAAGGTCTACGGCCCGGCGCTGAAGGCGGTCTATGACAAGAGCTCCGGCACCGCCCCTTTCAAAGCGGGCCTGGACCTTGTGGACGGCTACCTGTACCGTTCCGATGACTATAAGGATGACGAGCAGCTTGTCCTGGAAGGGGGAAACAAATTCCTGGTGAACTGGACCGAAGGACAGAAAACCGGCTTTTTCCTGGACCAGAGGGAAAACCGTGCCGCCGTCGGGGCGCTTTCAAAGGGCCGTAACGTGCTGAACCTCTTCTGCTATACCGGCGGTTTTTCGGTCTATGCCCTCCGCGGCGGTGCCGTTCATGTGGATTCCGTTGATTCCTCCCGCAAGGCCATGGAAATGGTGGAACGTAATATCGCTCTGAACGGCTTCGGCGAAGATGTCCACAGCGGCTACTGCACCGACGCGATAGATTTCCTGAAGAAGGCGCCGGAAGGCAAGTACGACCTCATGATAGTGGATCCGCCAGCATTTGCAAAGCACAGGGGCGCGCTTCAGAATGCGCTGAGGGCCTATCAGAGGCTCAATGCCTCGGCGATATCCAAGGTCGCTCCCGGGGGATTGGTATTCACTTTCAGCTGCTCACAGGTGGTTGACAAAGAGGCGTTCGCCCTTGCTGTATTTTCTGCCGCCGCGCAGACCGGAAGGAGCGTGCGCGTGCTGGACAGGATGAACCAGCCGGCAGACCATCCGGTAAATATCTATCATCCGGAAGGGGAGTATCTGAAGGGGTTGCTTCTGTACGTGGAATAATTACAGTATCGTAAATGAAATGGAAGCCGTGGCGGCGTTGCTGTCCACGACGGTGAGCGTGTGCGGCCCTTTGGAAGGAGTCAGGGAAAGGCGGTGCAGGTAGGTGGTCTCGCCTATGTAGCTGCCGTCCAGATGCCACCAGATTCTTTCGTTGGGGTTGCGGTGCGCAAGCTGGAATACAATGCCGCCCAAAGACCCGTCCAGCTGCCTCGGCAGGCTCAGGCGGCTCCCGTTGGACGGGTATATGAATTCCATGGTCTCGTCACTAATGCTGTGCCTGGGGGGAACGTATTCGGGGTGATAGTCTTTATAGTACCATTCCATTGCCGGAGGCAGGGCGAACACTACTTCCCCGTCTATGCTTCTGTGGTATGGACAGGCCCCGCTTTCAAGACCTTTGGGCGAGAGCATAACGGTCTCGCTTTCCGGGCACCACGGGCCTTTCAGGTATCCTGAGGCGGGGCAGACTTCGGCGGCGACGCCTTCTTCGGGCTCGTCGAACCAGTCCTTTCCCTTAGGCAGCACATTCAGTATGTCGAAGAGTACCGGACCAGCAGTGCGGGCTCCGATAAGCCCCGGGACTCCATGTCCGTCCGCATTCCCGGCCCAGACGCCGACTGCCCAGTCGGGGGTTACTCCCACGGCCCAGGCATCGCGGAATCCATAGCTGGTCCCGGTCTTCCATGCGGCCTTTCTCAATGATTGTATCAGATTGTAATCCAGTTCATCAGCCCTGTTTACTTCCTTCAAAGCCTGAAATGTCTGCCAGAGTGCCCGGGGCTCTTTCCAGGGGCCGTCGTCAAGGGAAAGTAAGCAGCGGGCCATATTGGCATAGGCAGATGTGGTTTCAAGCAGATTCGCTTCTCCTCCGCCGAGTATCAGCGAAAGTCCGTAGTGGTCCGGCTCCAATGGGAAAGTGGTGAATCCGCATTCTTTCAGCAGCGCCAGGAATTTACCGATTCCATAGTCCCGAAGCAGGTGTACAGCCGGAATGTTGAGGGAACGGGAAAGGGCCTCGCCGGCCGGAACTGCCCCGTAATACTTCATGTCGAAGTTCTGGGGAGTGAAGCCGTTTATGTTGACAGGGGTGTCCGGCAGAAGGGTCCCCGGCAGTACGACTCCGTCCTGGAAGGCGGCGCAGTAGAGGAATGGTTTCAGTATGCTGCCGGTGCTGCGTTTGCGGCGGGCAATGTCCACATTGACCCCGTTGCGCTCCCTTCCGGGTGAGGAATTACCAATATAGGCGCGGATTTCTCCGCTCTTTATGTCTATGACGACGGCGGCAAGGTCGGCGATGTCTTCTTTTGCCAGATGATCGGAGGTCGCGCTGGTGATATCCGTCAGCTGCCGCTGCAGGGCAAGGTCAATTGTGGTGGCGACCTGCCTCCCGTGGGCGTTCAGATTGTAATAGTCGACAAGGTGCTGTGCGTATGCTGGAAGCGGCAGGGGAGCGTCGGGCAGCGGCTCCTCAAGGGAGAGGCTTAGGGTCTCGCTGTCCATGAGTCCCTTTCGGTGAAGCCGCTCCAGCAGGCGGTTCCGCTTTTCAAGCAGGGCCTCCCTGGCGCGTCCCGGGTGGATAGAGGCGGGGGAGTTCGGAAGCACCGCGAGAGTGGCGGCCTCGGCCCAGGTCAGTTCTCCGGCCGGGGCCCCGAAATATCTCCATGCGGCGGCCTCGATGCCCACAACGTTGCCGCCGAAGGGGGCGTGGGATGCGTACAGCGCAAGAATTTTCTTTTTTGAGTACCTCTGCTCCAGCCTGGTAGCGAGTATGGCTTCGATTATTTTCTGCCGCAGAGTCCTTTCACGGTGGCGGGACATGCGGACCACCTGCATCGTTATTGTGCTGCCGCCGCTGGTTACATGTCCGCTGCGGATATTGGATATCAGAGCCCGGACTATCGAGGCCGGATTCACTCCGGGGTGGTAGGGGAAGAATCTGTCCTCGAATTCGATAAGGGCCTCCCTGTAGCGGCGGGGCACGGTGTCGCAGGGTGGAAAGCGCCACTGTCCGTCATCGGCGGTCCTGGCGCCCAGGAGTTCTCCGCCGCGGTCTGTTACCACGGTGGAGTAACTGACTCCCCTAAAAAGTTCCCTCGGCAGGCACAGAAGGTACCAGATGCCGAGGGAAACTGTTAAAGTGAGGATTATCTTCCCCTTCAGGCTCATTTCACGACGCTGACCCTGGAGGAAGCGGTGGATGCTGCAATACCCGGTTCGTACATGGCCTCGAGCGTAACAGCAGGCAGGATGTAGTCACCTTCATAAGCCGTACGTACCTTGACCTTGAAGCTCTTGGAACGGTTGCGGGCAAGGTCGAAGTACCATACTACACGGTCGTCGCGGATATCCATGTTGCCGTAGGAGTCCGCTCCGGTGGTGAGCCTCTCATTGACGACTTCCCATCCTGCGGGCAGCATGTTGGTGAGGGCGATGTTCCGCCTGTCCATAATGCCGCTGGTGTTGCGGGCTGTGATGTTGACAAAGAGTTCGATGCCCTGAGGCAGTTGCTCCACGGCAATGGGCTTGCCTTCGAGGTCAGTGTAGGATACATCCACCTTGAGACCGTTGGAAGTGGCAGGGACAAAGGTTCCGGGAGCGGGACGGGACTGAACGACTAGCGTTGCGAAGAGGGTTCCGTCCGACTTGTTCTCGACTTTTATGTTGCCCTTGACCTTGTTGGTCACGGTAGCTTTGGCGGATGTGATGTTTTTGGACTTGCCGTCCACGGTCAGCACCGCGTCGATTGCATCGGTCTTGAATTTCTCGTGGAGACGGTCGAGGGCGATTGCAGCGAAGGCCATCTCGGAGGTGGACATATAGCCCTTGCCAGCAGATTCGGCAATGTCGAGTGCCACGGGATAGGCGGTACTCATATTGTTGGTGAGGGCATAGGCTTCAAGGGCGAGGCATTTGTCACGAAGGGTGGAACCGTAGGTGATATTGTACGGATCATACTCCTCGAAGCTCTGGTCCACTTTCTCCACCAGGGATGCAGCAGTCTTGACATTGCCGGAGAGGGCATAGGCGGAGGCGAGCTGCCACTTGGCGCGAACCTTCAGGTCAGAAGCCTCGCTGAGGCGGTTCATCGCACCGGTCTCGGCGGCTCCGGCTGCTGCGAGGGTGTACAGGCGGAAGCTCTGGTCAACGTCCGAGAATACGGAATTGCCGGCGTGGCGATAGGCGGTTACGATCTTCTTCTGGTACTTCTTCCAGGCTGAAAGCACTCCGGCGCTGACCTTGTAGCCCTTTGCGGAAGCATCGCTGAGGAAGAGTCCGGCAAGGGATGAAACCCAGGTGTCGGAGTAGCTGGAAGAACTCCAGTAGGAGAATCCGCCGTCCGCTTTCTGCCGGGCGTAGATGGAGTTGATGATGTGAGGAATCAGATCCTTGGCCTTTGCGGCTTCTTCATTCTCGAGAAGCGGCATGAGGTGGAGAAGGGCAAGACCCCTGGAGGCGAGTTGCTCGGTGCAGTCGTAAGGATAGTCAAATACTTTCTGTGCAATTGCGGAAGCATTGACCACCGGGAAGGAGGCGAGTGTAAGCAGGCCGTCCTCTTCGGCATCCAGCGACACTGACTTGCCTTTGGCAATCTGGTTGAAATAAACGCTTGTCTTTATCGGATTGGGATGGCGGACGTCGATGTGGATTTCCTCGTTGGCTTTCTGCAGGCCGGAAGAGGCGGTGATCTTGACTGTCGCGGGGCCTTCGCCGTTTGCTTTCAGCATGAAGGAAGCGAGCTGGTCTCCTTCTTTCGCGAATTTCAGTGACTGGCTGGAAGGGCCTTCAATGCTGACGGGGCCGTCCACGCTTACGTTAACCTTCACATCCTTGACATTGTCCTCGAGGGCGAAGACATTCACCGGAAGGGCAACGGTCTCGGAGATGCTCATAACCCTGGGCAGGGTGCTCAGAATCATTAGCGGAGACTTCACGGGAACGGCTTTTTCAGCACAGCCGAAGCTCTCCTCATGACCGGCAACGACCATGACGCGAACGGAGCCTACATACATAGGAAGACGGATCTTGTGGGACTCTGAACCGCCTTTGCCGATACTGACGGGGCCGATGAACTTGACAATGGGATTGAATCGGTTGTCCTTGCGGGACGAGACCATCTCGTCCTGGTCGCCGCCGATTGCGGCTGTCGCGCTGAAACGGCCGCTCAGGGCGCCGACTACGGCATCGTACATATCCCAGGTCCTGACGCCGAGGGCTTCGGTCTCATACATCTTGTTCCAGGGATTCGGGGTCTTGAAACCGGTGATGTCCAGCAGGCCTTCATCCACGATGGCGAGGGTGTAGGTCATGGCCTTGCCGTTTTTCTCGCTCACCTTGACTGTGAATTCTTCTTCTGGATGCAGTTTGTCAGGCATCTTTATCACCGGTTCCAGATGGGAGTCCGGATTTGTGACTCCTATCCTCTTCACGCCGTACATCCTTATCGGCAGATCGTTCGAGGCGTTGCCGTAGGGCTGGAGGAGAGTGATATATATATAGAAGTTAGGAGCCATGGCCGCGGTGACGGGAATCTTGACCGCGGTGTCGGCGTCTTTGGAAGTGCTGACCCACTTGCTGGAAAGGACTCCCGCGGAGTTCTCCACGGTGATCAGGGCCTGTCCGCCCGGGGCCGCGGGAATATAGACAGTCGCGCTTTCACCGGCCTTGTAGGATTCCTTGTCGGTGGAGAAGGTGAGCATGGTCAGCATCTCGGGATCGCGGCGGGAGGCGCGTCCCCTCCATTCCGGCCAGTCGATATAGACAGTGGTGCCCGTGATATGGCCGCTCTGGGTGTCGCGGGCATAGACCACGAACGAGCCCCATGCGGGATAGTCCAGCTTGAAGCTGAAGGTCGCGTCTTTGCTGGCGGATGATACCACGGAGCCGCTGAGCAAAGATTCCGCGCTGTATCCGTCGATATAGGAATCGATGCTGCTGCCGCACTCCCACCACCAGGACCAGTTCATCTTGAGAATGCCGTATTCAATCCTGTGGCCGCCAGTGCGCCTTCCGTTTTCATCGACACAGACGAGGGAGAATACCAGGTCTTTGTCGGTTTCCAGATAGCTGCTCTCGCTTTCGGGTATGCGGAGTCCGACATAATGGGTGAAGGGGGAGAAGGTGAAACTCTCTGTCGTGAAGCTCTCGTCGCCGCCGCTTTCCATAACTGAAGACACTACGAAGGCGTTCAGCATGCCGGAAGCGCCATAGGCGGGAGGGAGAGTCACATCCACGGACGCATGGCCGTTGCCGTCCAGACGGGTGCGGAAGAGCTGGTGCTCGGAGGATGAATAATATGTTCCCGGAGGATCGAAAATATAGTTGTCAAAGCCTTTGAAGGCGGTCTTTGCCTGACGGAGTGTCATCACGGCCTTGGCCTCGAGTCCGGATGCGGCGGGGCCGGTGAGCCAGTTGGCGTCCACGTCGAGACTGATCCTGGATTTGGCGCGAAGCACGCTCTGGGGGAAGGTGGTATTGATCTTGAGCCGGTTCGGCTTGATGGTCTCTATGCTCAGGCTCTTTGAGAATGAGCTTCCGCCAATCTTGACCCAGGCGTTCCAGAAACCGGTCGGGTCGGTGTCTTTGGTGGGGATGTTGAAGCAGTAGAAGCCGTCCGAGCCGGTGGACACCTTGCGGGTGTAGAACTGGCCTTCGGGTGTATAGAGCTCCAGCGAAGCGGGGTGGCCGTCGGGAATGCTGTGCCCGCTGTCCATGATGACCGCCGTTACATGCAGGGTGTCGCCGGGACGCCATACTCCGCGTTCTCCGTAAATGAAGGCTTTGATGCCGTCCTTGACTATTTTGCCTCCGACGTCGAAGCGGCTCATGGAAAGCTGGTCCCCGTCGGTTATTTTCAGGTAGGTGGTTGACTTGCCGTTGCGGGCGAGGGCGACGAAGGCCTTGTGGGAAGGTTTCAGGCTGATGCATCCGTCGCCTCCGGTCTTTCCGCTTGCGATAAGCTGCAGCTGATAGTCATAGACCTCTACGCTGGCGCCGGAGATTGGTTTGGCGCTGCGAAGGTCGGTCACCGTGAAGAAGAAGGAGCCGTCAGCCGAACCCTTTGCGAGCATGCCGATTTCCGATGTCATCAGGTTGATGACGGGGAAACGCTCGGCAAGCATGTAGTAGGAAGCGTGGTCGGGGTTGTCCTCCTCGTCGTAGTCATATTCGGACCAGTCGTAGAAACTCTCCCAGTAGTAGGGGACGGGCTCGTCCCAACTGCTCATTTCTGCAGCGGAAGGCACTCCGTCTCCGGTCAACGGAACGGAAATGTCGGAAAGATCTTTGTTGTAGAGGGAATATTCCTTCTTGAAAGACGCCCTGATCCTGTAGATGGCGCCTGGTTCTTTCGCGAAGAGGCCGCTCAGGTCAATTCCGAAGTCGTTCCATGCGTGAAGGTCTTTCGAGGGATCGCCGGCAAGGGAAACGGTGCCGCTGTAAACGAGGCGGCCGCTTCTGCGGAGCTGCTCGCTGCCGGCTATGTCGTTCGCCTGGAGGAATGAAAGAATATTCTTTTCATAGATCCTGATGACCGTGATGTCCACGGCGCTGAGGTTAACGGCACGCAACGGAAGCACCAGATTGGCCTTGTCGGGAAGGATATTGCCGGAGACGGGAATTCCCACGGCTGGTTTTATCTGATTCTTGTAGAAGGTTTTGCGGAAAACGGCAGAAAGGGGATTGCCGTCAGCGTCCTTGACGGCAGTATCGACCGTCAGGACCATGTCTTCCTTGCGATCGGAGAAATAGACACGGGCGATGTCGCCTTCCACCTTGATATGGCTCCGGCTTACTCCGGAAAGGGTGATGAGGCCTTTTGCGGAAGCATTGTCGCCGAGTTCCGCGGAGAATTTCAGGTCAACGTGGTCTCCCTGCAGAAGGGCCGATACCACGTGGAAGCCTTCTCCTTCGAAGGTCTCGATTTCGCCGTCGGCTTCTTTGGCTGCCCTGACTACGATGCCGAAGGGAAATACTTTCAGCTTCTTGTCGGCAATCTCCATGATTTCGCCGAGGCGGAATTTGATGTCGTAGGAGGTGCCGGGCTTGAGAGCGCCGTCGTCAGGAATGAATTCCACTGAAGAGGGAGAATTCCATCTGACAGAACCTTTCACTGAAGGGGAGAAACTGAAGAGCTTCTCCTCAGTGCGTTTCTCATCCGGAATGTCTGAGGTAAGTTCGACGCGGATTGTCGAATGTTCTCCTATGATTCCGCCGGTGTACGCCTTGATGTATTCGGCAAAAGCCGAATCCGGCACATCTGATTGCTGTGACCTGCCGCAGGAGAAAAGTGCGGCTGAGACAAGCAGGAGGATAGGTATAATACGTTTCATACGGAATGTTATTAGTTCCAATTCGTAAATATACCCCAAAAAATCTGAATTATGAAGAATAAAATGATATTTTATGAAAAATTTTGCGGATTCGAAAAATCGAATTATATTTGCAATCCTTTGGTGCGATGGCCGAGCGGTTAGGCACAGGTCTGCAAAACCTGCTACAGCGGTTCGATTCCGCTTCGCACCTCCAAAAGGCGGCTTCGGCTGCCTTTTTTTCTTGCTATTGCTTTTTCCGTTTTTTACCTTTATATTTGTATGATTGTAAAATGACCGGACATGAGCAAAAAGTTGGATCCGCACTGTGAGGCCATTCTTCAGGAGTACAGGGATCATAAAGATGAATTCGAGAAATACGCTGTAGCCTTCAAGCAGCAGCTCTCAGAGGTATTCTCCTCGTCGGGGCTGCTCGTGGCGGCTCTTGAGTGCAGGGTCAAAACGGAGTCATCGCTCGCCGGCAAACTTGAGCTCAAGGGGAGCAAGTACAGTTCCCTTTCGGATATCACCGATATCATCGGACTCAGAGTCATAACGTTCTATATTGACGATGTGGACAAGGTCGCGTCGGCGGTCGAGAGGCTCTACGATATAGACTGGGAGAATTCCGTGGACAAGCGCAAGGCCCATGAGATAGACAGTTTCGGCTATCTTTCGCTTCATTATATTTGCCGCAGGAAGGATTTTCCATACCGCTTCGAGATTCAGATGCGCACCCTGCTGCAGCATGCCTGGGCCAATATGAACCATGACACAGGCTACAAGAGCGGGGTCGAGATTCCGACCTATTACCTTAGGAATATGAACCGCCTGGCGGGTATGCTGGAACTTGCGGACGAGCAGTTCAGCCGTATCCGCTCCGAACTCACCGAGTACCGCCGGAGGATTCATTCGCTGGTGAAGTCCGGCAATCTGGACGAGG
This sequence comes from Bacteroidales bacterium, assembly GCA_017544265.1. GTDB lineage: Bacteria > Bacteroidota > Bacteroidia > Bacteroidales > UBA932 > Cryptobacteroides. The sequence goes on along the minus strand of JAFYEM010000033.1, from coordinate 87,041 downwards.
TGCCCCTGGACGGAGATGCCTTCCGCAGTTATCTGGAAATGAATCCTTTCTCCGACCTTAACAGAAAGATTGCTTCGGTGAACCAGGCCGAAATCCAGGAGGTGTCCCTGATGGGTTTCCTGAAGATACTCAAGGCCATCGGAATGAAGACACTCGGGGATGTGGAGCGTTTCAAGAAGGACTATGCGGATGCGGCATACCAGCTGGCATGCTACCAGATCGGGCTCACGGACCTTGATATCGTCTCTTCTTCCATAGGCCCGCAGAATCTTTGCGCGGTGTTTATTCTCATAAACGGCGGCGGACGCGCCGGACTCAAACGTATGTTCGACGCTCTGAACGGAGAGTCTTCCGCCAATGAGATGATGGCCGATTTCCTGGTTGAACAGGCTGCCGATTTACCTTTTATGAATAAGAAGAAATAGTATGAACGCCAATCTTGACACAAGCCTTCTGGACCGCGCAATTGTCTTCGCGGTTCGCGCCCACAGCGGCACGGAGCGGCGCGGAAAGGGCTTTCCTTATATCGTCCATCCCATGGAGGCGATGGAAATAGTCGCGTCCATTACTCCGGACCAGGAACTTCTCGCAGCCGCCGCGCTTCACGACGTGGTGGAAGACTGCGGGATTACAATAGACACTCTGCGCGATGAATTCGGTGACAGAATTGCTTCCCTGGTCGCTTCGGAGAGTGACTCCCTTAATGCCGGCGAGAGCGAAGGTGAGAGCTGGAAGCGGCGCAAGCAGGAAGGCATAGACCGGCTCGCAAGGGCGTCCCGGGATGAAAAAATAGTGGCTATCGGAGACAAACTCTCCAATATGAGGGCCATTGCACGCGATTACGAAAAACTTGGTGATGCGCTCTGGAACCTCTTCCATGAGAAAAGGCGTTCGGAGCATGAGTGGCGCTACCGCTCGCTTGCGGAGGCCTTCCGCAGCCTGGACGACACTGATGCTTTCAGGGAATTTGAATATCTTGTCAACAAAGTCTTTAAATGAAACCGATTCCTATCAGTCTGGATGATTACATCCACTCCGGAGAAGGTGCGAACGGCGAGAGTTACGACCACCGCTCCGACCCTACAGTGATGCTGAAACTGTATTTCCCGGGTAAAATCCAGCAGCCTCTTGACGAGATGCTTGTTGCACGTAAAGTCTGGGAGGCTGGTATTCCGACTCCGGAACCGGGGGAGTATGTGGTCACTGAAGATGGCCGCTACGGTATCCGTTTCCGCCGTGTAGTAGGAAAAAAATCCTATTCCCGGGCTACCGGAGATAATCCTGAACTTGTGGGAAAGTATGCTTCCGAGTTCGCTCAGATGTGCCTTCAGCTGCACTCGACAAAGGTGGATACTTCCCAGTTCGAGAATGTCAAGGACCGTTACTTCCGCCTTTTGAAAGAAAATCCCTTTTTTACAGCTGAGGAAAAGGATAAGCTCGGCCGCTTTATCGCGGATACTCCCGATTCGGATACGGCCATTCATGGCGACCTTCAGTTCAGCAACGCCATTTTCTCTCCTGAGGGCCGCTATTTCATAGACCTGGGCGACTTCTGCTACGGTAATCCGCTCTTTGATCTCGGCATGGTCTATCTAACATGCTGCCTCAGTTCTGAAGATTTTATCCTGCCGACTTTCCATATGCACAAGTCGACGTCAATTAAATTCTGGGAGGCCTTCGCTCCGGCGTATTTCGGTGCGGACAGGCCTCTGAGTGATATTGAAGAGGAAATCAGGCCTTTTGCCGGACTCAAGACCCTGATTGTCGAAAGAGATACAAAATGTCCTATGCCCGAATTCAGGGCAGCCCTTAAATCTATATTGGAATGATTGTCAAGGACAAATCTGCAAAACTGCGCAGGCAGACAGTGCTTGGCGGCTTTATGCTGATTATCATTGCGGCCGTCACACTTGAAGTGACGGCACTGGTGCAGTATTTTTTCAGCCGCGACGGCATACGCAACGAGGCTTCCCAGAGAGCTGAAAGCGAGCTGAAGGCCGCTGAGCTGGAAATCATCAATGTCATCAGCGAAGCGGAAGCCGCCGTGCGCAACAGCGAGTGGATTACCCAGTGGTGCCTCAATTTCCCGGACAGCCTTCCATCCGTTACAAGGCGTGTCGTGGAGTGCAATCCTGCAGTGGTGGGATCCACTGTCGCGCTTGTGCCGGGTTATGATCCGACGCGCCCGCTGTTCGCACCCTACAGTCTCAGAAATCCGGGTGAACAGCAGACTCAATTGCTCTCGCTTGCTACTGAGCAGTACGATTATCCGTCACAGGAGTGGTTCACTCGTCCCGTGGAGACAGGGGAGGGGTACTGGTCAGAGCCTTATGTGGACGAAGGAGGCGGAAATATGCTGATGACCACATATTCTCTGCCGATACGGGATTACTCCGGACAGATAGCCGCAGTGCTGACTGCTGATATTTCCCTGGACTGGCTGACCGGGATGATCAACGACATCCATATTTATCCGAGTGCATTCGGCATGGTCATAAGCCGTACCGGCAGGATAATGGTCTGCCCGCCGGCGGAATCTCTTGAAATGCGCCAGACAATAGGCGAGGCAGCTGTATCTCTTGGAGATTCGGCGGCGTTCATGGAAGTCAACCACAATATGCTCACCGAGGAAAATGGAAATGTCGAGGTGAAATACAAGGGCGCTTCCAACCATGTCTTTTTCGACCGTATCGATCGTACCGGCTGGATTATGTCCATAGTCATTCCTGACAATGAGATTTATATGAGCGTCAAGAGGCTTGGACTGATGGTCATGCTGCTTCAACTTGTCGGTCTCGCTATGATAGTGCTGATTCTTCGCGCTACTGCCAAGAAACAGAGGGAGTACCAGGAACTCAACGACCGCAGGGAAAAGATGCTGAGTGAACTTAAAATCGCCAGCGACATCCAGATGTCCATGATTCCGAAGGTCTTCCCGCCGTTCCCTGACCGGAAAGAGATAGATGTCTATGCGAGCATGGTGCCGGCCAAGGAGGTAGGCGGCGACCTTTATGATTATTATGTAAGGGATAACAAGCTTTACTTCGTAATAGGCGACGTATCCGGAAAAGGAATTCCCGCTTCGCTCGTGATGGCGGTGACAAGAAGCCAGTTCCGCACTGTTTCGGCACACGAAAAGAGCCCCCAGAGAGTCGTTTCGGCCATGAATGCATCAATGGCGTCCTCGAATGACAACAATATGTTCGTCACTTTGTTCTGCGGGGTGCTGAACCTTTTTACGGGTCACCTCCGCTACTGCAACGCAGGACACAACGCTCCTTTTGTGGTTTCCCGTGACTCCGTCAAGGCTCTGCCAGTAGTTCCGAACCTGCCTCTGGGAGTTGTGCCTGATGCGAGTTTTACTGAGCAGGAGACAGACCTTTCCTGCGGTGAACTGCTCTTCCTTTACACTGACGGACTGTCCGAAGCAGAGAACAATGCCAAGGAACTGTTCTCGGAAGAGAGGATAGTTTCTGAAATAGTCCCCGGAAGCGGCGCTGAAGAGATTATCCATAATATGGAAAAATCAGTGTCCGCCTTTGTCGGAGATGCTCCCCAGAGTGACGACCTTACCATGCTTGCCATTAAATATATGAATGCCGCACTCCCTGAATGGACTGAAAGGCACCTGATACTCCATAATGACATTCAGCAGATTCCACAGCTGGCTGATTTCATAGAACAGATTGCAGACGAGACCAGAATCGAGCAGTCACTTGCGATGGCGCTTAACCTGGCCCTGGAAGAAGCTGTTACAAATGTTATCATGTATGCCTATCCGGAAGGCTCCGACGGTCTGGTGGACATCGAAGCCATACTTCGCCGGAACTCGATAGAGTTTATAATAACAGACTCAGGTGTTCCGTTCGATCCGACCGTCGCGCCGCTTGCCGACGTTTCGCTCCCTGCCGAGCAGCGTCCGATAGGGGGACTTGGGATTTATCTTGTCCGCACCATAATGGACACTCTGTCCTATGAACGTGCCGACGGCAAAAACATACTTTCGATGTCAAAGAAAATATAGAATATACCATGAAAGTAACTGTCGAAAATCAAGGTTTGGAAACCATAGTATGGTTTGAAGGCCGCCTGGATACTCCGTCTTCGCTGGAGGTCTCCAAGCAACTGGAAGAGGAGATTTCCGCTAAGGAGGCTTCAAGGACCGTCATTCTTGACTGCACAAAGCTGGATTATATCTCCAGTTCGGGACTCAGGATATTCCTGACTCTTCGCAAAGCCGCTTCTGCAGCCGGAGGAAAAGTTGTAATCCGCAATATGAATGACAATATCCGCTCCGTATTTCTTATCACCGGATTCCTCAATTTATTCGAGGTTTTTTAGGGTTTTATGCAAGAATCCAAAATTATTTTCGCTTATTTGGGGTGAAATGTGGTGAACTCGTGGGGTGTGTGGCGAAATAATTTTTGCTTGTTTTATTTAATTTATATTTGCGCGCTCAATTTTGGGCGCGTATTTTTTGAATGTTTTATTGTTTAACTTATAGTGTATGAGAAAACCTAGTATTTGGGCGGTTCTTCTGGCTGCGGTACTCACCGTGGCGGGCTGCGCCAAGACGGTTTCCGATACTGAGCAGAAAATGTTCCAGGAGGGTGCCGAAGGTGCCATCCGCCTTTCCCTCGCTCAGGACGAGACCATCTCGGTAAAAGCCCCGGATGCTGAACAACTGCCGTCAATTGATGATTTCTGGGTTGAAATCTTCAATTCAAGGGGGATTCGTCTCTACTGCAAGACCTATGATGAGGCCAAAGACGAGACGATCAAACTCAATGCTGGAAACTTTACCCTCCAGGCCCATCATGGGGACACCCTGGGAGCTGGTTTCGGCAAAGCCTATTATCTTGCCAAGAAAGAGTTCACCGTCCACGGCTTCGTGGAGAACGGCAATCAGCCGGATCAGGTGAGCGCAGTGGCAAAACTCGCCAATGTGAAACTCTTCGTCGAATTTGGCGACAACCTCTCCTCCGGCTATTCGGACTACTATGCAGTCGTCCGGCACAGCCGTTACACCAGCAAACAGGTCAAGTTCCTCAAATCCGAGACCCGCGCCGGTTACATTCCAGCCGGAAACCTCTATCTTGAGGTATATGCCTATCAGGGCGGCAACGGCGCCCAGGGCGGCGAAGCGAAGTGGGTTTACTACAAATCCGCGGAAGCTGAGTATCAGCCCAATGATTTCGTCACATTCCGCGTGGAAGCCGGAGTCCGTGAGGGTACCCTCGGCGTGAACATCCTTGTGGACCGCGACGTGGAAACTATCGAGCAGGTTATCGAAATTGACGAGTCCAAACTCCCTACCGATCCGCCCGTGTTCAATATCAACGGTCAGACAGACATCGACGAATACGAATATGAGCTTCCCATAGGTCCCGGTCACAATCCTTCCTATCTTGGCCTGACCTTCAATGCTGCTGCAGGTTACAAGAGCGTAGTTCTCGAAACTACTTCTGCAGCCCTCGGAGCCCCTGCCTCAGTGGAGCTTGTCGGGGCTTCCGACTCCGATGTCGCCGCACTCGCCGCGAAGGGAATCACCTTTGTCGCAATTGACGGTGAGAAATATGGCCTGGTGGATGTCACCGGTACTGCCAATTTCCTCAGCCTCAATGCTGCTTACAATCCGTCCAACCCCGTCGTGGCCTCTTTCAAGGTCACCGTGACGGACAACAAGGACAAGGTTGAAAGTGCCACTATTAATATAAAGGGTATCCCTGCCCAGACTACAATCTCCATTCTCGACTACAATATCTGGGGATGGAAGTTCGTCGCTCCGAAGGCTACTGTCAATGATGTCACTTCTCTTGATCCTTCCGCGAACCTGAAACTCCAGGTCAGCAAGGACGGCAGCAACTGGACTACTTTCAATTCGACCTCAAAGTCAGGTGCCACAGTCAATTTCGCCGACGCGACCGGGCTTACCGCCGGAACCGCATATCAGGTCCGTACTATTTTCAATGATGACCCGAACAATGTTTCCACGGCGCAGACTTTCACTACCGAAACTGCCCAGCAGGTCGGAAACAACGGCTTCGAGCAGTATACTGAGAACACTGCTGTCACTGCAGTCGCGATTATATCCGATTTCAATGTCAAGTGGTGGCAGCTTTACAGCGGCAGCGACCAGTGGTGGGCCAACAACGGCCTTGCCGGAATTTACGAAGGCCAGGTTGCAGCAGCATACCAGGATTACAAGACTTATCCCACAGTCGCCCTGACAAACAGCAACCCCTATGCCGGTTCTTACAGCGTAATGCTCACTACCATCGTTACCGGTACGGCGGCTTCAGAGGTCGCCTACGGCAGCAATGTGCACTACGGCGAGATTTATCTTGGCACCGCCAACAACGGCCAGGGCGCCAACTGGGCCAAGTCCTCCGAAGGACACGCTTTCTCGAGCCGTCCTTCGAAACTCAACTTCTTCCATAAGTTCACCGTATCTTCAAGCAAACCGTATGTCGTTTCCGTGGAGATACTCGATGCTCAGAATAATGTGATTGGCTCGGGGTCCAAGAACAACCAGACCTCTTCCGTGTCCAACTGGACTGAAGTCAGCATTCCTATCAACTATACAGTTACTGATAAGAAGGCTGCCAAGATAAAGATAGACTTCAAATCGTCTTCTGACGGAAGTGAGGAAAAGACCAAGAAATCGGTCAATACCCTCAGCGGAAGCCACAATATCCACGCCGGTAATATTCTTTACCTCGATAACATAACCCTCAAATACGAATAAAAAACACAATTATGAAAAAGATATTTTACATACTGGCTCTCGCCGCGGCTGTCCTCTCATGTATGAGGACTCCTAAAGATGGCGACGGTGAGGGTTATTTCAACGATGGTGGCCTCGGTCGTCTCAGCCTTGACCTGTCATCGAACGACCAGTTCAACACCAAGGCGGACAATGCCAGTGTTGCAGATCTCAAGATTTCAATCGTACGCAAGCACGACCGCTATACTATTGACTATGACCGTTTCGGCGACATGCCCCAGATTGTGGAACTCGGTTCAGGTGAATATACTCTCAACGCGGAGTCTCCTGTCATCAAGGACGCCGACTGGGATCTTCCCATCTACGGCGGAAGCGCTGATTTCGTAATCCGTACCGGTGAACTCACCGCTGTGAGCCTCGTGTGCGGCATACAGAACGTGAAGGTAACCTTCGTGCTTTCCGCAAACTTCACCCGCGAACTTTCCAACTATACGGTTTCCGTGACCAACGCTGCTTCATGGGATGCAGCTGACGTGGCTGAAAAGACTCTCCAGTGGGACAAGGACAAACTGGACAACAACGCTGCCGGTTTTTTCACCGTGGCACCTCTGCTGATTCATGTCTATGGTTACCGCGCTGTTGACGGCGAAGCCGCAAACCTCGACTTCACCGTGAGCAACGTCAAGGCGAAAGACCATCACATTATCACCCTTGACGCGAATGTCACCGGCCAGGTCGGCGGAATCCAGATTACTCTCGACGATTCTGTCAACGCTGTGACTACCGACGTGGATGTTCCCGGCTTCGACGAGGTTCCTGTGGACGGTCCCGGCGATTCCGGCAACGACGATCCCACCGATCCCCAGAATCCTGATCCCGGCACCGGCGGAAATGATCCCCAGCCTTCGACAGCTCCCACTATGACCTGGGCTGCCAACCCGACTTTCGCTCCCACTCCTATTGCTGACCCGATGGATGTCAATATCCTGATTGAGGCACCTAAGGGAATAAAGAGTTTTGTCGTGAATGTCAATTCCGATGCTCTTTCCGGCACTATCGCTGCTCTTGGCGCTGCGGATCATGGCGACGGCACCGTCGACATGGATATGATTGAAAATGACGAGCTTTGTGAGAATCTTGACGGCATGGGTCTCGGCATTCCTACCAAGGACGCCCTGAAGGACCAGACTTCAGTGCTGTTCTCGCTTTCCAACCTCATCCCGATGATCAATGTTTATTCTCCGGCTCCCGGTTCAGAGCATATCTTCACCCTTTCTGTTGTGGACAATGATAACCAGAGTCTTGTCCAGCCTATTGTTTTCGTTGCACAGTAATTCCTTGAGAAGATGAAAATCAGATATAATAACATACTGACAGCGGTTGCTGCGGTCCTTCTTCTGGGAGCCTGTTCAAGGGAACTCCCGGTTGAAGAAGGCTATGGCTATCTGTCTGCCGGTGTGCGCACAGACTCGGAAAGCGAGTTAATCGTCAAGGCGGCCCAGGCACCGGCTGATGACGAGATATTCTCGCTCAAACTCCTCAAGAAGGGGACCGAGGATGTGGTCGCGACCGTTGCAGACTACCGCACTCTCCAGACCGAGCCTCTGAAGGTTCCGGCGGGGAACTACACTGTTGTCGCAGAATGCGGCAGCCAGGTGAATGCAGCCTGGGATGCTCCATATTACAAGGGTAGCCAGGATGTGCTCGTCAAGCCTGAAACAGTCAACAATGTCGATATTACCTGCAAACTTGCCAATGTCATGGTGACCGTGGAGATGGATCCGGAAATGGACAACTACTTCACAGAATACCGTGTCAGCGTGGACAACGGCCAGGGTAATGCAATGTACTTCTCCAGCGACAACAACACCGTGGGCAACACTGCCTATTTCGCTGCTACAGGTACCCTGAGGTATGAACTTTACCTGAAGAACACTGAAGGTCTGGAGTATCATACTTCACGCGAGACGATATCCAATGTCACGGCGTGCCAGCACTACCACCTCAAATTCCAGATTGTCAAGAGCCAGGTGACTTCCGGTGCTTCCGCAATCCGGCTTACCATGGACGACTCCCTGAATGACAAGGAGCTTCCGCTTGTGCTGGATTTCGGTGCCGGAGCCCCGGTAATCTCCGCAACTGGATTTGAACTCAATAACGAGATTTCTGTACAGAAGTTCTCCGCTACGACCAAGAAACTGGAAGTGAGTGCCCCTGATGGTCTTCGTAGTCTTGTGCTTTCGCAGCAGAATGCCTCGCTGTCCTCCAGAAACAGGGGAGTCCGCAGCAGTCTTAAGAGTGGATATGAACTTGTGGATGCTTCCTCGGCCACTGTCGCCGAACTTGCCGAGGCCGGTATAGTCACCGCTTCCGTTCCTTTTGGAGCGACTTCTGCAAGCATAGACTTCACAACCTTCCTGAGCACTCTTGATCTGGGGACATACAACTTCGTAGTCACAATCTGCGACACCAAGTATCACAGCATTCAGACTGCCCTTAATTTCAGGGTTATCTCTCCTGTTGATGCAGAAGCTGGTTCTGTGGTCAAGGTCGGCGCCCAGTATGCAATACTGAGCGGCCGCTGGTACACTGACGGAGAACCTGACGGTATGGCTCTGCTGTACCGCAAGGCTTCCGAGAGCAACTGGACTACTTATACCGGAACGCTTGACAAGAATACCAACAATTCAACCTTCAAGGCAGAACTCTGGAGTCTTGCTGCAAATACCGATTACGTGTTCAAGGTTGTTTCCAGCAAGGATACCGATACCCGCGAACTTGAATTCAAGACCGCAAGGACGGAAACCTTGCACAACTTCAACTTCGACCTCTGGTATAAGGATGGTTCTGCCTGGATGCCTAACGAGTCTTCTTCAATTCAGGTCTGGGATTCCGCCAACCCCGGAACTGCAAGTCTCGGCGTCGTCCCGACCACTCCCGAAGAAAGCGATGTAGTAAGTGGAAAAGCCGCCAGCCTTACCAGTTCTACTGCATTCGGTCAGTTTGCCGCCGGTAACATTTATATCGGCAGGTTCGGTAGAGTGGCAGGCCTTGGTGCCGAGCTCTATTGGGGCGTTCCTTTCACAACCAAACCTCTTGCTATCCGTGGTTGGTACAAGTACACTCCCAAGCCTATCGACAAGGTCAAGGATCCGTACAAGGACAAGAAGGGAGAGGATGACTCTTGCTCTATGCTTGTTTATCTGACCGACTGGACCGGGCAGTTCATGATCAGCACATCCGACAAGCAGTTCCTTTCCGAAACTGACGCGTCCATCATCGCTATGGGTGACTTCACCAGCAATGTGACGACAAACGGCTATGTCCGGGTGACCGTTCCTATCGTTTACCGCGACAACCGTACTCCAAGTTATATTGCAATGGCTTTCGCAGCCAGCCGTCTCGGTGACTACTTCACCGGCGGTGTCGGAAGCAACCTACTCGTGGACGAATTCGAGTTTGTCTATGATCCGGCCGAACTGACCGAACAGGAGAGGGAACTCGTAGGATACCGTCAGTTCTAGTATGAAACGTTTTATGGTAATCATTTTCCTTGCCCTGGGCTCGGTTGCAGCCCTGGGCAGGGGAAAGGATTACACACCCTTCGAAAGAGGTGTCGGGAATTTTCAGAAATCAGTATTCATACCCAAAGGAACTACTGGCTTCGGTATTTCAGCTTCATACACCTCAATGTCCCTCGGAGAGGGCAGTGATAACGGCTTTACACTGCTGTATCCCGTTCTTGGAGGGCTGAAGGGTTCTCTCACCACCGGAAGCGTCACACCTTCTTTCGAGTATTTCGTGGCAGACAACGTTTCCGTCGGTGCGAGATTTTCCTATGGGAGGACTGGCCTCGTTTTTGACAAAGCCGCCCTCTCAGTAGGTGAACTGCTGTCCATGAACCTGGGAGATATAGACTATGTCACGCACTCATACACAGGAGCCATAAGCGTGAGGGACTATCTCCCGGTGTTCAACAGCAAAAGATTTGCAGTAATAGTCGAAGGCCGGCTCAGCGGGGGATACTCCCAGACCAAAATGTCCCTTGTCGAAGACGGACTGAAGCACGGCACCTACCAGGAGAGTTTCAAAGGAAGCCTTTCCTGCGTTCCAGGCGTTTGCCTGTTCATACTGGACAACATTGATTTCGAGGTTCAACTGGGAGTGCTTGGAGTGAATTTCGAGAAAAGTCTCCAGACCGAAAACCAGGTAAGCCGCAGCGAGGCGAAAAGTTTCAATGCAGCCTTAAAGATCAACCTCCTTTCAGTAGAATTAGGAGTCAAGTGCTACATACTTGACAAGTATCACCGTCCCCGTAAGAAGAAATGAGAAAGTTCATTTTAATGCCGGCGGTGCTGCTTGCCGCTGTCTGCTGCACAATCAAGAATGACCTTGACTATCCGTCCGAGATTGATGATATCCTGGCCGTCGATGTGGATGATGCAAAGAGCGTTACCATAGACCGCACCGACAGGACAGTGGTAATTGACTTTCAGGAATGGGCAGATATTTCTTCAGTCGCCGTGAATGGCATGCTTATCAGCGAGGGAATGAAGTGCGACCTGCCTGAAATCCTCGACTTGCGGCATCCGGTTTCGTTCAGTCTAAGCGGTTACCGCACTTACCAGTGGACAATATCCGGAACACAGAGTATCGAGCGACATATTACCTGCACAAACCAGGTCGGCGAGGCTAAGTTCAATCTGGAGAAGAAGATAGCCTTTATCTATTTCCCGGAAAGCCAGCCTCTTACATCCATCGAATTTACCGATCTTAAACTTGAACCCGAGCGCTCAAGCGTAATCAGTACGACAGGGTATTCGATGGGCGCCACCACCTCAAAGGCTACCCTTGCTGTAAATCTTCCGATGACTCTTGACTGCCAGCTGGACAGGGTATTTACCGTTCAGAACGGAGACCAGCTGATTGACTGGACCGTCCGGGCCATACAAGTGAAAGTAAAGGTTAAGATTGACTCCGTGCGTCCATACTGCTATAGTGCGAGGATACGCGGTATCCATCCCGGCAACGGCTCTCCCAAACTCCAGTATCGCCTTGTCTCTTCCCACGACTGGAAGGATATTCCGGTTGCAGTGGTTGCCGGTACCGGCATCTCCGCCATACTTTCCGGGCTCAGCGAGGACACCGGCTACGCTGTCCGTGTAGTGGACGGGGAAGATGTCAGCGAGGAAGTGGTTTTCAAGACCGACAAGGCCGCCCAACTGGACAACATGAGCTTTGACTCATGGCATCAGGACAAAGACGGAAAGGTATGGTATCCGTACCCTGACGGTGGAACCGAGGTCTGGGCCACTGCAAACCCTGCAACCGGTTCATTCCTGGGCAATACGACCGTTCCCGATGCTGTCAATGTCGCTGTGCAGGGAGCAGGGAAAAAGTCTGCTTTGATGGAAAGTTCCTTCATGGCCGTAAAGTTCGCCGCCGGCAATCTTTTCACTGGCCAGTTCGTGAAACTGGTCGGCCTGGGGGCTGAACTGGCCTGGGGTATTCCGTTCACTTCCCGTCCAAAGTCCCTGAAAGGCTTTGTGAATTATATTCCTAAGCCTGTCGATTATGCCGATGAAACACATAAGTATCTTCTCGGGGCGAATGACACAGGAAGGGTATTTGTAGTCCTCGCTGACTGGGATGAGCAGTTCCATGTGATCAGCACCACCGGACAGTACCTGGACCTGCAGAAAAACCCCGGCATCATTGCTTTCGGAGAGTATCATACCAACCAGGATACAGGCGGATTCAAACCCTTTGAAATCGAGCTGGAGTACCGTTCCGACGAACGCATCCCGAAGTGGGTGGTGATAGTAGCTTCATCTAGTTCGCTCGGAGACTATTTCACAGGAGGCACCGGCAGCAAACTATGGGTCGATGAATTCTCATTCGAGTACGAGTGATTTGACTATATCTTCAGCCGCCGCATAGCCTGTGGACCAGGCAGCCTGAAGGTTGAATCCTCCCGTGACGGCGTCGATATCGAGTATTTCCCCGGCAAAGTACAGGCCGGGGATTTCTTTTGCCCGGAAAGTATGAGTGTCTATAGACGCGAGGTCCACTCCGCCGGCGGTTACGAATTCGCTCTTCCATGCAGCCCGCCCGGTGATCTTATAGACATCGCGGGTAATGGCGTCAGACAGTCGGTTAAGGCCTTTCGTGCCTACTTCAGAGCAGCGGATATCGCTGCGTACTCCAGCGCGGGCAATAATATGCTGCCAGAGTCTTCTGTTGATTCCCGCAGGGGGAAGGCTTTGAAGCATTCTGGCTCCTGGAAGACCCTGGAGAAAGGATTTGGTATCTTCCTGGTTCATACCGGTCCAGTTTACGGATACTTCGCTCCTGTACTGTTTCCCGGCAAGGAAAACAGCTGCATAGGAGGATAGTTTCAGTGCTGCAGGGCCGCTCAGGCCCCAGTCGGTTATAAGCAGTGGACCGTCTGAGGTGAAGGACGTACCGGGTATGGACAGTATTGAGTTTTCGGTAACGATGCCCATCAGGGACTTGAGTCCGGCTGAGTCTGTCCTGAAAGTGAACAGTGACGGGAAGAGGGGGGTGAGGCTTATAGGTTCAGGGAAAACAGGAAGCTGTTTCACACCCCCGATTGCGACCAGGACTATATCCGCAGTTTCGGAGGAACCGTCCCCGAAGTGCAGCGTGAAGCCTTCTTCAAGTCGGGTTAGTTTCTTTCCTGTTTTAATCTGGGCTCCCTGCATCTGACAGAGTAGAGTCCGTACAATCTCCATGGCATCCTGGCTTCTTGGAAAGACGCATCCGTCGTCCTGTGTGACAAGCGGAACGCCGGCATCCTCGAACCATCTGAACGTATCGGCTTCACTGAATTTTCCGCGGGCCCTCTGCATGGCCCTGAAGCCTCTGGGATAGACATCCCTGAGGGAATCGACAGTGGCAAAGGAATTGGTCAGATTGCATCTTCCGCCGCCGGTAACGGCTACTTTCGCGAGGGGGCGGGGGCCGGCTTCATAGACGCATACCGATGCCCGTCCTCCCGTCATCCGCATGATATTGGCAGCGGCGAAGCACCCAGCCGCTCCGGCACCTATGACTGCAATCTTTTTCACAATGCGAATATAACAATAAAATTCGTTTGTCATTAAGTGTAAAAGTGCTATCTTTGCCGAACTTTCCGGGGATGGTCTGGTTTTGACAGCATCGGCCTTGGACGGTAAGCACGCCGGGCGTGGGAAGTTTGCCCGTAAATCTCAGCTTTCAAACAATCAGTTGCCACAAACAACTATGCACTCGCTGCTTAATCTGACAGAAGTCGATTAGCTTAATCCGCGACGCCAAGGCTGCGCCGCCGACGAGTATCCCTCGGACTTTACGCCTGCTATGTTCCGGACCAGGGGTATCATTCAAGCGGGACGCTCCGGCGGATGTCCTTAAAGCCGGCTAAGACCAGGGACTAAGAATAGGGGATGCCCGTCTTCCGGCGACCCGGTTCCGACAACCAAAGGAAGAATAAGCGTGTAGAAAGCTTTCTGAAGCGGTGTTTGGACGCGGGTTCGACTCCCGCCATCTCCACAGAAGCCTGACTGAATGAAAAAGGCTTTAATCATATCGGCGATTATTCTGACAGTGGTTTCCTGCGGAACTGCCAGGAAGGGGAGTGCCTCCGTTGCAAAGGAGGATCTGGACCCTGTGGATACCGGTTACACCGGTGATGCCGCTGCAGCGCAGGACACGACAGTAAAGGTCTATGAAGAGGCGGTAATAGCCCAGTTGGAAAAAGAAAAAGAGGAAGAAGGCGCCGCAATGCCCATAGAGGACCAGATTATCGCGTACGCGATGGAATACCTCGGGGTTCCCTATAAGTTCGGTGCTTCAGGCCCTAAGGAATTCGACTGCTCCGGCTTCACACGTATCGTCTTTGCGAAATTCGGCTACGATATCCCGCATTCTTCTGTCATGCAGCAGAAAGTGTCAACTCCGGTCCGCAGTTATGCTGAGCTGCGCAGGGGAGACCTTGTCTTTTTCGGCAGCAGGACGGATATACGGAAAGTCGGTCACGTCGGAATAGTCGTGGATGTCGTCAAGTCCGGCGGCTATTTCACTTTCATTCATGCATCCTTCCATAACGGTGTGGAAGTCCAGCGCTCCACATTGCCGTACTTCCTCATGCGCTATATAGGTGCCGGCCGCTTAATTGAAGAGAAGTGAAAAGAATAATTCTCTCGGTTATCGCCGCTCTGTGCGGAGTCTGCGCCCTTGCCCAGACCCCAGTGGTACAGCCGGATTTGAGCATTCATACCAAAATAGCACCCAAGTACTTCGGGCCTAATGCTTTTCCTGTTCCGGAGATACCTCTTGCCCGTATTCCCAAGGCTATTACGGCAGAACTGTCGGGAGATATGGCTCTGGGGCTTGGAAAGAGTTTCGGGGCCGACCTGACTTACGGTCCGTCTTTTCTGATTTCCGTTCCCCTGTGGACTGACCGGGCCGCCCTTACGGTGTGGATGCCTGTCGTGGAATGGTGGAAGTACGATTCCGAGACAGCGCTTGAACGCCGTCTGGCTGAAAAGTACCTCGGCGGGGGACGGGGATATGACTCCGGGGATGTCTATGTGTCCATGGACATACATGTTCTGAAGGCAAAAGGCTGGAGACCGGACATCATGGTCAGAGCCGTGCTGAAATCCGCTTCCGGAAATCATTTCGGCGAGGCCCGTTACTATGACGCTCCTGGCTATTTCTTCGACTGCACTATAGCCAATTCGCTAAGATTCAATGGATTCTTTACCGAACTCAGAGCTGCGGTCAGCGGTGGATTCCTTTGCTGGCAGACCGATAACGGCAGACAGAATGACGCCGTCCAGGCCGGAATCTCGGCAATGGTTGACAGCCGGATTTTTCGTCTTGAAGTGCAGGGAGCCGGTTATTTCGGCTGGGAAGGAGACGGGGACCGTCCCGTTACCGTACGGGCAAGGCTTGACTTCCATGCAGGTAACTTTTCTCCATTCGCTTCCTGTGTCTATGGCATCCATGACTATCCCTTCTGCCAGTTCAGGATTGGACTCAGGTATTATTTCCCGCTTCAGAAACTGAAGGAAATCTGAATCCTGAGGCGACCGAGGGGTTTCATCGGCCGTCTCCCTTCTGTCCACACATATCGGGAACCAAGCCCCGGGTAGTTTTCGAATTTCTCAAGTAATCCGTACCTTACGGCTTTCCCTTCAGTACTCCTGCCCCAGACTCCTTCGTAGCAGGCCGAGAGAGAATATCCGACAGTTATACATATTTCATAGCTGCTTCCGGCTATGACCGAGGCTCCGGCTGATACTTCTCCGAAGGGCCCGTCTTCTGAGAACATGGTCCTGGCGGATGATGGAATATAGGTCCTCATCCAGCCGAATTCCGGATCTGACGACACCGATACTTCGTGGGTCGACGGCAACTGGAAGGCCCAACCTCCCGAGATACTTGCAATCGGGGAAACTCTTCCAAGCGGCCATTTGCCAAGCATCTTCGCTGTAAGTGCGAAGCTTATCGTGCCACCGGTGTTGCCGCCTGAAAGAGCGGCAGAAAACTCCAGAGGCGTTTTTGAAAGGGCGTAACCGAAAAATGCGCCGAGCCCGTAATACGGCCTTCCTGCGGAAGGAAATGTGCCGCCGTCAATTATTATTCCTGCTTTGAAGCCCGGCAGGTGGCCATCCGGCGGGTTCTGCGACTCGGCTGCGTATGTAGGGATGGCCACGAGAACGGGCAGAATAATTGCTGCAATTTTTTTCATTGTACTGTTATTTCCATATTACGGGTATATGCCCGGATATTCCTCAGATCGTAAAAGTCACTGCCATAGACTATGGGCCAGGCCGCATCCATAAGATTGTTTACCACTCGGAAAAAGCTGTCATAGGCAGCCGCTCCGTTGATTTGGACTTCATAGTCGCAGTAAACATAAGTCGGTTTTGTCCTTTGTGTCCCTACGAATTGTCCGTTCGTGGGGTTGTATCCGGAGTATTCCACAAAATACCGGCTTGAATTCAGGTACTCGCGGTCCATGAACTGACGCAGTGTCCCGGTGAAACCATTGGAGGTGGTACTGCCGTTGAAATACTCCATCTCATCTCCGTCCCATGTACGGCTCTGCGAAAACAGAGCATGTCCCCAAAGCTCCAGCCGGTATATTCCGGATGCGTAGTAAGGCTCGCGCGATGTATTCCAAGTGTCCACATAGACATAAGCCGGAGGGTCGAAATACGGCATTTCGCTGCCGGTGAGCCTGACATAGTCAATCACTCTCCAGCGCGAATATACATTCCAGTCCATCGAGAAGGGGATGCCTGAAGGGTTTTCTATCCCGGCTTTGAGATACCAGTCGCTGTCCGGATAAGTATAGGAAGAAGTCTTGGCATAGCTGTTTTCAAGAGTAATTACGGCTGGATGTACCTTCAGTCCGATTTCGAGGCTGCTGCCAGCCGCATTGGACATGGACACGCTGGCGAAGGATAATTGCGGATCGTCATCCAGCTGATGGATAAGTTGCCAGTCGCTTCCGTCTTCCGGGCAGAAACCGACCCGGACTCTGGCGTCATATTCCCGGTCCGGGCCGCCGATGGAGATGTCTATGGAAGGACTCTCGGCACGAGGGAAAGACAGGTCTATGAAATCATCGGCACGCAGATTCCCTTCGTAGCTGTCTTCATCGAAAAAGCTCCCGGCTCCGCCCAGTCTGCGCCCTTCCGCATCGGTATAGGTGATATAGAATACACATTCTTCAGCATCCGCGGATGAATTGGCGTATGTCCATAAGTCTGAACAGGAGTCCCCGTCCGACAGGTTCACAGGAAATTCTCCTGGAGCCAGGGAATATACCACGTGTGGGGACAGGCACTCCAGTGAACTTACTTTTTTCCATATATCAGCAGCTGCATTTCCAATCCACAGAGACCCCTTGCAGACAGCATCTGATACCACTGAAACATTGATCAGGTCAGACTCTGGGAGCCGTTCAGTATTTTTAAAATAGAATTTGTTGTTCAGCGCAGCAGTGCCGGTGGCGTTCCGTATCTGAAGGCTCAGGCTGTTTATATCGCTGGTGGAGAAGGAACTTTTCCAGTTGCTGCCAAGAGTTATGGCAAGCCGGCTGTACTGCCCGAGGTACATCTTTTCGGGATCTGCGCCTCCGCTGATTCCGTAACCGAAGGTATTGAATTTCCTTACGAGCACGTTTATCTCATCAGTCAGCTGACCGTCAATGCTTTCAATTTTCAGACTCATCGAGTGTCCGGCCGAAGCGGAACCACCGTTATAGACAGAGATTCTCCCGTTGGATGCATCTACTGAATAACTCAGGCCGGAACTCCCGGAAGCAAGTGTCTGCCCGACAGTCCATATCTGCCCGTCCACATACAGCCGGTATCCGTAGGGGAAAGAAGTCAGATTCAAATCTTCCGAGTTGTCATCATGGCCGTTGCGGGAGAAATTCATTGCTATGACAAGCGGCGCAGAGACTTCCGTATTGTCGAATATTTCCCATGAAGAAGGGAGCGTTCCTCCCGGGAGGGAGAAAAACAGTCTGCGGCTGTCATAACTGCTCTCCAGTTCGGATTTCCATACTCCGGTTATGTTGAAACCGTCATAACTGAGAGAGAGCGTGACATTATATGTCCTGTTCCTTACAATGTCGAAATCATTGGAATTGTTTCCTCCGGGATAGAAACGGTAAACTACGTCAAGTCCTGTTCCGGCAGTGGAATGGAAGGCAAGGGAAGCCTCGATATAAGTGCAGCGGGACGGGTCTCTGCCGGCTGCCGTCAGACCTTCAAGGCTTTTACCTGCAGCTGAAGTTCCATCCGGCAGCAGCATGCCCTGGAGATTCTCAGGAAGATAGAGATAATAGTATCCTGAGCTTGGGCTTGAAGCACTGTCCCAGACGCCGCTGCGTACTTTCGAGAGGTCCCTGGCTGCAGGATTGAAGGGGCAGAAAGATGATGCCCCGTTGACGGCCCTGACACCAGTAACCGTGATTTCGTCATAATACTCCCCGATTGTCGGGTCGATATCCACTCTTACAGCCGCCCTGGCGAAGCCGCGGACAAGGGAAAGGGCGATTCTGCCGTCCTCTCTGCCGTCAGCTATATCCATATCACTGGCAGTCATTCCAATCACTTGTCCGGATTTGGGGATAACGCCGTCGGGGCTTATGGGTATCTCGATATCTTCCAGGTCTTCTTCGCGTGCCGGCAGTTCATCAGGGCCGAGGCATCCGGACAGGATAAAAAGATCATAGTATAGGCTGGAATTGAGTTTTATAGCCTTGCCGAGAGTCCCGCCGCCCACCAGGATGCCGCGGTAGTAAACGGCATAGACGGCGCCTGATGATGAAGATTCCTGAAGTGATGAGTAAATGTCACTTTTCCCCTCAGGTCTCAGTTCTATTGTATAGTATTTCTCTTTCGCTTCAGTGACCTGTTCGTCCATTTCCGGCGAACAGGAAACGGAGGCAAATAGGATTGCAATAAATATGAAGACGTTTTTCATATAGTGAGATTTTCGCTCATCCCTGTCTGCCAGGGGATAATGTTCAGGGAAATTCTTGAAAACGAGTGTTCAGCACCGATATTTATATCGGCAAGGTCCCGGGCTTCCCAGTCAAATCCGGCGTCCGCCACCCATTCGTTAAGCGGGAGTGAAACCGTTGAATTGCCATTAGTCGTGTAAAAGATTGTGAGTGAGTTGTCGACACCTTGTCTGGGAAGCCTGAAACGGTAGAGGCCGGGACCAATTTTTTCGGGAATGAAATCAATCTCTCCTTTGATGGGAGAAGAGTCCTTGAGCAGAAGTCCGCTGTAATCGCTGCTGATTCTCAGAGCGGAAGCGGAGCCGTCTTCATCTATGTTCAGTATGACGGATGTAAATTCCTTCCTGGGGACGGCAATGACAGACTGACGTTCGCTGTCACAGACCACGCTGTCGTGGAAAGTGAAAAGTTCACCCTCTCCGGCATGCTCGATAAATGCTGTGTCAGTAGAGATGCTGTAACCGGAACCTCCTGCGACGCAGACTCTGTGGACCCCTTTCGTGGTAGTGACAGTGCCGCTGACGGCGAGCCGCTCAAACAGCAGTTCCTGCCTGGAATCCAGCAGCAGCTGCCCTCCGTCGGTTACGCCCGAGAAAAGCGACAGGTCAATATCGAGAATGCAAGGACAGGAGTGCCTGTCTTCCCTGACAGAACAACCGACCACGAGTATCGCCGCAAAAAGTTCCGGCAAGCATCTGAGTTTCATAGCTTTAAATTGTTACAGTCCCATCAGAGCCAAGCAGAATGAGATTCCAGTCTTTTACGCTTATTGAGAAGTTTACATCTTTGACCGTGATTGTGTCATTCTCCCCGTCATCGATAGTGTTGTTCCCGTTGGAGGGATTGCCCGGACGGGTGATGACAAGTTCATTGATCTCGTAGGAAGTATTTGCTGCGATGCTGGGAATCTCAATTGGATAAGTGTATTTCTTTGTGTCTATCATGACCTCCGTGACGACTTTTGTCTTTGTAGAGGCATTGGAGTTAGGATAGCAGTAAAGAGTGGCACCGTTGGTGGCGTTCCATGTATTCAGGATAAGATCCCTCTGACCGCCGCTTTCCAGAAGCGTGGTGGTTGCGAACCACTGGGGTGAAGCCGGAACACTTCCGCCGAAAGTCAGGTTGCCGGCAACATTAGTAAGATAGACCCTCACTACGCTCTGTGTCTTGCCGTTGAATGCCTCGGGGAGGGCGAAGGTCACTTTCTTGACTTTTACCCTGGCCGCAATGCGGTTCACGTCCACCATGACCGAATTGACAGAACTCAGGTTGGATGTGGTATTTCCTGTCATCACGAATTTGGATAGAGTGTTGTTTGCGAGGGAACTCACTTTTGCAATCAGTTCCGCTTCAGTAGTGACAGCTGAAAGTCCAAGGCCGGAATCAGCATTGACAATGGCCCAGATTCTTCTCGATCCAGTAGTGGCGGACAGGGTAATGGAGGAAGAAGTGGACGAGCCGTAGGCGTCCAGGATCATCCCGCTGACATCTGACTTGAAGACGAAGACATCCAGAGTGGATACTTTTGACTCGTTCTCCGTGTCGATTGTAGTCGCTTTTGATGTGGGCGAATTGATTGATACCGTCAGCTGCGCCGGTTCTGATGCCGGGACGCTGCTTTCAAGACTGACTGATGGCTTAGGCATTTCCTTGCTGCAGGAGAGTGCCGCGGCTGCCATCACCGCGAATACAAGTGTTTTTTTCATAAAAGTATTGAATTGATGGTTAATGGTTTTCTGTGAATGACGCACCCGTGCTCCATCTGAGGATACTTATCCTGGCGTCGTATGCAGATTCTGAAATTTCCGTGTCGGGATCCGGACTTCCAAGAGTCCGGATGTACAGGGAGAGGCTGTAGGCTGTATTTTTCTGAAGCTGGCCTATAGGTATGGAATAATACTGGCTGGCTCCGGCGAAATCCGCTTCGACTACGATCCTGGCCTGGACGCCATCGACAGGATAGACATACATCAGACACGGCATATCTCCCGTGAGGGAATAAGATAATCCGTTATCCTGAACGGAAGCGCTGCCGTCCGCGCTGATACTTGTGGCCCCGCCGAGGAAATGCGCATTATTTGGCAGGAGCGCGGACGCAGCGGCATCCGTATCAAGACTTATGTCTATGGATTCTATTGACACTTTCGCAACCTGTCTCACCAGCACGACGCTTGCCTGGGTTTCCGCGGGAATGAGCATGGAACTGTGTCCGTACATTACAAGGCCGTTCGCTTCATTATTCCTTGAAAGGTTCACCCAGAAGGAAGACAGTGCTGATTCTGTCATTACGGAAGACAAATCCGGATAATTGGCAAAGACATGCAATGATGCCCTGCCATACTTCAGATCGGCGCTTATTTCAGATGGTATGCCGCTGTAACTCAGGTACTTCTCCAGTGTTCCGGAGTAGTCAAAGATCAGTATCTGGATGGTATTGACGGCCGATTCGAATGCAGGAGCAGACGAGGCTTCACCACTCTTTATTACGTCAGCCTCCAGCCTGATGCGGCAGCGGACCGAAGCACTTATATCTTCCGTATGCTTGTTGCAGGAGGCAAGAAGCACAGCCGCATAAAGTATCAGTAATAGTTTTCTCATAGTTCCAGTCGATATTTTTCCACGAGGGCGGATATCTCGGGGTCGAGATTGCCTCTGTGAATAAAACTGCGGTTCTCGCTGCAGGCCCTCATGTAGGCTTCCACTGCCTTTCGTTCCTGTCCCATCCTGCTGTAAACAAGCGACAGCAGATAGTCCCTTTTGCCTCCCGAGGGGAGTCCCTCCAGAATAGAAAGCGCAGACGCATTATAGTCCAGTGCGCAGTAGGCGACAGCGCAGTTGAAGTCGGAGTATGGCCGGAGAAGAGTAACGGCCTTCTCGTACTCTCTGTCAGCGAGGGCCCGGACGCCCAGCATGTAGGCGGTATCGACGACGGTCGTATGGACAGTGTCCTTGACAACTCCCTTGCGGTGAAGGAAAAAGTCGAATTTCACGGTCCTGAGCCGGGGATAAATGTGAGAGCGCAGATATTGATAAGAGGGCATTTTCCTCATCTCGCTTTCCCTCATATCCGGACTTGAAGACTTCCTGGCGCGGGCATATTCATCCAGGTCTTTCGGGCTCAGGGCATCGTCGGAGCTTACAAGAGCGTCCAGCATGGTCCAGTTCTCCGGATTGCTCCGGGATATGAAACGAATGGCGCTTATATCTGCTTTTACCGCCCTTCCGTCCTCTCCTACGGAGAAGCCGGAAGTGTCCCTCCAGTTTTTCATAAAACGTTCAAAATAGGCGGAAACGCTTCTGGAACGCATCTTTGACAGTTTTGAATTGTGCTCCCAACTGCCCTCGGGAGAGCATGACGCAGTCACGACTATGGAATCTAGGTCATAGGTTTCATTCTCCATCAGAGAGGCGAGATTCCCTTCTATCCTGCCGATTTCCTCGCTGTTGTGTCCAAGGGAAAGGTCTATTTCCGCCCGGCCGCTCGAGAACTCCACATAGCAGGCCGTGTTTGCTTCGACCCTGCGCTCCAGGACCATAGTCTTGTAGCGTACACTCTGGTCGGCAAGGGTGCTGACGGAACTAATGTAAAAGGTCAGAGGCTCGCTGCGGGGAATATCGTAGATGCACTTGTCCTGTTCGAAGATACTCCCGCCAAGCGTGATCTCAGCCTTTTTAAGGCCGCTCCTGACCGGAATAGTCTGCACATAGTCATAGATTATGTCTCCAGATACATCTGCAATCAGGGTGTCCAGTCTGAGTCCCTCGCTTACAAGCGGCACTTTGACATACCGTCCGAACATTTCTTCTTTATGTTCTATCTTCCATCTGTTGCGTCTCACCATGAGTTTGTTCGTATAATGCTCCACGGCGGCCTGCTCAGTCACTCCGTAGGCGGAGGCGAACTGTTCGTCTGATACGTAGGAACTGTCTGTGCGGAAACTGTAAATTGCGGGCAGATTCCTCCTGAGAAACATCTCCAGCTGGTATTTGTCTATAAAGGCAGTGCTGTCGGTGATTATGGATTCCAGAAACCTGCGATAGTGTTGATACCCTCTGAGCTGGGCCTTTCTGTAAGCGCTGCCGGTGACAGTGATTCCATCCAGTTCGGTAGTGTCTGAAAGAATGTATAGTTCCGGGGTCAGGCGTAACTGCCATTTCCCGTCCTGCATTTCGCGGGGAACTGTAATCCTGAATTTCAAATCCACTTTACCGTGCCTTTCCGCCACATTCCGGAATCTGGCAGTGACCACTGCAGCCTGAATCACATCCGTTACCGCCAGTTCGCCGTCCACATCTTTCACCGCTTTCATTATCAGCACTTTCTCTCCTTCCGGATTCTCGACATACATCGTATCAGGAGAGGAAGCGGAGTCAAGATCGAGTTCCGGTACGTAAATCTCTGAAGGAATCTCCATCTTGGTACCCATTGCCTCCTTCCTTACCGATGCGATTTTCCTCTGGGAGGAACACGATGCCACCAGAACCAGCGCAATGAACAGAAAGGCCCGTCTCATGCTCATAAGTAGTTTTTCGGCGTAAGATCGTCCTCCTCAATGGCGCCCCTGGCAACTATAATTTCGGTGGAATACTTTTCTTCCCCTTCCGAAGAGGTGTATTTGTCGGTGCGGATACGGCCGAGAACATGGAAGATACTGCCGGAGACTATATCTTCCAGTTTGGGTACATTCTTGCCTTCCCATACGAGCAGATTGTGCCAGGTTGAATCAACTACCGCAGCGCCGTCGCGTCCCTTATAATAATAGTCGGTGATGAGGGAGACTCTTGCGCATCTGGTATCTCCGGCCTTGCGGATAGTGGTGCCTCCCACACGTCCGCGCAATTCAATTTTGTTGATTGAGTAATCCATAGATCAGAGTTTAAAGTTTGACATCGGCTTGCTTCTCGCGCGTTACGAAGCCGAGTGCAAAGTAAACTCAGGGAAAGCGAAAAAAAATGTCCGGTCAGTTTTTCGGGAAATGAAATATGTGTTGTTGCAAGTTTTTATGTGTTTCCGGTCGGTTTTTTCATCATTGTTAAAAACATGTATTCGGATTTCATGCAATGATGAAAACATATATTATTGCTCAAAACCCATAATTCATGTTATCCTATTGGAATTTATTTTCTGAAAAAGCATTTTTGCGGCATGAAGAAATATGTTCCATACCGTCACCGGTCACACTGTCTGGAATGCGGGTGCGTGATCGATTATGCAAAGTCGAACCAGAAATTCTGCAGTGATTCATGCCGGGATCACTGGCACTACAGGGAAAATAAGAAGGCGGGCAGATTCTTCTCCCGCGTGATGTCCATTCTGGAGACCAACAGGAGCATTCTGATTCAGCTTACGGAAGAGGGGAGGGACAAGGTGGAAATGACCTATCTGGAAAGCCGGGGCTTCCGGCCCGGCTTCTGCACGGGCTTCACAAAGCGCTGGGGCTACTGCGAATACCGCTGCTTCGATATTAAGTACTGTGAGAAAAACGACCTTGTCTATAATATTTCGTCGTTGCTGAGCATCGATGAACTGTAGCGCCGCCATTTTTCAATGAGATCAGTCATATCTTCCGGTACAGGACATTCGAAGTGCAGCCTTTCTCCCGTACGGGGGTGTGTGAAGCCCAAAGTTCTGGCGTGAAGGGCCTGGCGGGGACAGAGTTCGAAGCAGGAGTGTATGAACTGACGGTATTTGGCATAGACGGTTCCCTGGCGGATCTGGGTTCCTCCGTAGCGGGCGTCGCCGAAAAGGGGGTGACCGATGGAACTCATGTGGACACGGATCTGATGTGTCCGCCCGGTCTCAAGGATACATTCCACAAGAGTAACGAAACCAAAGCGTTCCAGCACCCTGTAGTGAGTGACAGCGCGTTTGCCTTTTTCAGGGTCGTCCACGACCTTGAAGTTGAGCCTGTCAGACGGGTCCCTGCCAATGTAGGCATCGATGCTGCCTTCATCTTCGCGGATATTGCCCCAGACCAGGGCAACGTATTTACGGTCTATGGAATGGACGAAAAACTGGTCTGCAAGATTGAGCTGGGCTGGTGGATTCTTCGCAACCACCAGTAGCCCGGAGGTGTCCTTGTCTATCCTGTGCACAAGTACCCCCATGCGCTCGTCATCGGCGTCGGGACCCTGTCTTAGTCCGAGATGAAAGGCCAGCGCATTCACCAGCGTTCCCGAAAAATGCCCGTGTCCAGGATGAACGACCATCCCAGCCGGCTTATTCACCAGAAGGACGTCCTCATCTTCATAGACAATGTCCAGCGGAATATTCTCAGGAAGGATTTCGACTCCGCGCCGGCGGTAGGGAAGCACTATACGGATTACATCCAGCGGCCGGACTATCATATTCGCCTTCGCCTGTTTTTCTCCTACGAAGACGAAGCCGTTCTTTATCGCCAGCTGGACTCTGTGGCGGGATGTATCTTCAAGATGGGTGGAAATGAATTTGTCCACGCGAACCGGCGCCTGGCCCTTGTCGGCAACCAGGCGGAAATGTTCGAACATCTCATCCTCCTGGGGAAATTCCTGGGGGAGAATATCAGGAGTTGACTCTTCAGGGGTCATTTGGCGGGCAGTTTGCTCTCGTCGAGGGTAAGGAAGATATTGACCGGTGAACCAAGTATACGGGAGGTGCCTTCAGGCGTATCCTGCCTGAAAACGACGGCGTTTACTGAATCGGAATAACTGCGTATATTCTTGTCAAAGCTCGCCTTTCCGATATTCAGGCAGCGGGAATGAAGCAGTTCCACAGCCCTGATATATTTCAGCCCGGTTACATTCGGCACGCTCGTGCGGTTGTCCTCGCTGCCAAGCCCGAGCACAAGTTCTATTTCTGAGCCGCTCACGACCATGTCTCCGGCATTGAGGTCCCTTCCGCCGAGTCTCTGCGCAAGCACGTAGTTGGTTGCGATGTCATTCACATAGCGAAGCCTTTTAATACCTAGACCCCTGTTCCGCAGTTCGGCGACAGCCTCACCAAAATTATAGCCGACCAGATTAGGCATTACAACCTTGCGGGGGACCATGGAGTTGATAGTGAGAAAGATGCTTCTGCCTTTTTTTACTGTCGCACCGGCTTTGGGATTCTGCCGGAAAACCACGCCGGCGCCAAGCCTCTGGACGAACACGGAATCAGTTACCCTCACCCTGACTTCACATTCCGATGCTTTTGCACGGGCCTGGGAGAGCGTCATGTTGGTGAAGTCCGGCGCAACCACGGTCTTGCCGTGCCGGGTGATGATATCAAGTGCTATTGCTGTACCCCCCACAAGCACCGCCACAACCAGAAGTGCGAGCAGAAGGTTCTTGACTATCCAGTGTTGGAAAAACTTTCCCATCTCTAATCAGCTTGTTAATTCGTGCGAAGTTAAGAAAAAAATTGTATAAATTTGCATGCTATGCGAAAACGCCTGCTGCTTCTTTCGGGAACTTCTCTTCTGAGTGCAGTTCTTCTGAGCCTTCCATTTCTCGTGGAGGGCTGCTCTCCTTTGCTGCTTGTCGGATTCGTTCCGCTTCTGATTGCCGACGCCCTGAGTGAAAAACGGTTTTTCCTGTGGCACTATCTGACTTTTGTACTCTGGAACGCTTTCACTACTTTCTGGGTCTGCAACGCTACCGTCGGCGGAGGCATCTTCGCGATTCTTGCCAATGCCTTCCAGATGTCGCTCATCTTCGCTTTGTTCAGATGGGTGAAAAAGCGTTCCCATGGAGCCGTGGCCTATATTTTTCTCGCTGCCACATGGACGGCTTGGGAGCGTTTCTATCTTACATCGGCGCAGATTTCCTGGCCCTGGCTGGTTCTCGGGAATGGTTTTGCCGGTACCACCTCACTTGTACAGTGGTATGAATATACAGGCACCCTCGGAGGCTCGCTCTGGGTATGGGCGTCCAATCTTGCCGTTTTCGGACTTGTCCGGCTTATAGGGAAATGGAAGGACACCAGCGTGCGTGTGCGCTCGGCTTCCATAGCCTCGACTGCTGTTTTATTGCTTTGCCCGCCGATTGTGTCTATATTGTTGACCCCCGGTGACGGCGGGTCGGAGGAAAAACTCGACGTGACCATAGTCCAGCCGAATATAGACCCGTACAATAAGTTCGGCGGAATGTCACAGGCCGAACAGAACACTCTTCTTCTCGATATGGCGGCCGCCGGGATTGATGCAAACTGCCCGAATACTCTTGTGCTCGCTCCGGAAACCTTTACCTGGGATATAGTGACAAACGACATTCCCTCCAGTCCTACATTCCGCAGCATGAAAGAATTCGTGGATGCCCACGAAGGGACCGGGGTGCTTTTCGGTGCTGCCACAAGGGATTTTTTCCAGCGCCGCACTCCGCCGTCCATGACGGCCAGGCAGGTGCGTGAAGGTGTGTGGAGAGAATCCCACAATTCAGCTTTGATAGTTGAAAAAGACGGCCGCTTTGATATTTGCCACAAGTCAAAACTCGTCCCCGGAGTTGAATCGACGCCATATCCAAGGATTTTCGTACCGCTGGACGACCTTCTTGGCGGGGTCATGGGCCGGGACATCGGCCAGAAGGAAGTTTCCCTGCTGAATTTCGGGCAGATTCCTGTCGGTTGCGCAATATGCTACGAATCCATCTACGGGGAATACTGCGCCGGATACATCCGCAAGGGCGCCAGGCTTCTGACGGTCATTACAAATGACGCCTGGTGGGGAGATACGCCGGGTTATCATCAACACCTGAATTATTCCCGGCTGAGGGCCATCGAGACGCGCCGCTGGATCGCCCGCTGCGCCAATACCGGCATTTCCGCTATTATAGACAGCAGGGGAAAAATAGTCTCAAGCACTTCCTGGTGGGTTCCTGAAGTATTGAAGGGGAGTGTCAGCCTCTGTGATGGACAGACATTCTTCGTCCGTCACGGCGACATTGCCGGACGAATCAGCGTTCTGGTATTTGCAATGATTCTGCTCGCTGCTGTCGCAGGCCGCTTCAGAAAAGAGTAGGATGGCCCTCGTCCAGTCCTGACAGTACCCGTTCCATTATCGCTTCCCGCAAAAAAGCTGCCTTGCGCCTTGCCGGGTAGCGTTCGCAGAACTGCCTGATGGCGTCCAGCTCATTATCATTCAAATAGATAACCTGGCGGTGCTTGCGCCTCAGGGATTCCTTCTGCTTTGCGAGGAAGTCAGGATCTATTCCATTATTCTTAACAGCGTTGCTCATAACGGGGCAAAGGTACTAAAAATTATCAATATATCGCCTGATTATAATTCCCTTGCGGTCAATAGCCGCGGCATAAGGCAGTACAGACAGGTCAAAAGCCTCAAGCGCCGCAGATGCCTCCGAAGGAAAGTCAGACTGAAGTCTGTCCATATCTACGAGCAGGACCTTGACACCCTTCAGCGAGGAAGCAAGCTTGCATGCGCTTTCCATCAGGTTGACGCAGGAGCCGCAGGAAGGGGAGTAGAGAATTAAATATGAAGGTTTTCCCCTCAGTCTGTCGAGCCTGAAATCTCCGTCGCGGCTCGGACGGCGGAACAGAGCTTTCCTCTGCTTCAGAGTGCCATGAAGCCGTAACGGAGGCACTTTTGTGCCTAAAGGGGCCTTCTCAAGCAGGGATTTCATGAGACGGGCCGGTTCGATTACCGAAAGGGTATCCTCCGCTGTGTCGAAAAGATTGCTTCCAAGAATGCTTCTGTCTATAAATGAAAGTGCGGCTTCACGGTAATTCTCCCCGTGATGACCTGAGAGATAATAGAAGTAATCGCCAGTAAGATGCTTGTCTTCAGCAATATACTCTGCAATGTCCAGGATGTCCTTAACACTGGGTTTTTCATAGAGCGAGAGCAGGCTGTCGAAAAGCGCCCGGGATTCGGCACTGCCATAGACATAAGATTTTGCCGGACCGAACTCATCGTCAAGCAGGATTTCCAGCGCAGGAGTGTCAAGGCCGCGGCCGACAATGCGCCCGCCTGGGTCTATGAGGAACATCTTCGGGGTAGAAATCACCCCGTATTTCATCTGGAAATCTGCTTCGGCATCAGGGTCGTAAAGATGTATGAACGATGCGGCAGTCAGTTTGGAGGAAGAGTATTCTTTCCAGGCTTTGACATCACTTCCCGTATAGACGGCAAAGAACTTGACAGGGTACTTGTTGCGAAGGACATACTGGTTCAGCCTGACGCTCTCTACGGAGCAGGAAGCACAGCCGGTGTCGTAGAAATAAAGTACTTTGAAACCTTCCCCGGAAAGAGGAGACTGCGGAGCACCGTATATGTCCCTGAGTGTGATTTCAGGAGCCTGTGAGCCTATCAGCGAGGACCTGTTGAAATCAGCGAACAGGCGTATTTGGATTTTCTCTATTTCAGAATGCGAAGGCACCTTCCCGGAGAGTATCCACCTGTCTGCAATGTGCACTGCAACAGCATCGTCGCCCATGATCTCAGATTTCAAGTAATGGTTATAGAGATAAAAGGTAACCTGCTGTTTTATCGACTCTTCCAGGCAGTTGGAAATTATGAAATCGCATTCTTCCGACTGGACCTCCGTGCTCATTCCCCGCATAGACTTGACATATTCGTCCAGTTTGGTCTCCAGCTTGTCCTGGGCGGGCAGAATAAGCGGAAGCAAAAGCGAGAGCAAAAGTATCAGAAACCGTTTCATAGCAGATGCTTCACTTCCGGCACTATGAATTCAGAGCAGTCTCCGCCATGTCGCAGCAGATCCCTGACCGCAGACGATGAAATATGGGCGAATTCCTGTGCCGTAGGAATAATCACAGTCTCAATTTCAGGAGCGAGGTGGCGGTTGGCGTCCGCGATGGACCGTTCCGTGTCAAAGTCCATCATATTGCGGACACCTCTGACGATATGTCTTATTCCGAGGCTCCGGCAGGTATCCACGGTAAGGTTGTCATATTTGATGACAGATACTCCCGGAAGCCCTTTGACGCATTCGCGTATGATTTCCATGCGTCTGTCCATATCGAAGAGTCCGTGCTTGTCCTGATTGACACCCACGGCGACTACGACTTCGTCAAAAATGGTCAGGGCCCTTTGAAGGATATTCAGGTGCCCGGCTGTAAAAGGGTCGAATGAGCCGGGGAACAAAGCGACTTTCTTCATAATTGCCAGTTAATTGGTGCACTGCCCATGGAGGTAAGGAGCTGGTTGGTCTTGGAAAAATGGCGGCAGCCGAAAAAGGCCCCGCCGGCAAGGGGGGAGGGATGAGCCGCTTCCAGAACATAATGCCTGGAAGTGTCTATGAGAGCCTTCTTTCCTCGGGCGAAATTGCCCCAGAGCAGGAATATTATGCCATTGCAGTTATCGGACAGATAACGTATTACGGCATCTGTGAACTCCTGCCAGCCGATTCTGGAGTGCGAAGCGGCCACGCCGGCACGGACAGTCAGGGCTGTGTTCAGGAGAAGTACGCCCTGCTGCGCCCATGGCGTCAAATCAGGAGACCCGCTCATTCTGATTCCCAGGTCCGATTCTATTTCCTTGAAAATATTTTTCAGAGACGGAGGAGCGGGAATGCCGCGGGGTACAGAGAAAGAGAGTCCCATCGCCTGTCCGGGGCCATGGTAAGGATCCTGGCCCAGAATAACCACCCTGACTTTGTCCACGGGAGTCAGGTCGAAGGCCTTGAAAATCAAGCCCCCGGGAGGATAAATCGTCACACCCGAGGCTTTCTCGGTGTGAAGCTGCTCCACGAGGGCTTTGAAATAGGGCTTGGAAAACTCTCCGGAAAGAGCGTCCTTCCAACTCTTTTCTATTTTTACGTCCATCAGAAAATATTGTCTATTACGTCTTTTATGTCCTTGACATAGACAAAGGTAAGACCTTTTATGTAAATTTCCTTGATGTCGTCGATATCTTTTTTGTTTTCTTCAGAAATAATTATGGTTTTTACTCCGGCCCGCTTGGCAGCGAGAATCTTTTCCTTTATGCCTCCGACCGGCAGTACGCGCCCCCTGAGGGTCATTTCCCCGGTCATTGCAATACCGTGCCGGACAGCTTCGCCGCGAAGCGCGGAAAGCATGGAACTGACCATCGTGATACCTGCGGAAGGCCCGTCCTTGGGTACGGCGCCTTCAGGGACATGCACGTGGATATCCTTCTTTGCAAACTGTTCGGCGTCAGTTTTGGCGTACTCCGGGTGAGCCTTTATGTACTGATAGGCAATCTGCGCGGACTCTTTCATGACATCCCCCAGATTTCCGGTCATGGTGAGGTTTCCCTTGCCTTCGCTGATGGATGATTCCACGAAGAGAATCTCCCCGCCGAGTTCGGTCCACGCCAGTCCGGTCACTACTCCGGGAGCTTCGTTTCCCTTCTGCATATCGTGGAAGGAAGTCGGCAGTCCCAGATATTCTTTCAGCATGTCGGAGCCTATTTCCCCGGGCGCGGAGCCGTCAAGGGCAATTTTCTTTGCGGTAACACGAGCGATTTTGGCGATCTGCTTGTCCAGCCCGCGTACTCCCGACTCATGGGTGTACTTGTCTATTATTTCACGAATGACTTTCTTTGAAATATGCAGCTGGTCCTCCTTCAGCCCATGTTCGCGGAGCTGCTTCGGAAGCAGGTACCGGCTTGCTATCTCGGTCTTTTCTTCGGCCAGGTATCCGGTGACGTTAATCAGTTCCATCCTGTCCCTGAGGGCCGGCTGGATTGTGGAAATGCCATTGGCAGTGGTAATGAACAGTACGTTGGACAAATCGTAGTCCAAATCCAGGTAGTTGTCATGGAAGGAAGCGTTCTGTTCCGGATCCAATGCCTCCAGGAGGGCAGAAGAGGGATCTCCCTTGAAATCCTGTCCCACCTTGTCAATCTCGTCCAGAACGACCACAGGATTGGAAGTCCCGGCATTCTTGATGCCGTTGAGAATCCTGCCCGGAAGGGCTCCCACGTAGGTTTTGCGATGGCCCCGGATTTCCGCTTCATCGTGCAGGCCGCCAAGAGAGATGCGGACGTACTTGCGTCCCAGGGCTCTTGCGACAGATTTTCCGAGACTGGTCTTTCCGACCCCGGGATGCCCGTACAGACAGAGTATCGGAGACTTCATGTTACCCTTTAACTTGATAACTGCAAGATATTCTATAATACGGTCTTTCACTGTATCAAGTCCGAAGTGGTCTTCATTCAGGACCTTCTGGGCATGGCGGAGGTCGGTATTGTCCTTGGACATCTCGCCCCAGGGGAGATCCAGCATGAACTGTATGTAATTGTACTGGACGCTGTAGTCCGGTGAGCTGGGGTTGTATTTTTCCAGACGCGACATTTCCCTTTCAAAGACTTCTGCAACCTCTCCCGGCCATTTTTTCGAAGCCGCCTTTTCCCTCAGCTTGCGGAATTCCTCGCCTTCATCCATTCCCAGCTCTTCCTGTATGGTTCGAAGCTGATTATTCAGGTAATACTCCCTCTGCTGCTGGTCAATCTCGGTTTTTACCTTCCTCTGAATCTCCTGCTTGAGTTCAATCAGCCGGACCTGATGGTCCAGCACCGAGAGCAACTGCATACCTCTTTCATATATGTCGCCGGTATTGAGCAGGGCTACCTTGTCCTGCAGGTCGTCAACTTCAGTTGAAGTGGCGGTAAAGTTCACCAGAAAAGTGAAATTGTCTATAGCTGAAACCGCCGCGACCGCTTCCTTGGGGGCGAAACTGGAGGCTCGGATGATTGTCGAGGCCTTTTCCTTTATGGAATCGGAAAGAGCTTTCACGCTCTGCTTGTCAACTTTGGGCATTTTGTCATCCAGATATGACACTTCCGCGCTGATATATGGCGAGAAAGACACAATCTCGACGATTTTCACTCTTCTGAAACCCTGGAGGATAGCAGTGACTGAGCCGTCTGGCATCTCCAGAGTCTTGATGACTTTGCATACGGTGCCGATTTCGTGTATGTCGTCACTGGTCGGATTCTCTACAGTAACATCCTTCTGGGGCACGGCAGCAAAGGGTTCGTCAGTCGCTTCCATTTCCCGGACCAGTTTTACGGAACTGTCCCTGCCCACGGTAATGGGAAATACGGCGCCTGGAAACAAGACGGCGTTGCGGAGTGCCAGTACCGGCAGATACATGGGGAGGTTCTTCTCGTCAAGCTGCTTCAGGCCGCCCTCCTGCATGACTGGCATGATGTTGACTTCGACACCGCTGTTAGCCATTGTATAGTTGTCTGTCTTCATAAATTCAAAATAATATGACAAAATGTCAGGTTTTTTCGGGTACAATAACCCGGGGTCATTAAAAATCAATCTCCGTGCCAAAGAAAAAAGCATAGAATCTTTTGTAAATCAAAAAAAAAACGTACTTTTGCAAGCCAAAAGGGAAAAACCGTTAGTTAATTAAATATCATTAGTTATGACAAAGGCAGACATCGTTAGTGCAATTGCAAAGAAAACAAATTTTGAAAAAAGTGAGATCCTCGCTGTCGTCGAAGCATTCACCGAGGAAGTAAAAGCATCCCTTATCGCCGGAGAACCCGTGTATCTTCGTGGTTTCGGCAGCTTTATCATCAAGCACAGAGCTGAGAAAGCCGCCAGGAACATTACCAAGAAGACAACCCTTACTATTCCCGCCCACGATATTCCTGCTTTCAAACCTGCAAAGGTTTTCATGGCAGCCGTGAAGGAGAAATAATCCAATAAAACATTAATATTATGCCCAGCGGTAAAAAACGTAAAAGACATAAAATGGCAACGCACAAGCGTAAAAAACGCTTGCGCAAGAATAGACACAAGAAGAAATAGTTCTGTGTCTGCCATTTTAGCAGTCTGCTGAAAGCCTAGGGCCGACCGGAAGTTCCGATCGGCCCTTTGTAGTACTGTAAAATGAAGTTCTGATGGAGTCAGAGAAACCGCCAAAGGACCTTATCGTCGATGTAGGAACATCAGAGGTCCGGATTGCCTTGATGGAAAATCACAGGCTGATCGAATTTAACACAGAGTCCAGCAAAGGGGGAGGATTTGTAGTCGGAGATGTCTATCTCGGCAGAGTCAAGAAACTCCTTCCGGCCCTCAATGCTGCCTTCGTGGACATTGGCGACAAAAAAGAGGCCTTCATCCATTATCTCGACCTGGGGTTGTACTTCAGTGCATTCGATTCGTTCGTAAAGGACAGCAACCGCAATACCAATCTGACTGATTTGTATTCCGGTATTCCTCTTGGCGAAGCCCTTCCCAAAGAGGGAAAAATCGATTCTGTACTCAAGCCCGGGCAGATGCTGATAGTCCAGATTGTAAAGGAGCCAATCAACACCAAGGGGTCACGACTGACCGCGGAAATTTCACTTGCAGGAAGAAACATTGTACTGCTGCCCTTCGCCCAGAAGGTCAGTATTTCCTCTAAAATCGAGTCAAAGGAAGAAAAACGCCGGCTCGAGACTCTGGTAAAAAGCATCCTTCCCAAAAACTACGGTGCCATAATCCGTACGGCGGCTGAAGGCAAAAATGCAGCCGTGCTGGTCGCAGAGACCCAGTCGCTCATTGAAAAGTGGGAGGGTTCTTTCAGAAAAATAGCCTCATCCAAGAATGTGCAGCTGCTGTTCACCGAGTACAGCAAAACCACGACCATACTTCGCGACCTGCTGAACGATTCCTTCTCCAACATTTATATAAATGACGAGAAAATCTGCGAGGAGACGCGCAAGTACATCTCCCTCATCTCTCCTGAACAGGAGAAGATTGTCCATCTCTACAGCGACCGAAAGCCGATTTTCGACAATTTCGAAGTAACCCGGCAGATAAAGAGCTCGTTCGGAAAGGTGGTGCCTATGAAGCAGGGAGCCTATCTTGTGATTGAGACAACAGAAGCGCTGAACGTCATCGATGTCAACAGCGGCATCAGGACCAAGGCGACAGACCATGAAGAGTATGCCTTTGAGGTGAACTGCATTGCTGCGGAAGAAATTGCAAGGCAGCTCAGGCTGCGGGATATGGGCGGAATCGTCATTGTCGACTTTATCGACATGGATTCAGGCGAACACCGCAACGCCCTGCACAAGATGATGCAGGACCTTATGGAAGGCGACAGGGCCAAGCATAATGTGCTGCCCCTTACCAAATTCGGTCTGATGCAGATTACCCGCCAGAGGATACGTCCGGTTACGGAAATCAACACCCTCGAGACCTGCCCGGTTTGTCATGGCACGGGAAAGATTTCCTCCAGCGTCGTCATTGACGAGGAGATTGAACGCAAACTTGCTTTCTATGTCACTGAAAAGGGTTTGCGCAGCCTTGTCATCAGGACCAGCCCGATTCTCGGGGCATACCTGAAGAGGGGAGTATTCTCCAATTACATTTCCAGGTGGAAGAAAAAGTACAATATCCGTCTGCGGCTTGAAGAAGTCACAGACTTTTCAGTCCTGCAAAATGAAATTTGTAATGAGAAAGGGGAGAAGCTGGAATAGCTTCTCCTTTTTCTTTCGAAAAAATTGATTAAATTTGCAGGCCCATTTTGAGATATGGTGTAATGGCTAGCACTAGGGATTTTGGTTCCCTCAGTTCAGGTTCGAGTCCTGATATCTCAACATTATGTCTGATGAAAGGTTTATGGAGGAGGCTCTCCGGGAGGCGCGTATAGCCCTCAGCGAGGGGGAAGTGCCCATCGGCGCCGTGGTTGTCTCCCGCGGCAGGATAATAGGACGAGGCCATAACTTGACTGAAACTCTCCACGATGCGACTGCCCATGCCGAAATGATCGCCATCACTGCGGCGAGCGAAGCGTTCGGAGGCAAATATCTGACTGACTGCACCCTTTACGTAACAGTGGAACCCTGCCCTATGTGCGCCGGAGCCCTGAACTGGTCGCAGATTTCGAGAATTGTCTATGGTGCCGGAGATCCCAGAAGGGGATATTCTTTGTTCACCCCGTCCCTGCTGCATCCCCGCACGGAAGTGACCCCGGGAGTCCTGGCAGAGGAGTGCTCTTCCCTTATGCTAAGCTTTTTCCGGGAAAAACGCTAACGCCTGACTATTATTCTCTCGATGCGCCGGGGGACTGAAGTGAGTATCTCGTAGGGGATGGTTCCCAGAATGTCAGCAAGTTCCTCTATCGATGGTTCATCACCGAAAATGGTCACCGTGTCTCCCACAGCGGCATTTACACCTGTAACATCGAGCATACACATGTCCATGCAGATATTCCCGACGGTGGGAACGCGGTGTCCGTTGAGCAGGAAAGAGGCCTTGCCACGGCCGAGATGACGGTCTATGCCGTCCGCATAGCCGACAGGGATGGTCGCAATCGTCATCCCGGGATAGACCTTGCCCAGGCGGCCGTAACCGATGGTCTCTGAAGGATTGTCCAGCTTCTTTATCTGGATAATCTTGCACTTGAGAGAGGCTACGGGAGAGAGCTTCACTCCTGGAAGGGAACTGATGCCGTAGATGCCTATGCCCAGCCGGACCATATCAAACTGGAAGCGTGGGAAACGCTCGATTCCGGCAGAGTTCAGAATATGCCTCAGCGGCTTGTAACCGATAGCTGAGCACAGCTGGCCGTACATACTGGTAAACAGGTCTATCTGTGAAAGAGTGAATTCGTCCTGAGAGGAATCCTCGCTGGCTGCAAGGTGCGAGAAACAGGATTTCACCTTGATTTCCGGACATTTGCCGAGATATTCCGAAAGGGGAGCGATTTCATCCTCGGTGAATCCCAGCCGGTGCATTCCGGTGTCGAATTTAATATGGACAGGCCAGTCCTTTTTTCCGGCTGCGCGGAGAGCCTTCGAGAAAACTTCGATGGAGGACAGATTCGGAAGGCTGGGTTCGAGGTGATACTCGATTATCTCAGAAAAGTAATCAGTGCCGGAGGTGAGTACTATAATAGGAAGGCTTATACCGTGGCTGCGTAGTTCAATGCCTTCCACGGGATGGGCGACCGCCAGATAATTTGCACCGAGCCGCTGCATCATGGATGAGAACTCCACTGCTCCCAGCCCGTAGGCATTTGCTTTCACCAGCACGAGCATTCTGGTCGAAGGCTCGAGCAGGGACCTGAAGTAGCGGTAGTTCCTCTCTGCAGCCGGGAAACTCAGTTCCAGGCGTGAAAAATCATCATCCCTGAATTCGTGCATCATCAAAAATTTGGGCAAAGTTAAGCTTTTTGAATGATATTTCTTAAATTTGCGAAGATAAAATAATGCAATTATGTCCATTACGATGATTTGGATTATCACCCTTGCAGTCATGTTTGCAAGTTTGCTGATCCAGGGTAAGCTGCAAAAGCGTTTTGCGGAGTATTCCCAGATTCCGGTGCAGCTCACGGGGGCTGAAATTGCCCAGATGATGCTTCGCGAGAACGGAATCACAGATGTTAAGATAATGTGTATCAGCGGCGAACTGACGGACCATTACAATCCCCAGAACCGCACGGTGAACCTGAGCAATGATGTCTATTACGGCAGAAGCGTATCCGCAGCTGCAGTCGCGGCTCACGAATGCGGCCATGTACTTCAGCACGCAAGCGGCTACAGCCCCTTGAAACTGCGTACTCTGTTGGTACCTGCAGTGAATTTCGCCTCCAATATAGTTTCATGGGTATTGCTTGCAGGCGTGTTGCTTATCAACGTGTTCCCCGGGCTCTTATGGCTGGCGATTGCTCTGTTTGCTCTGACAACCCTGTTCAGTATCATTACTCTTCCAGTAGAAATCAACGCAAGTTCCAGGGCCGTGGCATGGCTTGAAAGTGCCGGGGTCGTCTCCTATGAAACGAAGCCTCTAGCCCAGGATGCGCTCAAGTGGGCGGCATATACTTATGTGATAGCAGCTGTTGGTTCGCTTGCGAATCTGTTCTACTATATTTCCCTGTTTTTTCGCAAAAATTAGAGGCTTTACGGGGCCCAAAAGTGGGTTAACAAAAATGTTATATTGTTTAACATTTTTGTTTTATAAATTTATTTTCAAGCGATTATATTTTCTACTCAGAGAAGCCGTCTTTCTGAAGGCTGCGGCGCAGTAAATCGAGGGCGGAAGCAGCAAAACGCTCGATATTGCGCTTGCGGTCGGCCGAATAGACGCGCTTTTCAGTGACTGTCCCGCGCTCTGAAGCGACGGCGATCCACACGGTTCCTTCTTTGTTGGATTCATCTCCGCCCGGTCCCGCCAGACCGGTAGTGGCCACCGCATAGTCGGCACCAAGTACGCGCCTTGCGCCTTCGGCCATGGCGGCTGCCACCTCCGAACTGACTACTCCGTATTCCGCTATGGTTTCATGGGGGACTCCAAGTACCTTTTCCTTTACAGAGACGGCATAGGAGGTTACGGAACCAAGAAAATAGGCTGAAGAGCCGGGTACGGTAGTGATCAGGTGGGCGATTTCTCCTCCGGTGCAGGACTCGGCTGCCGCCAGAGTCAGGGAATTAGCCTTGAGAATACGGCCTGTTTTGCCCTCCAGCGTATCATCTGCTTCAGAGTAAAGGTAGTCGCCAAGAAGAGCGTAAAGTGCCGGTAAAAGGCCGGAAACACGCTTTTCCGCCGATGTTTCGTCTTCTCCGTAAACTGAAATCCTCAGCCGGATGCCGGTAAGAGGGGAAGGAAGGTATGCCAGATGTATATCCTCAGGCAGATTATCCTCCCAGGGGGCAATGAGATTTGACAGTTTTGACTCGGCAATGCCGTAAACCATCAGATTCCTGTGGTAAATCGAGGAAAGGCTGTAATGTTCACGTATGTCCGCCGCAATATCCGGAAGCGCTGCTACTGCCTCGAACGGAACCCCGGGAAGGGAATACAGGCTGCTTTTACCCCTGAAAACCATGACAGGGGCTGTTCCAAGGTGGTTTACTATGACTTCGCAGCCTTTCGGTACAAGAGCCTGGTCAGTATTTATCTGAAGCACGTCCAGGCCTCTGGAGCCCAGGATACGGTGTATCTCGGCAAGCTGTCCTTCATGGTAATACCACCCGTCAGAACCGGCAAATTCAGCAAGTGCCTTCTTTGTAATATCGTCTTTTGTGGGGCCCAGCCCGCCGGTGGTAATAACAATGTCAGAGAGCCCTGATTCCCGCTTAAGGGACTCCAGAATAGAGTTTTGGTCATCCGCTATGGATATCATGGAGCGCACTTTCACTCCAATTCCGCCGAGGACCCTTGAAATCGCCGCCGAATTGGTATCCACAACCTGCCCGATCAGCAGCTCGTCACCTATGGTAATAATACTTGCCTGTAACATACCCGATATAGCATTGAGAAAGCAAATATAGTGAATATGCAGGAAAAAATGCTATTGCAGTGCAGAAAACTCCGAAAATGAGCCATCGGAGAAAAATACAATTATTTTAGAAATTTCTTTCTGATTTACAATTGATTGTAATTGATTATCTATAGTATTGATTTCACCATTTGCGGGCTTGTACATCCGCCCACGGCCAGTCAATAGCCAATCCAGGGACAGAGAAGGGTAGTTACGGCTCAGATTTTCGAAGAATTCATATCCCGGGCGGTTGCGTCCGGACAGGATATGGGAAATATTTCCCCGCGTGAATCCGACTCGTTCTGCAAACTCGGCCTGGGTGAGATTTTCAGTCTCAAGAAATTGTTGGAGACGCTTGTTCATGATAATTTATTTTGTGTTACAAATGTAAATAAAATAAAAATTACTTCAAATAACTTTTTTATAGCCACGAGTAGGGAAGTAGGCTAATTACCCATCATTTTATATCTATAAAATACTTTATATGACAAAAATTACCAGCTGATTTTAAATTAGTTATACAATTTATTCTCAATATTTCAAGGCCCTTTTTCTGTTGAAATGCGGAAATGTCTTGTTTTAAATTTAATTATTAGTTGAGTATAAAAATGCTAAATCATTGATAATTAAGTATTACTTTATTGAAAAAATATGTTATTCGTTTTTCTTATAGGGGTGATTCGAATAAATATAGGAAATTCGAATAACTTTTTAATGTGATAATAAAATTGTAAACATAAATGTTAGTTTTGTAACATAGCCAGACACCCTGCGAACTGGGGTAAATGAAATTTCTGAATTCGGATAAGAATTGCTATCTTCGCATAAATTTTTGGAAGGAAATGATACCTGAAGTTCACATTGAAGACTATCATTATGATTTGTCTGACGAACGAATCGCCAAGTACCCGCTTCCCGGGCGGGATTCCTCCAAATTGCTCCTATATCGTGACGGAACTGTTTCCGAATCCGTTTTCCGTAACCTTGCGGATTACCTTCCGACCGGCGCCCTGATGGTTTTCAATGAGACCAAAGTAGTCCCCGCCAGACTGCATTTTGTTCGCGATACCGGAGCGCATATTGAAATCTTCTGCCTGGAACCTGATTCACCCGCCGAGTACAATATGTCGTTTGCCGCCAGGAAAAAATGCAGCTGGAAGTGCGTAATCGGCAATGCCAAGCGTTGGAAAGAAGATTTACTGAAATTGTACAACCCCAAGTCTGACAGCGCAATAGCCGCTATGGAGCTGAGTGCAAGAATGCTTTCAAGGGAAGACCGTACCGGAGTCGTGGAGTTTTCCTGGAAGGGGGATATCCCGTTTTCAGCCGTGCTGGAAGCCTGTGGAACAATCCCGATTCCGCCTTATCTCGGTCGGGAGAGCGAAGAAATAGACATAAGCCGCTACCAGACTACTTATGCGAGGATACGGGGGTCTGTCGCCGCTCCTACTGCCGGTCTGCATTTCACTCCTTCTGTCATGGAAAATATTGCCCGCAAGGGCATAGACATCCAGAAGGTGTGTCTTCACGTCGGAGCCGGCACTTTCCTTCCCGTAAAGTCCTCAGACATCCGTGAACACGTCATGCACCGCGAGCCTTTTTCCGTCAGCCTGGACCTTCTGAAGCGCCTTGCTGACTGGAAATCAGATCTTGTCGCCGTGGGGACTACTTCCGTGCGTACTCTCGAATCACTGTACTATATCGGCTTGAACTGCATTGAAACCGGCATCCCTGCTCCGGCTGCTCAGTGGGCTCCATACGAGAAAAACCACGATTTGCCGACGCGGGAAGCTATAGGTGCTATCGTGGATTATCTTGAAAGGAATGGACTGGAAAGCCTGGAAACCGCGACATCAATTATTATAGTCCCTGGCTTCCGCTTCCGTCTCACCGACTGGATGGTCACCAACTTCCATCAAAGTGAAAGTACGCTCATACTGCTGGTTTCGGCTTTCGTGGGAGGGGACTGGAGGACCATTTATGACTACGCCCTGAAGCATGATTTCCGCTTTCTCAGTTACGGTGACAGTTCACTGCTGAAAGGGCATAAAATTTGAAGCGAAATCACGTGCTAAAACCTTTATGAATATGGATCAGTCTCAACTTGACAGCATTGCTCCCTATACCGACGAAGAGGCCGTAGCCGCCCTTGCCAGAGTTGCAAATCACCCTGCTGTTCCCTGGGTATCGAAGTATGTTTTCCCGAATTACCCCGAGACCTACCTCAGGGATATCCTCAGGAGCGTCCACAACATCGATGAATTCCAGAACCTTGTGATGATCAAGGCCATAGACTGGGTGATAGAAACGTCCTGCCACAATTTTTCCTATGACGGACTCAACAACCTGGAACGCGGGAAGACATATCTGCTGATGTCGAATCACAGGGATATAATCCTGGATCCAGCCATCACCCAGGTGGTCCTGAACCGCAACAACTATCCTTTTACCGAGATTTGCGTGGGCGACAACCTTCTTCAGAACAAGTCCATAGAGTATCTTATCCGTTCCAACAGGATGATAAAGGTTATCCGGGGCATATCTGCACGTGAACTTTATCTGTCGTCCCAGGTCCTTTCCCATTATATCCGCGAAAGCGTCACCACCGGCCGCAGTTCAGTCTGGATTGCCCAGCGTCAGGGACGTACCAAGAACGGCATGGACATTACCGAGCAGGGCCTGCTGAAGATGTTCGATATGAGCGGAACCAAGAGTTTCGTAGAGAATTTCAAGGAACTGAACATTGTCCCGCTCAGCATTTCCTATGAATATGAGCCGTGCGATATACTGAAGGCACGTGAAATCCTTATTTCCCGCACCCAGACTTACGTTAAGACCGAGCATGAGGACCTCCAGAGCATCATGGTAGGCATCAAGCAGTACAAGGGAAATGTCCATCTGAACATCGGCAAGCCGCTTACACTGGAGGAGATTGAGAATGCGTCTGAATGCGACAAGAACGACCGCTATCAGAAGATTAGACATGCCGTGGACATAAGGGTTATCGAAGGATACCGTCTCTGGAAGACCAATTACATGGCCTATGACATTGTCGAAGGCAGCAAGCGCTTCACCGACAAATATTCAGCAAGCGAACTTGCCGCTTTCAAGAGGTATATCTCAAAACAGCTGAAGCAGGTCGAGCCTACTCTCGACCGCAAGGCGCTGAGGGAGATTCTGCTGAGGATTTACTCAAATCCCATCGTCAGCAAAGACAATCTGCTGGCGGAAAAACAATCACAGAAAGAACAGTAGAAACTACTTTTCGATGTGTACATCAAGCTGGGGGAACGGGAAGGAGATTCCGTTCTCCGGCAGGGAGCGGTATATGTTTTCATTGAGAAAGAACCATGCCGCCCAGTAATCGGGCGCCTTGACCCATGCGCGGATAACGAAATCCACGCTGCTCTGGCCGAGTTCCTTTATCGACACGAATGGATCGTCAGCTCCTTCAGTGGAAGAATCAAGGAAGAGGGGGGAGGCGGATATTATACCCAGGACCAGTTCTCTCACTTTCTCCGCGTCAGTTCCATAGGGGACTGAAACGACCTGGTCGACCCTTCTAAGGGGATGCGCGGTGATATTGTTGATATTCCCGTTGAAAAGCGATCCGTTGGGGAGAACAATCTCCCGGTTGTCAGTCGTACGCAGTTTTGTATTGACAATATTGACTTCCGAAACAAATCCCGCAAAGCCCTGGGCCTCGATGAAGTCGCCAATCTTGAAAGGCTTGAAAATCAGAATCATAAGACCGCCTGCGAAATTCTGCAGGGTACCGCTCAGAGCCATACCCACGGCCATGCCGCCGGCAGCGAGAAGCGCCGCAAGAGAGGTCGTATTGATTCCGAGCGTACTCACAGAAAGAATAATCACCAGCAGCCACATTCCGATGGAAACCAGGGAGTTCATGAAAGTGACAATCGTGGGATCGGTCTTTTTGCGGGTGAATCCCTTGTTCATTGATTTCTTTATGATGCGGATAATCCAAGCGCCGATTAAATAAATCAGGAACGCGGCAAGTACCTTCAGACCGAACTGCAGGGCTTCCTGCCCGAGTTTGCCAATCAGTTCGTCAGGAGCTGTGTTCCGTATGGTTTCCACCATCTGCAGGCCATGCTGTTTAAGACTGTCGGCAGGGGACACAGACTGTGCTTGTAATAAGGTAATCATTTGGTTCAGAAGTTAAAAAGCTTATCTACCTGATGTATTATTTCATCTTCCGAGAGGTCCGGGCTCAAAACCAGTTCAGGCACGGCCATATAGTAACCGCCGGACTTGGCTTTCTCTTCGCCGCCTCCGGTAATATTCAGCATGATAATTTCATCCTGCCTGACCGCCCCGTCCTTTACCGCCTGCGCAAGTGACGCCACTGCGACGGCGGCCGCAGAATAGATGTCGATGCCTTCGAGAGCCGCGAATTTCCTTTTCCAGTAGTTCTGCTCTTCGTTGGTCACCTTGAACATGTTGCCGCCGGTGTCCACAAGAGCGTCATATAGGCCTCCGGCGATGCTGTAAGGAGGTTTACGGTTAGACAGTACCTTGGCTGCGATTTCGGCGCACTTGAGCCTGGACTCCTCCGGGGTCATGGGCACGAGATTCCGGCTGCCGGCCTTCCATGAATCGTACATCAGCGTGAACGGGGCGTTCTGGGATGCGTAGATGCGCATCTTCTTATTGCCATAGGAACCGTCTTCAATGAGGCGGAGATTGTTTTCCCAGACGGCTATTGCACCAGTGCCGCTGCCCACGGCCTGGAAGTACGCGTCCGGAATTTCTCCGGCAGCTTCCACAGCTGAAAGCAGGGTAGTGCCCATACCGTCGCGGCGGGCGATGTTCTTTGCACCGCCTTCGGCCCTGTAGTGCTCTCCGAGACAGAGTTTGTCGCCAAGGCTGATTGCGTCGAAGTAGTCGCTGCCTTCTGGCGTGGCTATCACTTTCACGCAGTGGTGCAGTTTCTTCCGGAACCAGAGCGCGTCTATATTGTCCTTTGGGATGCAGACAACCAGGGGAATCCTGTTGTCTGAGCACACCTGGGCAAAGGCCCGGGCTGTATTGCCGGCAGACTGGACCACCAGCACCTTATCCGCCTTGCGGGGCCATCTGGCGCATACGGAATAAGCCTCTGTCGCTTTGAAAGAGCAGGTGCCGACCTCCGCTCCATGTTCGGGAGAATAGCCGGTAAAA
Organism: Bacteroidales bacterium; assembly: GCA_017544265.1. Lineage (GTDB taxonomy): Bacteria > Bacteroidota > Bacteroidia > Bacteroidales > UBA932 > Cryptobacteroides. Next base: position 42,413 of record JAFYEM010000033.1, on the reverse strand, counting down.
GTGATATACAGCCTCTCGAGCCCAAGTTCCTTTGCGAGCCCCACGCTTTTGAAAGTAACAGGGCCTGATGCATTCTTCAGCACCCTGCGGATAGGGAGCCAGGACGCGTAACGGTATATTCCCGGGAGATCTTTGCGGGGCGAAAACTTCTTTTCCGAATAGACGGCCCTAACAAGCGAGGGCTTGTCCGACATAGGATCGGACAGTGTCCAACCCTTATCCTCGAAAATGCGGGAATTGCTGACATTCAGCAATTTATAAGTCGTAGGATTAAATCTTGCCATTTACAGTTGAATTATCAGATAAGCCAGATAAGCTATGAACATCAAGACGAAAACCCCGCCCCATACACGGCCGAATTTGCGGCCGCAGAACAGCAGAAGGGCGCTGCTCAGTATGAGGACTGCAACGTCAACGACATCTATGTCGTCAAAGGACAGGGGATTGATAAGGGCCGAGCAGCCCACGATCAGAAGCAGGTTGAACACATTTGAGCCCACTATGTTTCCAAGGGCAAGCTGGCCTTTCTTCTTGATTGCCGCTGCGATGCAGGTGGCCAGTTCAGGGAAGGACGTGCCTCCGGCGAGGACTGTCACGGCTATGAATTTGTCTGAAACGCCGGCCATGCGGGCAATGTGGGTGGCACTGTCCACGAAAAGCCTTCCGCCGATTATCAGCGCAGCAAGGGACGCCGCGACCATAAGAATGCAGACCCAGAGTTTGCGCTCCGGCGCTGCGGCCTCTCCGACGGCTTCGGCATTGCGGCCCCCGCGTATGCTGAACCAGAGATAGACTATGAACAGCGCCAGCATGACTGCGCCGTCAATTCGGTTGAGCCCGTCGGAACCAAGCCTGAAAATCGAGTGTGAAAAGCCCAGGAACACGAATACAAGCGTCGCGAGAAGGCCGATGGGGATGTCCCTGCGGCGGTTGCTTACGGTAATGCCTATCGGAAGGATAATTGCCGTCAGACCGAGTATCAGCAGTGTGTTGAAGATGTTGGAACCCAGGACATTGCCTATCGCTACGTCGGCATTTCCGCCGATGGCGCCGATAATGCTGACGACCATCTCCGGGGCGGAAGTTCCCATGCCGACAATCGTCAGGCCTATTACGAATTCGCTCAGGCCGAAGCGCCTGGCGATATCTGACGCTCCTTCCACGAGGTAGTCTGCGCCGAATACTATCAGCGCAAGTCCTCCAATCAGCAGAAGTATCTGTACGAATAATTCCATAGCCTGCAAATTTACTACTTATTGCCGAAGAATAAAAAAATAACTGCAAGGTTCGGGGACTGGGCAGCCATTATTTCAATTGCAGGGTGACGACATTTTCCACATGCATCGTGTGGGGAAACATATCGACGGGACGGACAGCAGTTATGCAGTATTTCCCGCATAGGACTGAAAGGTCGCGAGCCTGGGTGGCAGGGTTGCAGCTGACATAGACGATGCGCTTCGGGGAGGCTTCCAGAATCACTTTTGCGACGTCAGGATGTATGCCGGCGCGCGGCGGGTCGAGAATAATCACGTCGGGCTTGCCGTGAGCGTCTATGAATTTGGCGTCGAGCACGTCTTTCATATCGCCGGCATAGAACTCGCAGTTGGTGACAGAGTTGTTCCGGGCATTTTCCACAGCGTCTTCAATTGCTTCCGGAACATATTCTATACCAATTACTTTCTTTGCTTTGGACGCTATGAACTGGGCTATTGTGCCGGTCCCGGTATAGAGGTCATAGACAATCTCGTTTCCGCTTAGTGCGGCCTCTTTGCGGGCTACGTTATAGAGCCGTTCTGCCTGCATGCTGTTGGTCTGGTAGAAAGATTTCGGGCCGATTTTGAAGCGCAGGCCTTCCATAGTCTCGTAAATCGCCTCGTCCCCGTAATACAGAATCGGGGTAAGGTCGGTTATGGAATCATTCAGTTTTGTATTGATTATGTAATAGAGGGACTTGATCTGGGGAAATCCGGCCTTCAGGGCATCCAGAAGGGGAGTGATGAGTTCCATTCTCTTCGCCGCGAAGCACATTGTCAGCATTATGTCGCCAGAGCGGTTGTTGCGGATGAACATGTTCCGGAAGAATCCACGGTTTTCCCTTATGTTATAGAAAGGAATTCCGTTTGTAAGGCAGAACTTCTTGACAAACAGCCTGATAGCGTTCGATGGTTCTTTCTGGAGGTGGCAGTCGCGGATATCCAGAACTTTGTCGAAAAATTTGCCAACATGAAAGCCAAGTCCGGCAAGTTCTTCTGCTCCAAGGCCTTCCGGCTCTTCTCCTGAAAGAATCCATCTACGCTCTGATGCACTGAATTCCAGCTTGTTACGATAAAATTCCGTTTCCTGAGAGGGGAGTGTCGGCTGTATTTCCGGCACTTCCAGATGTCCGATCCGCACAAGCTGGTCATAGACCTGCTGCCATTTTGCCTTGAGCTGCATTTCGTATGGCAGCGGCTGCCAGCGGCACCCGCCACAAACGCCAAAATGCGGACAGAACGGCTCCAGACGGTCTTTTGAAGGGCGAACGATCCTTTCGATGCGTCCTTCCATGTAGTTTTTCTTTTTCTTGAAGACCCTGATATCGACAATGTCGCCGGGGACAGCAAATTCCACGAACACGACAATTCCGTCCACCCGGGCGATTGCCTTGCCTTCGGCCGCAACCGATTCAATTTCCACATTCTCGAGAAGGATATCTGTTTTTTTTCTGGACATCTTAATCATCTTGTTTTTTGTCAACGCAAAGATAAACAAAATCGTGGGGAGGGACAAATATACATATAACTTAACATAATATAAATTGTATAACAATAATAGGGAATAGTGAAACCGTAAAAAAAAAGAAAAAGAAGCAAAAAATCAGAAGTTTATGTAAATAAAATTTACATTGTCAGGAAAAAAAATTATATTTGCCTTGATTAAAATGGAAAAGAATATGAAAAAATTGCTTTCAATCCTCTCCCTGGTTCTTGTTTCAACTGCCGCATTTGCTGCGGATGATGATGATTCCATCTATGTAAATCCGGACAAACAGCTGTTCAATCACCTCTCGCTCGGCGTTTCTCTCGGTACTGACATCGTCGGCTTTGATGTCGCAATGCCCGCCACCCCGTGGCTGCAGCTTCGAGCCGGTTATTCCATCATGCCTCTCGCACCGATTCTGAACAGCCTGAAGAAAAACGGCACGATCCCTGCGCTTCCCGAGATGGATATCAAGTTGAACGACAATTCAACTGCAAAGGTTTCCTTGGATTACAAATTGAACAATTTCCAGAACGGACATATCCTTGCGGATTTCTATCCCTTCAAACGCAGTTCTTTCCGCTTTACCGTAGGACTTTACGGCGGTACTGCCAATATGGCAAATGTTTTCACGGCGAAGCCCCTTGATGAATCCGACCGCAACAAATATGTTTCCGTGGATGTCAAAGATGAAAACTACCACATTCAGTCAGACAGCGACGGAAATGTCTCAATTGCAATGAAAGTCAATGCAGTAAAGCCTTATGTCGGCATTGGATTCGGCCGCGCCGTCAGCAAGCACCGCGTGAATGTGACTTTCGACCTTGGCGCCATGTACTGGGGTTCTCCCTCCATTACGGTTCCTGCAAAACCGGCTTCCGACAACTACGATTCCTTCGTAGATTTGAGAATTGACGGAAATCTGATCCGCACTGTCGGTGCCGATGATGAAGGAAAAGTAAATGATTCCGTCAAATCCGCGTCTGAAATCGTGGATCTGATTGGAAAATTCGGCTTCTTCCCTGTCCTCAAAGTAGGACTTGTGGTCAAGCTGTTCTAGAACCTAATGTGTTAATTATTAAATTTTTATAAACATGAAGAAAATTTTTGCTTTCATTTCTCTCGCAGCGGTAGCCGCTGTGATTGCTGTTTCCTGCAATACCAAGGACAAAAAAGACTCCTCTGCTGACACCCTTCCGACTCCCTCTCTCGAGAAATATTCATTCAAGGTAAATTTCAACGAACCCAGACCTGAGATTCCGCTACCGAATGTCAAGCCCGACGGAAATCACTTCAACGGCAATGCAGAACTTTCCGGCGATGCCCATACTGGTAAACTTGTCGGCCTTGAGGCAATGAATGACGGAACATGGAATGCCGACATCAAGGCCAAGGACAGTGAAGAGAATGAGTCCGATTTCAATTTCTCCGGCAAGTTTGACGTTCAGGGTAAGAAAGTCAGCGTGGGTGATATTCTGACCCTTGCCCAGTTCGGCACCCTCGAAATCAAGTCACTGAATGGAAGTTCCATCAGTTTCAGTTTCACTCCACTCGGCGGCGGCTCTCCCATTACTCTTGACGGCATGCTTGTCTCTGAACTTAACGCTGACTCGTCCCTGCTTGCAGATATCGCCCGTGGCTGGAAGGTTGAAAAAACTTTTGTTACCGTCAAGAGTGATGCCCTCCCTGCCGGCGGCATCGGCGGCGAATACAGTGGCTGCGACATTCCCAAAATCGCAAAGGACCTCAAGGAAAAGGGTCTCAAAATTGATGACCGCAAGGTCTCATACAAAGTGACGGGAATCAGCCTTTCCAAGTTCGGAACCATCCGCATATACCTGAGCAACGATGACGTTATCGAGGGTAGTATCAAGAGCGGCATTTCAGGTGGCCTTTTCGATTACTCTTTCGATGTGTTTGACAACGACAACCCCGTTCTGAGCGCAAATGGCAACGGCACCGTAAAGATTGTCAAGAGCAAACTCAACCTCGAACTCTCCGGAACGCTTCATGACAATGAGAAGAAGGATTATGAGGCCATAGTCAAATTTATCCTCGTTTACGAATAATAATCAACTATGAAAAAATCACTTATTCTCGCCGTTGCTGCAGTATTGTTTCTCGCTTCCTGCTCCCCGAAGGACAAGAATGAGAACACAGCCGGCAAACTTCCCCCGGTTCAGAATATAGATCAGATTAACCAATGGGACATCCCGCTTGAGAGTCGGCCGGAAATTCCTATTCCCATTAAACTTGGGAACGGCGGAGGCGCAAACCCCGAGCAGTCCAAAGGCAATCTTGAGAAAATTGAGATTCTGCCAGGTCGGGAAAATGAATACATGGCCACCTTCTCCACCGCAGATGGCGGAAAACAGTCCGTAATCAACACTTATGAGTTCATCTCTGCCAAGGCTGTGGGCGATGTCTATATATTAAATGGTATAGGCAAACTCACAGTCACCGAGAATGGATTCAAACTCGAACTGCTTGATCAGCAGAGCCTCGAAGTGGAAGCCCAGTCGGCAAAGCCTCTTGACCTTGACGAGGCGCTTGGGGATTTCGCCCGCGCATGGAAGGTTCAGAAGACTTTCCTGACTGTCAAGGCCAGCGGTCTCAACGGCAATCTTGGAGCAGGTGTCGAATACGAAGGCTGCGATGTCAATGCTATCGTGAAAGCTCTCAACGACGACGGGCTCAAGATCGACTTCAGCAAACCCGGCTACAAGGTCAATAAAATCTACCTCTCCCCTTTCGGAACCTTTGCAATCTACTTTGACAACGGCGAAGTCTTTGCCGGATCATTCCAGATCAATGGCTTGAATTTTTCCTATGACCTGGAGGTTTATGACAATGACAATCCCATCATCAGCGGAAAGGCCAGCGGAAGTATAAAGATGGTCAAATCCAAGTGCAACCTGGATGTAAACGCCAATTTCACTGACAATTCATCCAAAGAGTACAATGTCGTTCTGAAATTTATTCTTGAGATTGCCTAGAAACTGACGCAAAAACCTGCTGAAACAGTTCCCTGGAACATTCTGTTCAGGTAAATATTTTCAGAAGGAATCTTCAACTCGGTATCCGGATCGTAAAGGTCCGGATATCTTGTATTCAGGCTGAGACGAAGGAAGGGCTCGAGTGCCACGACGCTGGAAAGCGGAAATCGCCATCCTCCTCCGACATGCCCTCCGAAAGTGACTCTGGACTTCAGGTTGTCGGGGATCATCACTCCCCCTCCGGCAAAGAAGCAGATGCCTCCGTTTTCCATTCCCGAAGGATATACAGACAGTTTCAGCATTACCGGAATTGCCCTTTCATCCCTGGAAATACCCTCATAGCCGACTGAAATGGCGGTTTCCAGCACGGGAGTAACCATGTATCCGAATTTTACGTATGCAAACGCTACGGGAAAGGCCGGTACACTCCACTGCCTGTCGCTTACCCTGTAGCCCATGTCCAGTTTGTAGCTGAAACTGTGATATGACACGACCGGGCTCCCTGCACCGAGTTCCACTCCGAAGGTGAAGCGGCGGGCATTCATGGGCAGTATGCCCGAAATTAAAAGCGATATGACCAGTAAAGTCTTTTTCATCAGAATCCCCACATAAGAGTCAAATTCGGCATGAGACCGCGCACGATGCCGGAACGGTAGAACCTCACTGACGCTTTGTTCCCTGTATCCCGCACATTCAGTCCTATGTCTATGGAAAAACCAGCAGATATACTCAGCCTGCTTTCCTTAAAAAACAGCCCGGTGCCGGTATTTCCAGACAGCGCAATGGTCCAACCATAAATATTGTCCAGATCGCGCACGTATCCTGCCATAATGCCGATTCCGGCATATAGTCCCAGCCGGGTATCAGATGCTATTTCCCACCAGGAAATCCAGTTTTCACGACTGAAACGGACTGAAACGCCGGGAATCTGAGCCTTTGCATCAATAAGCCCCTGCATGTCCGCATACACTCCGACCAGTGCGAAAGAATTCTGGTCTTTTGAACCGAATGCCATATTGACGCCTACTTCTTTGGGCGACAGCAAAATACCTGCGGCCATTCTCTGTCCATGGCAGAGAAAAGACGCCGAAGACAGAAATAACAGCGTCAGAAGAAGGCTGAGGGGCAGTACACGCATTTGTTTGCTAATTTAACAATATTTATTAAATTTGTCAAATAAAACTTGAACCATAAGATGTCTGTAGATATTAAACGTGTTGAATCTGGCGCCGAACTCAAGGCTTTCGTGAATTTTCCGACAGAACTCTATAAACACTGCCCGCAATATGTTCCCAGCCTCTTCGAGGGCGAAATAGACAGTTTCAATCCAAAGACCAACCCTGCATACGAATTTTGTCACGCCGCTCTTTTCCTGGCATATAAGGACGGAAAGATAGCCGGAAGGGTTGCAGCCATAGTAAATGAAATCGCCAACCGCGACTGGAACCACAAAGAGGTCCGTTTCGGCTGGCTGGACTTCATCGACGACTCAGAGGTAAGCAAGGCTCTTATCAATGCTGTGGAGGAGTTCGGAAAGAGTCTTGGCATGACTTCTGTCGTGGGCCCTCTGGGCTTCACTGATTTCGACAATGAAGGAATGGTGGTCGACGGTTTCAAGGAAGTGTCGACTTTCATGCTCAAATATAATGCTGCTTACTACCCTGCCCATCTGGAAGCACTTGGCTTTGAGAAGGTTATCGACTGGCTGGAGTACAGAATCTACGTGCCCGACAAGGTGCCCGAGAGGGTGACGAGAATGATGGACATTGTCAAGGACAGGTACAATCTCGGCATACACAAGGCCTCCAAGAGAGAAATCCGCAAGAAAGGATACGGGCGCAAGATATTCGAACTCATCAACAAGGCCTATAAGAACCTCTTCGATTTCACGCTGCTGCCGGACAAGATGATAGACTATTACGTCAATGTTTTCCTCGGCATCCTGGACATGAATTATGTCATCCTTGTGGAGGACAAGTCGGACGGCCGCCTTGTCGGAGTAGCAGTCGCCATGCCATCGGTCGCCAATGCCGCAAAGAAGGCCCGCGGAAGGCTATTTCCCTTCGGTTGGTTCCATATTATGAAATCCCTGTATCTCAAACATGAAGATGCCGTAGAGTTGCTGATAATCGGTGTGGATCCGGAGTACCGCAACAGAGGAGTTAACGCCATAATCTTCGCCGAGATGATTCCAAGGCTGCACAAGGGTGGTTTCAAATACGCTGAATCCAATGCTGAACTGGAAACCAACCTGCAGGTCCAGAATCAGTGGAATCCCTATGTGAAACGCCTCCAGAGGCGCAGGCGTGTCTATGGAAAATCATTATAACGGAATATTGCCTCCGCTTCCGGAGCGAATGCGTCCTGAAAGCCTTGCAGACTATGTAGGGCAAAAGCACCTTGTCGGCGAGGGCTCGGTACTGAGGCGGATGATGGAGAGCGGCCAGCTTTCATCGCTTATTCTCTGGGGACCTCCCGGCGTGGGAAAGACAACTCTCGCCCATATTATGGCAAAGACTATGGACAGGGAGTTTTTCACTCTGTCTGCCGTCGCCGCCGGGGTTAAGGAGGTACGTGATGTTATAGACAAGGCCAAGGGAAATTCCCTGTTCAAACGGGGTGCTGCGCCGGTTCTTTTCATAGACGAAATCCACCGTTTCAACAAAGCTCAGCAGGATGCTCTGCTGGGGGCGGTGGAGACGGGGATTATAGTTCTTGTGGGAGCTACTACCGAGAATCCCTCCTTCGAGGTAATCACTCCCCTTCTGTCCCGCTGCCAGGTCTTCGTGCTCAAGTCACTTGAGCGTTCTGATCTTGAAGAACTGCTTCAGCGTGCAATCAGCAGCGATGTCCTGCTTCGTGAGAAAAATATTGAAGTGCTTGAAACAGAGGCGCTTCTGCGCTATAGTGGAGGTGATGCACGAAAGCTTCTCAATGTGCTGGAACTGGTCGTGGATTCGCAGACCGGTCGGGAGACAATAATTATAGACAATGCCGGCGTCACCGAGAGCATACAGGAGAATATGGCTGTCTATGATAAGAACGGGGAGATGCATTATGACATTATTTCCGCTTTTATCAAGAGCGTGCGTGGTTCTGATCCTAATGCGGCCATATACTATCTTGCCAGGATGATCGACGGCGGAGAGGATCCTCTTTTCATTGCAAGGCGGCTTTGCATTCTCGCCGCTGAGGACATAGGCCTTGCAAATCCCAACGCTCTCCTGCTGGCCAATTCCTGTTTTGAGATCGTGAACCGGATCGGTATGCCCGAGGGCCGTATTCCGCTCGCCGAGGCGACCATCTATCTCGCGTCTTCTCCCAAGAGCAATTCAGCCTATATGGCCATAGACACGGCTCTTGCCGAGGTCCGCAAAGACCATTCTCCGGCTGTTCCGCTGCATCTGAGGAATGCTCCTACCTCCCTTATGGAAGAACTCGGCTACAGCGACGGATACAAGTATGCCCACGATTATCCCGGGCATTTCACCGATTTGGAATTCCTTCCTCAGGAACTCTCCGGCAGGGTATTCTATTCCCCTGCCCCGAACCGGCACGAGGACGCACTCAGGGCGTATCTTGAAAAGTGCTGGCCTAAATATTATCAGAAAGGATAACCTACGCCAAAGTGCAGGGCGTAGTTCTTCGGGAACCATATCTTCGGGCTGACCCAGCGGTCGCCGGCGTCCCTTGCCGGATCGTGAAGCCTCAGACCCATGTCGAGGCGTATCAGGATAAAATTCAGATTCAGTCTAAGGCCGGCACCCCATGACATGGCGATGCTTTCCGGAAGATTCTTGAATGTGAATCTCTCCTCATCCGGGGCTCCCTGATACCATGACCACACGTTGCCGGCATCCACGAAAACAGCGCCGGACAGAATGCGGACTATCGGGAAACGGTATTCCAGATTGGCTTCCAGTTTGAAGTCGCCGGTCTGGTTCGGGATGACGAAGAAGGTATAGGGTTTGGCCGTTCCCGGACCGACAGTCCTGGCCTGCCATCCCCTCAGGGAACTGGCTCCTCCGCAGTAAAAATACTTCTCGAAAGGCAGTGAAGAGGAATTGCCGTAGGCGTAACCCGCGCCCGCGAGGAAGCGGTATGCAATGGCATGGTTCATCTTCTTTCCGAAGGCGATGGTCCTGCCGGCCTGAATCTCCCCCCTTACGTACTGGGCGTAAGGCGTCTCCCAGATCGTGTGGCTATCGCGGAGACTGTCGTACGGCAAGAGTTTGTTGAACAGACTCAGGACATTACCTGAAATATCCATTGAAAACCGGGCGAAGTGGTGCGAACCCTTGGGATTAGTGGAAGTGTCAGAAGTATAGTAAACCGACAGTCCTGCACCCAGGTCGAAGTTGTTGAGATAGGTATTCAGGACGAAGGGGTCTGTCAGGAGTTTGGCCAGAAAAGTATCTGAAAGGTTGAAAAGCCTGGTTATGGACAGCTGGAAAGGATTGAACTGGTAGTAAAGATGGCCGAAAAGAAGGCCGTTGTAGCCGTAGTTGGTGGAGATTACCGTACGCTTGAACTCGGGCCGGTTCTGATAGGCGAAGGAAGCGCCGAATTCGGTCCTCGGGAGGCTCCTGCCCTTGAAAATACGGCTCGGAAGACCAAGGAACTGGGGAAAGCGCAGCGAGGTCGAAACCGAGAACTCATTGGCGAAGATCTTGTCCTTTACTCCGAACTGGAAATTACCTTTCACGCCGACATTGAGTACTTCCCCGCCGTGGAAAATATTGCGGTTGGTATATGTCAGCTGCGGAGATATTCCAACCAGGCCGGTGGAATTTGTCGATGCCTCCAGATTTACCTTGAAGCCGTGAATCCTGGAATTGTTCAGTTCCACGTTGACATCGACAATGCCATTCTCGGGCGAGGTCGTAGTCACTGAAACGCCGCGGAACAGTCCCACTGAGGCAAAGCGGTTATAGGTTTTGTCAACCGTTCGGGAGTCGTAAAGCTCGCCCGGCTTTATCAGGTTAAGGGTCGACAGCATCGACGGACGGAACTTCAAATTTTCCGGGAGGCTGTAGCTTACATTGCCGAAACGATATTTCTGCAGCGGTTCTACGGCTGTGGAATCCGTTCCACGGGCATATTCCCTGACTGACATCACAAGATCCGCCTTCGAACTGTCCGCAAGCGTATCCGCCTCGAAGAAATAATTGCCCTGTGAAAGAGAATAATAGCCCTTCTGGTGGAACAGAGCCACGCTGCGGTCGGTTTCCTTTTCGGCCGCCTCCTCGGAAAGGAAGTCGCCTGTTCGGACAGTGATATTGGGAATGTCTTTTTTGAAATCCTCTGCAAATTCCCCATCGGGAAGGTCGTAGGTTATGGATGAAATCGGAATCCTCCGGCCCAGGGTAACATAGTAAGTGACAGTTACTTTCTTGTTTTTGACCGAGACCTTCGGTTCTACTTCGGAGCCGAAGTAGCCGAGATAGTTGAGATGCTTTTCGAGATTCTCCACGCTGTCGTCCACCAGCGAAGCGTCATAGACCACCGGGGCCTCCCCTATCTGCCTGAGGGCTTTGGCCGCCTTGGTGTCGCGCTTGCCCGCCATCGCGTAGAAATAAACCGCCGGACTGTAACCGAACAGAAGTCTTGAATTGGGCTTCTGGCGTATATAGGAAGTCAATTGCGAAGAGTTGAAGCGCGGGTCATCGACCTTCACGGAATTCTTTTGGAGCAGGAACTGCCCGTCTGAAAGTATGCGCGTGGGGCTGCAGGAAGAAACTATCCAGCAGCATGCGAGGGCAAATATCAGATTCCTGCAGTTCACAAAGTACAAAATTAGCAGTTTTTGTCTATATTTGCAACGGAATAAATAACTTGAGATGAAGAATAAATACATCGACCTGATTGAACAGACTTTCGATTTTCCCCAGGATGAATTCATGGTGGAGGACGGAAATCTGTTTTTTAATGACATCGACCTGATGGAAATAATCGAGAAGTACGGCACACCTCTTAAAATCACCTATCTCCCGAAGATTTCCTCTCAGATTCAACGGGCGAAACGGCTCTTCAAGGTGGCTATGGCCAAGGCGGACTACCGCGGTGATTACCACTACAGTTACTGCACCAAGAGTTCCCAGTTTGCGTTCGTGGTCCGGGAAGCCCTCAAGAATGACATTCATCTCGAAACCTCTTCCGCATACGACCTGGACCTCATCGAAGCCCTCGGCCGCGAGGGTTCGGTGAAAAAGGACAACCTGTACATAATCTGCAACGGCTTCAAGAGGCCTCAGTATGTCGATGATATCGCCCGCCTTCGCAGGGACGGATGGAAGCATATCATACCCGTGCTGGACAATATGCATGAATTCGACGACCTGGCTGAACTCATCGATGAGCCCACCGACCTTGGCATCCGGATTGCCTCCGAGGAAGAGCCCAACTTCGATTTCTATACTTCCCGCCTTGGCATACGCTACAGTGACATTATTCCCTTCTACCGCAATAAAATCGCAAAGAATCCGCATTTCCACCTGAAAATGCTGCATTTCTTCATCAATACCGGTATCCGGGACACTGCGTACTATTGGAACGAACTGTCCAAGTGCGTCGCCCTTTACTGCGAGCTTAAGGAGATTTGTCCGGAGTTGACGAGCCTGAACATCGGCGGCGGACTTCCCAACAAGACTTCCCTCGCGATGGACTTCGACTATGAGTATATGGTCGAGGAGATCATTAACCAGATCAAGATATCCTGCAATTCCAGGGGCGTGCCGGAGCCGGACATCTTCACCGAGTTCGGCAGTTTCACCGTGGGAGAATCCGGGGCGACTATTTTCAAGATTCTGGACATAAAGCAGCAGAATGACCGCGAGAAGTGGTATATGATAGACAACAGTTTCATGACCTGCCTGCCGGATACCTGGGGTCTTAACCAGAGATTCATCCTGCTTCCCATAAACAAGTGGAACGACGAGTACCAGAGAGTGTTCCTGGGCGGCCTTACCTGTGACAGCCAGGACTTCTATAACGCTGACTATCACGCCAATGCGATCTTCCTTCCGACCATCCGCAGCCGCAGGGAGAGTCTATACATAGGCTTTTTCCATACAGGAGCCTATCAGGAGGCCATTTCCGGTTTCGGAGGCATCAAGCACTGCCTTCAGCCTTCTCCCCGCCATATTCTTCTGGACCGCGACAAAGACGGGAACCTTACTTCATGCATCTTTACCGAGGAACAGAGCGCTGAATCCATGTTAAAGTTGCTTGGATACTGATGACGGCAGCTGAAATAAAATTTGTCAAATCCCTGTCGCAGAAGAAGTTCCGTGACCAGTACGGGCTTTTTGCGGTGGAAGGTGAAAAACTTGTGGCCGAAGCCCTGGCCTCCTCTTTCGAGGTCGTTAATATATTCCGCAGGGAAGAAATCGGTGAGAAAGCGATGGAGAGGATATCCAGCCTTTCGTCTCCATCCCCCGTACTCGCGGTGCTGCGCCAGAAGAATACCGGTCCTGCGGGCCTTCCGTCCAATGGACTGTATCTTGCCCTGGACGGTATCCGCGACCCCGGAAACCTGGGCACAATACTGAGGATCGCGGACTGGTTCGGCCTCGACGGAGTCTATGCATCGGAGGACACGGTGGAACTTTACAATCCCAAAGTTGTACAATCGACCATGGGAGCAATCTTCCGCGTAAACTACTCTGTCACTTCTATTCCCACTCTTTGCCGTGAAGTACGATCTTTCTCAGGACGGATCTATGGCACCTTTCTGGACGGGGAGAATCTGTATTCAAAAGTGCTGGACAGCGGACTCGGCTCGCCCTCGCTCATAATAATCGGAAGCGAATCCGACGGGATTTCACCCGGGGTCGCTTCCGAAATCAACGAGCGCCTGTTCATTCCTCCCTATCCTGCGGGAGCCAGTGGTTCGGAGTCCCTGAACGCCGCGGTCGCGACAGCAGTTACCGTTGCGGAATTCCGCCGCCGCCAGCATGCTTAGGTGAAATTTTTCAACCTCACTTTACTGCAAGCACAGTATAATCATGGGCAGTGACGGTTATGCCGCGCTGGAAGGGATATCCACCTGGGAGTTCTATATCTAAAGTAACGTCCTTATCGGAGAAATTCGCAAGCACAAGGCGGCAGTCAGTATCGTCGTAGCGCAGCCAGGCAAAAATCCTGTCCCGGTCAAAGGCAGGACCCTGCATGTAGCAAAGGTCATAGGATGCGCCGGAAGCGAAAACCTTCTCCTTGGAAAGCGAGAGAATGGACCTGTAACGCTGCAAAACGGCATTTTCTTCTTCTGTCAGGCCCGGCTCCAAACCGTGTATGGAATTCCACAGCCGGGCGAGCGATTCGACCTTCCACCAGTCGAAAATACTTGTCCTTCCGTTGATTCCGCTGAAAGGCTCATCATCCATTCCCCTCTCCCCTGTTTCCTGCCCGAAATAAAGCATGAAGGGAGCGTCATTCCATAGCAGCGATACCGCCAGGGCGGCATAAGCGGCTTCCGGACTGCCGGCAAAGAAGGGTGAGGCAAGCCTCTGCTCGTCGTGATTCTCCAGGAAGTTCAGCATGCCTCCCTGAAGAGGTCCGAGCATCTGCCAGTTGCGGGTGATGCCTTCAGCTCCGCTTGAGGACGAGCAAATAGAGCGCAGAGTATCGTACAGGCCTGATTTGTCATAGAGCAGGTCGAAGCCGACCTCTTCCAGATAGAGCCTGTATTTCCGGGTTTCATAGACCTCGGCGATGAAAATAACTGAGGGAAATTCCGACTTGATCCGTGCAATCAGCCACTTGAAGAATTCCGGAGGGACCATTTCCACCATATCGCAGCGGAAGCCGTCAACCCCCTTCAGAGCCCAGAAGCGTACCGCACCGTACATTTTATCCCAGGTAGTTGTGTGCCAGGGGCAGTAGTTCAGCCGGATTGTTTCATACCAGTCTCCTTCAGAAGGTGAGGGCGTAAACGCATTGCCCGAGGCCTTTGCAGGAAACTCCCTGTATTCTCCTGCCGGAACAGGCAGACGGAGTTCCTCTCCGGGATAATAGTAAAAGTCATTTTCCGCCTTCCAGTGGACCGAACAGTCGTCGCCATCGCCCAGGGAACGCACCCCGGGGAAAGAACTGTGATAGGCCCTGGAAACATGGTTTGGAACAAAGTCTATGATAAGTTTCAGGCCGCAGCCGTGGGTACGCGACACAAGTTCCCCGAATTCCTCCATCCGGCGGGAAGGGTCGTCCGCAAGATAGGGATTGACGTCGAAATAATCCGTTATGGCGTATGGAGAGCCGGCCCGGCCCTTGACTATGGCTTCGGGAGAGTCGTCGCAGCAGGCGTGGCGGATCACCCCCGTGTACCATACATAATCTATTCCGAGGCTCCGGAGATATTCCAGGGAGCGCTGGTCATAGTTGGAAAACTTGCCGTTGCGTTCTTTCAGATTACCCCAAAGCCTCGGAAAGGTCTGGTAAATAAGTTTTTTCACTACCAGTTCAGGATCTTGCGGAAGTCGTAGGCCTCAGGATCGGAGACCCATTTGCGGGCAGCTTCATAATCCTCCGGAGTGATGAAGTGGCAGATGTGCTTGTAGTAGTTAAGGGCAATGCCTCCTTCGATGTCCACGCGGCGCGGAGGAATCTTTCCGTCAGGGCCCTGAAGGTCCTTGAGATACAGCGGGTGCGAGTTTCCGAAGGCATCCACATAGACCATGCAGCCTGTTTCGCCCTTGGTGAATAGATCATAGGCGCCCATCGCAAGTTCGGAGCAGTATGTAAGGTCGAATGCGATGGGATCCTGGCAGCGTACGTCGTAGCCGATTTCCACCGGACGGGTCTTGACCTTGAGGCCTATGGCCTTGAATTTCTTCTCCAGGATATCGTTGAACAGGACAGCCTTGGAAATCTTGCCGAGTTCCGGATGTCCGTGCTCGTCATAAGTCATGGACACGCCTGCATTCTTTATTTCCTGTGGATCGAGGTCATGGAAGACGCCTTCAGCTACCACTACGGTACCGTAGGGAATGCCCAGGATATTGCGTTTGAGTATAGCGGAAAGAGCCAGGTTCACTATTTTGTCCAGGGTGATGCCGGTCTTGTTGAACATCTCCGGGATAATGGTCATCGGGCAGTGGGTGGCTTCACCTATGCCGAGGGCAAGATGGCCTGCGCTTCTGCCCATGGCACTGATGATGAGCCAGTTGCCGCTTGTGCGGGCGTCCTCATAGACAGTCCTCGCGAGATGCGCGCCCTCGTTCTTCGCGGAATTGAATCCGAAGGTCGGGGTGTTGTTCGGCAGCGGAAGGTCGTTGTCTATTGTCTTGGGAACGTGGATGTTGCGGATGGGATAATGCTTCGCCTCGAGGAATTTGGCGATGCGGTTCGCGGTGGATGCGGTATCGTCGCCGCCGACGGTCACCAGAAGTTTGATATTGTTGTCCTGGAAAAGGGAGAGGTTGAAGTTCTCCTCGAAATCCTTGTCGGTGGGTTTGAACCGGGACATCTGCAGGTAGCTGCCGCCGCGGTTGAAGTACGCGTCCGCCTTTGCGAAGTCTATGTCCTCAGTCCTCGGAGACTTTGAGAAAAGCCCGCTGTAACCGCCGTGAAGGCCGACTACACGATATCCATTCGAGAGAAAAGTCTTGGCTACTGAGAACACGACCGTGTTCATTCCGGGGGCGGGACCGCCGCCACAGAGGATAATAATTGAATCTTTCATTGTCGATAAAGTAGTTGTAATAATCAGTGTTGGGCCTGCGTTTTCAGCAGGATAGGCAAAGTTAGGAAAAATTTATTAACTTTGTAAGTTAAAGCAGAGCAAAAGTGACAAAAGAGCAGGCTCATATCGAGATTGAAAGGCTTAAGGCTGAATTGTGGGAAAACAGCCGCCTGTATTATGTGGAGAACGCTCCCGTAATCAGCGACTACGACTACGACCAGATGCTCAAACGCCTGGAGGCGCTCGAGGATATGTATCCCGAATTCCGTACCCCCGACTCCCCTTCCCAGAAGGTCGGCAGCGACATCCGGAAGGAATTCGTGCAGTACCCCCACCGTTATCCCATGCTTTCCCTGCAGAATACTTACAGCATAGGCGAGGTGGAGGACTTCGCCGCGAGAGCCCAGAAAACCCTCGAAGAAGGATTCAGCTACAGCTGCGAGCTGAAATTCGACGGCACCTCCATCAGCCTGAATTACCGTAACGGCGTGCTTGTCAGGGCCCTGACAAGGGGTGACGGGGTGGTCGGAGATGATGTCACCTCCAATGCCAGGCGCATTACCAACATCCCCCTGCGCCTGAAGGGCGAAGGCTGGCCCGACGATTTCGAGATAAGGGGCGAGATACTGATGCCTTACACCTCTTTCGACCGTCTGAACGAAGAGAGAGCAGACGCCGGCGAAGAGCCCTTCGCCAATCCGAGGAATGCCGCATCCGGTTCCCTCAAGCTGCTGGACAGCGCCGAGGCCGGACGAAGGGGCCTTATCTGCACCCTTTACCACATTCCCGGAGAGCATGGATTCACCTCCCACAGCCAGGCCCTGGACGCTGCTGCTTCATGGGGCCTTCCTGTATCCGACAAACGGAAAATCTGCCACAGCATAGCCGAAATTGAAGAATACATCAATTACTGGGATACTGAGCGACATACACTTCCCTTCGCTACTGACGGCTGCGTAATAAAAATAAATGAACTTTCAGCCCAGAAGGCGCTTGGCTTCACCTCCAAGTTCCCCCGCTGGGCTGTCGCGTATAAATTCAAGGCCGAAAGCGTACTGACTGAACTTCTGTCCATAGACTATCAGGTTGGCCGTACCGGCGCAGTCACCCCCGTTGCAAACCTCGCTCCGGTTCTGCTCTCAGGCACCACCGTCAAGCGCGCCACCCTCAACAACGCTGACCAGATGGCCCTGCTGGACATCCGCATCGGCGACTGGGTCTATGTTGAAAAAGGCGGAGAAATCATACCTAAAATCACCGGAATTGAAGAGTCCAAGCGCTCTCCCGGCAGCACTACCGTTCCCCGTTTTCCGGAAGTGTGCCCCGACTGCGGAACACCCCTTGTCAGGCGCGAGAACGAGGCTAAATGGTTCTGTCCCAACGAGGACGGCTGCCCCACGCAGATAAAGGGCAAGATTGTCCATTTTCTCGGCCGCAAAGCCATGAATGTTATCGCCGGCGATGCAACAGTGGACCAGCTGTACGCAATGGGCTTCGTCCGCACTGCCGCAGACCTTTATACCCTCTCATCTGAACAGCTTCTGCAGCTGGACGGCTGGAAGGAACGCTCAGTGCTGCGTTTTCTGGACAGTCTCCGCGAATCGGCCGAATCGACTCCTTTCGAGAAGGTCCTCTTCGCCCTGGGCATCCGCTATGTCGGGGAGACTACAGCGAAGCAGCTGGCCCGTCATTTCGGCGATATAGACACGCTCGCCGCCGCTTCTGAGGAGGAGCTTCGCGATGTCGCCGACATAGGCGATGTCATTGCGCGGAGCGTCTATGAATGGTTCCGTACACCTGCGCATATTGATGAAATCGCCCGCCTGAAGATGGCAGGGCTGCATTTCAAGGTCGATGCAAAGGAGGGCGGCAGCGATATCCTGCAGGGCAGGACGATTGTCATAAGCGGGAATTTCAGCATTTCCAGGGAGAGCCTCAAGGAACTGATCGAGCGTTACGGGGGCAGGAATTCCGGAAGCGTGTCGTCCAAAACCACATATCTTCTTGCCGGAGAAAAGGCTGGCCCGGAAAAACTCCGAAAGGCCGCCCAGCTGGGTGTGGAAGTTATTGACGAGGCCCGTTTCATGTCCATGCTGCCCGAAGGGTCCGCCCCGCAGGCCCAGGCGTCAAAAGAGGAGGATCTGTTACTGTTCTGATTATGGGAAGGTTTCTGACAAGGACTAAGGCGTTTTTCCGCTGGTGCAGGATATGGACGGTAAGGATAGTCCGCTTCATAAGTTATGACATGTGGCGGCTCAAACTGGAAGACCTCAGCAAGTGGAAGGCCAAACTGATAAAGAACCTGAAGATCGTGACTGTCATGTTCAAGACCTTCACTGACCAGAAGATTGGTTTCCAGGCTACAGCGCTCAGTTATCAGAGCGTGATGTCCATAATCCCCTTCCTCGCCCTGGCCTTCTATCTGACCGCGGGAGTCGGTCTCTCGGACAAACTCTACGGATTCCTCGCCGCCAACATTTCCAACGAAAGGCTTATAGAGAGCATAATGACCGCGGCAAACAATATAATTGCCACGGCCCAGTCCGGCCTGTTCGGCCTCATCAGCATGCTGACTTTCCTGTGGATAGTAATCTGGATGATGATGTCCGTCAGGAGAGTGTTCAACAATGTCTGGAGAGTCAAGAAAGAGCAGAATTTCCTGCGGATGGCTGGCGTCGTGCTTGGAATTCTGATTCTCTCGCCCTTCGTCATCGTGCTGTTTTTCTCCGGCTCTATCGTCTATACGCATGTCCTGGATCTGCTTTTCCCGAGTAAAATCGCATTCTCAGAAAGCATAAAATCCTTCCTAAGCTGGGTTATCTTCGCAGCTGCCGCAGTGATGATACTCTCGGTGATGTACAAATATATTCCCGGGACCAGGGTGCGCTACCGCTATGCCCTGAACGCGGCCATCTTCTCCGGCATACTTTTCACGGCGCTCCAGTTCCTCTATCTGGAAACGCAGGTGATGGTCACCAAAGTATCCACCACCTACGGTGTACTGGCCGCGCTGCCGCTGTTCATGACCTGGCTGAATCTGGGATGGACAATAATTCTCTATGGCGCGGAGCTCTCCTACGCCTTCCAGAGGGTTGACCGTTATAACGTAAGCAATGATAGCATAGACAATATTTACCATGAGTTTTTCCAAGTTCAATGAGGACGATTACCGTCAGATAGAGGCGGCCTGGGCTACGCTTGAACAGTCTGCCAGGAAGCGCTGCAAGGGGGAAAAAGAACTTGCGGTCGTGCGTCGTGCATACGAATTTGCCAACAAGGCGCATAAGGATGTGCGCCGCCGTTCGGGTGAGCCGTACATGCTCCATCCGCTGGCCGTGGCGCAGATTGTCGTCGATGACATAGGCCTTGGTTACAAGTCAATTTCGGCGGCCCTGCTGCACGATGTCGTGGAGGACACCCACTTCACGGTGGAAGATCTCCGCAAACTCTTCGGCGACAAGATTTCATCCCTGGTGGATGGCCTCACGAAAATCAAGACCGTCCTCGACAATGAGGAAAAACACAGCGGCGATGTCTATTCCAGAAGTATCCAGGCCGAGAATTTCAAGCGTATTCTGCTGACTATGGGCGATGATGTCCGCGTGGTTCTGATAAAGCTGGCGGACCGCCTGCACAACTGCCGGACTATCGAATACATGCCTGAGCACAAGCGGGACAAGATTCTCTCCGAGACCATGTTCATCTTCATTCCGCTGGCCCACAGGCTGGGTCTGTACAGTATCAAGACCGAAATGGAGAATATCTGGCTGCGCTTCAAGGAACCGGATGCCTATGAGTCCATTACCCGTCGCCTGGACCGCACGAACGCTGAGCGGCTGCAGGCCCTGGATGAATTCGCCGCCCCAATAGAACGCGCCCTGAAAGCCGCCGGATTCAAGTTCGAGATAAAGAAGAGGGTAAAGACCCCCTACTCCATCTGGCGGAAGATGCAGCTCAAGAAGATATCCTTCGAAGAAGTCTATGACCTCTATGCCATCCGCATTATTTTCGACCCCGATCCCTCATCGACTGAAACAGAAAGGGATCAGTGCTTCCATATATATTCCATTGCGACCGCCATTTACCGTTACATGCCGGAGAGGATGAGGGACTGGTGCCTTCATCCCAAGCCGAACGGGTATGAGGCCCTTCACTGCACTATGATGAGCGAAACCGGAAAATGGGTCGAAGTCCAGATACGCTCCCGCCGCATGGACGATATCGCTGAGAAAGGCATTGCGGCCCACTGGGCCTACAAGCGCAGCGGCTATGTGAGCGAGAACGACAGCGAAATGGACAAATGGCTTTCCCAGGTGCAGGAAGTGCTGGTCTCGTCGGATGTGAACGCCCTTGAACTGCTGGATATCATCCACACTGACCTTACCTCCCAGACCCTTACCGTATTTACGCCGAAGGGTGACCGCAAGAGTATAGTTAACGGTGCCACCGCACTGGATTTCGCCTATCTGATCCACACGGAAGTGGGCAATACAGCCATCGCGGCAAAGGCCAACCAGAAGCTCGTCCCGCTGAGTTACGAACTGCACATGGGAGACCAGGTGGAAATAATCACCGCCCAGGACCAGCACCCAAAGCACGAATGGCTCCGCTTCCTGAAGACCCGCAAGGCCATTTCTGTGGTGACCGACTATTTCAAGTCAGAGCGTACTGAAACCATAGAGTTCGGCAAAGGCCTTCTGGACGACCAGATACGCCTCCTTGGGCATAAATCGGACGAACAGACCCTGGAAAAGGTCCGAAAACACTATTCCGCCGCCTCGCTGGATGATCTCTATTTCAATATCGGAATGGGCAACGTCAAGCTTGGAAATCTTCCGGAAGTGCTCCGCGAAAGCCGGTCTTATCTGAACTGGCTGAGGCGTCTTACCGGTCGGGCGGAAAAGCCGAAAGAGGATGCTGAGCTTCCCGGAGCAGCATTTGTCATAGCATCCTGCTGCAATCCCATTCCCGGTGATGCCGTGCTCGGCATAAAATCTCCTGACGGAGTAGTCACAGTCCATAAGAAAAGCTGCCCCATCGGAGAAGAACTGGCTTCCACCCACGGCGACTGGGTGGTCGTCCCCAACTGGCCTTCCTCCGGGAACAATGAAGAATTCTTCCCCGTCAAACTCTCCATCAGGGGCGTTGACAGGGTGGGACTGCTGAATGAGATTTCCCGCTATATCTCACTTGTGATGGGCGTGAATATCAAGCGCCTGGAACTCACTGCCGAAGAAGGCATATTCGAGGGCTATATCGAATTCGGCGTAATCAACAAGTCGGTTCTCGAACGAATGGTCAAAAAACTGTCCGCAATCGAGGGGATACAAAGCGTCTGGAGGAGTGAACTATGAGAAAATTCCTGTCCAGATACTTCCCTGTCATTCCAATCTGCCTGATTCTTGGTGCCGCCTTTTTCTCCCGGGGCTGCGCCAACACCACATCCGCACCTACCGGAGGCCCGAAGGACACAATTCCCCCGGTCCTGAAGAATATCAAGCCTTATCCCGGATCGGTAAACGTACCCACCCGCGGCACTAAACTCAAGTTCACCTTCAATGAATATGTGGTCGTAAAGGATCCCCAGAGCATTTTCCTCTCTCCCCCTCTGGAGAAGAAACCCAAGCACCGCATCAGTGAGAAAAACGTCATAGTTTCTTTCGAATCGGATCTGGACAGCAACACCACCTACACCCTCGATCTAACCGGCGCCATAGGCGACAACAACGAGGGAAATATGTTCCCCGGCTTCACCCTGGTATTCTCCACGGGCAGTGTCATAGACACCATGGCCATGACCGGACTGGTCCAGGACTGCAATACGCTTATGCCGGTGAAAGGTGCGACAGTGCTGCTCTACAAGGACCACGCCGATTCCGCTGTCTTCCTTAAGAGACCGGTTGCCGCTGCCAAGACGGACGACTGGGGCTTTTTCAGCATCCGCAATATCGCAGACACCCTCTATCGTATCTATGCCCTGACGGATGCCAACAACAATAATAAATACGATCCGGACGGAAGCGAAAAGATTGCCTTCCTGGACAGTCTTTTCCGTCCGACGATGGTGGTTTCCGACACTTTGAAGGAACTGATGAAGTTCGATATGAAGGACACTCTCAGCTGCCTGCAGCGCAAGGCCCAGGTGGAACTCAGCCTTTTCCGCGAGCATCCTTCCAAGCAAATGATAGTCAAGAAGGAAAGAGTCGGCTTGAGGACCGCTTTCCTGACTTTCATGGCACCCGGGGCCAATGTCCATAAACTGAAAATCAAAGGCCTGCCAGCCGACAAGCTGATAACCCAGTTCAACCAGCAGAAGGACTCCCTGGAAATATGGGTGAATGACCGGCGCAAGATGCCGGATACTCTTAAACTGATGGTCAATTATGACAAGACCGACACCCTCGGGAACCTTGTCCCCACCGATGAGGAAGTCCGTCTTGTGCTGGATAAGAAGCTCCGTGTCGCGGCGATGAAGTCTTCCCGCAAGGACCTCAAGCATGAAGATACCATCGCTGTGTTCACCACCGAAGCGAAACCCGAGACAGTGGAGCAGTACGGATTCACCTTCGAATTCAAATATCCTCTTATCGAGGATGCCTTCGACTCCCTTGTGTTCCGCAGCGTGAACCCCCGCCAGCAGGAGAAAAAGGGCGAATACACTGTCGTCCGTGACAGCCTTAACCTGAGACGTTATACTGTGATGCCTAAGGAAAAATTCCAGGTTGGATATGAATATTTCCTCAAGGTCCCGTATCGCAAGTTCCGCGACATCAACGGTTTCTATAACGACAGTACCGAGGTGAAGGTGAAGTTGCCTGACGATGAGAAACTCTCTTCCATCACTCTGAATATGAAGGGCGTGAGACACAAGTACATCGTGGACCTTCTGAATGAAAAGCGCAACACGGTTATTCGCAGTTTCATCATAGACTCCGACTGTTCGCTGGTTTTCCC
This sequence comes from Bacteroidales bacterium, assembly GCA_017544265.1. GTDB lineage: Bacteria > Bacteroidota > Bacteroidia > Bacteroidales > UBA932 > Cryptobacteroides. The sequence goes on along the minus strand of JAFYEM010000033.1, from coordinate 19,043 downwards.
CTACCTGAAAAACGGCAGCTACTGCATCCGTCTGACTGAAGACGTGAATGGCAACGGCATTGTTGATACAGGTGTCCTGCTCGAGCGCAAGCAGCCGGAGAAGGTGCGTTTCTATAAAAACGGAGATTCATTCCTCTGGGATATTCCGGAACGCTCCGAAGTGGTGCAGGACGTTAACATTGAGGATGTAATGAAATGAAAAAGTTCCTCTCGACAGCCGCGGCAATTTTGCTTTTTGTCCTCTGCGCAAGGGGGCAGGAGGCCGATACCGTCAAATATGTGAGGGACATCTTCGAACTCCCGGAGGTAATCACTGATGAGTACCTGGATACGGTCAATGTCAAGAAGCAGTTCCTTATCAATGATTACTGGATGATCGGTGCATATTTCGGTGGCACTTTCGTGGGCAATATGTTCAACCCCAGCAGGGAAACGAGGTATTTCTTCAAGCTGCCATGCTACGGACTCTCTGTCACCAAGTTCTTCACCATGCTCAATACCTTCCGCAATCTGGGTCTGGAATTCGGTGTCCAGCATACCTGGGAGGGATATCAGTTCAAGGAGAACAAGGAAACCCATGTTATCCAGACCCTGGAAGGCGCTACCAAAGCGCTCATGGAAGTCTATGAGGGAAATTTCCTCACACATGTCCACTTCGACTTTACGGACAAAATCAAGATGATGGTCAAGCTCGGCCTTTACGGGGGGTACAGGATGAATATCGTCCGTTATGGCGACCATGTGCCGGAGGAGATACGCACATCCTTCCTCTCTACCGACCACCGCTGGACCTACGGAGTGGAAGGAGGAGTCGGGTTCGGGCTTATGTTCGATCCTGTAGAGATTCATTTCAACGGTCTTCTCAAGTGGAGCTGGTCTTCACTCTACGACCCCAATTACCAGTCCCCGTACTTCCCGAGGCTGTATCCGGAGTACTATTACCGTTTCGCATATCCTTTCGATATCATGATTTCGGTAGGCCTTTATTACCAGCTGACTCCACGATACGGACGCACGCGCGCCCAGCTGCGCAGGGAAGCCAAACGAATTGTCTATGGAGATAAAAAATAGAATAGTCAAAGTCGGAAATCTGTCTATAGGCGGCGGAAAGATTCTGCCCCAGAGCATGTGCAACACTCACACTTCGGATGTGGATGCGACCCTGCGGCAGTGCCTGGCTCTTTCAGAAGCCGGCTCCGCCCTTGTCCGCATAACTGTGCCCGGGCCCAGGGAGGTGGAGTCCGTGAAAGAAATCAAGCGGCGGCTCCTGGCTGAGGGATGTGATGTCCCGCTTGTCGCAGATATCCATTTTTCCTCCGAAACCGCGATTGCTGTCGCTCCTTTCGTGGAAAAAGTCCGGATCAACCCCGGAAACTTCAACCGTGACCATGCTGAAGCTTGCCGTCAGTTCAGCACGCTTGCGGGAGTGTGCCGCGAAAATGGCACCGCCATTCGTATAGGCCTCAATCATGGTTCCCTTGGCGAGCGGATTACTTCTCTCTACGGAAACACTCCCCTTGCGATGGCCGAGGCTGCCATGGAGTGGATACGACTTGCGGTGGACAACGACTTTTTCGACATAGTTGTCTCGCTGAAGGCATCCAATACCGTAGTGATGGTCGAGGCCTACCGGCTCCTTGCGGCCAAGATGGCTGAGTACGGCCATGTCTTCCCGCTGCATGTCGGGGTTACCGAAGCCGGAAACGGGGACAGCGGACGTATCAAGTCCTGCGTAGGTATCTCCGCCCTTCTCTCCGAAGGGATAGGCGACACCGTCCGTGTTTCCCTTACCGAGGACCCGGTGAATGAAATACCTGTTGCGGACTATCTGTGCCGCCGGTATTCATCCGGCTCGCAGCTGGAATCTTCCCTTTCGGCAGTAAAGGTCGAGGGCCGCTCCATCAGGGCTACTTACCATGCCCCCTCCCGGGAAAGGCTGCTGATGGAACTGTCCTGCGATTTCGGCAAGCGGCTGCTGGACAAAGAGATAGACGATATATCTTTCGATGGAGACTATGCCGGTGCCGATGGTCGCCGCGTGGAAATAGACAAGAGTCTGAGCGATTATCTCGCGGACGAACTGCTTCAGGCCTGCCGACGTCGCTTTTACAGGCCCGAATATATCGCCTGCCCGGGCTGCGGACGGACGATGTATGACCTGCAGGGAGCGTTCGAGACCGTAAAGAAACGTACCGCCCATCTCAAGAATACGGTGATAGCTGTCATGGGCTGCGTTGTGAACGGTCCAGGAGAGATGGCTGACGCGGACTGGGGCTATGTCGGAGAAGGTGCACATAAGGTATCCATATATCATGGCCGTACACCCGTGCTAAGGCACGTTCCTGACACCGAGGCCATTGACAGACTGGTTGAATTAATTCAAGAGAGCAATGCTGCTGACAATTGACAATTTGGAAAGAGTGCTTTTCGGCGGTGAGCAGTTCACCGTGGAGGAGTCTGCAATGAAGGAAGTGGTGAGGAGTTATAACTTCCTCAAGGAGTTTGCAGGAGAGAAGATCATATATGGTATCAATACCGGTTTCGGGCCTATGGCTCAGTGGAGAGTAGATGATGCTTTCCTGAAGGACCTGCAATACAATATTATAAGAAGCCATTCCACTGGCGCCGGGGAGCCCCTCGATGATATCCAGGTGAAGGCCGCAATGCTTGCCCGGGCAGGAACCTTCCTCCAGGGGAGGTCCGGCGTTCATCCGGACGGGGTCAAACTGCTGGTGGCATTTATCAACAACGATATCATTCCGTTCATTCCACGTCATGGAAGCGTGGGAGCCAGCGGAGACCTTGTCCAGCTTGCCCATATTGCCCTGTGTCTGATCGGCGAGGGCAAAGTCCACTATAAAGGCGCCTGGAGGCCCACTGCAGAGGTCCTTTCCGAGCTCGGCCTCTCCCCTATGGAGATTCATATACGGGAAGGACTCTCTTTCACAAACGGCACCTCTGTGATGACTGGAATATCGCTTGTGAACCTGCTCAGGGCTGAACAGCTTCTCGATTTCGCCGTGTCCGCCGCAGTATGGATCAATGAAATCGCTTCTTCCTACGACGACCTCATGTCCGGGCCACTCAACGATGCCCGCCGTCACGAGGGACAGAGGGAAGTAGCTGCGAAGATGCGCCGGATCGCGTCCTCGTCGCTCTGCCTTGCCAAGCGTGAGCATGAGCTGTATGAAGGCCCTCATAACGAGGAAGTCTTCGAGCATAAGGTGCAGCCCTATTATTCCCTCCGCTGCGCTCCCCAGATACTCGGCCCGGTACTGGAAACCCTGCGGAACGCCCGAAGAATCATAGAGGAAGAATATAATTCCGCCTGCGACAACCCCATTGTCGATCACGAAACCCGTAATGTCTATCATGGCGGAAATTTCCACGGGGACTATATCTCCCTGGAAGCCGACAAGATAAAAATCGCTATGGTACGCCTCGCGATGACAGCTGAAAGGCAGCTCAATTACCTCTTCCACGACCGTATAAACGGTATTCTGCCACCTTTCCTGAATTTGGGGCGCCTCGGACTGAACTACGGAATGCAGGCCTGCCAGTTCACAGCCACGTCGACTACAGCCGAATGCCAGACCCTGGCCATGCCGAACTATGTCCACAGCATACCCAACAACAACGACAATCAGGATATCGTGTCTATGGGAACCAACTCTGCGCTTCTCTGCGCGCAGGTAATAGAGAATGTGTGGCAGGTCTTTGCCATTGAGATGATGGCTCTTGCGCAGGCCACAGACTGCCTGGAACTGAAGGACAGAATCTGCAGGAATTCCCGCCGTCTATATGACGGAATACGCAAGATTCAGCCCGTCATCGTAGAAGACACCCCCTTCTACGAAGAAATATCCAAAGTTATATCCTACCTGAAAAATTACAGGTGATTTTTCACCTGAGTGTCGCTATGACGGATTCTACGGCCCGGACCTTGTCGCCGACTTTCACTTTTATGTCGGCGTCAAGCGGCAGGAAGATGTCTATGCGGGAGCCGAATTTGATGACGCCGCACTGGACGCCCCGCTTTGCAGACTTCTCATTTTCAGCATAACATACTATCCTGCGGGCGAACGTGCCAGCAATCTGCTTGAAAAATATCTCCGTGCCGTCCGGAGTGCGGACTGCCGTGGACGAATGTTCGTTGAGTTCTGAAGACTTAGGCAGGAAGGCCATAAGATAGCGTCCGGGATGATACTTGTAGTAGCTGACGGAGCCGCTTACCGGCCAGAAGTTGCAGTGAACATCGAAAAAGTTCATGAATATTGACACCTGGATGCATTCCTTCTGCAGGTACTCCTTTTCAAACACCTTCTCCACAATTACTATTTTGCCGTCGGCCACCGAGCCAACAAGATTGTCTCCTTCAGGAGCGGTCCGGACGGGAACCCTGAAGAAATAGGTGATGAAAGCCATCATGAACACGCCGAAGGCGCAGATGGGAATGGACACCCACCTGTTCTTTATGAATATGGCAACAAGCACAATAACGATTATGCTTACTATCCAGACGAAGGCAATAGTGCCGTAGGAATCTTTATCCAGCAACTGTCTCATATCAGTGAAAAAATAATCAGGTAAACTACTCCGATGGGAATGGCGAAAAGGGCGCTGTCAAAGCGGTCAAGCATTCCTCCGTGGCCGGGAATGATTTTTCCGGAATCTTTGACTCCATAGAACCGCTTCCACTGGGATTCAAACAGGTCCCCGAAGACGGCGGCGACATTCATTACGGCCGCAAGGGCCACGAGATGCCAAAGAGGAAGTTTCAGAAGCCCGGTAAAATACATGATTACAGCCATCAGAATGGCAGTGAAAAAACCGCCGTAGGCACCTGCCCATGACTTCTTGGGCGAAATCGACGGTGCCAGCTTCCGGCCGTTCCGGCCGAAAAGCATGCCGAAGCAATAGGCCCCGACATCGGATGCCCAGATTATCATGAAGAAGCAGAGCATCAGCATGCCGTCGAAATTACCTTCCTTGTCGAACACCACGAAATTGGACATCACCATGGGAATGCCTATGTAGATGAATCCGGTAAAGAGGTTGGACAGGATATTGAGGTCCTCCTTCTCCTTGGCGAAGATGGTGTAAATCATCGTTCCGATCAGAGGCACGGCGATCAGCCCTATCCAGCTTGTCGGAACCATATAGGCATAGTGCAGGAAAGCAACGATGAAGGTTATGACGGCCGTGATGATTCCGAAACGCCTTGGCCAGTGGTACTTGTCCCCCATCGTCATTCCGTAGAACTCCACCATCATGACGATCATTATGAAAATGAAGAGCGCAGCGAAATAGAACTTTGAGAGCAGAAGTCCCGAAATCATCAGGGCGAGGAAAACCAGCCCGGAGATTGTTCTGACAACGGTATTATTCATTCTTGTCTTCCTCCTGCGGTTTGCGCTCCTCCACCGAAGGCAGCACTTTAGGACCGAGAATGGCTTCCACATCGGCCGCGAAAATCACCTCTTTTTCAAGTAGCAGTTCCGCCATTGCGGTCCATCCCTCACGGTTGCGGGTCAGTATCTCGTAGGTCCGGTCGTGAATCTCGCCGATGAGTTTCTTGACCTCGGCATCCATCAGTTCCGCGGTCTTTTCAGAATAAGGATTGTTGAATTCATAACCCCTCGAACCGGAAGAGTCGTAGAATGAGACAAGACCGACCTTGTCGCTCATACCATAGTACTTGACCATGCTGTAGGCCATGCCGGTCAATTTCTCCAGATCGTTCTGGGCGCCGGTGGAAGGCTGTCCGTTGATTATTTCCTCTGCCACACGGCCGCCTATGAGAGAGCACATCTCATCCATCATCTGGGCCTTTGTCCATAACTTGCGTTCCTCCGGCAGGTACCAGGCGGCACCCAGGGCCTGTCCGCGGGGAATAAGTGTGACCTTGAAGAGCGGATTGGCATAAGGGAGCAGCCAGCTTACGGTGGCATGTCCGGCCTCGTGATAGGCAATGGAGCGTTTTTCAGCAGGCGTCATGATGGACCCCTTCTTTTCCAGTCCGCCGACTATGCGGTCGACAGCGTCCAGGAAGTCCTGCCTGTCGATAAATTCCTTGTTGCGCCTTGCGGCGGTCAGTGCGGCCTCATTGCAGACATTCGCGATGTCTGCCCCGGAGAAGCCGGGAGTGTGGTTGGCCATGAATTTTACGTCGAAATCCGGGGCGAGCTTGAGTCCGCGGATATGGACCTGGAAAATTTCCTCCCTCTCCTTGACTTCCGGCAGTTCGACGTGAATCTGGCGGTCGAAGCGGCCGGCGCGCATGAGTGCGCGGTCGAGGATATCGGCACGGTTGGTGGCGGCGAGCACGATGACTCCGCTGTTTGTGCCAAAACCGTCCATCTCGGTGAGAAGCTGATTCAGAGTATTTTCCCTTTCGTCATTTGAAGTAAAGCCAGCATTCTTGCTGCGGGCACGTCCGACGGCGTCTATCTCGTCGATGAACACTATGCAGGGGGCCTTCTCCTTTGCCTGACGGAACAGGTCACGTACCCTCGATGCACCCACGCCGACGAACATTTCCACGAAATCTGAGCCGGAAATCGAGAAGAACGGAACGTCTGCCTCGCCGGCAACTGCTTTGGCAAGCAGGGTCTTTCCGGTTCCAGGAGGCCCTACCAGCAGGGCGCCTTTGGGAATCTTGCCGCCGAGTGCAGTATATTTCCTGGGATTGCGAAGGAAATCCACAATCTCCATCACTTCTTCCTTAGCCCCATAGAGTCCGGCCACATCCTTGAAGGTCACCTTCACCTCGTTCTTGCTGGCTTCCCTCGGATTAGCCTTGCCCACATTGAAGGGATTACCCATTCCGCCGCCCATTCCGCCTGCGCCGCCACCCATGTTGCGGCCTATTCCGCGGAACATCCATACCCACATGAGCACTATCATCAGGGGCCAGATGAGCCATTCCAGGATGGTGGTCCAGGAACGGTCGTTATTCTTCATTATGACCTTGAAACGGGACGCCGGGGCGAGGCTTGAATTCAGCTCCCCGAAAGTAGTCTCGGGATCGAAACGATTGGATACCAGAAAGAAAAAGTGAGGGGACTTTTTCGGAGGAATTCCGCCGGGATACTTGTCCGCATACTTTGCAAGCCTTTCGGGGCGGACCTTGACATAGCCCTCGAAGTCATTCCTAACAAAACTGATCTCGTCTATGTCCCCGGCTGAAGCCATAGCCTTCACTTCCTCCCATTCAATCTTTTCCGGGGAGGCGCTCCTGTTTCCGAACAGCAGAAATCCCAGACCTATGATAAGCAGTATGTACAACCATGAAAAACTCAGGTTGATACGTATTATCTTCGGCTTGCCGCTGTCTTTCTTCTTATTCTTGTCCGCCATTATTCTTATTTTTTTGAGATGCGCTCCTCACCTTGTACTGCTTGCGGGGAACATCGGCCCACAGGTCTTCCAGCCGGTAAAAATCGCGGTATTCCTTCAGGAAAATATGTACGAGAATATTGCCGTAATCCTGTATAATCCAGAAATTGTTCCCCTCGCCCTGTGTCCTGAGGGGCCGGATACCCTCCTGCTCCCTGAGTACTTTCAGTACATTGTCCGCAATCGCGCCAACCTGGGTGGTGTTGCTGCCCTCGCAGACTACGAACCAGTCAGTTATTGCGCCTTCCATTTCCCGCAAGTCCAGGGAAACTACGTTCTCTGCCTTCTTATCCTGCATTGCATCGGCGATAAGCCGAAGTGTGTGAGTAATCATATCGTGTTATTTATCTTGCAAATATAATCAAAATCTGTATTATCTCATTGCTGAAATCGCATCTTCGGGGCGCGTAGCCCTGAATACTGACGAGCCAGCCACTAAAATACTTGCTCCGGCATCATTCAGAAGGCCTGCGTTGTCCGGTCCCACTCCCCCGTCGACCTCGATACCGACGTTGAGCGAGCGCCTTTCAATCTCCGCCTTCAGGCTGCGTATGCGGTCCAGTGAGGCAGCTATGAATTTCTGCCCGCCGAAACCCGCGAAGACGCTCATCACAAGAATGAAATCCACCTTGTCCAGATAAGGAAAGACACTTTCCACCGGACAGTCGGGATTGATGGCAATTCCGGCGCGGACACCGCAGGAGTGGATAAGGTCTATCGTCCCGTCAGTGCGCCCGAGGGCCGCTTCCAGATGGAAACTGATCATCTCCACACCTTTGACAGAGGCGAAGCGCTCCACGTATTTCCATGGAGAAACAATCATCAGGTGCACGTCAAGGGGTTTTTCGGCTTTTTTTGCAATCGCCTCGACTACGGGAAAGCCGAAGGACAGGTTCGGAACGAAACTCCCGTCCATGACGTCCAGATGGAAAATGTCCGCCGCACGGTTCACCAGATCCACGTCCTTTCCCAGATTCAGGAAGTCCGCCGCAAGCATCGATGGTGCTATTCTTATCATATTATTTCGTTACAATATCATTCAGCAGAGCCACAAAGCGGTCCAGGGAGGCAAGTTCGAGTTTTTCGCCGGGAGCATGAACCCCGCGGAGGGTCGGGCCGAATGAAATCATATCCAGGTCAGGGAACTTCTCGAGGAAGAGACCGCACTCCAGTCCGGCGTGGATAGCCTTGACTTCCGGTTCCATATTGAACAGCCGCCTGTATGACTCCACGCAGGAAGCCAGTATCGGAGAGTCCATATTGGGCTTCCAGCCGGGATATTCTCCGTGATGTTCCACCTCGGCTCCTCCGAGAAGCAGCACCGCCTCGACCTTCTGGGCCATGGCATGCAGTTCCGAAACCACGCTGCTGCGCTGGCTGGTAACGACAGTCAGAGTGTCTCCGTCCATTTTAAGAGCAGCCAGGTTGGTGGATGTCTCCACCAGTCCGGGTATGTCACAGCTCATTTTCTCCACCCCGTGCGGACAGCCCCGCAGAGTTGTGATGATCCTCACGGTATCTTCTTCCGCAAATGGCTTGAGAGAGCATTTGACGCTCTTTGCGGACACGGTCACGTCCGGGTCGCTGGACGCAAATTCGGCCTTCAGCACCTCGGCAAAAGCAGCGGCATCATCTATCATGTCCTGGAATTCATCCTGGGGCACTGCGATAATTGCCTCGGCCTCGCGAGCAATCGCATTGGGCTTATTGCCTCCAGACAGACTCAGAAGCTGATAATCGTACTGCAGCTGCGTGTACAGGAAGCGAAGCAGCTGAGCGACGGCATTCGCCCTTTCCTTGTTGATATCGTCGCCGCTGTGCCCTCCGATGGCCCCGCCGATTTTGATGCTGAGAGTTTTGTATCCCTTGCGGAGGGCTTCCCGTTCAATCTGGAAACGGGCCGTCGTATCAACTCCGCCGGCACAGCCCACAAACAGCTGTCCCTCGTCTTCGGAATCCAGATTCACAAGCGTCTTTCCGTCGAAAAAACCTTTTTCAAGTGCGAAGGCCCCGTCCATTCCGGTCTCCTCGGAAATCGTGAACAGGCATTCCAGTTTACCCATGGGAAGCTCGGAGTCCAGAAGCGCAAGGCATGCGGCGATGCCTATCCCGTCGTCCGCACCCAGAGTCGTATTGTGCGAGACCATCCATCCGTCCTCCACCACGAAGGGAACGGGATCCCTGGAAAAGTCGAATTCAAAGTCGCCGGTTTTCTCGCATACCATGTCCTGATGCGCCTGAAGCACTATTGACGGCTTCTTTTCCTTGCCTTTGGAGGCTTCTTTTACAATCAATATGTTTCCGATTGAATCCTTTTTGCACTCCAGTCCCCTTGAGGAAGCGAAATTCTCAAGATAGGATATCATCTGCTCTTCGTGTCCGGATTCTCTTGGAATCCGCGTGATTTCCTTGAAGAAATCCAGTACTCTGTTGCTGTCCATTTCAACTAAAATAAAAAGAGGTCGGCCGTATTTTCCGGTCAACCCCAAATTTAACAAAAAATATTCAAAAATGAAACAGATTCTAACCTTCGACTGTCACTTTAAGCATACCTTCTATATCTTCCACATACTGGCGGAACAGTTTATCTGTGGCTTTAAGGTCATTCACAGTCGATATAGCGTGCAGGACCGTAGCGTGATCCTTCCCGCCCAGTTCGGCCCCGATGGTGGAAAGCGAACAACTGGGAATCAGGTTCCGGCACTGGTACATCGCAATCTGACGTGCCTGGACTATCTGGCGCTTGCGCGAAGGTGAAATCAGCACATCACGGGTGATGTTGAAATATTCGCAGACTGTCTTGATAACCAGGTCCATGCTGAACGAGGACTCCTGGGTGCCTACAATCTTTTCTGTGATATTCTCGGCCAGCGTAATGGTAATATCCTTGTGGCAGAGAGTAGCATTGGCAATCAGGGATATAAGTGAGCCTTCCAGTTCACGGAAGTTGGATTTCACCCTCGATGCCAGGAAGGACAGCACTTCGTCCGGGACATTTACGCCTTCGCGGAAACTGCGCGCACGCAGCATTTCCAGCCTGGTCTTATAGTCGGGGGCAGTAAGCTCCACGGAAAGGCCCCATTTGAAACGGGACAGCATCCTGTCTTCAAAAGTCTTAAGCTCGACGGGTGCCCTGTCGGAAGTGAAGACCAGCTGCTTTCCATTCTGATGCAGGTGATTGAACACATTGAAGAATGCATTCTGGGTGCCCTGACCGAGCAGGTCCTGGATGTCATCCACTATGAGAACGTCAATACGCTGATAGAAAGCGATGAAATCCGTCAGTTTATTGCCCATAGTGGCATCCATGTACTGGGTCTTGAACTCATTGCCGGTAACATAGAGTACCACGAGGTCGGGGCGTTTTTCATGAATTTCGACGCCGATGGCCTGTGCGAGATGGGTTTTCCCCAGCCCGGGACCGCCGAAAATGAACAGAGGATTGAAAGGAGTCTTTCCCGGGTTCATGGAAATGCTCTCCCCCGCCGTGATACCCATCTTGTTGCAGTCACCTGCGACAAGGTTGGTAAAACAATAAGAGGGATTGAGCCTTGGGTTGATCTGGATTCTCCTGGTTCCCGGGAAAACCAGCGGATTGCGGCTTCCTGACGGATCATAGGAGTTAATCGAGACCGGCCGGTTCACGGGCGTGCTGTGCTCCGCGGCAGGGAAGGTCATTCCGGGCTGGGAAGCCACCGGACGTACCATATAGACCAGCTTTGCAGCAGTGCCGAGTTCCCTCTTCAGGGTGAGCTTCAGAAGATCCAGATAGAAGGTCTCGAGATAATCACGGAAGAAATCGGTGGGGACCTCTATGGTCAGGGTAGCATCCACAAGGGAAACGGGGACTATCGGACGAAACCAGGTATCGAACTTCTGGGGCTCGATATTGTTCCGGATAATCTCCAGACACGCGTTCCAAACCGCGATATGTCTTTCGCTTTCAAGCATGGCGCTCCTGACGGATAAATCTTTCTGTAATTGCTTTGCTTTGGGAATGCAAAAATGGAGGAAATTTTTTTGAGAAAAAAATGCAGAAGCTATTGTTTTTTAATTTTTTTTAATTTAGATTCAAAAACGCAGCACTGATTTTGAATGATTTTATAAATTCCTAAAAAACAATCATTTACAGAATATCACAATAGATATATGCGTCTCTTTCAAAGATACCTATTTTGATAAATTCTAAATTAGGTATTTATAGGAAAAGTGTTTTTCTACTGCGCTGAAACGTGGAAAAATCTACTTCAGCAAGCTGGTCTTTCCGTCCTCTATTATGACCATATATGAGTCCGGAAAAAATGACTTGATTTTTTTATTTTCCTCCCTGGCTTTAGACAAATCCTCCGATACGCCGATGATATATCTGTGCAGTTCTCCCCTCGGAACATCTACGGGCACATAGCCATGGAAAAACTCGTCTTTCGGGGCCATATACTTTCCTGTAGCTATGACCTGGGTCCCGTAGCGGACTGCGGAGGCCGCTGGAAGCGCAACTGCCTGCACCGGCTCCTCCGGCTTTTGCTGCCCTTCCGGCTTCGGCTTTTCTTCCACTACGGCTTCCCCGTCGGTGCGGGCCTTATAGACACGTACGGCCTGATACAAGCCTTCCGCAATCTTGTCGCGGCCCTCTTCGCTGGTCATGGCTTCGAAATCCTTTGAGTTTGTGATGAAGCCCATTTCAAACAGGACAGCAGGCATGGAGGCCCTTACGAGCACCAGGAAGGGGTCCTGGGAAATACCGCGTGAAGTCGTGATGGAACTGTATTTGCGCATCGCCGTATCCACGTCGTCGGCGAACTGGAGACTGAGCGAAAGGTTCGAGTTCTGCATCAGCGAGAAAATCATGTAAGAGGCAGGATCATTCGGATCAAAGCCCTGATAGGAAGTCTTGTAGTCGGATTCCAGCGATATTACGGCATTCTCCCTCTTGCAGATATTGAAATTTTCATTGAAAGTGTCGCGGCCTTTCCTGGAAGACGGGCCGAGGCAGTGGATGGAAAATCCGGTGGCGGCGCTGCCCTTGTCCTGAGCGTTGACATGGACCGAAATGAACAGGTCCGCGTTATTGCTATTGGCAATGTCAGAGCGCTTCGACAGAGCGAGAAAAGTGTCGTCAGTGCGCGTCAGGACCACTTTTGTTCCCTTTATCCTCTCTATTTTCTCCCCCAGCCGCTTTGCCACGTCAAGGGCGATGTCCTTCTCGAAAGTCTTGCCGTCGGACGCCACGCAGCCCGGATCGTGATCGCCATGACCGGGATCTATGACGACGGTCCACGGCTTTGGTCCGGATTCCTTCCCGGCTCCCGGGCACGGCACGGCGATTGCAGTCAGCGCTGCTGCCATGGAGGTGTACAGTAATATTTTGAATATACTCATAGAGTATTATTTTTGCTAATCTCTGAAAATAATGGTACTTTTGTAGATTGCAAATTTAGGAAATAATAATTTTCCGCAAAATACTTTTTACCGGATGACAGGTAGGATTTGGAGATTTTTCATTGCCGCGGCACTGCTGATGCTGCTGCTTCCGCTGTCATCTGACGCCCAGAGGCGAAACCGCCGGAGAGGCCGTACCGCCCTTGTGGACACGACTGTCGCCATAGTCCCCGACTCTGTCCGCTTCGTCCGCGACTCCATCCACAGGGCCGATTCCATCGCCCGCCGCGATTCCATAGACCTGCTTCAGAAAAGTTCTCTCGAGCGGCCCGCGTTTTCGACCGCCCGCGATTCGATCGTGGAGGTCTTTTCAAATGGACAGCGAAAGATTTTCTATTACGGCGACGTTACGGTCACCTACAAGGACATGACCTTGAAATCCGAATTCATGGAATACGACATGAATACGGGAACTGTCTATGCCCACGGCATATATGACTCTCTGACGGGTGAATGGAAGGGACGGCCTGAAATGACGCAGGGCTCGCAGAACTACAAAATGGAAGAACTGCGCTATAATTTCGACACACAGAAAGCGCGGATTACCAATATGATAACAAAGGAGGATGACGGAATCATGCAGGGGCAGAACATCAAGATGCTGCCGGACAAATCCATCAACCTCAGCAAGGGCATGTACACAGTCTGCGACCTGGAGCACCCGCACTATTACCTCAAGTTGTCGCTTGCGAAAGTGGTCACCAAGCCCTCGCAGAAGACGGTCTTCGGTCCGGCCTATGCTGTTTTCGAGGATGTTCCGATTCCAATCGTCGGCCTTCCTTTCGGCTTTATTCCGCAGAAACCGACCAGGGCGACCGGACTGCTGATGCCGACTTTCGGCGAGGAGACCGCCCGTGGTTTCTATCTTCGCGATGCCGGAATGTACTTTGTCTTCGGCGACTATTTCGACCTTTCCGTAACCGGAAGTTACTACACTCTGGGCTCCTGGTCGGTGGACGTAAACTCCCGCTACAAGGTCAATTACAAGTTCAACGGCAGTTTCTCGTTCACATATTCCAACGACCAGACCGGTGAAAAAGGCAGCGCCGACTTCTTCCAGACCAAGAACCTGGGCGTACGGTGGTCGCACTCACAGGACAGCAAGGCGCATCCGGGTACATCTTTCTCAGCATCGGTGAACTTCTCCTCCCCGTCCAACAGCCGGTACAATTCCCGCTCGGTTAACGAAGCCCTCGAGAACCAGATATCTTCTTCAATTTCCTATTCTCGCAACTGGAACGGAAAGGTCAACCTCTCGGTGAACGCCCTTCACAACCAGAACTCCAGGGACTCCTCCTATACCTTCACACTGCCGAACATTACTCTCTCTGTCACCCGATTCTACCCCTTCAAGAAAAAGAATAGGGTCGGGAAAGAGAAGTTTTATGAAAAGATTTCCCTTGGATATTCCACATCGTTCCAGAACCGAGTGAACTTCAAACTCAGGGAAATCCAGGACTTCGTAACGGACGAAGACGGCAACCCTGTCGTCGACGAGTCCACCGGTTTCCGTAAAAAGGAGATGGGCGATTCACTGATGACAAAACTGCTGGACCGCATGTCCAACGGCATGAGCCACAACTTCCAGATAGGCCTGCCGAGTTTTACATTGTTCAAATATATTAATGTAAACCCGAGCGTCACCTACGGAATGAACTGGATGTTTAACAAGGGCACCCAGACCCTGGAGTATGACCTCGACGAGGACGGAAACCGCATCCCGGTCACAAAGACCCTGAACGGACTCGCCACGCCGGTGACAGACGAAAACGGTGACCAGATCTATGCGCAGCATGTAGTGACGGATCCCGGAAAGGCCTTCAACGGTTTCGGAGTTACGCAGACATACTCAGGAAGCGTGTCCCTGTCCACACGAATCTACGGTATGTTCAACTTCGGCAAGCATCACAAGCTGCAGGCAATCAGGCATGTGATTTCGCCTTCGCTGTCGTTCTCATACAGTCCGGAGAAAGGCAAGGCTTTCAACGGCTGGCACGAGCTCGGCGGCTATTATGACAGCCGGGGTTCCTACCATCAGCCGTCGTGGTACAATATCTATTCGCTTTCCGGAAACCACAATTCGGTCTCCCCTCCCGGCCGTGGGCAGAATGGCTCCCTGAATTTCAGCGTGGGCAACAACTTCGAGGCAAAGGTCCGCGATCTCAGGGATACTACCGGTTCCGGTTCAAAGAAGATAAAGCTCATAGACCAGCTGAATATCAACGGAAACTACAATTTCCTTGCGGACTCGCTGCGGCTGGGAAATATCGGCGTGACTCTGTCCACCTCCATCTTCGGCAAGCTGGGACTCAGCGCCAACGCTTCCTTTGACCCATACGCAGTGGACGAGCATGGACGCAAGTACAACAAGCTCAATATAGCGAAGGAGGGGTTCTGGCACGCACTCAGGCTCACCAATGCCAGCGCTTCCCTCTCCTATGCCATCAACGGCAAAGGCTCCATCAACGGCAACGACGGCACCAAGGACTCTTCCGGAGGCGGCAGCGGGGTGACCGGCGGCATAGACTCGTACCGCCGTATTTACTATCATCCTACGACCGGAGAGTATATTCCCGGCGGCTACCTTTATTACCTGAACCCGAATGCTCCATGGTCGCTGAATATAAACTATTCTTTCAGTTATTCCATGTCTTATTCCTACGCTAATAATAAATTGGTGCAGAACAAGCGTTTCACTCAGACCATAGGTTTGTCGGGCAACCTGAAACTGACTCCGAGGCTGTCCATACAGGCTACGACAGGCTTTGACGTAATGGCCGGAAAACTGACCACCACGCAGATAAGTGCCACATACGACCTTCACTGCTTCAATATAGCTGTCTCATGGGTCCCTACTGGAAACTGGCAGTCATACAGTTTCCGTATCGCCGCAAATGCTGCGGCTCTCGCGGATCTGCTCCGCTTCAAAAAGAGCTCCTCCTATTGGGATAATTAAAAATTTTTCCTAAATTTGCGGTGCCAATGGGGGTTCCCCCGATGTAATTGACATCCTAATCTTTATGACACATAAACTATTTGAGCTCAATTCTATGAGCGAAGAGGAGATAAGAAACCTCGCCGCATCCTTGTCAATCAAGAATTACAAGAAAATGGACCTTGAAAATCTGGCCTATTCAATTTTGGACGAAGAAGCCAGACTTGAGTCCATCAAACCCGTAGAGGCCGACAACAAGCCGCGCCGCGGACGCCCCCGCAAGGGAGAAAAGGCGCAGAAGGCTGAAAAGCCAGCAGAGAAGCCGGCCCAGAAACCGCCCGCAAAATCTGAACAGAAGGCTGAGGACAAAGCCGCTGAAAAGCAGGCGGATAAAGCGGAGACTCCTGCGGCTCCCTCTGCCGAGCCTCAGCAGCCGAAGAAGCGCGGCCGAAAGAGCGCGGCCAAAGCCGCCCCTGCCGTGGCAGAAGCCACCCCTGCGGCTGTTCCTTCAGAAACACCTGCTCCTTCCGCCGAGCCTCCCAAGAGCGGCAAACGTGGGCGGAAAGCAAAGTCTACCCCAGCTGAAGCTGCTTCACCGGCTACGTCGCAGGCAGCAGCCCCAGCCGCAGCGCCTGCTCAGCAGCCCCGCGGACAGCAGACTCAGTCTGCACCGCAGCAGGCGCCCCAGAATCCTCAGCAGCGTCCTGCACAGCAGGCCCAGCCGGCCCTCCAGCAGCGCCCCCGCATTGAGTTCGACCGTGCCGTGGAAGCGACCGGTGTTCTTGAAATCATGCCCGACGGCTACGGTTTCCTCCGCTCGTCAGACTATAACTACCTTAATTCTCCGGACGACATCTATGTTTCCCAGCAGCAGATAAAAATAAACGCCCTCAAAAACGGTGACACCGTTACCGGTGAAATTCGACCTCCCAGAGAAGGTGACAAATATTTCCCGCTGGTTAAGATCAACTATATTAACGGCCGCACACCGGAGTTTGTTCGCGACAGGGTTCCCTTCGATTTCCTGACCCCGCTCTTCCCTACGGAGAAATTCAACCTGCTGGGCCATGGTCACGAAAAAGATCCTTCTTGCCGCATTGTGGACATGTTCACGCCTATCGGCAAAGGCCAGAGGGGACTTATCGTGGCGCAGCCTAAAACTGGCAAGACCATGCTTCTCAAGGCTATTGCAAACGCCATAGCAGACAATCATCCCGAGGTCTATGAAATCGTCCTTCTGATTGACGAACGCCCCGAGGAAGTCACAGACATGAGCCGCAGCGTCAAGGCTGAAGTTGTTGCATCGACCTTCGATGAACCTGCCGAAAGGCATGTGAAGGTTGCCAATATGGTGCTCGACAAGGCCCGCCGCCTGGTTGAATGTGGTCATGACGTTGTCATACTTCTGGACTCCATTACCCGTCTTGCCCGGGCGTATAACACCGTTCAGCCCGCATCAGGAAAGGTGCTTACCGGTGGTGTGGACGCCAATGCCCTTCAGAAACCCAAGCGGTTCTTCGGTGCTGCGCGAAAGATTGAAAACGGCGGTTCGCTCACTATTCTTGCTACGGCCCTTACCGAGACCGGCTCCAAGATGGATGACGTTATATTCGAAGAATTCAAAGGTACCGGCAATATGGAACTCCAGCTGGACCGCAATCTCTCCAACAAGCGAATCTTCCCGTCCGTGAACCTGACCCTGTCATCAACCCGCCGGGACGACCTTCTGTATGACGCCTACACACTTAACAGAATATGGATCCTGCGCAAGCTGTTGTCCGATATGAACCCTGTGGAAGCGATGACATGGATGCAGCAGCACATGGACGAATTCAAGACCAATGCTGAACTAATTGACAATATGTCCAAATTCAGCAGGTATGAATAGCACTATAATAGCTCCGGCCACCACTCCGGGAACCGGAGCTATAAGCATTATCCGCATCAGCGGTCCGGACGCCTTCCGGATTGTTGATGCGGTAGTTCAATTAAAGAATGGAACTGTTGCCGGTTCAAAAGCTTACACAATCCACTATGGGGAAATACCAGGTGTGGATGACGTACTTGTATCCGTCTTTCGGGCGCCTCATTCATACACTGGGGAAGACAGCGTTGAAATCTCCTGCCACGCTTCGTCCTGGATTGCTTCTGAAATTCTAAGGAGGCTTGCAGCGGCCGGTGCAGAATTCGCCGCACCAGGTGAATTTACGTCACGGGCATTTCTGAATGGAAAGATGGACCTCGCTCAGGCAGAAGCGGTTGCTGATGTTATTTCATCTACGACTTCAGCTTCTCATAGAGTGGCGATGAATCAGCTGAGGGGTGGTTACTCCAAGGAATTCGACAGTATAGAAGCTAAGCTTTTAGAAGTTGCTGCTTTACTTGAATTGGAACTGGATTTCAGTGATGAAGATGTGGAGTTTACATCTCGTGAGAACCTTCTGTCATTGCTTGACGAGGCGCTTACAAAAGTAAATAAGCTAATCCTTTCCTATAAGTCAGGCAACTCCATCCGTCGAGGAGTTCCTGTCGCCATTGCAGGTGCTGTCAACGCAGGGAAAAGCACTCTGCTTAATGCCATTCTCAAAGATGACAGGGCAATAGTATCCGACATTCCTGGGACAACAAGGGACACGGTCGAGGAGACTCTCAGTCTCGGCGGAATAAGTTTCCGATTCATCGACACCGCCGGACTTCGCAACACCCTGGATGAGGTTGAAAACATAGGAATCGGACGCTCACTCAAGAAACTGTCCGAGGCTGAAATTATACTTGTCGTAGTGGATCCGACAGGATCTTTGGAGGGTCTTTCCTCAGGACTCGAGCAGATTACTTCGTCCTTGTCGAGCCCCCAACAATTATTAGTATTTCTTATTAATAAAATTGATTTTGCTGGGGAAAGCGAGGTTAACAAATTTGTTACAGTTATCAACAATTTTATTTCATCGCTTGAAAATAAATCATATATACTAAATATTTCCGCAAAGGACGAAATCGGAATTGATAAGTTAATCGAATTGCTGATTGAGACCAAAAAGGACCTTCTCTCCCCTTCCGACGAAGCAATTGTGACCAGCGAAAGACACCTTCAGGCCCTCCGTGAAACTGCCGCTTCTCTCCAGCGGGTCCGCACCTCCCTGACCTCCGGTTCAACCACAGACCTCCTCGCCGAGGACCTCCGCCTCGCAACCACCACCCTCGGCACCGTCACCGGCCGCACCCTCCTCCCCGACACCATCCTATGCACAATTTTCAGCAAGTTCTGCATCGG